>NCEF01000009.1 GCA_002280565.1 Sphingomonas sp. 32-66-10
AAGAAAAAGGCCGGCAGCGCAATGCGCTCCGGCCTTATTCCTCAACGGGATGGTGGAGCCGAGGGGGATCGAACCCCTGACCTCTGCAATGCCATTGCAGCGCTCTCCCAGCTGAGCTACGGCCCCATCCGTTCCGGGAAGGCGATGGCCTTTAGCAGCCATCGCGCGGTGTGCAACCGCTTTTTGCGGGTTTCAGCTTTCTTCTTCGTCGTCCGCGGTGGCGACGCCCAGATCGTCGTCGCCGCCCAGGTCGACGTCATCGTCGGGCGAGCCCTCTGCATCCTCGTCGATGTCCAGATCCTCGTCACCCAGATCCGTGTCGTCCTTCTTCACCTTCTCGATGTCAGCCTTGACCGCTTCGAACGGCAGCGGCTGCTTCGACTTCAGGATCGGCTCGGGCTCCCAGGCATAGCCGCAGCTGATGCAAGTGACCGGCTCATCCTTGGTCAGATCGTAAAAGCGCGTCGCGCATTTCGGGCAGCTCCGCTTCGTGCCCCATTCCGGCTTCACCATGTGGCGTTCCATGCCTTTTCGTTCAAAATTACTGAGATGACGGGAAACTAGTCCCCGCTGAAGTGGCGGGCGCCTTGCCATAGCGCAAGCCCCCTGTCAAAGCCGCCGCCAATGAGCGCACATTCTCCCCTTCCCCTCGCCATTTCCGCCCGCGGTCCGTTGCGCGGCACCGTCACCGTTCCCGGCGACAAGTCGATCAGCCACCGCTCGCTGATGTTTGCCGGCCTTGCGGTCGGCGAAAGCCGCATCGAGGGGCTGCTGGAGGGCGAAGACGTGCTCGCCACCGCCGCCGCGATGCGCGCCATGGGGGCGCAGATCGAACGCGACGCAACCGGCGTGTGGCACGTCGCCGGCGTCGGCGTCGGCGGGCTGCTCCAGCCGCAGACGGTGCTGGAGATGGGCAATTCCGGCACCTCGACCCGTCTGCTGATGGGCTTGGTCGCCAGCCATCCGATCACCGCAACCTTCACCGGCGACGCATCGCTTTCAAAGCGCCCGATGGGCCGCGTGATCGATCCCTTGTCGGCGATGGGGGCGGATTTCACCGCCAGCCCCGGCGGACGCCTGCCGCTCACCATGCGCGGCCTCTGCCCGGCCGTGCCGATCGACTACACGCTCCCGGTCGCCTCGGCGCAGGTCAAGTCGGCGGTGCTGCTCGCCGGGCTGAATACGCCGGGCATCACCCGCGTGATCGAACCGATCCCGACGCGAGACCATAGCGAGCGGATGCTGCGCGGCTTCGGCGCAGAGCTCACCGTCGAGGAAACGCCGCAGGCCCGGGTCATCTCGATTCGCGGCGAGGCAGAGCTGAAGCCACAGCAGATCACCGTTCCCGGCGACCCGTCGTCCGCCGCCTTCTGGATGGTCGCCGCCTCGATCGTGCCGGGATCCGACATCGTCATCGCCAATGTCGGCCTCAACCCGACCCGCACCGGCATCATCACCGCACTCAGGATGATGGGCGCCGACATCACCGAGATCAACGCACGCGAAGTGGGTGGCGAGCCCGTGGCCGACCTCCAGGTTCGCCACGCGCCGCTGACGGCGATCGAGGTGCCGCCCGACCTCGCCCCCAGCATGATCGACGAATATCCCGTGTTGTTCGTCGCCGCCGCCTTTGCCAGCGGCCGCACCGTCGCGCGCGGTGCGGAGGAGCTGCGCGTCAAGGAATCGGACCGAATCGCGGCGATGGTTGCCGCGCTCGAACCCAATGGCGTTCGGCTCGAAGAGTTTGAGGACGGCCTCGCCATCCACGGCAATGGCGGCGAGCTGCTCCCCGGCGGCGCACAGATCGCCTCGAAACTCGATCACCGTATCGCGATGAGCATGGCCGTAGCTGGCCTGCGCGCGCACAACGCAGTGACGATCGACGATGCCAGCCCGGTCGCTACCAGCTACCCAGGCTTTTTCCCCACCCTCGACCGACTGACCGACCACCAGCCATGATCATTGCCGTCGACGGCCCCGCTGCATCCGGTAAAGGCACCATCGCCCGCGCCCTTGCCCGCCACTACGCGCTCCCGCATCTCGACACGGGCCTGCTCTATCGCGCCGTCGCGGCCACCGTGCTGCGCGACGAGCTCGATCCGGCGCAGGAAGCCGATGCGGTTGCCGCGACCAGCTTCGATGATCTGCTGCTTGCCGACGAATGGCTGCGCACCGACGAGGTCGGACAAGCGGCGTCGATCGTCTCGGCGCATCCGCTGGTGCGCTCGGCACTGCTCCAGCGGCAGAAGCGCTTCGCCGCCCAACCGGCTGGCGCGATCCTCGACGGGCGCGACATCGGCACGGTGATTGCGCCCGACGCCGACGCCAAATTATTCGTCAAGGCGACCCCCATGATCCGCGCCCGCCGCCGCCATGCCGAGCTGCGCAAGGGTGGATCGTCCGTCAGTCTCGACCGCGTGCTTGCCGATATCCGCGCCCGCGACGAACGCGACAGCAAGCGGACCGAGGCACCGCTGGTTGCGGCGGCCGACGCGACGGTGCTCGACACCAGCTTCCTCTCGATCGAGGCTGCGGTGCAAAAAGCGATTCAGCTGGTCGACGCGCAACTGGCCCAAAAGGCAGCCGCGCGCTAAATCTATTGCGCAGGTGGCTGTGCCGCCGCGGCGCGCATCGCCGCCAGCATCTGGATCTGGATCAGCGCGCCCTGAACATCGGGGCGGTAGCTCGCGCCGTCGGGGGTCAGGCGAAGCGCGCGCCTGAGCCACGGGATTGCCGCTTCGGGCTGTCCGGCCCGTGCCAGCGCCATGCCGTAGAAAAAGGCAGGGCCAGGATGTTTGGGGGCAAGCGTAACACCGCGACGAAAGGCCAGGCCCGCCGCCGGCGACATCGTCCCCTGATCCGCCTCGACCAGGGTCATGCCCAGCCAGGTCCATAGCGCCGGGGCCTGCGGCGTCTGGCGCACGGCACCCAGCATCAAATGTGCCGCCGTATCGGCCTTGCCCGACCGGATCAGCGCATCGGCGGGGTAAAATGCGTAATCGAGCGCGGTAAACTGCCCAAACATTGCGGACCGCAGCTCGCGCATCTTTGTGGCACCGACTGCATCGACCTCAACTGCGCGGCTTGCCGCAGCCGACGCTCCCGAGAGGCCCGGTCGCGCCTGCAACGCATAGCCGGTCGCGCCGAGCATCAGCGCCGCCGCCCCAAAGCTCCACAAGGTCCGGGGTACCCCGAACAGCGCCAACAGGCCGAACGCCACCGCGCCCACCAGCGCAAGCATCACCCATCCCATCAGCCGCGCCTCCTGCGAAAACTGCCGCGCGCGATCCACAGGCCGAACGCCAGCAGCAATAACGGCGCCAGCCACAGCGGCGCGGTCGCCCAGCTCAGCGGCGGATCATAGCTCACATAGCTGCCATAGCGTTCGATCAGCCAGTCGCGCACCGCATCGGGCTTCTCCCCCGCCGCGATCTTCTGGCGCACGATGCGGCGCATGTCCGCCGCCATCGACACGTCGCTGTCGGCGATCGACTGCCCCTGGCAGACCAGGCAACGCAGCTCGAACATCAGTTCGGTCGCCGCTGCCTCCTTCCGCGCATCGGGCAGCTGGTTATAGCCGAGATCGACGGGCGCAGCCGCCCCGGCCAGCGCCATGGCGAGCAGCATGCTCATCGCGCTGCCTCCAGCGCGGCGAGCAGCTTGGGCACGTCATCCTCACGGATGTCGCCGATATGCTGCATTGCGATCCGGCCCCGCCCGTCGATCACGAAGGTCTCGGGCACGCCGGACGAGCCGATTCCGATTTGCACCGCGCGCTGGCGGTCGTCGCCGATCCGCGCATAGGGATCTCCATGCCGCGCCAGGAACGCCGCCACCGCCTCCGGCGTATCGGCGATGGCGACCGCGTCGATTTGCACGCCGGCGGCCTTGAGCTGCATCAACTGCGGCGCTTCGGCAATGCACGGCACGCACCAGCTGGCGAAGACATTGAGGAGGCGCGGTTTGCCCGTGGCAAGGTCCGCGCGGCGCAACCCCGGCTTGCCCTGCACCATCGCCGGCAGGGCGAATTCGGGCAGCGGCTTGCCGACCAGCGCCGACTTGACCACCGCCTCACCGGTCCCGCGCAGGCCATAGACCGCGACCGCAATCAGCGCCGCAAAGCCGAGCAGGGGCAGCCACAATTTCCAGCGGCTCATTCCGCCTCCTCCCGCCGACGCGCGTTGCGTCGCTCGCGAAACAGCCGCCCGAACAGCGATAGCGCCCCGCCTAGCGCGATCAGCCCGCCGCCGAACCAGATCAAGGTGACGAACGGCTTCCACCACATCCGCAGCTGCCAGCGACCTTGCGCATCTTGCTCACCCAGCACGGCATAGAGCTGGCCGTTCCAGCGCGTCTTGATCGCCGCCTCAGCCGTGTCGGTGGGAGGCGAGGAATAGAAACGGCGCTGTGGCCGCAACAGGACCGCCGGACCATCGTCGCGGCGCGCGGTCACGCGCCCCTCGACCGCCGACCAATTGTCGCCGATGGCGGGGCCGACGCCGTCCAGCACCACGCGCCACGGCCCGACTTGATAGGGCTGGCCATAGACCGCCGCGACCAGTCGCTCCTTGGTGAACGCGCTGTCCGCCGCCATCCCGGCCAGGCTCACCGCGACGCCGAAATGCGCGACCACCATGCCCCAGGTGAACAAGGGCGTGCGCAGCAGATTGCGCTTCCACAACGGTGCAAAGCTCGCCACCGTCAGACCCGCCGCAAGTCCCAGCGCCGCGATCTCCATCCATCCGGTGTCGGGTGCCAGCACGAAGGTCGCTGCCATGCCAAGCATCGCCGCCGCGACCGGGACGGTCAGTTTGGAAAGCAGCGCATTGGCATCGTCGCGCCGCCATTTGAGCAGCGGCCCAACCGCCATCGCCGCGACCAGCACCAACGTGATCGGCCCAGCGGTCTTGTTGAAGAACGGCGGCCCGACCGACAATTGCTCGCCCATCGCCTGCGCGAGGATCGGATACAGCGTCCCAATCAGCACGATGCCAAGGATCACGGTAAGCAGCAGGTTGTTGAGCACCAGCCCGCCCTCACGGCTCAACGGGTCGAAGCCCTGCCCCGCCCGCACCGTTCCGGCCCGGAGCGCGAACAGCAGCAGTGCCCCGCCGATATAGAGCGCGAGCAGGACGAGGATGAACGACCCGCGCGTCGGATCGACCGCGAAGGCATGCACGCTGGTCAGGATCCCCGAACGGACGAGGAAGGTGCCAAGCATCGACATCGAGAACGCAACCACCGCCAGCATCAGCGTCCACGCGCGCAGCCCGTCGCGCGCCGCGAGGACATTGACCGAATGGAGCAGCGCCGTCGCGGCGAGCCAGGGCATCAGCGAGGCATTCTCAACCGGGTCCCAAAACCACCAGCCGCCCCAGCCCAGCTCATAATAGGCCCAATAGCTGCCCGCCGTGATGCCGATCGTCAGGAACACCCATGCCGCGAGCACCCAGGGTCGCATCGCCCGCGCAAAGGCCGGGCCGACCACCCCGGTGACCATCGCGCCGACCGCAAAGGAAAAGGCGACCGACAGCCCGACATAACCGAAATAGAGAGTCGGCGGATGAAAGGCGAGGCCGGGGTCCTGCAACAGCGGGTTGAGCCCCAGCCCATCCACCGCCGCCGGATCGAGCCGCGCGAACGGGTTCGATGCGATCAAAAGGAAGGCATAAAAGCCCAACGCAATCGCCGCCTGCGCGCCCAATGTCGCGGTCAGCGTCGCGCGGTCGAGCTGCCGCTCCAGCAGTGCAATCGCGCCGCCCGACAGTGCCAGCACGGTGACCCACAGCAGCATCGAGCCTTCATGGTTCCCCCATGCCCCCGCGACCTTGTACAGCATCGGCTTGGCCGAATGGCTGTTCTGCGCGACCAGCAGCACCGACATGTCCGACTGGACGAACAGGGTGATCAGCAAAGCGAACGAGAGAGCAGCGAGCAGCCCCTGCACGATCGCCACCGGGCGCACCGCCGCGATCAGCTCGCCGCCCGACGTCCGCGCCTGCATCCGCAGCCCCAGCCCCGCCGCGAGCAGCTGGAGCAGCGCCAGTGCCGCAGCGAACCACAGCGCCGCCAATCCGGCTTCGGCAATCATCGCGTCATATTCCCCGGCGGCGGCATCTTGTCGGCAATCTCGGGCGGCATGTAGCGCTCGTCATGCTTGGCGAGCAGATTGTCGGCGGTGAAGCTGCCGTCCGCCTCGAACTTGCCTTCGGCCACCACGCCGGAATTTTCCTTGAACAGGTCCGGCGCCACGCCGGTGAAGCGCACCGGCACCGTCCCGCCATTGTCGGCCACGATGAACGTGATGGTCACGCCATCCGCCAGCTTCTTGATGCTGCCCACCTGCACCATGCCGCCCAGCCGCACGGCCTTGCCCGGCTCGGGCGTCTTGGTCGCCAGATCGCTCGGCGTATAGAAAAACGCCGCCTCGTCGCGCAGCGCCGACAGTGCCAAGCCGCTCGCCCCGCCGATCGCGGCGAGCGCAAGGAGGCCGAGGATCAGCCGCTGGTGCTTTGCCTTCATCGCCGGTCCCTCAATGCGTCCGCAGCCGCCTCGGCCTTACGCATCGCGCGCCAGCTCAGCAGCGACAGGCCGCCAATGCCTGCGGTCACGGCCGCATAGGCGGCGATGATGAACGGCCAGTGGTTCATGCAGCCAGTCTCCGCATCCGCGCCTCGACCCGCTGCTCCGCCAGCACGGCACGCATCCGCATCAGCACGATCCCGCCGAACAGCAGTGAAAAGCCGGGCAGTGTCAGCAGCAACGGCCACAGCATCGAATCATCGATGGTCGACTTGGTCAGCGTCAGGCTCTGTCCCTGGTGCAGCGTATTCCACCACACCACCGAATAACGGATGATCGGCAACAGCACCGTACCGGCGATGCCGAACAGCGCCGGGATGCGCCCGTCCCCGCCCCGCTCACGGTCCGCGCGCTCCAGCGCGATCCATCCAAGATAGATGAAAAACAGCAGCAGCATCGACGTCAGCCGCCCGTCCCATTGCCACCAGGTGCCCCAGGTCGGACGCCCCCAGATCGATCCGGTGATCAGGCACAATGCGGCGAATACCGCTCCCACCGGCGCCGTCGCCCGCGCTGCGACCATCGCCAGCGGATGTCGCCACACCAGATAGGCAAAGCATGCAATCGCCAGCGCGCTCCATCCCCCCATGCCCAGCCATGCGCTCGGCACATGGATGTACAGAATACGGACGCTTTCCTTTTGCAGATAGTCCGGCGGCGTCTGCGTCAGCCCGCCCCAGGCACCGACAAGCGTCAGCAGCAGCCCGCTCCAGAACAGGATGGGCGTCAGCGGGCGCGCAATCTTCAGGAAGCGCGTGGGGTTGGCGAGTGCGTGGATCACGGCGTTTGCCCGCTCTTAAGCGGAAACGCCGACAAGTCCAAATGCGATGTGTGGATCGGGCCGCACGATCAGGCGACCAGCGCCTCGAACTCGTCCTCGCTCAACGGGATCTGGAATTCCAGGCCCGCCTCGAAATCGTTCGACCACACCACGCGCGCCGCCCAATGGCCGAGATGCGGCAGTGTCAGCCAGATCACCGAATCGCGGCGCAGCTCCGAATAAGTCTCGATCTTGGCGCCATGGGTGGACAGGTCGACCACCTTGCACAGCGCGCGATCCAGTCCCCCGCGGCCGACCTTCGCGTCCAGTGACACCGGCGCACGCGGCGCACGCCGGCGGCCCAGCACTGCCGGTTCGAATTCTGCCGTAAAACTGCGCTTTCCGGTGAAAACCATAGACGCAACCTAGGTCGCGATGGCTAAAGTCGCGTTAACGACTTGCCCGAACGCAAACGGCCCGCCCCGGGGTTTCGGGACGGGCCGTTTGATCGGGTTCAGCCGGGCACAAGGCCCGCGCCGCTCACTTCTTGGAGAGCGAGAGACCACCGAAACGCTTGTTGAAGCGCGCAACCTGGCCGCCGCTATCGAGCATCTGGCCGCGGCCACCGGTCCATGCCGGGTGCGCCAGCGGATCGATTTCCAGCTGCATCAGATCGCCTTCCTTGCCCCAGGTCGAGCGCGTCTCATAGACGGTGCCGTCGGTCATCTGGACCTTGATCATGTGATAATCGGGGTGCGTATCGGGCTTCACGTGTCTGTTCCTTGAGTTTGCGCGCCGGTTTCCGACCGGCAACAAGAAGGCGCGGCCCCTAACAGAGCCGCGCCGGTCTTGCAATGGACTTCGGGAGCGTCCCGCTGGCGCTGCGCCAAACTAGGCGCTGGGCGGGTCCGCGATCATCGCGGTGAACTCGCACTCGGTCGCCAGATCGTCGCCCAGATACGCCTTGCCCGCGAACTTGCAGATGCGCGCACGCTTCTGCACGAACGCGACCTCGAGCCGCAGCAGCACGCCCGGCTCGACCGGCTTGCGGAACTTCACGCCGTCGATCGACATGAAATAGACCAACTTGCCTGTCCCGGCGAGGCCCAGGCTTTCGACCGCGAGCACGCCCGCCGCCTGCGCCAGCGCCTCCACCTGGAGGACGCCGGGCATGATCGGCCTTCCCGGGAAATGTCCCTGGAAGAACTCTTCGTTGATCGACACCGCCTTGATCGCGACGATCCGCTCGTCGGGGATCAGCTGCTCGACCCGGTCGACGAGCAGCATCGGGTAACGATGCGGCAGCGCCGCCATCACCCGCGTCACGTCGAGCGGGCCGATGGCGGCCTTTCCTTCGGCGGCGTCGCTCACCGGCCGGTGGGGGCCGGCTGGGTCGGTGCGGGCTGCTGGGCAGGCTGCTGCGGCGGCGGCGCCACGGTCTGTACGCTCGGCAGCTGCTGGTTCAGCGCCGCCAGCACTGCATCGGTGATATCGATGTTGGTTGCCGAATACAGCGTCGCATCCTTGGCCAGCGCGATATGCGCGCCGCGCTGCTGCGAAATCTGTTCGATCACCGGCACCATCCGCTGTGCCACCTGCTGGTTCACATATTGGACGTTGCGCTGGAACGTCGCCTGACGCTCGTTGAACTGCTGCTGGGCGGTCTGCTGGCGCTGCTGGAAGGCCTGGATACGCGCGGTCAGCGCGGCATCGGGCTTGCCATTGGCGGCCTTGAGCGCAGCCTGAAGCGCGGTTTCTTCGGTCTGCAGCGGGGTCGCCTGCTGCTGCGCGAACTGCTGAAGCTGCGCGCGCTGGGCCTGCAGCTGCTGCGACGCCGCGGTGCAGGCGGTGCAGCTGGCCATGATCCGGTCGACATCGACGATCGCGACCTTGGTGTCGACGAGCGCCTGCGCAGCGGCGGCGCCGGCGCCAAAAGTGGCACCCGCGACCGCGATCGCGGCGAGAATGGTTTTGGTGTTACGCATTAGAAGGAAGTCCCTACGTTGAATGTGAAGAGTTTGGTGTCGTCACCCTTCTGGGTGAGGAAGGCATGGGCGAGGTCGAGCCGCAGCGGGCCGAACGGCGAATTCCAGTTGACGCCGATACCGACCGACAGGCGCGGTTTGGGCGAGTTGCCCAGGAAGTTCTCAATGAACGGATCCGTCTGCAGGTTGTAGCGCGTGTTGATCGACGTTCCGGTGCACGCGCCACCAGCCGTCTCCGAATAACCGATGCTACAGGTCGTCAGCGCGCCAGGCGCAACCGAGTCGCCGAGCGACACGGCGTACAGCGCGCGGCCCTCGGAATCGAACTGGGGCGTCTGGATCGGCAGCAGCGACGGCGAACCGTCCGCATTGAACAGCAGATTGCCGGACGAGTCGGTTGCCTGGGTAAACGTCGCCGTCTTGTTCGGCTCACGCACGCCCCAATTGGCGCCGGCCATGAAGAAGATCGACGGACGAATGCCCATTTCCCGCGCACCCGCACCCAGCGGGATCTCGAGCTCCAGCTTGCCGAGATAATAGGCCCGGCCACCGATCGCATCATCGAAGATCTGGTCTTCGTTGGTGATCAGCGCCTGATTCCCGCCAGCGACGGTGCCCGTGTAGCTGACGCGCTGGATGCGCGGGCCGACGCCACGGATGTCGAAGCCGCGGAACTGCGGCTCGCCCAGGAAGAAGCGATCGGTGATGCGGACCGGGTCGACACCCGCTGCAGCATCTTCGAGGCTGTGGATATAGCCACCCTCAAGCCCGGCGGAGAAAATGAAGCCGCTGCCGATGTTCCAATATTTGTCGGCGTCGAAACGGCCGCGCAGATACTTCACGTCGCCGCCAAGACCCGCAAAATCGGTCCCCAGCACCAGCCGCTGGCCGCGCGTCGGACGCAGACGGCTGTTCAGGCTGTCATAGATCAGCGACAGGCCGACGGCCGACGTCCAGCGCTTGCCCAGCGCCTCGCACAAATAACGCCCGGCCTTCAGCGGATCGCACACGCCGCTGGTGAAGAACGTATTCTCGTCCAGCGTCACGGAATCGTGCGTCAGCGAATAGCGGCCCGACAGCGTCCAATATTCGGTCAGCGGCACGCCCAGCACCACCTGCCCGCCGGTCGACACCTGCTGATAAGTGGTGCGGCGATCGGTGCCGAGATAGTTGAACGAGTTATAGTCGCGGCGGAAGATCGTGCCGCCGAGCGCGACGTTCTGGTCGAACAGATAGGGCTCGGTAAAGCCGAGCTCGACCGACTTCGAATAGCTCGAATAATCGGCCGACAGGCGCAGATCCTGGCCCTTGCCGCGGAAGTTGCGCTGGCGGATCGATCCCTGGAAGATGAAGCGCTCAAGGCTGGAGAAGCCCGCCGACAACGTCAGTTCGCCGGTCGACTTCTCCTCGACATTTGCGGTCAGGATGACGCGATCGGGCGCCGAGCCTTCCTTCTGCTCGATCTCGAACTTCTCGTTGAAATAGCCGAGCGAGTTGATGCGGTCCTGCGAGCGCTTGACCAGGAAGGTGTTGAACGCATCGCCCTCCGCCAGACGCATTTCGCGGCGGATCACCTTGTCCTGCGTCTGGGTATTGCCGGTAATGTCGATCCGCTCGACATAGGTACGACGCGCTTCGGCGATGTTGAAGTTGATCGTCATCGTCAACTTCTCGCGATCGCGCTGGAAGTCGGGGCTGACATTGGCAAAGGCATAGCCGAACGCGCCGGCCGTCTCCGACAACTGGTCGATCGTATCCTCGACCAACTTGGCGTTGTACCAGTCGCCCTCCTTCATCGCGAGACCCTTGGCGAGGGCCTCGTCATCGAAGTCGCGGATGTTGCTGTCGACCGAGACCTTGCCGAATTTGTAGCGCGGACCTTCCTCGATCACATAAGTGATGATGAAGTCGCGCTTGTCGGGGGTCAGTTCCGCAACCGCCGAAACGACGCGGAAATCGGCATAGCCCTCAGTCAGGTAAAACTGGCGCAGCTTCTGCTGGTCATAGGCGAGGCGGTCCTGATCATAGCTCGTGTTGGAGCTCATGATCGTGGTGATGCGGGCCTGTTTGGTCGCCATCTCGCCGCGCAGCTTGCCGTCGGAAAACTGCTCGTTGCCGATGATGTTGATCTGGCGGACCTTGGACTTGGGTCCTTCGCGAACTTCAAACACGATATCGACGCGATTCTGGTCGAGGCTGACCATCTTCGGCTCGACCGTCGCGGCGAAGCGGCCCTGGCGGCGATACAGTTCGACGATCCGGGCGACGTCCGCGCGCACTGCCGTGCGGGTGAACATCTGGCGCGGGGCCAGCTTGATTTCCTTGACGATCTTGTCGTCCTTCAGGCGCTTATTGCCCTCCAGGATGACGCGGTTGATCACCGGGTTCTCACGCACGCGCAACACGATGTCGCCCGACTCGACGCCCTCGATCGTGACGTCGGCAAGCAGTTCGCTCGCCAACACGTCGCGGATCGCCTGGTCCAGGCTTTCGGTGGTGTAGGTCTGACCGACCCGCAGGCGGGTGTAGGACAACACCGTCTCCGGCTCGAGCCGCTGCGTGCCCTCGACCCGCAAGGTGCGGATCGTACGCTTTTCCAACGCCTCTGGCAGCGGGGCGGGCTGTTGCGCGACCGGACCGGGGGCTGGCGCCTGCTGGGCCTGCGCGGCGGTGGCGAGCGCAAACCAGGTCGTGCCAGCCAGCAGGACCGCAGAGGCGCGCACGCCGAATTTCGTAACCTTGATAGCCGTCACCATCCCACCCCAGTCGGATCCAAGAGATTTTGGTCGGAAGCTTGCGCTCGTTCGCACGCCCTGCCCCAACCGGTTCAGCCGATCAACCCGGCCAGGCTTTTCCACACGCCAAATGCGCCCAGATCGTTGAATGTCACCAGCAGCATCAATGCCAGTATCGCCATCATTCCGCCGCGAAACGCCCATTCCATCACCTCAGGCTCGACGGGCTTCCGGCGCACCGCTTCGACGGCATAGAACAGAAGATGGCCGCCATCCAGCACCGGGACTGGCAGGAGGTTAATGAACCCCAGATTTATCGAGATGAGCGCGGCCATGATGATGAACTGCTCAACGCCGAGCGAGAGCATCTCCCCGGAAACCTTGGCGATTCGCAGCGGCCCGCCCAACTCGCTCACCGGCACCCGGCCCATGATCAGCTGACCCAGGCCATCGATCATCGTCCCGACCAGAGACACGGTGCGGTTGAACCCAACGATCGGCGCCTGCCACAGGGAAACCGGTGTGCGCACGACCTCGTCACTCGGCGCGATGCCCAGAATGCCGCGGCTCGTTTCGTTGCCGAAGCGGTCCTTTTCGACCCGACGGCCGATAACGGCCTCGGTGCTCGCCGGCTGTCCGTCGCGCAGATAGTCGATCTGCACCTTCATCCCCGCACGCAGCGAGGTGAAGCGCATCATGTCCTCAAAGGTTTCGACCTGCCGCCCGCCAATTGCGACGAACCGGTCGCCCGGCTTCAGCCCGGCCGCCGCAGCCGGGGTGCCCGGCTGGATGGCACCGGCCACCGCAGGCATCTTCGCCTCGCCATAGGCAAAGGCGAACGCGCCCAGAATCGCGATGGCGACGAGAAAATTGGTGATCGGCCCAGCCGCGACGACGATCGCACGCTGCCACAGCGGCTTGGCCTGGAATGTCTGTGCCCGCTCCGCCGCCGGCAACGCCAGCCATTCGGGGCTCGGCTGACCCGCCGGGTTCATGTCGCCTGCAAACTTCACATAGCCGCCGAGCGGGAGCCACCCGAACTTCCACCGCGTCCCGCGCGTGTCGGTAAATCCGGCAACCTCGCGCCCGAAGCCGATCGAGAACGCCTCAGCCTTGATCCCGAAATAGCGTCCGGCTGCGTAATGACCCAGCTCGTGCACGAAGACGAGCGGCCCGATGATCAGGAAGAAGGCGATCAGGTAGAGGAAGAAACCGGGATTTTCGGTCAAGCGACGCAGTCCTTCACACGCTCACCCGCCAAAATCCGCGCTTCCGCATCGATCGCTAACACCTGATCGAGCATGTCCGGCGCGGCCGGGTCGTAGCGATTGAGGGTATCCGCGACGATTGCGGCAATTTCAAGAAAGCCGATCTGCCCCTTCAGGAATGCAGCGACCGCCACCTCGTTGGCGGCATTCAGGATCGCCGGACGTGCCCCGCCCGCCGCCAGCGCCTCACGCGCCAGCTTCAGGCACGGGAAGCGGTCATAGTCCGGAGCCTCGAAATCCAGCCGCCCGATGGTGGCAAGATCGAGGCGCTGACACGGTGTCTCCATTCGCCGCGGCCACGCCAGCGCATGCGCGATCGGCACGCGCATGTCGGGCGAGCCGAGCTGCGCCAGCACCGACCCGTCAACATATTCGACCATCGAATGGATCACCGACTGGCGGTGGACGATCACGTCCAGCTGTTCAACGGTCACGGGGAACAGGTGGAACGCCTCGATCAGCTCCAGCCCCTTGTTCATCATCGTCGCCGAATCGACACTGATCTTGGCGCCCATCGACCAATTGGGGTGCGCCACCGCCTGCGCGGGGGTGATTGCACGCATCTCGTCCAGGGACCGCTCGCGGAACGGTCCGCCGCTGGCGGTCAGGATGATGCGTGCGACACGATCTACATTCTGCGTCTCAAGGCACTGGAATACCGCATTATGTTCCGAATCGACCGGCAACAATGTCGCGCCCGTCGCCGCCGCCGCCTGCATCATCACGTCGCCGGCGGAGACCAGCGACTCCTTGTTCGCCAGCGCGACCGCCTGCCCGCCTTCCAGCGCCGCCAGTACCGGCTTCAGCCCCGCCGTCCCGACGATCGCCGCCATGGTCCAATCCGCGCCCATCCGTGCGGCATCGCACACCGCCTCCGGGCCTGACGCCACCGCGATTCCCGTGCCCGCCAGCGCCTCAGCCAGTTCGTGATGACAGGACGGATCGGCCACCACGGCCAGCTTCGCCGACACGCGCTTTGCCGCCGCCGCCAGCTTGTCGACGTCGCAATTCGCGGTCAGCGCGACGACTTCGAATGCAGCCGGGTCGCGCTCGATCAAGTCGAGCGTCGACGTGCCTACCGATCCGGTCGCGCCAAGAATGGTTACCCGTTTCATCAAAGCCCCTGAACCACGACCAGCAGCGCGGCGACCGGCGCCACCGGCACCAGCCCGTCGAGCCGGTCGAGCACGCCGCCATGTCCAGGCAGCAGCGCCCCCGAATCCTTCACCCCCGCGCGGCGCTTGAGCTGGCTTTCGTACAAATCCCCCGCCTGCGCCAGCACCGCCAGCAGCGGCGTCGCCAGCGCCAGCATCATCGGCAGGCCCCACTGCGTCAACAGGAGCGCAAAGCCGGTCGCCGCGATCACCCCGCCGATCAACCCGGCCCAGGTCTTGTTCGGGCTAACCTCCGGCATCAGCTTTGGCCCGCCGATCGCGCGCCCCGCAAAATAGGCCCCGATATCGCACGCCCACACCAGCGCCATTGCCCAGAACGCCAGCATCAGCCCGTTCTCATGCCCGCGCAGATACAACAGTGCGAGCACCGGCAATCCGACATAAATTGCCCCCGCCCCCAGCGCGCCGCTGCGGGTCACGACGGCAAGGAAGAAAAACGCGCCGAAAATCAGCCCCAGCGCCAGAAACCCGGGCCCGGCCGCCAACGGCGACAGGATCGCTAGTGGCACCATCAGCGCATATTGCATCAGCTTGCGCTGTCCCGCATCGGCGCCGTGCAGGCCGCCCCATTCATGGATCATCGCCAGCGCGCCGAGCGTCACGAGCAGCCAGAACAAGAACGTGCCGAACCACAAGGCTGCGGCGGCTAAGGCGATCAGCGCGACCCCGACAACGGTACGGGTGCCAAGGTCGGCGTTACGGCGGGGCGGAACCGGCGTCACAGCCCCCCGAACCGGCGCTGCCGCCGCCCGAACTGCGCAATCGCATCAGCCAGCGCCTGGCCATCGAAATCCGGCCACAATGTGTCGACGAACAACAGTTCGGCATAAGCCGCCTGCCACAGCAGGAAGTTGGACAGCCGCTGCTCACCCGATGTGCGGATGAGCAGGTCGAGTGGCGGCAGCCCATGCGTGGTCAGCGCGTCGCTGAACATCGTCTCGTCAATCGCTTCGGGCGCAACCTCACCCGCCTGCGCCGCCGCCGCCAACCGCCGCGCCGCCGCGACGATCTCAGCCTGCGCGCCATAATTGAGTGCGATTACCAAAATCGCGCCGCTGTTCGACGCGGTCCGCTCGATCGCATCGTCGATCATCGCGACCAGATCGCCCGACAATGCGCGATAGTCGCCAATGACGCGCAACCGCACATTCTCGGCGACCAGATCCTTCAGTTCGTTCCTCAGGAAATGGCGCAGCAACCCCATCAGGTCGCGCACTTCCTCCTCGGGTCGCCGCCAGTTCTCCGATGAAAAGGCGTAGAGCGTCAGCACCTCGATACCCTGCTCGCGCGCTGCGCGGGACACGCGGCGCACGGCTTCGACGCCCTGTTTGTGCCCGGCAAGGCGCGGCAGCCGCCGGGCCTTCGCCCACCGGCCATTGCCGTCCATGATGATGGCGACATGGCGGGGAATCGGCGCTGCCTCGGCGGTAGGTGCGGGGTTCGAGGCCATGCTAGCCCCTCCCCTTCAGGGGAGGGGTTGGGGTGGGGACTCTCAGTCTCACCGAGACCGGCGGGCGCGAGGACAGGCCCCACCCCAACCCCTCCCCTAAAGGGGAGGGGCTTAGAGAATGACCACCAGTCACTTCCCCAGAATTTCCTTTTCCTTTGCCGTCGCGGCGGCGTCGATCTCCGCGATCGTCGCATCGGTCAGCTTCTGGACGTCGGCCTCATGACGCTTGCGGTCGTCCTCGCCGAACTCGCCCTTCTTTTCGTCGGTCTTCAGGCTGTCCATGCCGTCGCGACGCACGTTGCGCACGGCGATGCGCGCGGCCTCTGCATATTTGCTGGCGAGCTTGGCCAGTTCCTTGCGCCGCTCTTCGGTCAGGTCCGGGATCGGCAGGCGCAAATTCTGTCCGTCGACAATCGGGTTGAGGCCCAGCCCCGCCGAGCGGATCGCCTTGTCGACCGGGCCAACATTCGACTTGTCCCACACCTGCACCGACAGCATGCGCGGCTCGGGTGCCGACACCGTCGCGACCTGGTTGAGCGGCATGTGCGACCCATAGACCTCGACCGTCACCGGCTCGAGCAAGGTGGTGCTCGCGCGGCCGGTGCGCAGCCCGCCCAGATCATGCTTCAGCGATTCGACGGCACCGTTCATCCGGCGCTCCAGATCGGCCTTGTCATATGCGGCCATAGCTCAGGTTCCTCTTATTCTGTCTTAACTTAAGCGGTTACGGGCTGGTTGCGGACGATGGTCGAGGTGCCCTCGCCACGCAAGACCGCTTCCAACGTGCCCTCGTCTCGGATGTTGAACACCACGATCGGAATGTCGTTGTCGCGGCACAGGGCGACCGCAGTCGCGTCCATCACCTTGAGATTGTCGACCAGCACGCGGTCGAAGGTCAGTTCCTCATAGCGGGTCGCGTCGGCGACCTTCTTGGGGTCGGCATTGTACACGCCATCGACGCTGGTGCCCTTGAACAGCGCGTCGCAATTCATCTCGGCGGCACGCAGCGCGGCGGTGGTGTCGGTGGTGAAGAACGGCAGGCCAGTGCCCGCGGCAAAGATCACCACGCGGCCCTTCTCCATATGCCGCATCGCCTTGCGCCGGATATAGGGTTCGCTGACCGACGCCATCGGGATCGCCGACTGCACACGGGTATCGACGCCGAGCCGCTCGAGCGTGTTCTGCATCGCCAGCGCGTTCATCACGGTGGCGAGCATGCCCATATAATCGGCGCTCGCCCGCTCGAATCCCTGCGCCGCACCGGCGAGGCCGCGGAAGATATTCCCGCCGCCAACGACCATGCAGATCTCGAACCCCGCCTCGGTCGCCGCCTTCACCTCACGCGCGACGCGCTCACAGGTGGCCGGATCGATCCCGAACTGCCCCTGCCCCATCAGCACTTCGCCGGAGAGTTTGAGGAGGATGCGTTTGAAGCGTGGCGCGGTCATCTGGCCCTAATGTCTGTCGGGGGTTGGGAGCGGCGCGGACCTTAGGCGCGGGCGCGGGCGAAGCCAAGCGGGGAAACTGGTTCGGATGAAGCGCGTAAGACCAGTCAGGGCTTTGGGACGATGACCAGCTTGTAGGGAATATAGAGCATCACGTCAGACAGCCCCGCCCGCGTCCAAAGAACCGGCATGTTGAGCCCCTCGATCGTCACGGAATATCCGCCCCCCATCCGCTCTGCCAGCGCGCGCGCATCAGCCATCACGCTCTCTGCGATCTGCAGCCGATATTGGTCCGGACCGACGATCGACAGCGACGAATCGCCACTGATATCCATTTGCGCGCGCCCGACTTCCGGCACAGCATCGGCATAGGCCGCGATGCGCTTTTCGGCGGTCGCGCCGCTCTCCTTGCCGCCGAGCGGCGCTTTGACCAGAAACTCGACCTTCTGGCTGTCGGGGCGGTTGTCGTTGGACAGCGTCACCTCGTCGAGATTGGCTGCGGTGAGTGGCGTCAGGATATAGTCGCCGAACGCCAGCTGCACGCCATGTTTGTCCGCCATCTCGACCGCCCGCGCCAGCATCTGGCGGATTTCGGCCCCGCGCTGCTTGGGATCGCGGGTATCTCCGCGGATCACGACTTCCTGAACCAGAAAGTCTGCGGTGCGACGCAGGCCGACCGCCGGCATATCGCGCTCATAACTATCCTGCTCGACCCGGCTGGCGGTCACAACCACCTCCTGCGAAGCCAGGTCCTGCGCGAGAGCCGGCAGTGCCACGCCCAGCGCCAGCGCTGAAAACAACGTCTTGAGCACAGCCACCCTCCCCGATCCTTTGAGGATCGAGAGCTTCTGCCTCGGCCTCCACCGAGTCAATCGGCCGACGGCATCGGGAGTACCCGCAAACAGAAAAGGGCGCGGCCATCGCTGGCCGCGCCCTTCTTGTTCCGAACGGGTCGAACGATCAGCCAGCCGCAGCTGCGGTCGCCGCCACTTCCGCTGCGAAGTCGCTCTCTTCCTTCTCGATGCCTTCACCGAGCTGGAAGCGGACATAGTCGACCAGCGTGATCGTCGTGCCGGCGTCCTTGCCAGCCTTTGCGATCACGTCGCCGACCGGGGTCTTGCCGTCCATGACGAACGCCTGGGTGAGCAGCGCGTTCTCTTTCTTGAACTTCTCGACCGGGCCGTTGAGGATCTTCGCAGCGACCTCGTCGGACTTGCCGACGATCTTGTCGGCATTCTTCTCGCGCAGGATCGCGGCTTCACGCTCGACCACTTCCGGATCGAGGTCCTCGACCGACAGCGCCAGCGGGAAGGCAGCGGCGATGTGCATCGCGATCTGCTTGCCCAGCGGCTCGAGCACGTCGGCGCCCGCATCCGATTCGAGCGCGACGAGCACGCCGATCTTGCCAAGGCCCGGGGCCGCGGCGTTGTGGACGTACGGGATCACCGCGCCGTTGGTCACTTCGACCTTCTTCGCGCGACGCAGCACCTGATTCTCGCCGATCGTGGCGATGTTCGCGACGAGCACGTCTTCGATCGTGCCACCGGTGATCGACTGCGCCTTCAGCGCCTCGACATCATCGATGCCCTGCTCGAGCGCAACACCGGTCACTTCGCGGACAAAGCCCTGGAAGATTTCGTTCTTCGCGACGAAGTCGGTCTGCGAGTTGACCTCGACGGCCACGCCCTTGGTGCCCGCAACGGCAACGCCGACGAGACCTTCAGCCGCGGTGCGGCTCGACTTCTTGGCGGCGGCGGCCAGGCCTTTCGAACGCAGCCAGTCGCTGGCCGCTTCGATGTCGCCATTGGTTTCGGTCAGCGCCTTCTTGCAGTCCATCATGCCGGCGCCGCTCTTCTCGCGCAGTTCCTTGACGGCTGCTGCAGTGATCTCGGCCATGTTCGTATTCCTCGTGCTGTAAGCGGTTTGCTTCAAATATGGTGCGGGCGGGACAAAGCTGAAACGCCCTGCCCCGCCCCCATTACGGTTCGATGACCAGAGCGCTTACGCGTCGATCTGACGCTCGCCCTCGGCAGCGGTTTCCGGCTCGGTCGAGGCGGCCGGGGCTTCCGGCTCGGCCGCGACGGCAGGGGCCGGCTCGGCCGCAATCGGCTCAGCCAGCGCTGCTTCGACCGGCGGCACTTCGGCCGCGCCGAAATCGCCGCTGCTCATCTGCGCCTGGTTGTTGCCGCGGGTCGCCGCAATGGCGACCGCTTCGCAGTACAGGCGGATCGCGCGGCTGGCGTCGTCATTCGCCGGAACCGGGAATGCGATGCCGTCGGGCGACACGTTCGAGTCGAGGATCGCGACGACCGGGATGCCGAGGGTGTTGGCTTCCTTGATCGCCAGCTCTTCCTTGTTCGCGTCGATCACGAACATGATGTCGGGAACGCCGCCCATGTCGCGGATGCCGCCGAGCGACAGCTCGAGCTTGTCCTTCTCACGGGTCAGGTTCAGCACTTCCTTCTTGGTCAGGCCGTGCGTGTCACCCGACAGCTGCTCTTCCAGCGTCTTGAGGCGCTTGATCGAGTTGCTGATCGTCTTCCAGTTGGTGAGCATGCCGCCCAGCCAGCGATGGTTGACGAAATGCTGGTTCGACTTGCGCGCCGCCTCGGCAATCGCGTCCTGCGCCTGGCGCTTGGTGCCGACGAACAGCACCTTACCGCCCGAAGCGACGGTCGAGCTGATGAACTCGAGCGCACGTGCGAACAGCGGCACGGTCTGCGACAGGTCGATGATGTGAACGCCGTTGCGGTCGCCGAAGATATACGGCTTCATCTTCGGGTTCCAGCGATGGGTCTGGTGACCGAAGTGCGCGCCCGATTCGAGCAACTGCTGCATAGAGACGACAGGTGCCGCCATAGGGATAATTCCTTCCGGTTGAGCCTCTGGGAAGCGAGTGACCGAAGGCCGTGACGGCCCGCAGCACCGGGTTATGTTGCTTCCCATGCGGGGTTGAGTGGGGCGCGCTTAGTCGAGAATGCAGCGGAGCGCAAGAGAACAAAAGCGGATTACAGCGCTTGACAGCTGGAACGTTAATGGAACATAAAGGGTTCACACGGCGGACAGGGAACCTTGCCCGCGCTTAGGCGTCAGGAATCGTCAGGATTCCAGTCGCTTAGGGAGAATCCGGGAGGCCAATGATGGTTGCTGTTCTTGCCACGCTGCTGTTCACCACGGCGTTCGCCGTGTCGATCTGGGCGATGTTCACCACGATTGCACCGCGCCTAGACTATATGCGCGCCCTGCTGCGCGGCGACTTGGTGCCCGCGCTCGCCCCGGTTCAGGCGCCGCGCGTCCGCGCTACGCTGCGGGCGGCACCCCGGCAGATTTCGGCGCCGCTGCGGGCCGCGGCATAGTCCGCGCATAGGATCGCGCGCTGAACGGCAGCGTCGCGAGATAGGCAAGGCAGATGAAGGTCAGGGTCTGCCACGGCGCGGTGACCAGCGCGGCGGCAAGGATGACGACGACGACCAGTGCCTCGAACCGCACATGCCGGCGCAAACGTAGCGATTTCCAAGAATAGGTGGCGATGCTCGACACCATCAACAGGCCGACAAATGCAACCCATGGCGCGACGATCCATGGCGAGCGCGCGATCGGTTCCTCGCTCCACAGCCAGACATAGATTGGCAGCATCGCCAGCGCCGCACCGGCGGGTGCCGGAATGCCGGTCAGGAACCCAGCCAGCTTGCGCGGCTGGACCTCGTTATCGAGCTGCGAATTGAACCGGGCGAGCCGCAGCGCACAGAATACCGCATAGAGTAGCGCAACGATCCAGCCGAGCTTCGGAACGGTCATCAGCGACCACAGATAGAGGATCAGCGCCGGGGCGACGCCGAACGAGATCGCATCGGACAGGCTGTCGAGCTCCGCGCCAAAGCGGCTCTCCGCCCGCACCATCCGCGCTACCTGGCCATCGATGCCATCGAGCGCGCCGGCCAGCATGACCATCAAAACCGCCCGCTCCCACTCTTCGCCGATGGCAAAGCGGATTCCGGTCAGGCCAGCGCACAATGCCAGCGCGGTCACTGCATTCGGCGCAACCGCGCGCAGCGGGAGGCCGCGCATCTGCCGGCGCGGGCGCAAGCTCATTGCGCCACGCCCTGCGCCGCGACGCCCCCCTTGAGGCCGACGAGCGTTTCGCCGGCCAGGCAACGCTGGCCCAGCGCTACCTGCGGGGCATAGTCATCGGGCAAGAACACGTCGACACGGCTGCCAAAGCGGATCAGGCCAAAGCGCTGCCCCCCTGCGACGATGTCGCCCGGCTTGACGAAGGTAACGATGCGCCGCGCGACAAGGCCCGCAATCTGGGTGAAACCGACGCGGGTGCCGTCATGCGTCTCCATGACGAAATGCTGGCGCTCATTCTCATCGCTCGCCTTGTCGAGGTCGGCGTTGAGGAATTTGCCGGCGATATAGACGACCTGACGGATCGTCCCGGCCATCGGGGTGCGGTTGATATGGACGTCGAACACGGACATGAAGATCGAAACGCGCACCCGCATCGCTTCGTTCAATCCCTCCGGTCCGGCGATCTCGCGCGGTACCGGCACGCGTTCGATCATCGTCACCAATCCATCGGCGGGCGAGATAATCATCCCCGGCCCCTGCGGCGTTACGCGGATCGGGTCACGGAAGAAGGCCGCGACCCAGATCGTCACGCCGATCAAGGCGAAACCAAGCTCGTCCCAGATCGCGAACAGGAACAGGATGGTGATCGCCGCGGAGATCAGCACATATTTGCGACCCTCCGGATGGACCGAGGGAAATCGCCACTTGACGGTGTTGGTGACGGCGGGCGGGGTATCGAGTGAAGCCATGGCCCGGGGTCTAGCTGTGCCATCCGCGCAACACAATCCTGCGTGGTGTGCGCCGATACCGGTGTCTGCCATAGCTTGATCACGCGCGCGCTTGCTCCTAGACGCTCGGCCAAACCCTTCCTCCCGGATATGAACAGGAAAGCGAGCATGGCGAAGATCAAGGTCAAAAACCCCGTCGTCGAGATTGATGGCGACGAAATGACGCGGATCATCTGGGAATGGATCCGTGAGCGCCTGATCAAGCCCTATCTCGACATCGACCTCAAATATTACGACCTCAGCGTCGAGAAGCGCGACGAAACCAACGACCAGATCACGATCGATGCCGCCCACGCGATCAAGGAATATGGCGTCGGCGTGAAGTGCGCGACGATCACCCCCGACGAACAGCGCGTCGAGGAATTCAACCTCAAGGAAATGTGGAAGTCGCCCAACGGCACGATCCGCAACATCCTGGGCGGTGTCGTGTTCCGCGAACCCATCGTGATCAGCAACGTGCCGCGCCTGATCCCGGGCTGGACCAAGCCGATCGTTGTCGGCCGTCACGCCTTTGGCGACCAGTATCGCGCCACCGACTTCAAGGTTCCGGGCGCGGGCAAGCTGCGCCTCGTGTTCGAGGGCGAAGACGGTCAGGTGATCGACCGCGAAGTGTTCAACTTCCCCGGTTCGGGCGTCGCGATGGCGATGTACAATCTCGACGATTCGATCCGCGATTTCGCGCGTGCGTCGTTCAACTATGGCCTCAACCTCGGCTGGCCGGTCTATCTCTCGACCAAGAACACGATCCTCAAGGCCTATGACGGCCGCTTCAAGGACCTGTTCCAGGAAGTGTTCGAGACCGAAGGCTTCGATGCCAAGTTCAAGGACGCCGGCATCGTCTATGAGCATCGCCTGATCGATGACATGGTCGCCTCTGCGCTGAAGTGGAGCGGCGAGTTCGTGTGGGCGTGCAAGAATTATGACGGCGACGTCCAGTCGGATCAGGTCGCACAGGGCTTCGGCTCGCTCGGCCTGATGACCTCGGTCCTGCTCTCGCCCGACGGCAAGACGGTCGAGGCAGAAGCGGCGCACGGCACCGTCACCCGCCACTATCGCCAGCATCAGCAGGGCAAGGCGACCTCGACCAACCCGATCGCGTCGATCTTCGCCTGGACCGGCGGCCTCAAGTTCCGCGGCAAGTTCGACGACACGCCGGAAGTCACCAAGTTTGCCGAGACGCTGGAGCGCGTGTGCATCCAGACCGTCGAGAGCGGCAAGATGACCAAGGACCTCGCGCTGCTGATCGGCCCCGATCAGCCGTGGATGACCACCGAGCAGTTCTTCGAGGCGATCCGCCAGAACCTCGAGACCGAAATGGCCAGCTGGGCGTAAGCCCCACTGCCACCGGCAGTCGAAAGGGCCGCGTTCCATACGGGACGCGGCCTTTTCATTGCCAGCGATACAAGCGGGTTCATCCTACCGCATCGCACAAGGACGGTGACAAATTGTTTCGCCGCCCGCTAGGATGCCGTCATGGCCCTTGACCTGACCAATAGCGGATTCAGCGACGCGCTGGTGATCCTTGGCGCGGCGGGGATTGTTATCCCGGCCTTCACCCGCTTCCGGATCAGCCCGGTGATCGGCTTCATCCTGGTCGGCGCGCTGGTCGGTCCGGCGGGTCTTGGTCAACTGGTCGAACACTTTCCCTGGCTGTTCTACTTCACCATCTCGGACCCCGCGTCGATCGAGCCCTTTGCCGAACTAGGCATCATCCTGCTGCTCTTTTCGATTGGCCTCGAGCTGTCGTTCAAACGCCTGTGGACGATGCGCGGCCTGGTCTTTGGGGTCGGCGCGGCGGAACTGCTCGGCGCGGGCGCACTGATCGCAACTGGCCTATATGTCATGGGTCAGCCCTGGACCGGGGCGATGGGGCTTGGCCTGGCGCTTGCGATGTCGTCGACCGCGTTAGTCCTGCCGATCGCCGGAACAACCAGCGCGGTTGGCAAGTCGGCGCTTGCGATGTTGCTGTTCGAGGATCTGGCGCTGGTGCCGATCGTGTTCCTGCTCGCGGCCCTTGCCCCCGCTGCAGCCGATGCAGGGGTCGGCGATTTCGCGATGACGCTGCTGCGCGGCGGCGTGGTCGTCGCGTTGCTGTTCGTCGGCGGCCGCTTCTTCCTGCCCCGGCTATTCGCTCAGGCCGCACGCACCAAGTCGCCCGAACTGTTCCTCGCCGCCAGCCTGCTGGTCGTCATCGTCGCCAGCCTCGCCACCACCGTGGTCGGCCTGTCGCCGATCGTCGGCGCCCTGCTCGCCGGGTTGCTGATCGCCGAGACCGACTATCACAGCGAGGTCGAGGTGATCACGGCCCCGTTCAAGGGGTTGGCGCTCGGCGTGTTCCTGATCACCGTTGGCATGCGGCTCGATCTGCGGATGATCATGCAGGACTGGGCGTTGCTGCTCGCCGCGATCCTCGGCGTGATGGCGATCAAGGTCGGCGTGACCATGGCGCTGCTCAAGCTATCCGGCGCGCGCACCGGCACTGCGGCAGAGGCCGGGGTACTGATGGCAAGCCCCTCGGAAACCACGCTGATCGTCCTCGGCGTCGCCGCCGCCGCTGGCTTGATCCAGCCTTCAACTGCGGCATTCTGGACCACGGTCACCGCGATCGGCCTGACAATTACCCCCCTGCTCGCTCAGGCCGGGCGCTTTGCGTCGCGCAAGATTGAGGAGCGCGACGGCGTGCGCAGCGACGCGAGCGCGGAAGAGGTCGTCCCTGGCGGCACCGTGATCATCGGCTTCGGCCGCGTCGGTCGTACCGTCGCCGACATGCTGCGCGCGCACGACAAGCCCTATGTGGCGGTCGACGCCGATATCGACGGAGTCGCCGCGGCACGGCGTGAGGGGTATAGCGTCGTGTTCGGCGACGTCGCGCGCGCCGAATTGGTCGATCGCTTGCGCCTCGGCCATGCCAAGGCGCTGATCCTGACGATGGACGATCCGGTGCTGACGGTGCGCCTGACCCGTCGGGTGCGCAGCTGGGTGCCGCACATCCCGATCATTGCCCGAGCCCGCGACGCCACCCACGCCGCCGAACTGTACAAGGCAGGCGCGACCGATGCGGTCCCGGAGACACTCGAAAGCTCACTGCAACTGGCCGAGGCGGCACTTGTCGACCTTGGCGTCGCGGTCGGCCCGGTAATCGCATCGATCCACGAAAAGCGCGACGAAATGCGCAAGTCGATCAAGGAAGCCGCCGGCCTGGAACGCGAACCGCGCATTCGGCGCGTGCGGCAGGGCGAAGCCGAGGGCGGAAGCGTCAGCTGAAGCGCGCCCGCACCACGCGTTTCAGCACGTCGAGCGGCATTGCGCCGCGCCGCAGCACGTCGTGAAACTGGCGCGGGTCCCATTTGTCGCCCGCCTTTGCCTTTGCTTCGTCACGTAGCTCCACCCAGACGGAATGGCCGATCTTGTAACTGCACGCCTGGCCGGGCCAGACGGTGTAGCGATCGATCTCACCCTGGCTGCGGCCGCGCGCGATGCCCGTGGTGGCAATGAAGTAATCGGTCGCCTGCTCCCGGCTCCAGCGTTTTGCGTGCAGCCCGCTATCCACCACCAGCCGTGTCGCGCGGAACAATAGCGACTGAAGGTAGCCGACCTGCCCGAGCGGGTCGCCGTCATACATGCCCATCTCGTCCGCCAGCTGCTCGGTATAGAGCGCCCAGCCCTCGCTATAGCCGCTAAAGCCCCCGCGCCGCCGGATCAGTGGAATATCCTGCGATTCCAGCGCGAGCATTACCTGAAGATGATGTCCCGGCACCGCCTCGTGATAGCTCAGCGTGGCGAGGCCGAACTTGGGCCGATCAAACGTATCGCGCAGGTTGATATAGTAGATGCCGGGACGCGCGCCATCCAGGCTTGCAGCTTGATAATAGCCGCCCGGGGCCCCCGCCTGAATCGCTGGCGGGACGCGGCGGACTTCGACCGGCGCCTTTGGCACTGCCGCGAACTGTTCGGGCAGCCGCTGTTCCATCGCCTTGACCTGCGCCCGCAAGCTTTGCAGCAGCGCCGCGCGTCCGGCATCGGTGTTGGGGAATAGCTGGTCGGGCCGCTCGTTCAGCGCCACCAGCCGCGCGCCGACGCTGCCCTGACCCATGCCCTGTGCCTTCAGGATCGTGTCGATCCGACCGCTGATCTCGGCAACCTGTTCCAGCCCGATCCGGTGAATTTCGTCGCCGGACAGCTGCGTGGTCGTCGCGGCCTCCGCCGCAGCGGCATAATAGGCCTCGCCATCGGGCAGGCGCCAGACGCCCGCGTCATGCGTCGCCCGGCTGCGCAGGTCGCTGACCAGCGCCCGCTGGCCGTCGAGCGCGGGAAAGATCCTGTCGGCAACGATCTTCTCGGCCTGCACCGCGCGCTCGGGCGGGAGATTGGCGGCCGCGAGCTTGGCCCGGAATGACGTGACCAGCCCGGTTGCACCGGGTGCCTGGTCGCGCAACGCTGCAAGCTGCTTCAGCGTGGTGTCGAGAATATAGTCCGGCGCGAACACCCCGCGTGCGGCGTCCGCGCGCTGACGCTCGCTGTCCTGATCGAGCACCTTCGCAAACGCCTCAAGCCGGGCGAGATAAGCGTCGGCATCCGCCACATCCCGCACGCGATGCTGATTGTCGAGGAAATCGGGAACGTCCTGATAGGCACCAGTCAGCTGGGTCAGCCGATAAGGCGCATATCTCCCGCCGGCCGCGCCATAGCTAAAGCGCTCACGGCCGCTGATGCTGCGCTCCAGCTGATAGGTGACGATGTCATAGTCGAGCCGCGCATTTTCGGCCAACGTCGCCGGGTCGATTGCCTTGATCGCCGCCAGTTCGCGCTTCGCTCGCGCGAGATCGCGCGCCGCATCCGCCGCGCTGCGCCCCGACAGCTGTGACTTGAGCGCAGCGTTCTTGCCGTTATCGAGACCCAACGCCGTTGCGCTTTCGGGGCTCTGCGTCATCCGGTCGTTGAAAATGCGATCGAGCAGCGACCGCAGCGTCGCGTCCCCCGACCCCGCGAGGCCCCGACCTCGAGCGGCGGCGGGTACAGCACTGGCCAGTGCCGCAGCGCCGACCGATTGGACAAACGAACGACGGCGCAGGGTCATCGGGACATTGGGATCCGAATCAATTGTCGAGTGCGGGCACACGCGCAACGCAGGCAGCGAGTGCCGAAACCGTCGCACCATCCTGTGCGCGCAGTTTCGGCTCGAGTTGCGCCGACAGTGCGGGGACTTCACTATCCACCGTCTTGCCGTTCTTCCCCGCCGCGCGGCCGGCATCCGCCGCCGCCATGCCCCAATAGATGAGGTGGTCGAACAATTGCGACTCCTGCGGCGTGCCCTTGCCGATCTTGAGTGCGGCATGCGTCAACGCGGCGCAGTTCAGCGCCTCCGGATAGGGGGGCAATTTGCCCTGCGCCGTGGCGGCGGGGGCGGCGATGAGGGCCGCTGCGATTGCGGCGGCCTTCAGAACATGATCACGCAGTTGCTTTCTCCTCGGCCAGCGCCGTCTTGACTGCATCGATCGCGGCCTGGGCGTTGCCGCCCTCGGGACCGCCACCCTGCGCCATGTCCGGCCGCCCGCCGCCGCCCTGCCCGCCCAGCGCGGCAACACCACGCTTGACCAGCTCGACGGCACTGAAGGTGCCGGTCAGGTCGTCGGTGACACCCACCGCGATCGCTGCACGTCCTTCATTTACCGCAACAAAAGCTACCACAGCTGAACCGACGCGGCCTTTCGCCTCATCGACTGCGCCGCGCAGCGCCTTGGGATCGAGCCCGTCGAGGATCTGGCCGACGAAATTCACACCGCCAATCTGCTCGGGACCTGCCGGCGCCGCAGCGCCGCCGCCGCCCATGGCCAGTGCCTTCTTCGCCTCAGCCAGCTCGCGCTCCAGCTTGCGCCGCTCCTCGACCAGCGCCGCAACGCGCGCGCCCACCTCATCGGGCGAGGTCTTGAGCGTCGCCGCCACCTCCCGCAGCTTCGCGTCACGATCGTTCAACCAGATGCGCGCGGCCTCGCCAGTCAGCGCCTCGATCCGGCGCACCCCGCTCGATACCGCGCTCTCGCTGACGATCTTGAACACCGCGATGTCGCCGGTCGCCTTGACGTGCGTACCGCCGCACAGCTCGACCGAATAATGTTTGTCGGTCATGCGGCCCATCGACAGGACGCGCACCTCGTCGCCGTACTTTTCGCCGAACAGCGCCAGCGCGCCCGCCGCAACCGCATCCTCGGGGGTCATCAGTCGGGTGCCGACCGTCTCGTTCGCGCGGATCTCCGCATTCACCTCGGCCTCGATATCCGCAATCTCCGCCGCGCTCAGCGCCGAGGGGTGCGAGAAGTCGAAACGGAAGCGGTCGGGCGCAACCAGCGACCCCTTCTGCGTCACATGCCCGCCGAGCCGGTTGCGCAACGCGGCGTGGAGCAAATGGGTGGCCGAGTGATTGGCGCGAATCGCATCGCGGCGCGTCACGTCGATCGCCAGCTTGACGGTGTCGCCGACCTTGATCTCGCCGCGCGCCAGCGTCGCCTGATGCGCGTGCAGCCGGCCAAGCGGCTTCGACGTATCGCTGACGATCGCCTCGGCTACATCGTTGCCGATCGTGCCAGCGTCGCCCATCTGGCCGCCGCTTTCGCCATAGAAAGGCGTCTGGTTGGTGAGGATCGTTACCTCATCGCCCGTACCGGCGCGGTCGACGCGCACGCCGTCCTTGACCAGAGCGACGACCTGTCCCTCGCCCTCGGTCGCGCCATAGCCGGTGAACTCGGTGCTCCCCAGCTCCTCGGCGATGTCGAACCACACTTCGTCGCTGGCCTTCGCCCCCGACCCCTTCCACGCGGCGCGCGCGGCATCCTTCTGGCGCTTCATCGCCGCGTCGAACCCGTCGCGATCGACCTTCATGCCCTGCGGACGCAGCGCATCCTCGGTAAGGTCATAGGGAAATCCATAGGTGTCATAGAGCTTGAACGCGGTCTCGCCGGACAGGGTATCGCCCTCACCCATCGAGCCCGTCGCTTCGTCGAGCAGCTTGAGCCCGTTCGCCAGCGTCTGGCGGAAGCGGGTTTCCTCCTGCAGCAGCGTCGCCTCGATCAGCGGCTGGGCACGGACCAGTTCGGGATAGGCGCCGCCCATTTCCGCGACCAGCGCCGGCACCATGCGGTGCATCAACGGCTCCTTCGCGCCCAGAATATGCGCATGGCGCATCGCGCGGCGCATGATGCGGCGCAGCACATAGCCGCGTCCTTCATTGGCCGGCAGCACGCCGTCCGCGACCAGGAAGCCGGAGGTGCGGATATGGTCGGCGATCACGCGATGGCTCGCCTGATTCTCGCCCGTCGTCGCCGACTGCGTCAGCGCCCCGCTCTCGGCGATCAGCGCCTTGAACGTGTCGGTGTCGTAATTGTCGTGCACGCCCTGCAGCACCGCCGCGATCCGCTCCAGTCCCATGCCGGTGTCGATGCTGGGCTTGGGCAGGTCGCCGACGATCTGGTCCGCTTCCTGCACATGCTGCATGAAGACGAGGTTCCAGATCTCGACAAAGCGGTCGCCATCCTCTTCCGGGCTGCCCGGAGGGCCGCCCCAGATATGGTCGCCATGATCGTAGAAGATTTCCGAACACGGCCCGCACGGACCATCCGACCCCATCGCCCAGAAATTATCCTTGGTCGCGATGCGGATGATGCGCTCTTCGGGCAGCCCCGCGATCTTCTTCCACAGCTCGAACGCCTGATCGTCGGTGTGATAGACGGTCGCGGTCAGCTTGTGCGCCGGCAGCCCCCATTCCTTGGTCAGCAGCGTCCAGGCATGCAGGATCGCCTGTTCCTTGAAATAATCGCCGAACGAGAAATTCCCGAGCATTTCAAAGAAGGTATGATGCCGCGCGGTATAGCCGACATTGTCGAGATCGTTATGCTTGCCGCCCGCGCGCACGCACTTCTGGCTCGACGCCGCGGTGGTGTAGGGCCGCGTCTCCAGGCCGGTGAACACGTTCTTGAACGGCACCATGCCCGCATTGACGAACATCAGCGTCGGATCGTTATGCGGCACCAGCGGCGCGGACGGGACGCGGGCATGGCCCTGGCCCTCGAAATAGTCGAGGAAGCTGCGGCGGATATCGTTGGTCGAGGTCATTTTCGCGACTTAAGCGCGCCGAGGCGTTCGCTCAAGCGAAACGGTTCGATCAGGGTGATTGGGATATCGCCTCGGGTGGAACGAGATCCAGGTCTCTGGCAACGGCCCAGACCTGAGCCTTCAACTCTTCGTCAGAAATTTCCTTACTCAACAAAGGCTGGAGTGCGGACCGAGCTTCATCGTCGCGATCAGCTCGGCTCAGCGCGATTGCGCGGTTCAGTGCCGTACAGTCAGGTTTGGCACCGAACATCCCGTCGCAATCGCGATAGGCCTCCAGTGCCTCATCGTATCGGCCCAAATCCGAAAGGTAGTTGGCCCGAAGATGGCCCAAACGCCAAACGGGCTTCAAAGCGATTCCCGAACTCAACGTATCGACTGCCGCTTCAAGATTTCCCCGCTCAGCTTGGACGACGGCGATGAGCTCAACCCCTCCGGTGAACTTCATCGCGACCAGCTTCTTGCCGACGCCTTCGGCCTTCGACAGCTGACCCTCGTCCACATAGTGCCAGCCCTTCTCGAGAAGATCTTCAGCGTCCGCTTGCGTTATGCCGGGGGGAGGACCGGGCAGGTCTCGCAGCCGCCAGACTATGCGCCTGATCCAAGTCACAAATGTCACCCGATCGGCTCCTCGATCGACCTCGGCGGCACGCTGAACCATTTCGGCCCAGCCACCGTCATGTGGAAGCAATCCTCCAGCCGGACGCCGAACTTGCCCGGCAGATACAGGCCCGGTTCGTTCGAGAAGCACATGCCCGGCGCCAGCTTCGTAATCTCGCCGCGCACCAGGTTGATCGGTTCATGCCCGTCCATGCCGATACCATGGCCGGTACGGTGCGACAGGCCGGGGAGCTTGTAGTCGGGGCCATAGCCCAGCGTCGCATACCAGCCACGCACCGCATCATCGACGCGGCCCGCCGGGGTGCCGAGCTGTGCGGCGGCGAAGGCGCGCTGCTGTCCGGCGCGGACATGCTCCCACACCTTGCGCTGCTCCGCACTCGCCGCGCCATGGACGAAGGTGCGGCTGATGTCGCTTTCATAGCCAAGGACCCGCGCGCCGCAGTCCATCAGCACGACCTCGCCCTTCACCACCCGTTGCGGCTTGCCCGTGCCGTGCGGATAGGCCGATGCCTCGCCCAGCAGGATCAGGTTGAACGCCACCTGCCCGCCCAGCTTGACCGTCGCCGCGGTCATCAGCGCGGCGATGTCCGCCGGAGTCATGCCCGCCTCGATCCGGGGGTAGGTCCAGCGATAGGCGGCCAGCGTCACATCCGCCGCCTTTTGCATCAGCGCGATTTCAGCCGGCGTCTTGAACATCCGGCACCCGCGCACGACCGGGTTGGCCGACACGATCTTCACGCCCGCAAGCGCACGCCACATGCCATCGACCGCAAAGAAGCGCGCGGTTTCCTCGATCCCCAGCGGGCGGCCGAGCAGCTTTTTCTCGCGCAGGAACCCGGCGACCACCGCGAACGGATCCTCATGCTCCTGCCACACCCGGATTTCCGCCGGAATGCCGAGCGATTCGCGGACCGACGGTTCCTCGAAAAACGGGGTGACGATGATCGGATCGCCCTCGACCGGGATCACCGCCGCAGTCAGCCGCTCGCTCCGCCCCCAGCGCACGCCGGTAAAATAGAGCAGGCTGGCCCCCGGCTCGATCAGCACCGCGCCGATGCCGTTCGCCTTCATCAGCGCCTGCGCGCGGCCGAGCCGGGCGGCGCGTTCCGCGCGCCCGATCGGCACAGCGTCGCCAGTGATCGGTTGCAACGCCGTCAGGTCGACCTGCGCCGCCCGCGCGACGGCGGAAAACCCGATCGGCGCCAGCGCACCCGCCGCGATCAACCCGCGCCGGGTCAGCCTCATGCCACCGGCTCCGGCGTCTCCTTCTCACCCGCCGACACGATCGTCGCGAGCACCAGATCGCCGATGACGTTAAGCACGGTGCGGCACATGTCGAGGAAACGATCGACGCCCAGCACCAGGCCGATGCCCGCCGGCGGCACCCCGACCATGCCCAGGATCAGCGCGATCACCGGCAGCGATCCCGCCGGGACGCCCGCCGTGCCGATGCCGCCCAGGATGCACACCAGCATCACCGTGATCTGCTGCCCAAGCGTCAAGTCGACGCCAAAGAATTGCGCGAGGAAGATCACCGTCACCCCCTCGAACATCGCGGTGCCATTCTGGTTCGCCGTCGCGCCGATCGTCAGGACAAAACGCGACACCTTGGGCGGCAGCTTGAGCTTGGTCTCTGCAACGCGCAGCGCGGTCGGCAGCGTCGCGTTGGACGATGCGGTGGAGAAGGCCATCACCGCCGCCTCCTGCGTCTGGCGGAAAAAGACGAGCGGATTCTTGCGCGCGAGCAGCAGTAGCAGGATCGGGAAGATCACGAACATCTGCGTGCCGAGCGCGGCCAGCACAACGCCGACAAAGGCGAGCAGCCGTACCAGCAATTCCCAGCCGAACAGCGCAGCCAGGTTGAACATGAAACAGAACACGGCGATCGGCGCGAGCCGGATGACGAGGCCGATCAGCCGCATCGAAACTTCGAAAATCCCCTCGATCCCGCGCTTGAGCGTCTGCACCTGCGGGCGGTCGGCGGTGAGCAGGATGCCGATGCCGAAGAACAGCGCGAAGAACATGATCGCGAGGATGTCGTTGGCGTTCATCGCCGCGACGACGTTGGTGGGCACGATGTTGAGGATGGCGTCCACGCCAGTCGGCGTGCTGGCGGTGCGGTCAAGGATCGCGCCCGCACTGTCCCCGGACGCAGCGAGCAACGCCTGCGCCTCAACGCGATCCACCCCGGCGCCGGGCTGAAGCAGGTTCACCAGCAACAGGCTGACGATCACCGCGATGGTCGAGACACAGACAGTCAGCACCAGCGTGCGCAGGCCGACGCGTTTCAGGGCGGCGATCTCGCCCATCTCTGCGATGCCGACGACCAGCGCCGAGAAGAGCAGCGGGATCACCAGCATGAACAACAGGCGCAGGAACACCTGGCAAATCGGGCCGGTCACATAGGTCGTGACGGTCTTGACCCAAGCCGCGTCGGCGGAGGTGAAATGGACGAACAGGCCAAGCGCAAGGCCCAGCACGAACCCGCCCAGCATCTGCCATTGCAGCGTCGATTCGCGCCGCCGCTCCGTGATCGCCTCTGCGCCCGACATGCGTCCCCCTTAACTTGTTGCAGCGTCACGCATAGGCATAGGGGCCGCCCTTGGCGAGAGCCGTCTGATAGGCGGGGCGGGCATGGACCTTGTCGAGCCACGCGATCGTCGCGGGACGCGATGCGTCGAGTCCCCCGCGTGAGCGCGCAGCTTCAAGCGGAAAGCTCATCATTACATCCGCCGCGGTCATCGCGTCGCCCGCGAACCAGGGGCGGCTGGCCAGTTCGGCCTCGACGAAGTCGAGATGGACGTCGATCATCGGCTGGATCTTCTTCTGCGCCGCCTTGCCGAAGATCGGAACGCGCATCAGCACCAGCTTGACCAGCAGCGGTGGCATCAGCGAACCCTCCGCATAGTGCATGAAGTGGCGATAGCGGAGTGCCGACTCGCGGTGCGCCGGCGCGCCGAGCCGCCCATCAGCCTTTTCGACCAGATATTCGATGATGGCGCCCGTCTCCGCCACGGTGCGCGGCGTGTCGCTGTCGGGGTCCGCATCGACGATCACCGGCGACTTGCCCAGCGGATGCACTGCCCGGAGTTCGGGCGGAGCAAGCATCGTCTTGGGGTTCCGCTCGTAGCGCTTGATCTCATAGCGAAGGCCAAGCTCTTCGAGCAGCCAGAGCACGCGCTGCGAGCGCGAATTTTCCAGATGGTGGACGGTGATCATCGCTGCGCGCTCCCTTGTCTATGCCGTGCGGGGTTTACGCGTTTGTGCGCGGATGCAGCGAAAATGGAAAGAGGCGCCCGGCACGGATTTGCGACGCCGGGCAGCAAATCCTCAGCGATTCGGTCCGCAGCGTTTCGAAACCGCCGCGAACAGGAAAGGCCCGGCGCACGCCACGCCGGGCCTTCCAATGGGAGACTGGTCCCTTGACCGCCACCGACCTGTCGATCCGGCACGGCCCGCAACAGGCATTGCTGCCCGAAACTGGTTAACGACGGCTTTTCCGCCGCTATCGTAAAATCAGAGGTCGTCTTCCGCGTCGGGCCCGGTCATCATCTCCTCGGCGACCTTTTCCGTCCGGCTGCGGATGGCCGCCTCCAGCCGCGCGCAGACATCGGCATTTTCCTTGAGGAACGTCTTGGCGTTTTCACGCCCCTGGCCGATGCGAATGCTGTCATAGCTGAACCAGGCGCCCGCCTTTTCGACCAGCCCGGCCTTCACGCCGATATCGAGGATCTCGCCGATCTTCGAGATGCCCTGCCCGTACATGATGTCGAACTCGACCTGCTTGAACGGCGGCGCGACCTTGTTCTTCACCACCTTCACCCGGGTGGTGTTGCCGATGATATCGTCGCGATCCTTGATCTGCCCGGTGCGGCGGATGTCGAGTCGAACCGAGGCGTAGAATTTGAGCGCATTGCCGCCGGTCGTGGTCTCCGGATTACCGTACATCACCCCGATCTTCATGCGCAGCTGGTTGATGAAGATCACCATGCAGCGCGAACGGCTGATCGAGCCGGTCAGCTTGCGCAGCGACTGCGACATCAGGCGTGCCTGAAGGCCGACATGGCTGTCGCCCATCTCGCCCTCGATTTCAGCGCGCGGCACCAGCGCCGCCACCGAATCCACCACAAGCACATCGATCGCGTTGGAGCGAACCAGCGTATCGACGATTTCGAGCGCCTGTTCGCCCGTGTCGGGCTGCGACACGATCAGTTCGTCAATGTTGACACCTAGCTTCTTGGCATAGACCGGATCGAGCGCGTGCTCGGCATCGACAAAGGCCGCGGTTCCGCCGCCCTTTTGCGCTTCCGCGATGACGTGCAGCGCCAGCGTGGTCTTGCCCGAGCTTTCCGGCCCATAAACCTCGATCACGCGGCCGCGCGGCAGGCCGCCGACGCCCAGCGCGATGTCCAGCCCAAGCGAGCCGGTCGAGATCGCCTCGACCTGCATCGTCTCCTTGGAGCCGAGCTTCATCGCGCTGCCCTTGCCGAACGCGCGATCGATCTGTGCCAGCGCCGCATCGAGCGCCTTCTGCTTATCCGGAGAAATGCCCATCTTGCCTTCGATCACCTTGAGGGAAGCTGCCATGAGAGATCTCCGTCGCTAAATGCTTTGCGGCCCAGGTTCAACCATTGCCTGGTGACGGATGTACAGCATCTGTTCCGAAGGAACAAGTGCAGAACGATCTTTTTTTGTTCTCATGTGCCGGCGCGCCCACGCCCGGTGCCGGAACCCCGTCACCGCGGACCGAAACTACAGCCAGCAGTCAGGAACGTCAGAGCTCGGCCAGCGCCTGCTCGACTGCGTCCATCGTGAACGGCTTGGCCAGCACCGGCCGATCGCGATGCGCATCGACCACCGTGTCGCCACTCCCGCCAGTGGCGAGCACGAAGGGCACGCCCTGCGCCGCCAGCGCATCGGCGATCGGCCAGCTCAGCTCGCCGCCCGACAGGTTGACATCGAGGATCGCGGCATCGATTCCGCCGGCGGAAACGATCTCCAGCGCCGATGCCACGCTGTCGGCGGTGCCGGCATGGTCCTTGCCCAGCATGTCGAGGAAATCCTCGATCATCATGGCGATCAGGGGTTCGTCCTCGACCACGAGGATGCGTTGCGGTGCGCTCATCGCGTCAGCATGTGCCTGACAATCGTGGCATGGTCGAGCGCTATTTTGCGGTCATTACTGACCGGGCCAGCTCCGCAAGCTGCTGAACCGAAAAGGGTTTTGGGAGAAACGCGACATTGTCGAGGTCAATCGACTTGCGCAGCTGTTCTTCGGCATAGCCCGACATGAAGATGATCTTGAGATCAGGATATTTCTTGCGCGCATGGCGAACCATGGTCGGACCATCCATCGTCGGCATGACCACGTCGCTGATCAGCAGGTCCGGCTTGTCGCTTTTCTCGAGCAATTCCAGCGCCGCCTCACCATTTTCGGCGGTCAGTACGGTATAGCCCTGCCGCGCCAGTGCCCGTTCGGCCACCGCGCGCACCATCGCCTCGTCCTCGACCAGCAGGATCGTGCCGCTGCCCCACAGGTCGCCCTGCACCGCCTTCGCCGTCGGCAGCTGCGCGGTCGGCTCGGGTGCATTGTGAACGGGCAGGTAGATGGTGAACACCGCGCCTTTGCCCGGCTCGCTCTCGGCAAAGATGAACCCGCCCGACTGCTTGATGATGCCATAAACGGTCGACAGGCCCAGGCCCGTCCCCTTCCCCACTTCCTTGGTGGTGAAGAACGGCTCCCAGATATGCGCCAGCACGTCCGCCGGGATACCCGAACCGGTGTCGGACACGCGCAGCGCAGTATAGTCACCGACCGGCAGGACATCCTCGTCCATCGCGCGCACTTCATGCGCCGCGACGCTCAGTGTCTCGATCGTCAGCGTGCCGCCGCCATTGGGGTTCTTGGCCAGCATCGCATCGCGCGCATTGACGGCAAGGTTGACGACAACCTGCTCCAGCTGCCCCGGGTCGGCGCGGACCGGGCCAAGATTGCGGCCATGATTGACCACCAACTCGACCGTCTCGCCCAGCAGCCGCTTGAGCAGGTTCGACACCTCGGAAATGATGTCGGGCAGCTGCAACAGCTGTGGCCGCAGCGTCTGCTGGCGCGAAAAGGCGAGCAGCTGGCGGGTCAGCGCCGCCGCGCGGTTGGAGTTGAGCAGAATCTGCTGGATATCGTCATAATCGCTGTCGCCCGGCGCGTGGCGCATCAGCATCAGGTCGCAATGGCCGATAATCGCGGTCAGGATGTTGTTGAAGTCGTGCGCCACACCGCCGGCGAGCTGGCCGACGGCCTGCATCTTGGTTGCCTGCGCCACCTGTCGCTTGAGCTGCCCCTCCTCGCCAGCATCGCGCAGGCTCAGCAGCACCGCCGCATCGCCAAGGCCGCGGGCAGAGGCGATCGAGATCGAGACCGCCTCGTCCGGCGCCTGGGCAAAGCGGACGGTCAGGTCCATCGGATGCACCGCACCCGCGGCGAACCGGCGCACGGCGTCGGCCAGGGTGCTCTTGTCCTCCCGCACCACCAGATCGCCCGGATAGAGCGGCGGGGCATCGGTGTTGACGTGCGCGGCGCGAACGAACGCATCGTTCATGAAGGCAAAGCGGCCATCCGCCCCGACGAGCGCGATACCGACCGGCAGCAGCGCGATCAGCGACCGGACATGCGCGCTCGATTCCGCGCCCATTTCCTGCGCCGGGGCATATTCCTCGTCGAGCAGCGCAACCAGCATCGGCGTCGCATCCCCATCGAGGAAGGGGATTTCGAGCACGCGGATCGGCGCGCCCGACAGCCCCTCGCGCTCGAACCGCACCGTCCCGCGATTATCGGTGATCAGGAAGCGGGTAATGTCCCGCCCCTCGATCATCGCCAGCTCGTCACCGGCCGCGCGCAGCCGGAGCACGCGATTGGCGGCACGCACCCGGCCATCGGCGCCGATCAGCGCCATCATGATGCCCGCCTGCCCCAGCCGGTCGCCCGATTTGCCGGCGACCAGCGCCTGCGCCTGCTTGGTCAAGTCCACTGCATCGGCCCCGGCAAAGCGCCATACCAGCAGCGAATCGCCAACCCGGCTGACATGCGCGGTCAACTTGGTACCCGCGGCGTCGAACGACCCGCTCGACGCCTGCCCGTCGCGCCATGCCGCGCGCCCGGCACTGCCCAGCTGCGATGCGGCCCAGTCGCCGATGACCACTGCGGGGGGCGCCGGATAGCCGGGGAACAGCGTTCCGAACCGCTCATTGGCGCAGACCAGCCGGCCGGCGCGGTCGGTTACCGCGATGGCGTCGTTGCTCATCGATGCCAGCATATTGGCCAGCGACCAGTCGCTCTCGGCAGTTGTCGATGCCGCTTCCGCCGTGACCGCTGGCCGCCGCAGCAAGGTCGCGGCCAGCGCGATCAGCACGGCTGTCGCGAAGAACCCGGCCGCCACCGGCAGCGAGTCGATCGCCCACAGCACCGCCCCGCCCGCAACCGATCCCGCCACGATGGCGACGATCAGCGGGCCGGTGATGCCGGAGGAGTCGTCAGTCGGGGCGGAAAGGCTGGGCATGGCCCCCTTTCCCGCCCCGCTGCGATAGCGTCAAGCGCTCACCAGACGCGGACGCGCTTTGCCGGGTCCAGATACAGCTTCTCGCCCGGCTTTGCGCCGAACGCGCTGTACCAGGGGTCGAGGTTGCGCACGACCCAGGCGCGCTGGATCGACGGGCTGTGCGGATCGGTCAGCAACCGCTGACGCAGGTTCGCTTCACGATAGTTGCGCCGCCACACCTGCGCCCAGCCGAGATAGAAGCGCTGGTCGCCGGTAAAGCCGTCGATCACCGGCGCCTCCTTGCCGTTCAGCGCATGCTTGTACGCATCATAGGCGATGGTCAGGCCCGCGAGGTCGCCGATATTCTCACCCAGCGTGAACTCGCCCTTCACATGCTCGCCCGGCAGCGGCTCATAGGCATCGTACTGCGCGATCAGCGCCTTGCCCGCCGCCTCGAACGCCTTGACGTCTTCCGGCGTCCACCAGTCCGCCAGTTCGCCCTTCTCGTTATACTTGGCGCCCTGATCGTCGAAATGATGGCTGATCTCATGCCCGATCACCGCGCCGATGCCGCCATAGTTGATCGCCGGATCGGCCTTGGGATCGAAGAAGGGCGGCTGCAGGATCGCGGCGGGGAAGACGACTTCCATCATGCCGAAATTGGCATAGGCGTTGACCGTCTGGGGCAGCATGCCCCATTCCCATTTCCGCACCGGGCCGCCCAGCTTGTCGAGCATATAGGCATAATCGAAGCGGTTGGAGCGGACGGCATTGCCGAACAGGTCGTCGGCCTTGACCTCAAGCCCCGCATAGCTGCGCCACTGGTCGGGGTAACCGACCTTGACGGTGAAGTTCTTGAGTTTCGCCTTGGCGCGCGCCTTGGTCTGCGGCTGCATCCAGTCGAGCGAGTCGATGCGCCGGCCCATCGCGTCGAGGACATTGGCGACGAGCTTGTTCATCTCCGCCTTATACTCGGCGGGGAAATAGCGCGCGGCATATTCCTTGCCGAGCTCCTCGCCCAGCGCTCCTTCGGCGAACCCCACGCCGCGCTTCCAGCGTGCCTCGCGCTGCGGCGTGCCCTGAAGCGTCGTGCCGTAGAAAGCGAAGTTGGTGTCGGCCACTGCATCGGGCAGATAGTCGGCCATCGCGCCCAGGCTGCGGACCAGCATCTGGTCCTTCACAACCGCCAGCGGTGCATCGTCGATGATCTTCGCGATGCCCGATACCGCGCTCGGCTGGTTGACCAGCACTTCGGTGATCTTCGGGCTCAGCGCCTTCAGCATCGCTGGCATGTCGAGCGTGCCGGACGACAGCTTGGCGGTCTCGGCCAGCGTGAACTTGTTATAGGTCTTCGCCGCGTCGCCCGAATCCTCGCGGGTCCACTGCACCTTGGCGATGCTGGTCTCGAGCGCGAGGATCGCCTTGGCCCGCGCGTCGGCATCCGCCTCGCCCGCCAGCGTCAGCATCTTGGCCAGATAGCCGAGATAGGCGGTGCGGATCGCCGCCATCTTCGGGTTGTCGAGCAGATACATGTCACGATCGGGCAGGCCGGTGCCGCCCTGATAGATGGTGAAAATATACTGCGTCGGGATCTTGTCGTCCTGGCCGACATAGCCACCGAACGGGCCCGGTACGCCCATCTTCGCACCCTCGACCACCAGGGCGGCATAGCCCGCCTTGCTGTCGAGCGCCTTGATCTTGCCGAGCCAGGGCTGGATGGGCGCCAGGCCACGCGCCTCGACCGTCGCCGTGTCGAGATAGCTGGAATAGGCGCGCCCGACCACGCTGGCGGGATTGTCCTTCACCTCATCCAGGATGCCGCGCACCCGCTCCTTCGACAGGTCATCGAGCGCGGTGAACATGCCATAGTTCGACTTGTCGGCCGGGATCGGCGTGTTCTTCGCCCAGGTCCCGTTCGAGAAGGCGTAGAAATCCTCGCCTGCGGCCACGCTGCGGTCCATCCCGGCGACGTCGAAACCAAAGGTGCCAAGTTGCGGTTTGGCGGCAGGAGCAGGAGCGGCCGACGGCGCTTCGGCGCTGGTGGACGGCGTGCAGCCGCTTGCCAGCGCGGTTCCGGCAAGGAGGACGGGGATCAGGAGAAGACGCATCGGGCACCCTTCGGGACATTTGAAAACGCCCGTGTCTTACGCCGATGATACGCCCGATCAAGTCTCCGAAGAAACTTTATTGCGAAGCAGGACGCGCTTGCGCCACTTGCGCGCGACCCAGCCGCGCCAGATCAGTATGGAAAGACCATAGCCTGCGGCGGCGCACACGACCGAAATGACGAGCAGCCCGATCAGCAAGGCTGGCGCGGCTTGCGACAACAACCAGCTCGTCCATTCGGCGACCCCTGCATGATGCTCGATCAGCGCCATGAAGCCGGACACATCGGCGCTCCGTCCCAGCATCAGGTTGCCGGTATAGACCGATCCGTACAGGATGAACGGCGTCGTCGCCGGGTTGCTCAGGAACGTCATCGCCGCCGCAATCGGCACATTCGCGCGGAACGGCAGCGCCAGCATCGCCGCACCCGCGATCTGCAGGCCAGGGATCAGCAGGAAAATACCGACCAACAGCCCCAGCGCTACGCCGCGCGGCACCGAACGACGGGTAAAGCGCCACAATTCCGGGGCGAGAATGCGATGCGCGACGGGACGCAGCCAGCGGATCTGCTCGATCGACTCGCGGGTGGGCATATTGCGACGCCACCACGCGCTGAGACGGCCCGGTTTCATGTCACCCGCGATCGCGGAGGATCCGCCCCTGTTCACGCTTCCAGTCCCGTTCCTTGATCGACTCGCGCTTGTCGTGAGTCTTTTTGCCCTTCGCCAGCGCCAGCTCGACCTTCGCCCGGCCGCGACCGTTGAAGTAGATCGACATCGGGATCAGCGTCATGCCCTCCCGCGCGACCGCGCCCTGGAGCTTCTCTACCTGTCGTTGATGAAGGAGCAATTTACGGGGACGCTTCGGTTCGTGATTGAAGCGGTTTCCGTGCGAAAATTCCGGGATGTTGGCGTTGACCAGCCATGCCTGCCCGTCGCGCACCTCGGCATAGCTCTCCGCGATCGACCCCTCGCCGAATCGCAGCGATTTCACCTCGGTCCCCTGCAGCGCAATCCCGGCCTCGAAAAACTCCTCGAGGAAATATTCGTACCGCGCCTTGCGGTTCTCCGCGACGATCTTCTTCTTGTCGAATTCAAGGGGACGAGGGCGTGCCATGGGACGCGCGATGTAGGCGTGCGCGACCCTAAAGGGAAGCGGACGGCGTCAGATAATCCCCGCCGCCGCCATCGCCGCATCGACCGCCGCCTTGCTGGCGTCGCTCGGCTCCACCATCGGCAGCCGCAGTTCGGCGGAAATCTCGGGGCGCAGCTTGTTGACGGCGTATTTCACCGGACCCGGCGAGGCATCGGTGAACAGCGCCAGGTGCAGCGCGAACAGCCGGTCGTGCAGCGCCAGCGCGATGGCGGTGTTCCCCTCGGCCCACGCCGCCTGGAACTGCGCGCACAGCTTCGGTGCGACATTGGCGGCGACCGAAATGCAGCCGACCCCGCCCATTGCATTGAAGGCAAGCGCGGTTTCATCATTGCCCGACAGTTGCGCGAAACCGGCCCGCAACGCAGCGCGGTGCTTCGACACGCGGGCAAGGTCGCCGGTCGCGTCCTTGATCGCGACGAACTTGTCCGGGAACGCCTCCACGATGCGGATCACCGTTTCGGGCTGGATATCGGTCACCGTGCGGCCGGGGACGTTGTAGAGGATGATCGGCAGCTCGCATTCGGCCGCCACGGCCGCGAAATGCTGGAAAATGCCTTCCTGGCTCGGGCGGTTATAATAGGGCGGGACCATCAGCACCGCATCGGCACCCGAAGCCTTCGCCGCCTGAACGTTGCCGATCGCCACGCGGGTATCATTCGACCCCGCACCCGCGATCACCGGTACGCGCCCCCGCACCTGATCGGCGCACACCCGCACCACCTCGAAATGCTCGTCCTTGGACAGCGTCGCCGCCTCGCCCGTGGTACCGACGGGAACCAGAGCCGACGATCCCTCGGCGATCTGCCACTCGACGAAATCGCGGAAAACATCCTCCGCAAAGCTGCCGTTACGGAATGGCGTAATGAGCGCGGGGATCGAGCCGGAAAACATATGCGTCAAAATGCCCCAATCGTCGGAAATTCGGGGTGGCCAATAGGGTGCGTTCGCGTATCATGTCCAGCATGCTTGGCTCTATGTTCAGGAGCGGGCTTCTGCTCGCCGGCGTATCGGGTGTCGCGGTCTCTTCCCAGGTCGTGCAGGATGGGGCCCAATGGTATCGCGCGCAGTTCGCTGCGATCGCGGCGCAGGTGCTGCCTGCCCCCGCGCCGCCATCGGCGTCCAGCCTGCAATACACGATCGACCAGTGGAAGCGGCTGCAGCAATCGGATCGCTGGCCGTTCAGCGATTATGCCAACTTCATGCTGGCCCATCCCGGCTGGCCAGGCGAAACCAGCCGGCGCGCCGCTGCCGAAGCTTCGCTCGGCGCGGGCACCGACGCGCCGTCGCTCGTCATCCGCTTCTTTGAACGGTTTCCGCCGCTGACCGCTGCAGGGCGCATCCGCTTTGCCGAAGCGCTGGCGATCACGGGTCGCCGTGCAGAAGCGGACGAACAGGCGCGCCGCGCCTGGCGCAGCGGCATCCTCCGTCCAACCGACGAGACTGCGGTGCTGGGCGGTTTTTCCGCAGCCTTGTCTCCCGCCGACCATGATGCGCGGATGGACGCGCTGTTATGGCAGGACGCGCGCACGGTCGCTGCCCGCCATATCGGCTACACATCGCCCCAGAAGCGCGCCTTGTTCGAGGCGCGGTTGGCGCTCCATTCCGACGCGCCCGACGCGCAGGACCGCGCCGCCGCCGTCGAGGCACTCGGCGCGCGCGACCCCGGTTTCATTGCCGATCGCGCCAGCTGGTATCGCAACAATGGCGCCAGCGGCTCGGCGCGCTCGCTGCTCGCCCGCCCGCGTGTGCTCGACAGCCGTCCCGGCAATGTCGAGGAATGGTATGAGGTCCTGCTGACCAATGCGCGTGCCGCCGAGTCCGACCGGCAATATGCGCTGGCCTATGCCATTGCGTCGCAGGTCGATGATGCGGTCGCACCGGGCACCGACATTTCCGACCTCGGCCTCGGCATTCGCGACGATTATACCAGCCTGGTGTGGCTCGCGGGTACGGTTGCGATGCAGAAGCTCCGTCGCCCAGCCGATGCGGTCGGCATGTTCGACCGCTATTCGCGCGGATCGCGCACCCCGACGACCCAGTCCAAGGGCATCTACTGGGCCGGTCGCGCCGCCGAAGCCGCCGGACAGCCCGCCGTCGCGCGCGCCTATTATGAGCGCGCCGCCGCCTATTCCGACCTGTTCTACGGCCAGCTTGCCGCCGAACGCCTGGGCCGCGAGCTCAAGGCACCGCCGCCGGTCGATTTCCGCAGCGTCAACCCGGCTGCCCGCACCGCTTTCTACAATCGCGAAGTGGTGCGCGCCGCGCAGATGCTCGGCACGCTCGGCCGCGCGGAAGACCAGGGCTATTTCCTGCGTCAGATCGCCGCAGATGCCACCAGCGCCGAGGATCATGTTCTGGCGACCGAGCTGTCGCGGACGCTGAACCGCCCCGATCTTGGCGTGATGGTCGGGCGCAGCGCGCTGCTCAACGGCCTGACGGACTATACCGTCGCGGGCTATCCCTCGGTCCCGGTGCCGCCGGGGCAGGACAGCAATTTCACGATCATCCACGCCATCGCGCGGCAGGAAAGTCAATTCGACAAGGCGGCGGTCAGCCATGCCGGTGCGCGCGGCCTGATGCAGTTGATGCCCGGCACCGCGCGCGAGGTCGCGGGGCAGCTGGGCATGAGCTACGACCGCGCCGCGCTGACGGTGGACACCGATTACAATATCCGGCTCGGATCGAGCTACATCCAGCGGATGCTCGATTATTATGGTGGCAGCTACCCGCTCGCCGTCGCCGCATACAATGCTGGCCCCGGCAATGTGAACAAATGGATCCGCGCCAATGGCGACCCGCGCATGCCGGGTGTCGACATGCTCGAATGGATCGAGAATATCCCTATTTTCGAGACCAAGAACTATGTCCACCGCGTGCTGGAAAATGCTGTGGTTTATGACATGCTCCACCCGCAGCGCTCGCGTTCGCGCGGGCCGCACCGGATGAGCTGGTATCTGGGCAAGAACCGCCCGGGGTGACGCGGACGCTACCGCCGCGCTAAGGTCGATGGATGGATCGTCCCAACTACATCACCCCGTCGGGCTATTCGGCGCTCAAGGCCGAATATGACACGCTGTTCGGCACCGAGCGGCCCGCTTTGGTCGAGACGATCGCCTGGGCGGCGGGCAATGGCGACCGCTCCGAAAACGGCGATTACATCTATGGCCGCAAGCGTTTGCGTGAGATCGACCGAAGGCTTGGCTGGCTGGCCAAGCGGATGAAGGCGGCCAAGGTCGTCGATCCGGCGCAGCAAGCGGATCAGTCGCGCGTCTGGTTCGGCGCCACCGTCACCATCGCCGACGAAGACGACAACCACCGCACCCTGACCCTGACCGGGGATGACGAGGCGGATGCCGGCGCGGGCCGCATCGGCTGGAACTCACCCCTCGCCCGCGCGCTGCGCGGCGCGGCGGTGGGTGACCTGCGCCGCGTGATGCTCCCGGCGGGGGAGAAGGAGTATGAGGTGATGGAGATTGGTTATCCGGGCTGAGGATCAGCACGCCACCACATTCACCGCCAGCCCGCCCTGCGCCGTTTCCTTGTACTTCGACCGCATATCCTCACCCGTCTGGCGCATCGTTTCGATCACCGCGTCGAGGCTAACGATGTGGCTGCCGTCGCCATGCATCGCCAGATAGGCGGCGTTGATTGCCTTGATCGCGCCCATTGTGTTGCGCTCGATGCAGGGGATCTGGACCAGCCCGCCGATCGGGTCGCAGGTGAGGCCCAGATTATGCTCCATCCCGATCTCGGCGGCATTTTCGATCTGCGCATTGGTTGCGCCGAGCGCCGCCGCGAGGCCTGCTGCCGCCATCGAACAGGCAACCCCGACCTCGCCCTGGCAGCCCATCTCGGCCGCGCTGATCGACGCGCGCTTCTTGTAGAGGAATCCGATCGCCGCCGCAGTGAGCAGAAACGTTCGCGACCCCGCCGGCGTGGGCGAGGCGCAGAAGGTTTCATAGTAGCGTAGCACCGCCGGGATCACTCCCGCCGCGCCATTGGTCGGCGCGGTGACGACGCGGCCGCCCGCGGCATTCTCCTCATTGACCGCCAGCGCCCACAGGCTGACCCAGTCGAACACCAAAGACGGGTCCGATCGCGGCCCGCGCGCGATCGGGCTGCGGCGCCGGCCGGAGGAGATCGCAGGCTGGCCGGAAGTGCAGCGCGAGCTCGCCCCGGTCGCGCTCGATGCGGCCGCGCGCAAGCTCTACGAGGCGACCTGGCGCGAGTTCCGCAAAGAGCTCGGCCTCGCCGGCGGGTCGACGCGCAAGCCGCAGGGCTGGGCGGCCGATCTGCGCTTCCGCCAGAAGGCGAGCCTGCTGCGCATCCAAGGCACGGTCGATTTCTGCGACGATCTGCTCGGCAATGACGAGCAGGTGGCGGTCTCCGTCGCCTTCCTTGAGACCAGCGCGATGCTGGCCGATGCGCTGCGCGGGCGCGGCTGGCGCGTGGACGAGATCAATGGTGAGCGCAGCGGCCTCCAGAACGAGGAGACGCGGCTGTCCTTCCAGACCGGGCAGCTCGACGCCGTGATCTTCACCGTCACCGAGTCGATATCGCTCCATCGCGGCGAGATGCCGGGCGGCGAGCGCGAACGCTCGCTGGTGATCCACGACATGCGCCACAGCGCGATCCAGCTCCAGCAGATCGAGGGGCGCTGCCACCGCGACGGCCAGCACGCCACGATCTTCTACGCCTATGCCGAGGACACGGTGGAGGAGGCGGTGGCGGGCACGGTGATCGCGCGCATGGCGGCGATGGAGGGGCTGGCGGGCGACGACACGCGCCTGCTCGAGGCGATCGCCGAGATCGTGGAGGGGAGGAGCTAACCCTGTCATTGCGAGCGTAGCGAAGCAATCCAGGAGGACAGGGTCGAACGGTCTGCCCAGTCCTCCTGGATTGCTTCGTCGCTGCGCTCCTCGCAATGACGGTGCCGTTCAGCCCTCCGAACGTGGCGGTCCGAGGTCCGCGAGGCGCCGTCTGACGCGGTCGTCGTCGAGCAGCGTGGCGGCCTTTCCGTCGAGCCGGTGGCGCCAGTTCGGTTTCTCGGTCGTGGTGCCCGGCACGTTCGGCTGGGTGCGGATCCCCAGCGCATCCTCGAT
>NCEF01000059.1 GCA_002280565.1 Sphingomonas sp. 32-66-10
ATCTACGAGCGGTTCGGGCTCAACGCCCGCCAGATCGAAATCCTCAGCCGGGCGACGCCCAAGAGGGATTATTACTGTCAAAGCAGGCGCGGCAATCGCCTGTTCGAGCTGGGGCTGGGTGAGGTCGCGCTGACCTTCGCCGCCGCGTCGTCGAAAACCGACCAGCTCGCCATCGCCGACATCATCGAAACCCACGGGGCGCCCGCCTTCGCCGCCGAATGGCTGCGCCATCGCGGCTGCGCCTGGGCCGTCGAGCTTCTTCCCCCCGATCCCCCCCGCCAACCCCAGCAGGAGTTACCTCTATGACCGGATTTCCCCTGCGCCGCGCCATCCTGGCCGGCGTCCTCGCCAGCGCGGCCGTCGTGCCGATGATCGCGCCCATGCCGGCCTACGCGCAGTTCGGCGGCATCGTCTATGACCCGACCAACTACGCGCAGAACGTGCTGACGGCCGCGCGGTCGCTCCAGCAGATCAACAACCAGATCCAGCAAATCCAGCAGGGCGCAACGAGCCTCATCAACGAGGCGCGCAACCTGACCTCGCTGCCGTTCTCCTCGCTCCAGCAGCTCCAGCAACAGGTGCAGCGCACCCAGCAGCTTCTCTCCGAGGCGCAGCGCATCGCCTATGACGTGCAGGACATCCAGCAGGCGTTTGGCGCCCGCTACAAGGGCGCGGCGCTGACCGGCGATCACGCGCAGATGGTCGCCAATGCGAACGCCCGCTGGGAGGATAGCGTCGGCGCGTTCCAGGACGCCTTGCAGGTGCAGGCCGGCGTCGTGGGCAACATTGACGGCGCGCGCACGACAATGGACCGCCTGGTCTCGGCCAGCCAGTCCGCGACGGGCGCGCTCCAGGCGGCGCAGGCGGGCAACCAGCTCCTCGCGCTGCAATCGCAGCAGCTCGCGGACCTCACCGCGGCCGTCGCGGCGCAGGGCCGGGCGCAGGCGCTGCAATCCGCCCGACAGGCCGCCGAGGAGGCCGAAGGCCGCGAGCGGTTCCGCCGCTTTATGGGTAACTGAGGCGACCCCTCATGCTGCATGGAACCTCGCGCACGGCGAAGATCGCAGGGGTGGCGGCGCTGGCCGGGCTGATGATGACGGTGGCGATCGTCGCCGCCGTCCAGCCCGATGAGCCTGCGCCCGCGCCGCCGCTCGTCCTGCCGGCGGACGAAGGCCAGGCCAGGCTCGCCCGCGAGCTCGATCGCTGCGCCTCGCTGACCATGCCGGACAGCGGCTGCGAAGCGGCCTGGGCCGCCAACCGCCGCCGCTTCTTCCGCCAGGACGAGTCCGCGCCCGCGACGGAACGCGGCGGCGACATGGCCCCGGATGGAGGCGTCCGGCCATGAACGACACCGGCGTTATCGACAATTTCCTCAATGTCTTCACCGGCTACATCGACAGCGGATTCGGGCTGCTCGGCGGCGAGGTCGCATTCCTCTCGACCACGCTGATCGCCATCGACGTGACGCTCGCCGGCCTGTTCTGGGCCTGGGGCGCCGACGAGGACGTGCTTCAGCGCCTCGTCAAGAAGACGCTCTACATCGGCACCTTCGCTTTCATCATCGGCAACTTCGCGCTGCTCGCGACCATCGTGTTCGAGAGCTTCGCCGGGCTGGGCCTCCAGGCCAGCGGCGGCGCCATGACGATCGACGAGTTCATGAAGCCCGGCACGATCGCGGCGAAGGGGCTCGAAGCCGCCAAGCCGCTGCTCGATGCGGCGGGCCAGTTCTCCAGCCTTTGGGCCGTGTTCTCGAACCTCGCGCTTATCCTCGTGCTGCTGCTCGCCTGGGTGATCGTGGTCCTCGCCTTCTTCATCATCGCCGTGCAGGTCTTCATAACGCTGATCGAGTTCAAGCTGGTGACGCTCGCCGGCTTCGTCCTGCTGCCCTTCGCCTTCTTCAACAAGACCGCCTTCATGGCCGAGAAGGTGCTGGGCCATGTCGTCTCGACCGGCATCAAGGTGCTGGTGCTCGCCGTCATTACCGGCATCGGCACCACGCTGTTCAGCCAGTTCACCGGCGCGGCCCTCGGCCCCGCGCCCGACATCAATCAGGTCATGGCCATCGCGCTCGCCGCGCTGTCGCTCCTGGGCCTGTCGATCTTCGGTCCCGGCATCGCCAACGGCATCGTCTCGGGCGGCCCGCAACTTGGCGCGGGCGCGGCGGCGGGAACCGCGCTGGC
>NCEF01000040.1 GCA_002280565.1 Sphingomonas sp. 32-66-10
GAGTGCGCGCGAATATTGCGCCTAACAGGCGAATCCGTCAACCACATAAAGAAATCTTTATATGGACGGAATCTCTAGGGTTGCAACGCTTCCGAGACATTTTCTTGAAACGTTTGCCCCGGTTTTGCGCGGCCCGCCGTGCCAGCGATTCTCACCGCACGATCTCCCATTGCAGCCAAAGCCCGGTTTCCTCCAGACATCGCACTAGGCCCGCGTCGCGCTTGTCGCGCAGCACCGAACCAACGCGCCGGGTCATGATGTTCAGTATCTCCCCCGACGCCTCTAGCCCGCGCTGTGCGACGACTTGAGCGGCTATCTCCCGCGTCGATTGCGGACCCTTGGCTACGCGCAGGATCGACAGGACCGCCCGCGACATCTCCCCGCGCTTGCTCCAGGATTTGGGCGGCACGAATATCTTGGGTAGGACGCTCTCCGCTACGAAGTCGGGAGCGATAACCGCCAGCACCCCGTCAACATGCTCAAGGTCTTTGGACAGCTTGGCTAGCCGTGCGTGGCAGCGGGCTATCTCTCCGGTGATATCGGCGCGGGTGCGCTTGAGGCCGTCTAGCAGGTAATCTGTCATACGGTGACAATACGCATCGCGTGCGATTACATCTATCTAGGCCTTGGTGCATTTGCTACATAATGCCGGAGGCGCTGGAGGTGTCGATGGTCGCCAGCGTCGCCGGGACGCTGGAGGGCGGGCGGCTGACCCGCACGCGGCCGTTCCGCAGCCCGCACCACAGCGCGTCGATGGCGGCGCTCACCGGCGGCGGGTTGAAGGTCAAGCCGGGGGAGGTCAGCCTCGCGCATCTCGGCGTGCTGTTCCTCGACGAGCTGCCCGAATTCCAGCGCGCGGTGCTCGATTCGCTGCGCCAGCCGCTGGAGGCGGGGACGGTCAGTGTCGCGCGCGCCAATGCCCATGTGACCTTCCCGGCGCGGGTTCAGCTGGTCGCGGCGATGAACCCGTGTCGCTGCGGGCATCTGGGCGACCCCGCGCTCGCCTGTGCCCGCGCGCCGCGCTGTGCGGCGGATTATCAGGCCAAGGTGTCGGGGCCCTTGCTCGACCGTATCGACCTGCATGTCGAGGTCCAGCCGGTCACCGCCGCCGACCTCGTCCTGCCCCCGCCCAGCGAAGGATCGGCCGAAGTCGCCGCGCGCGTGGCGGCGGCACGCGCGGTGCAGCGCGCCCGCTATGGCAGCGACGGTCCGCGCACCAATGCCGAGGCCGATGGCCCGGTGCTCGACGCCGCCGCCACCCCCGACGAACCGGGCCGCAAGCTGCTCGCCCAGGCGGCGGAGGCGATGCGCATGAGCGCGCGCGGCTATGCCCGCGTGCTGCGCGTCGCGCGCACCATCGCTGATCTGGCGGGCGCCGAAACGGTGAGCCGCATCCATGTCGCCGAAGCGTTGAGCTACCGGCGACAGGCGCCGCGCAGTTAGGCGGTCGCGAGCGGGCGAACTGACCGCGCACGCGGCTTGGGGCGTTTGAACCAGAAGGTCCACACCGCGAAGCTGCCGAGCATCGCCAGCACGAGTCCCGTGGAGGCCACCACCAGCTTCCACAGCCATCCGCCGACCTTGGCGGCATGGAGCGGATAGACGCTGTTATAGGCGCGGATTCCGGTCGGCACCGCATGAGCGTCGCGGGTGTCGACCAGCGCGCCATTCTCGGGCCGGAACCACACCAACGTACGCCCATTGGGCAGCCATTCGGCGGGCTGGCGCAGGCGCATCTGGATCAGGTCGCCGGGTTTGCGCGGCAGCGCGACGATGCGGATTTCAGCGTCCGGATAGCGCGCCCGTGCCGCAGTGAACATCGCCGCCCAGTCGAGATTGGCGGCGAGCGGCCCGCCCGCGACCTTGGGCGGGGCGAACGGCTTCTGCAGCGCGCCGACGCTTTGCCCGGGCGCGAACACGGCGGTGCTGACCGGCTTCAACACCATCAGCATGCCCGTCGCCATCGCCAGGAACAGCAGTGGCGCGAACACTACGCCGATATCGCGATGATGCGTGACGATCGCCGGGCGGCTCATTCGCTTGGGGAAGATGCGGAACTTGAACGTCTTGCGCAGCCGCCACCACAGGATGACGCCGGTGATGACGAAAGCGAGACCGATCAGCCCGGCGATGCCCGCGACGGTCTCGCCCAGATCGTCGAGGAAGAGATGATGGTGCAGGTCGAACAGCCACAGCTCGACCCGGTCCCACTTGCTGTCCCATTGCGCGACCACCCGACCCGCCTGATCGGCATAGACTCCCGCCCCTTCGGCAAAGCTGCGCCGAGTGAGCCCGAAATCGGAATAGGCGAACAGCACCGATCGCGGTGCCTCACCCGGCACGGCGAGTGCGGCGTTCATCTGCGCTGCGAGGCTCGGGACGTCCTGCCGCTGTGCATCGCCCGCAGCGGGGAGCCAGCCCAGCCATTGATGCTTGAAGACGAGGATCGCGCCGGACAGGCCAAACATGGCGAGCACGAGCCCGACGATGCCGCCGGTCCAGCGGTGCAGCAGATCGACCCACTTCATCCCCGCCGCGCCCCGTTCAGAACTTCACGTCGAAGCCGAGCGTGAACACCCGCCCGCGGCCCGAGAAGAAGCGGAGATTGTCCGACACCGAAATCGTGTCGCTATTGTAAGTGATGTAGGTCGCGTCGAACAGGTTCGACACCGCCAGCGTCACTCCGCCAAATCCGATATCGTAGCGGACCACCGCGTCGGTGAGGTTATACCCCGCGAACGCGGTCGCGGGGTTATAGGCCGCCGGGTTGGTCGAAAGCTGGAAGGTGCGCGACAGATAGAAGCCGGTCTGGACCCGGGCGGTGAGCGGCCCGCGCGCATAGTCGAGCGCGACGTTGAGCCGGTCGGGCGAGATGTTCGCGCCGTCCAGGTCGATATCGACCGCGCCGTCCCCATTGCTGTCGGTGCGCCCGGCCAGATGGGCATAGCCGATGCTGCCGCGCAGCCCGTCCAGGGGGAGGCGAACGCCCAGATTGACCTCCAGACCTTCAATCTCGATCCGCTGGCGCTGGACGTCATAGACGCCCGCCGAATTGAGCACGAGCAGCCCGCCCAATTTGGACGAGGACCAGAAGTAGGTGGCGCTTGCATCCACGGGACCGCGCTTCACCTCGACCCCGATCTCGCGGTTGTTCGACACGACCGGGCTGATGTCGAGGAAATTGTCGATATCCACGTTCGGCACGTTGATCGCGCGCAGGATGCGACCGACATCGGCGATGGTATAGCCCTCGGCATAGCTGGCATAGGCGCGGATGCCCTTGACCGGCTCGACGATCACGCCGCCGTTGATCAGCGCGTCGCGGAAGCTGGGATTGCCGCCGCTCACCGCCCGTGCGCCATAGGAGGCGAGGGTGACGAAATCATCGACCTTGAGCTTCACATCCTCATAGCGGACTCCGCCCGCGAGGCGCAGCTTGTCATCGAACAGCCCGAGGTTGAGCTGCGCGAACGGCGCAAGGCTGCGGAAGGTTGTCGGCGGCACCCAATAACGGTCGGTCCACAGCAGCGACTGTTCGGTCTCGTCCCACAGGCTGTCAAAGCCCACCGTGGCGGTCAGCGCGCCGGCAACGTTTCGCTCATAGCTGAACCGCGCGCCCAACTTGCGCGACTGGTTGACCGACTGGTCGAACAACGTTCCGACCGGAGCGATCCGCGAGTCCTGGAACGTCGAGGTGATGAGGCCGCCGAACACGTCGTTGGTGCGGTTGAAAAAGGCCTGGAGCACCAGCTTGCCGCCCGCCAGATCGCTGTCGGTCAGCGTCAGATTGACCGTCTCGACCCGGTTAGACACCGGATCGCCCGCCGGATTGCCGCGTACGCTGGTCGATGGCGTGTTGGTCGCGCGGCTGCCGGCGACCTGGACATAATTGTGGTCGCCCTTCAGCTCGAAGCGGTTGGCGAACAGCTCCAGCCGGGCGGTCTCGTTGAGTTGCCAGCCGAGCCGCGCAAAGGCGGACCAGCTTTTGCTCGCCATCGTGTCGCCCTGCGCACCGTCAACGCCGATGAGCCGTCCTGCGCCGTCATAGAAGACGCCGCGCTTTTCGTAAGCGCCACCGATCGTCGCATCGAACGCGCCGCCGCGCCATGCGACCAGGGCCGCTGCCTTGCCGCCCAGGCCATTGTCGTCGAACCCGCTGCCCGCGCTTCCCTGAAGCAAGGCGCGGCCCGAGAACCCATCCTGCGCGGGGGCCTTGACCACCACCTGATTGACCACACCGCCGGTCGCACCGATGCCTTGCAGCGCATTCGATCCATAGATCAGCTCGACCCGGTCGAGGAAGAACGGGTCGATCGTGTATCCGTCGCGCGATCCGTCGCGGACCGGGGTCGATTGCGGAATGCCGTCGATCGCATAGAGCGGCGAGCGGCCGCGCAGCGTCTCGCCCGCGCCCGACAATTTCTGGCGGGTGGGGGAGAAGGAGGGCGACAGGTTCGCCACGGCATCGACCACCGACCCGGCGATCGACACCTGCTGGTCCAGCTCTTCCTTCTCGATCACATCCACCGTCAGCGGGAGCGCGCTGGCGGGCAATTCGGTGCGCGCGGCGGTAATGATGACCTGATCGGACTCGTCCGGTTCCGATGCTGACGTGTCCGCCGGCGCTGGGTCGCTTGCGGCATGCGCGGCGGCGGGTGCGAGCATCGCCAGGGCGAGCAGAGGCAGGGCGGAAATCGAACGGACGGACATGCGGAAACTCCCTTTCCGCCTCCGCTACCAATGCCGAACCGATAATGCAAACGCCTCGCATTAGATTCTATGGCGTTGGTCTTGATGACAGGCGGGCGCTGCGCGGCTCATTCTGACACAGATGATGTTTGCAGCCTGCTGCGCCGGTTCGCTGCCATACCGTCTATAATGGAGCCTGAGTTTCAATTGAGCTAGATTTGAGAGTGGGGACGCCGACAATGAGGACTGGAGTTAGCGCCATGCTCGGCGGGGCGGTATGCGCGCTGCTCATCGGTGGCATGGGCACGGCGCACGCTCAGCCAAAGGATGCCGATGCAGCTGGCGGCTTTTCGATCGAAGGCAGCGTCCGTGCGCGGGCCGAGGTGGTCAACGGGCAAGTGAAGCCGGGTGCGCCAGACAGCGACGCGATGCTCTCATTCCGCACGCTCATCACCGCGCGTTACGATTTCGGTGGGGTGCATCTCACCGCCGAACTCGACGATGCGCGCAGCTATTTCCAGCATGGTCAGTCGACTGCGGGGACCAGCGAGACCAACGCCCTCGAACCGCTTCAGGCCTTTCTTGGCATCGATCTGGGCAATGTCGCGGGTCAGAAGGGCAAGGGCGTGCTGCGCCTCGGTCGTTTCACCGCCTCGTCCGGGTCGGGCCGCCTGCTCGACCGGCCGGACTGGTCGAACTCGCCCAACAGCTTCCTTGGCGCCAATCTCGACTGGAGCAGTGCGCGTGGGGACAGGTTGACCCTGATCGCCGCGCGCCTGTTCGACAAGCTGCCGTCCGATCGCGCGTCGATCGAGGATAACCAGGTCGAGCTGGACCGCGCCAATGCCGGGCTGCAGTTTTGGGGCGGCTCCTTCACCCGCGCCAAGGCGCTGGCCGGGGCGAACACCGAGCTGTTCGCCTATGGGCTGGACGAGCGCGACCGCGCCGGTCGGGCGACCCGCGACCGCGACCTGTTCACCTTTGGCGGCCGGGTGAACCGCACCCCGGGCAAGGGCAAGCTGGACTTTGAACTGGAAGGCGCGCTGCAGCGCGGCACGACCCGCGGATCGACCGCGGCGAGCGACCTGCTCGACCGCAAGGTGCGCGCCGGCATGGCCAATGTCGAAATCGGCTACACCTTCGCGGCGGGCTGGACCCCGCGCGTGACGGCGTTTTTCGGCTATGCCAGCGGCGACACCACCGCCACCGACTATCGGCGCTTCGACCCGCTGTTCGGCGGACGGCGCGGCGATTTTGGGCCGCTCAGCCTGTACGGTCCGGCCAGCTGGGCCAATATCGTCAGCCCGGGCGTCGCGATCGAGGCGAAGCCGAGCAAGGCGTGGGATTTTTCGGTCAAGGCGCGCAAATTCCTGCTCGCGTCCGCCACCGACAGCTTTGCCGCCACATCGGTCCGTGATGCCGGCGGCGCATCGGGCCGCGATGCCGGAACGCAGGTCGAGGGCCGCGTGCGCAACTGGCTGGTGCCAAAGAAGCTGCGCGTCGAGGCGGGCGCTGCGTTCCTCGCCAAGGGGCGTTTCCTGACCGATGCGCCCAATGCCCCCGCAACGGGTGACATGAAGTTCGGCTATCTGACCCTGTCGACCTTCTTCTGATCGGCGGGGCCTCCGGCCCGGCCCTTAGGCACCAAAAAAGCCGCCGTCCGATCGCTCGGGCGGCGGCTCTTTTTGTGTCAGCGGACCGCTGAACGCGGGCGATTACTCGCCCTTGTTCAGATACTCGCCGGCTGCTTCGTCGCTGCCGTCACCCGACACTTCGACCTTCTCCAGCGCGTCGCTGGTGACCATCGCGTCGACGGGATCCTGTGCCAGTTCGGCGGCGCGCTCTTCAGCGGCCGAGTTCGGCGCGATCAGCGCTTCCTGCAGCTTGCGCTGCTGGGCGCGGAGCGCGGCGTCGCGGCTGGTTGCCGCGATGCGCACCCGGTTCATGCCCGCGCCGGTACCGGCGGGGATGAGACGGCCGACGATCACGTTTTCCTTCAGGCCGATCAGCGTGTCCTGCTTGCCCTGGACCGCCGCCTCGGTGAGGACGCGGGTGGTCTCCTGGAACGACGCCGCCGAGATGAAGCTGCGGGTCTGCAGCGACGCCTTGGTGATGCCGAGCAGGATCGGCTTGCCCTGTGCAGGGGCCTGGCCGGGCTCGAGCTTGCTGTTGATGTCGTCCATCTCGTCGCGATCGACCTGTTCGCCCGCCAGCAGCGTGGTGTCGCCACCGTCGGTGATCTCGACCTTTTGCAGCATCTGGCGAACGATCACCTCGATGTGCTTGTCGTTGATCTTCACGCCCTGCAGTCGATAGACTTCCTGGATTTCCGCGACGAGATATTCCGCCAGCGGCTCGATGCCGAGCACTTCGAGAATATCGTGCGGATCGGGCGAGCCGCCGATCAGGTTGTCGCCACGCTTGACGTAGTCGCCTTCCTGAACGTCGATCACCTTCGACTTGGGCACCAGATACTCGACGACCTCGCCGCCATCCTCGGGCTGGATGCCGATCTTGCGCTTCGCCTTATAGTCCTTGCCGAACACCACGCGGCCCGAGACCTTGGCGATGATGGCATTTTCCTTGGGCTTGCGCGCTTCGAACAGCTCGGCAACGCGCGGCAGACCGCCGGTGATGTCGCGGGTCTTGGCAGACTCGCGGCTGACACGGGCCAGAACGTCGCCGCCCTGCACGGTCGCACCGTCCTCCACGCTGATCACCGCACCGGGCGACAGCATGTAGCGCGCGGCCTCCGCCGCACCGTCGCCGGTGAGGGTCAGGCGCGGACGCAGATCTTCCTTCTTCGCCGCAGCACCGCGGTTTTCGATCACCACGCGCTGCGCGATGCCGGTCGCTTCGTCGACTTGCTCGGTCAGCGTCTTGCCGTCGATCAGGTCCTGATACTTCACGACGCCGCCGGTTTCCGTGATCACCGGCATGGTGAACGGATCCCACTCCGCCATGCGGTCGCCCTTGCTGACGATGTGGCCATCGTCGAACATGACGTACGCACCGTACGGGATGCGGTGGACCGCCAGCTCGCGACCATCGGTGTCGAGGATCGCGATCTCGCCCGAACGGGCCAGAACCACGCGACGGCCGCGCTGATCGGTGATCAGGCGCAGGTCACGGAACTCGGCACGGCCATCGACCGGTGCCTCGAGGTTCGACTGCTCGTTGAGCTGCGCCGCGCCGCCGATGTGGAAGGTACGCATGGTCAGCTGCGTGCCCGGCTCACCGATGGACTGCGCCGCGATGACGCCGACCGCTTCGCCGATGTTCACCGGCGTACCGCGGGCGAGGTCACGGCCATAGCATTTGGCGCAGACGCCGATCTTGGCTTCGCAGACGAGCGGCGAGCGGATCTTCATGCCCTGAATGCCGAGCGCTTCGATCTGCGCAATCATCGGCTCGTCGAGCAACGTGCCGGTCGGGATTTCCACCTTGCCGGTCTTGGGATCGACGACATCCTCGGCCGTGGTGCGGCCCAGGATACGCTCGCCCAGCGACGCGATGACGCTGCCGCCCTGCACGATCGCCTTCATCTCCAGCGCGCGCTCGGTCCCGCAATCCTGCTCCATGACGACGCAGTCCTGCGACACGTCGACCAGGCGGCGGGTGAGGTAGCCCGAGTTCGCGGTCTTCAACGCCGTATCCGCGAGGCCCTTGCGGGCACCGTGGGTCGAGTTGAAGTACTCAAGGACGGTCAGACCTTCCTTGAAGTTCGAGATGATCGGCGTTTCGATTATCTCGCCCGACGGCTTGGCCATCAGGCCGCGCATGCCGGCCAGCTGCTTGATCTGCGCCGCCGAACCACGCGCACCGGAGTGCGCCATCATGTAGATCGCGTTGGCGGGCAGCTCGCGGCCGGTCTCCGCGTTGATCTTCACCGAGCGGATTTCGTCCATCATGGCGGCCGCCACCACGTCGCCGCAACGGCTCCAGGCGTCGATCACCTTGTTGTACTTTTCCTGCTGCGTGATCAGGCCGTCCTGATATTGCTGCTCGAAGTCCTTCACGAGGGCGCGGGTCTCGTCGACCGTTGCTTCCTTCGATGCCGGGATGATCATGTCGTCCTTGCCGAACGAGATGCCCGCCTTGAACGCGTGACGGAAGCCGAGCGCCATGATCGCATCGGCGAACAGGACGGTCTCCTTCTGGCCGGTGTGGCGATAGACCTCGTCGATCACGTCGCCCACGTCCTTCTTGGTCAGCAGGCGATTGACGACATCGAACGGCACCTTGTGCGACTTGGGCAGACACTCGCCGAGCAGCATGCGGCCCGGGGTGGTCTCGAACCGCTTCATCACGGTGCTGCCATCTTCCAGCGTCTGCGGCACGCGGCTGGTGATCTTGCTGTGCAGCGTGACCGCACCGGCGAACAGCGCCTGGTGAACCTCGGCCATGTCGCCCAGCACCATGCCTTCGCCCGGCTCATTCTGCTTCTCCATCGAGAGATAATAGAGACCCAGCACCATGTCCTGCGACGGCACGATGATCGGCTTGCCGTTGGCGGGCGAGAGGATGTTGTTGGTCGACATCATCAGGACGCGCGCTTCCAGCTGCGCTTCAAGCGACAGCGGGACGTGCACGGCCATCTGGTCACCGTCGAAGTCGGCGTTGAAGGCCGAGCAGACCAGCGGGTGCAGCTGGATCGCCTTGCCCTCGATCAGCACCGGCTCGAACGCCTGGATGCCCAGACGGTGAAGCGTCGGCGCGCGGTTCAGCAGAACCGGGTGCTCGCGGATCACCTCGTCCAGGATGTCCCAGACTTCCTTGCGTTCCTTCTCGACCCACTTCTTGGCCTGCTTCAGGGTCATCGACAGACCCTTGGCGTCAAGGCGGGCGTAGATGAACGGCTTGAACAGCTCGAGCGCCATCTTCTTGGGCAGGCCGCACTGGTGTAGCTTGAGCTCGGGACCGGTCACGATCACCGAACGGCCCGAATAGTCGACGCGCTTGCCGAGCAGGTTCTGACGGAAGCGGCCCTGCTTGCCCTTGAGCATGTCGGACAGCGACTTGAGCGGACGCTTGTTGGCGCC
>NCEF01000060.1 GCA_002280565.1 Sphingomonas sp. 32-66-10
AATGTCGAGGTGATGGCGCCCTGATCCGAAGGGGCGCCGTCCGGAGCCGGATGTGAGCGAAACACTGGTCCTGTTGCCGCCGGAGGTGGAGCCGGGTCGGCTGGTGCGCTCTGCCGGCGAGGGGCGGCATGCCCTCTCCGGCGCCTCCATGGGCACCCGCTGGTCGCTGGACCTGTCAGGCGATGCGGACCCGCAGGCGCTTGAGGCACTGGTGCAGAGCGAGTTGGACGCGGTCGTCCGCGAAATGAGCCAGTGGGAGTGGGATTCCGAAATCTCGCGCTTCAATCGCGCCGAGGCGGGAAGCTGGCATGTGCTGTCGCCCGGCTTCTTCCACGTTCTGCGTGGAGGACTGGCCATGGCCCGCGTGACGGGTGGGGCCTTCGATCCCACGCTGGGTGCGGTAGTGGACCTGTGGGGCTTCGGTCCGGTCGCGGTCGAACATATTCCGCCGCTGCCCGATGCACTGGCGCAGGCCTTGGCCCTGTCCGGCTGGCAGAAGCTGGAACTGGACGAAACGAGCCGCCGTGCACGCCAGCCCGGCGGGTTAAGGCTCGACTTCTCGGGTATTGCCAAGGGCCATGGGCTCGATCGGGTGGCGCGGGCGCTGGAGCAGGCTGGCCATCGCTCTTTCCTGTTCGAGCTTGGCGGCGAGTTGATCGCGCGCGGGCTCAAACCCGATGCCTATCCCTGGTGGGTGGAACTGGAAGTGCCGCCCGGCGCCGATCTTCCCCCGGTCCGCGTGGGCCTGCTGGACATGGCGATTGCCACTTCGGGCGATTACCGCCGCTATGTGGAGATCGACGGGCGCCGCATGGCCCATTCCATCGACCCACGCAGTGGCGCGCCGCTGGTCGATCCTCCGGCCTGCGTCACCGTGCTCCATGCCGAATGCATGATCGCCGATGCGCTGGCGACAGCGATCACCGTGCTTGGCACGGAGGCGGGCCTTGCGCTGGCTGAAAAGGCACAGGTAGCCGCAATCGTGATCGAGCGCGACGGGCAAGGCTGGCGGCGCACGCTATCCTCGCATGCGCGGGCCATGGCAGACCTGTGAGCGATAGTATGCGCTTCCTTCTCGCAGGTCTTGCCTGCCTCACATGGCTCGCGCTGGTCGGCATGACTGTCTGGCGCCACCGTGCCCGCCGGGAGGCTGCCGCGGAGCCGGGCGCCGTGCTGGTGATCCATGCCAGCCAGACCGGCACGGCAAGTGCTCTGGCCAAGGCTTCGGCCGAGGCGCTGGAGGTTTCGGGCCGCAAGGTCGCCCTGCGTTCGCTGGCGAGCGTCACCCCGGCGATGCTTGCCGAAGCGGGAGAAGCCCTGTTCGTCGCCGCGACCACTGGCGAGGGCGATCCGCCTGACGATGCCGCCGGGTTCCTCTCCCGCTTCGCTACGGCGAAACCCGATCTTTCCGGCCTTCGCTATGCCGTGCTGGCACTGGGCGATACGCATTACCGGCATTTCTGCGCCTTCGGTCATGCGCTGGACCGGCTGTTGCACGATGCAGGCGCGGCTCCGGTGGCCGATCTGGTGGAAGTCGATCAGGGCGATGCCGGGGCCTTGCGCCACTGGCAGCAGAATCTGCGGCTGTTCGGTGCTTCGGCTGCCCTGCCGGATTGGGAGGCGCCGAGCTATTCGCGCTGGAAGCTGGCGGGCCGCGAATTGCTCAATCCCGAAAGTGCCGGCGGGCCGATGTACCGTATTCGCCTGACCTGCGCAGGCGAAGCGCCCGAATGGGCGGCGGGCGACATTGCGGAGGTCTATCCCGGCGATGCCGAACAGGCCTTCGCGCCCAAGCCTGAATTGCCCCATCGCGACTATTCCCTCGCCACCATTCCGGAGGAAGGCGAATTGGGCCTGGTGGTGCGCCTGTTCCGCGATGAGGAGGGGCGCAGCGGCCTTGGTTCCGGTTTCCTGTGCGAGCGTGCGGAGATCGGAGCGGATGTGGCGCTGCGCATCCGTTCCAACCCGCGCTTCCACACGCCTGCCCCCGAAGTGCCGCTGGTGCTGATCGGCAATGGTACCGGCATTTCCTCGCTGCGCGCCCACCTCAGGGCCCGGCGACCGGGCACAAGCAACTGGCTGATCTATGGCGAGCGC
>NCEF01000010.1:0-83636 GCA_002280565.1 Sphingomonas sp. 32-66-10
GATCCGATGGTATCGCAACTCGCCAACGCCGCGCCGGTCGAACTGCCGCCGTCGATCAAGGCGACCGTGTCGATGCGCTGCCAGCCGGGCAATGCGCTCGTGTTCGTGGAATTCTTCAACCAGGACAAGCTCGTCACCGTCGCCACGGAAAAGGGCGGAACCAAGACCCGCCTGACCGCGCCGGAAGCGGGCCAGCCCTTCACCGCCGAGGGCGGCTGGAAGCTGACCGGCACCCCGACCGCCGCAACGGTCGAAATTCCGGGCAAGGGCACGCTCACCTGCAAGGGCTAAGCGCCGACCCATCCAATTCACCAAGAGAGCCGGCGAAAGTCGGCTCTTTTTTTGTGCCCCGTGTCACATCCGCCGCGCCAGCCGCGTCATGTCCGTGCAACCCAACAAGGAGCATGACCATGACCGCCAAACTCGACCCCTTCGCTGCAGCCCCCGGCGTGATGAAACCCTGGTTCGCCGCATCCACCGCGATCGCTGCCAGCCTGGAACCCACGTTGATCGAACTGGTCAAGATCCGCGCCTCGCAGATCAACCGCTGCGCCAACTGCCTCAACATGCACACCGCCGAAGCCCGGGCCAAGGGCGAGAGCGACCAGCGCATCTACCTGCTCCCCGCCTGGCGCGACGCCCCCTGTTACACACCCCGCGAACGTGCCGCCCTCGCCTGGACCGACGCCTTGACGCGCCTTTCCGAAGGCCACACCCATGGTGAGGCTTATGCCGCGCTGGCGGCGGAATTCAGCGAGGAGGACATCATCACTGGCTGGAATCGCCTGGCGGTCGGCTTCGATCTGTGGATCGAACCCGCAGCGGCCAAGGCGGCGGCGTGACGCTGCACGAGCATCAGGGCGCGGCGGAGACATTCGATCCGCTGCGCCCCAAACTCTTCCGCGTGGCCTACCGCATGCTCGGTTCAGTTGCCGATGCCGCAGATGTGGTGCAGGACGCTTTCATCCGCTGGATGGGGACCGACCGCGCCGCTGTGCGTGAGCCCGAGGCGTTTCTGCGCCGCACCGTCACCCGGCTTTGCCTCGACCGGATCAAGTCGGCCCGCCATCGGCGCGAGACCTATATCGGCCCCTGGCTCCCCGATCCGGTGGTGGAGGAGGCCCCGGACGACGATGTCACCCTGCCGCTGATGCTCGCGCTCGAACGGCTGTCCCCGTTGGAGCGCGCCGCCTTTCTGCTCCACGACGTATTCGGCGCATCGTTCGAGGAGGTGGCGGGAACGCTCGACCGCGATCCCGCCGCCTGCCGCCAGCTGGCGGCGCGCGCACGCGATCATGTCCGCGCCGCGCGCCCTCGGTTCCAGGTGGAGCAGCAGCGCGGGCTGGAGATCGCCAACGCCTTTTTCACCGCGAGCCGCACTGGCGACCTGACCGCGCTCGGGGCAATGCTGGCCGACGATGTCAGCATCCATTCCGACGGCGGCGGCAAGCGTGCGGCGGCGGTGCGACTGGTGCATGGCTTCAGGCATGTGATGAAGCTGCACAAGTCACTCGCCGTGCTGTTCCGCAAATATGGCTCGCACCTGCTCCGCGCGGGCTTCGTCAACGGCCTGCCCGGCTTCGTCACGATGGAAGCGGACGGGGAGATTCAGACCACCGCGCTGGAGATCGATGGCGACCGGATCGTCGCAATCTACATCACCCGTAACCCCGATAAATTGCGTCACCTGCACTAACAACGCCTGTCGTCATCTTGTTATCTCCATCGGGAACAAGGATGATGGCACGGATCAATGCGGGAGGAAGCAGAGCGTGGCGACGATCGCGGTATACAGCCTGAAGGGCGGCGTCGGCAAAACTTCGCTGGCGGTGAACCTTGCCTGGTGTGCCGCCGCCCGCTCCGCCCGCCGCACGCTGTTGTGGGACCTCGACCCCCAGGCCGGTTCGACCTTCCTGCTCGGCGGCGGCCATGGCAAGGCGACGGCACAATCGGTGTTCAGCAAGGATGTCGAGCCGGCCAGGCTGATCCAACCGACCGGCATCGAACGGCTCGATCTGCTCGGCGCCGACGCTTCGCTCCGCGGGCTCGACCTGCTGTTCCACGAGCTTATTATGACCGCGTCCTGCTCGACTGCCCGCCCGGTCTTACCGAAACCAGCGAACAGGTGATGCGCGCCGCCGACCTCATCATCGTTCCGGTCATCCCCTCCCCGCTGTCCGAGCGGGCGTTGGCAGAGGTCGAGCGCCATCTCGGCGGCAAGGCGAAGGTACCGCTGATGCCGGTCCATTCGATGGTCGACCGCCGCCGCCGCCTCCATGCCGAGGCGCTGGAGCGCAACCCCGACTGGCCCATGATCCCGATGGCCAGCCTGATCGAAACGATGGCCACGCGCCGCGCCCCGCTCGGCACCTTTGCCCCACGCAGCCCCGGCGCGCGCGCCGTGGATGCGCTGTGGCAGGCCATCGAAAAGCGCCTCGCCGCGCCGCGCAAGGGGACCAAATGACGCGGCACACCGCCCGCGCCAGTGATCTTGACCCCGATCTGGTGCTGCGCGCCTATGCGATGGGCGTGTTTCCGATGTCCGAGCATCGCGACGATCCCAGCGTCTTCTGGGTCGAGCCGCGCCAGCGCGCGATCCTCCCGCTCGATGGCTTTCATCTGTCCCGCTCGCTGCGCAAGACCCTCGCCACCGACCGCTTCCGCATCACCGCCGATACCGCGTTCGAAGCGGTGATCGCGCTCTGTGCGGAGGGCGCGCCCGACCGGCCCGACACCTGGATCAACCCGGCGATCGAACGCGTCTTTGTCGCCCTCCACCGGCGCGGCTTTGCCCATTCGATCGAATGCTGGGACGGCGAGCGGCTGGTCGGCGGGCTTTATGGCCTTGCGCTCGGCCGCGCGTTTTTCGGGGAAAGCATGGTCAGCCGCGCGCGCGACGCGTCCAAGGTCGCGATTGCGGCACTGGTGGCGCGGCTGCGCGTCGGCGGCTTCACCCTGCTCGACTGCCAGTTCATGACCGAACATTTGGCGTCATTGGGCGCGGTGGAAATCCCGCGCGATGATTATCTGTCGTTGCTTTCGGACTCGCTCGGCGAAGGCGCTGCGGGACTCGCTGCGGGAGCGGGTGCCGCCCCCTCCGTCTCGGCCGATTTCGGCGCGCTCGACCGCTTCGGCGCATCCGCTGCGCCGCCGCCCACGACCTCGCCCCCGGTATCGGGAAAGGTCATCGCACAGCTCTTGACCCAGACGTCATAGATCGGGTGCTGCACCACATTGAACGCCGGGCGTTCCTTGTAGAGCCATCCGGAAAAGACACGCGCAATCTTGCCATCGGTGCCGCGGACATCGACCTGCGCGAACGCACCGGTCAGCTGATCGGTCTCCCACGGCGCGGTCTTTTCGCACGCGCGCAGCCGCACGATCACATCGCCCGCGCGCATCGCCTGTCCGGGCTTCAGCGTCAGCTCACGTGCAACGCCATTGCGCTTGTTGAGCAGGCCGAGCACCGCCACCCGCTCGGCCATCGGCGTCACGCCGGTCACCGATGCGGTCGGCCCGGCATCGACCGCGACGATCTCTGCCTCGGCACTGGCACCGGCGGCCTTGGGCTGCACCTCGACCGTGTCGGCGACATCGGCCGCGTTGTCAGCCGGCTTGCCCCCGCATGCCGCAAGCGCGACCGGCGCCAGCAGCAGCGCAGCCATCCGGCTCCGGCGCATCAGGCGCCGGGCGTCCAGGCTTCGTAATCGCCGGTCGCACCAACGCGCTGGCCGCCCTTTTCGAGCGCACCAGGCGGGCGATAGGCGAGCGTACTGCCGGTCATGTTCGGCACGGCGGGCTGTTCCCATTTGCGCACCGGCGGCAGCGCGCGATCGGGCACATCGTCGATCTGGTGGTGCAGCCAGCTGAACCACTCCGGCGGCACCCGGCTCGAATCATTCGACCCCTTGTAGATCACCCAACGGCGCGGGCGGCCATGCATGTCGGCCCCGCCCTGGAAATACAGATTGCCGAGCGCGTCCTCGCCAACCTGATCCTTGCCGCGCAGCCCGACCCAGGTGCCAAAGGTGGATCCGTTCCACCAGGTGAAGATGTTCGCGAAGATTCCCATAGGCCGCGCTTTACGCCGCAGAGCGCGGCTGGGCAACGGCGATCATCGCTTCATGAACGCCGCCATCGCATCGACCACGCCCGAAGTAAGCGGCAGGTTCGGATCATTATAGGTCGCAAGATTGCCTGCGGGGTCGGCAGGCGCATCCTTGAGCAAATGGTTCATCTCCGGAAACACCTGCAACACCGCCGCCGGCTGCCCCGCCTTCATCGCATTGGCGTCGTCCATCGTCGTCTGCAGGTCGCGCCCGCCCTGCACGATCATCACCGGTCCCTTATACGCTGCGATCAGCTTGCCTGGGTCATAGGCGCCCGTGTCGATCAGATAGCGCTGGTTGACGGGCGAAAAGATCGGGGCCAGCGCGGGATGCATCGCGCTGGTGTCGCCAACCTTCCCCGCCTCGATCGAATCGAGCACCGCCGTGATCTGCGGCATCAGCGGTGCGTTGGCCGGATTCTTCGCAAATTGTTCGCGCATCACCACGGTCATCTTGCGCCCCAATGAGGCAGCGAGCACCACACCGCACAAGTCTTTTTGAACTTGCGCGGTGGCGAGTGCGACCATCCCGCCCTCCGAATGACCGATCAGCCAGACGCAGCGCGCACCCGTTCGCGCACGTGCGGCGGCCATCCAATTGCCGATATCGGTGACATAGTCTGCGATCCGGACATCGCCGCCGGGCGGGACCGCGTCCTTGCTCGAAAACGTCCCGCGCTTGTCGATGCGGATGGTAGTAACGCCCTGCGCCGCCAGCCCTTGCGCCAGCATGCGGATATGCGCAGCCTTTATGCCCAACGGGCTGTTTCCGTCGCGATCGGTCGGGCCCGAGCCCGGGATCAGGATTGCGACCGGTGCGCCCTTGCCCGCGTCGAGCACGGTTCCCTTGAGCGGTCCTTGCGGCCCCGCCGCCTCGATCTCGACACCTGCGGGTTCGGCCTGCTGTGCCATCGCACCGTTTGCCATCAACCCAATCGCGACCAAAGTCGCCAGCCCCCGAATCATCATGCCGCCCTCCCGAAATAATGATATCATCATTAAATCAAAATTCGGTGAGGAACAATGCCTACCAGCGCACCCTGTCTCCCGGCGAAATCCCCAGCTCCGCCGCGCGACCGCCATTGATTTCCAGCACCGCCGCGACCGGTTCGCCCGACCGAACCGAATCCTCCGAAAAGGGCACCGTATTCTCGGCAATGGTCGCAATCGTGCCGTCGGCGCGGATGAAGATGATGTCGAGCGGGCTCGGCGTATCTTTCATCCAGAAACTCGCCTCGCGCGGCGCGCCGCCTTCTGGAGGATAGGGTGCGAACAACATGCCGCCATCGGCGGGGATGTTGGTGCGGAACATCAGCCCCCGTTTCTGTTCCTCCGGCGTGCGCGCGACATCGACCTTGAACACATGGCGATTCGTCCCGGACTCGATCGTGACGGTGGCCTGCTTGGCTACAGCCTGCGTCGCCGCATCGCCCTCCTGTCCGGTGCAGCCGGGCAGCAGCAGCGCCGCGCCGAGTGCGAACATCACTGCGCGGTCAGGTCGGCTCCACAACGACGGCGAGCGGCCCTTTCTCGCCATCGACGATGCGGGCACGCAGCGGTTGATCGGGTTCGATGTCATAAATCTCCGCACGGCGCAGGGTTTCCATATGCACGAATATATCGGCGGTTTCGCCGTCGCGCACCAGAAACCCATAGCCCTTGAGACGGTTGAACCACTTGACGGTCACCGGCTCGAACGGCCCGGCCTGTTCGATCAGCTTGATCCGGTCGATCCGGTCGCCCGCGCCCGGCCGCATCCGAACCGGCTCGACCGCGTCGGTCAGGTCGAGCTGCAGGATCTCGCGCGCCTGCAGCCCGCGGTCGCGCTGCACCACCGAACATTCGACCCGCGCGCCTTCGGGAAGGCTGCGGCGGCCATGCGGCTGAAGGACTGAAAAGTGGATCAGGATATCGCCGGCATCGGCATCGTCGGCGACGATGAACCCGAAGCCGCGCGTAACGTCAAACCATTTGACCGTGCCCCAATAGGTTTCATCTTCGGGATCTCGGACGAGCACGGGCGTCACCGCCGGCTGTTCCACTTCCCCCTCCAGAATCGGCACGCGCTGCAGGTCGGCTCGCATTACACTATTTCCCCCTGACCGGCGATATTAACACAGCATTTCGCGAAGGTGCGAATCCTTTGTGGTTAACGATCGTCGAGCAGGAAATCCGGGTCGTCGCCGGGATTCATCCGCGCCAGTTGCCAGGCCAGCGCCGGGGCGTGCCCCGCGCGCACCATCGCTGCTACCTGCTTGGCGATCCGCTCGCGATCCGCGGGTTCGGCGGCAAAGGGGCCGATTCGCTTGCGCCGGGCAAAGTCGATCGCGCTCTGCCCCGCCCGCGCTTCGACCTGTGGCGCGACCGCCTCCGCATCCTCGCTCTGCACGCCCGCGTGGCGCAACGCTTCCCCCACCCGGCGCGCGCCCAGGCCCCGGCGCGCCATCGCCGCCGCCTTGCTCTCGGCATAGAGGCGGTCGTTGACATAGCCGAGCTCGGCAAAGCGATCCGCGATTTCCGCCGGGTCCGGCGGGGTGCCATCGAACCCGCGCTCGCGGATCTTGCGGGTCAGATAGGCCGCCAGTTTCCCCCGCGTGGTCGCAAACCGCTCGACATAGCGCAGCGCCAGCCGGTCCAGCGCGGAGCGGTCCAAAGGTGGGACAGGGCGGCGAGTGGGGCGCATGCGCCTTGTTTGTGCCACACTGACAACCGAATTTGAACGACAGTGCGTAGCAGAGCCGCCCGCATTTCTGATGTGGGGCCTATCGTCGATGACGGGCGGGTGGCCTGACACGATCAGGGGGCACGGATTTTAGGATATGGCTTTGGACGTCAAGGATCAGGTCGAAACCACGGGCGTGGCACTGGCACCCACCCCCACCGATTGCACGCTTCCCCGACGCCTCGCGGATTTCGCGACGCTGGGTGATGCGCTGGACTATGCCGCGCAGGGCAGCCGCGGGCTGAATTTTCACGACGCGCGTGGCACGCTGACGCGCCCCTATCCGTTCCGTGAGATGCGTGAAGACGCGCTGGCGCAGGCCCGCCGCCTGATCGCCGCTGGCGTCAAGCCGCAGGACCGGATCGCGCTGATCGCCGAAACCGGCACCGATTTCGCCTCGCTCTTCTTCGGCGTCATCTACGCCGGCGCCTGGCCGGTGCCGCTGCCGCTGCCGACCAGCTTCGGCGGCAGCCAGCATTATATCGACCAGCTCTCGGTCCAGCTCGAAAGCTGCGATCCCTCGATGCTGTTCTACCCGGCCGAGCTCTCGGCGATGGCTGGCGAAGCCGCGCGGCTCAAGGGCGTTCAGGGCATCGACTGGGAAAGCTTCGCCACCCGTGAAGCGCCCGAGACGGAGCTGCCCACCGCCAGCACCGACGACATCGCCTATCTTCAGTACAGCAGCGGCTCGACCCGCTTCCCGCATGGCGTGGCGATCACCCACCATGCGTTGCTCAACAATCTGTCGGCGCACAGCCACGGCATGAAGCTGGAAGACAGCGACCGCTGCGTGTCGTGGCTGCCCTGGTATCACGATATGGGCCTGGTCGGCTGCTTCCTCTCGGTCGTCGCCAATCAGGTCTCGACCGACTATCTCAAGACCGAGGATTTCGCCCGCCGTCCGCTCGCCTGGCTCGACCTCATCAGCCGGAATCAGGGGACGACCCTCTCCTATTCGCCGACCTTCGGCTACGACATCTGCGCGCGCCGCATGTCGAGCCAGACCAAGGCGTCGGACCGGTTCGACCTCAGCCGCTGGCGCGTCGCGGGCAATGGCGCGGACATGATCCGTCCCGACGTGATGCAGGCATTTGTCGACGCCTTTGCCGATGCCGGCTTCCAGGCCAGCGCCTTCCTGCCCAGCTACGGCCTTGCCGAAGCGACGCTCGCCGTTTCGATCATGCCCCCGGGAGAGGGCATCCTGGTCGAACTGGTCGAGGAAACCCAGCTGTCCGGCGGCGTCAATGGCGGGGATCGTCCCCAGCGTTTCCGCGCGATCGTCAACTGCGGCAAGGCGGTCAAGGACATGGAGATCGAGATCCGCGAGGAGGACGGCACCCCGCTGCCCGACCGCGCGATCGGCAAGGTATGGTGCCGTGGCCCCAGCGTCATGGTCGGCTATTTCCGCGATCCCGAATCGACGGCGGCCTGCATGAAGGACGGTTGGCTCGACACCGGCGACATGGGCTATCTGTCCGAAGGCTATATCTACATCGTGGGTCGCGCCAAGGACATGATCATCGTCAATGGCCGCAACCACTGGCCGCAGGACATCGAATGGGCGGTCGAGCAGCTCCCCGCCTTCAAGCAGGGAGACGTCGCGGCCTTCGCGATCACCACGCCCGGCGGTGAGGAAACCCCCGCCGTACTCGTCCAGTGCCGGACCAGCGACGACAGCGAGCGCCAGAAGCTGCGCGAGGAAATCCGCGAGCGCGTCCGCGCGGTCACCGGCATGAACTGCGTGATCGAACTGATCCCGCCGCGGACCCTGCCGCGCACCAGCTCGGGCAAGCTCAGCCGCGCCAAGGCGCGCAACCAGTATCTCAACGGCGAGATCAAGCCCTACAGCATCGCGGCATAAGGCAGGCGCCCCCCTCAATTCTCCTCGGTTAGGGGAGGATTGAGGGTTGTACCCGCCGGAAATATTTTCCCTGCCCCGCAATCTCTAACCGATCGCTAACTTCCACCCCGGTAATCTGCGCGGGTGACGAGCCAGACCACATCCCAGTTCGCACGGCCGCGTATCGACATGCGCGCGCTGCTCGGCCTTTATGACCCGGCGGATACCACCGACTGGGGCCCGATCCGTGCCGCCCAGATGAATGCGGGCAGCCAGCTCGCCCTGTTCATGCTCGCCGCCAACGTCCTCGGCGCGACGCTGATCTTTCTCAATTACGCCAGCCTGGTTCCGCTGTGGCAGCTTGCCAGCTGGGGCGCGCTCGTCGCCGCGGTCGGGACCGCCGTCGCCTTCCGCCGCCTCGCCGTGCGTCACCGCACCGAGCGCACCGCCACGCTGCGCGACGTGCGCGACACGGTGCTGGACGGCATCGCGCTCGGCGCAGTCTGGTCGATCGCGCCGCTGCTGTTCGGCGCCTATGACAATGCGCAAGCGGCCAATGGCCTGTGGATCGTGCTGTCGATCCTGATGGTCGCCTCGTCGGTCGCGATGGCCGCGCTCCCGCTCGCCACGATCAGCTTCCTCGTCGTGCTCGGCAGCGCCAATGCGACTGCGCTTGCGCTGACCCAATCGCCCGCGCTCGGTGCAGCGGCGCTGCTCTTCACCTCGCTGCTCGTCATCGCCTGTTTCGCGCGCGGCAAGGCGCTGGTCGTGATCCGCGCGGGCGAGATTGCGCTCGCCGAACGCGACGATACGGTCAGCCTGTTGCTGCGCGAGTTCGAGGATCAAAGTGCCGACTGGCTGTGGGAAACCGACTCCCAGCGCCGCGTCCACCGTGCAAACCCCCGCTTTGCCGTCTCGCTCGGCGTCGATCCCAAGGCGATCAACGGCATGCCCTTCCTTCAGGTGCTCGCCGGTGCCGCCTGGGAAAGCGGCAATTTCGCGCAAGGCCTGCGCGACCTCGCCGCTTCGCTCAAGAAGCGTGAGCCGTTCCGCGACATCCTCCTCCCCGTCATCGTCGATGGCGAAGAGCGCTGGTGGGAACTCACCGGCTCGCCGCGCTTCAGCGAAGACGGCAGCTTTATCGGCTTTCGCGGCGTCGGCTCCGACGTCACCGAAGCGCGCGAATCCGCGAACAAGATTAGCAAGATGGCGCGTTACGACACGCTCACCGGCCTGCCCAACCGCCTGCTGATCAACGAAGCGCTCGCCACCGCCATGGCCGAAGCGGACAAGTGGAGCGCGCGCTGCGCCTTCATGATGATCGACCTCGACCGGTTCAAGGCGGTCAACGACACGCTCGGCCACCCGGTCGGCGACCGGCTGCTGATGCGCGTGTCCGAACGCCTCAAGCAGCTGATGACCCTGAACGAGATGATCGGGCGGCTGGGCGGCGACGAATTCGCCGTGGTGGTCCGCGACGCCAATGATTCGGTCGCGGTCGAACAGCTCGCCCGCACGATCATCGACGTGCTCTCTGCGCCCTATGACGTCGACAACCACACCCTCTATATCGGCGCCAGCGTCGGTCTCGCCTTTGGCCCGCGCGACGGTCGCACGGCGGAGATGCTGATCCGCTCGGCCGACCTTGCACTCTACCGGTCCAAGGACGCTGGCGGCGGCCAGCTCCACGCCTATGAGCCACAGCTGCATGTCGAGGCGGAGGAGCGCCGCGTCCTCGAAATCGCCCTGCGCGCCGCGCTCGAAAACGACCAGTTCCATCTGCTCTATCAGCCGGTGGTCCAGGCCGGCACCGGCGCGCTGATGGGGTTCGAAGCGCTGCTGCGCTGGACGCACCCTGAGCTTGGCCCGATCTCCCCCGCCAAATTCGTGCCGCTCGCCGAAGAAGCGCGCCTGATCGCCCCGATTGGCGAATGGGTGCTGCGCGCCGCCTGTGTCGAGGCGGCGAAGTGGGACGACCCGATCCGCGTCGCGGTCAATGTCAGTCCCGAACAGCTGCACAATGCCGGCTTTGCCACGTTCGTCGGCCGCGCGCTCAAGGACAGCGGCCTCCACCCCAGCCGCCTCGAACTCGAAGTCACCGAAAGCGTGTTCATGCGCGAAGGCACCGCCGCGGTTCAGACGCTGGAGGCAATCCTCGACATGGGCGTGCGCCTCAGCCTCGACGATTTCGGCACCGGCTATTCCTCGCTCGGCTATCTCAGCCGCACCCGCTTCAGCTCGATCAAGATCGACCGCAGCTTCGTCCAGGGCGCGTCCAAGGGCCAGAAAGAGGCGATCGCCATCATCCGTGCCGTCGTCGCGCTCGCCCAGAGCCTGGGCATGGCCACCACGGCGGAAGGCGTCGAGACCGAGGACGAACACCGCCTGATCCAGGCACTCGGCTGCACCAAGGTCCAGGGCTATTATTTCGGCCGCCCCCTCCCCGTCACCGAAGCCCGCACCCTCGCCACCCGCGACAGCATGCAAGACGCCGCACGCGTGGCGTAGGTGCCGGATCTTCGCGGCAATGCAGCCCGCCAGTTTCGTCGAGGCTTCGCAGACCGCCGGTACAGCGGCGATCTGCACTCCCAACTCCATCTGACGGACTTCGCGCGTTGCTCGAGATGGATATCGAAAAGGCCAGCCGGAGCAGACGACTAGGATTGTCGATCGAATGCTCCGATAGGTTATTTCACGACAACGATCCCGGCGGGCTTCCTCACGACGACATAGGCGTTCGTTGCGGAGTCGAGCGTGTAGTAGGTGTCGTTGACGTAATAATAGGTCGAGCCCTGCCACACGACCGCCCGATAGCCTGCAGGCAATACTGCAATCCGGGCACCGACGGGCGCCGCAACGACGACATATCCTTCAGCGACGCTCGTGTAATAGATACCGGAATGGTAGAAATAGGGGCTGCCGGCAATTACCACGCGCGTATAGGACGCCGGTAGCACGGCGACGCGATAGCCTACCGGGCGCGCGGCATAATATCCGCGCCAATTGTCTTGCGCGAAATCGCTGCGGGCATCTGTCCGATCACTGGCGACGTCGCTGCGGGCGTCGGTTCGATCACTTGCAATGTCGTTGCGCGATTCGGTGCGTGTTTCAGTATTGCCCGTTCGCGTGGTCTGGCGCTGTGACTGGTTGCCTGTACGCGATGTCTGGCGCTGTGACTGGTTGCCTGTACGCGATGTTTGACGGCTGGCCCGGTTTCCTTTTCCGGCCTGCCCGTCGACAAAGCCCAATCCATCGATCATTGCGCCGGACGCGTGGGCGGTCGCGGTGCCTGCAGTTGGCAGCGCGCAAACCAGCGCCGCTGCGCCGAGCATGGTGAGCGTATTTTTCACGCTTGTTCTCCTTGTTGCTTCGACTCGGGCACATTGCCCGACTCACGAATGAGTGCGAATAATGTAATGCATTACATTGCAGCACGATGAATGGCGCGATGCGGGGCCCACCGGTCAGAGATGATCGGCGTGGTTAGCCAGCCTGCAGGACCGCTACAGTTTTTGCCTCGTCGGAATGCACGATCGGCGGAGCTCAAGCCGCCGAGAATGACCGCTTATAGGTTTTGGCGACTTCGAAGCCTTGTTCGACGAAGGTCGGCGTTGCGGAGCCTCTGGCCAAAAGCGCCCTGATGCCAATCGGCCTGGTTTCAGACGCCAGCCGCCAAACGAAAAAAAGCCGGGGCGTCGCCACCCCGGCTTCCTCATAATCCAAATCCGAAAATCTTACTTCGACCGCTCCACCTGATCGAAGTCCAGCTCGACCGGCGTTGCGCGGCCAAAGATCGACACGCTGACCTTGACCTTCGACTTGTCGAAATCCAGTTCCTCGACCACGCCGTTGAAGCTCGCGAACGGGCCGTCCAGCACCTTGACCGAATCGCCGATCTCGTAATCGACCTTGATCTGCTGCTTGGGCGCGGCGGCGGCTTCTTCCTTGGTGTTCAGGATGCGCGCGGCCTCGGCTTCGCTGATCGGCTGCGGCTTGCCGCTGCTGCCCAGGAAGCCCGTCACCTTCGGCGTATTCTTGACCAGGTGATAAACGTCGTCGTTCATCGCCAGCTTGGCAAGGACATAGCCGGGGAAGAACTTCCGCTCCGACTGCACCTTCTTGCCGCGGCGCACTTCGGTCACCGTCTCGACCGGAACCTCGACCGATTCGACCAGCGCATCGAGGCCAAGCCGCGTCGCGTCGGACAGGATCTGGTCCCGAACCTTGTTCTCAAAGCCCGAATAGGCGTGAATGATGTACCAGCGCGCCGCCATGGATTTTCCCGTTATCTGGCCGCTCAGCCCGCAAGGCCGAGGAGGAAGTTCACGATCGCGCCGAACAGACGGTCGACGCCAAAGAAGAAGAGGCCAAGCAGCGTCGCCATGATGAACACCATGACCGCGGTCATGATGGTTTCCTTGCGGGTCGGCCATACGACCTTCTTGGTCTCGGCCTGCACCTGGCGCATGAATTCCAGCGGATTGGTCTTCGCCACTTTTGCCTCGCGAATAATTTGCCCGGCTTCGGAACAGGTTTCTCCGCCCGGCTCCTTCAGCAAGGAACCCGGCGAACCCCATCACGATGTCGGATTGGGGACGCTATCTAGCGACTGTGCGACAGGGGGGCAAGGGGCTTGGGACCCCGCCAGCGCCCGCCCGTTCAGATCAGCGTGATGACGCCAAAGCCGCCGATCAACAGCACCATCGCCAGCCAGCCGAGCAGGGTCAGCCGCTCCTCGATAAATGCCTGCACCGGCTCGCCCCAACGATGGACGAGGAAGGCGAGCAGGTAGAAGCGGAAACCCCGTCCGACGATCGCCAGGATCACGAACAGCGGGAAATTATAGTGGAAAAAGCCGTTGGCGATGGTGATCAGCTTGAACGGCAACGGCGTGATGCCCGCGGTCAGCGTGACCACCGCGCCCCATTCGTCATACAGCGCGCGGACGCTCTCGACCTTGCTGCCCAGGTGATACAGGTCGATGATCCACTGCCCGATCGTGTCGAACAGGAAATAGCCGATCGCATAGCCCGCAATCCCGCCCAGCACCGACGCGACGGTACAGATGGTCGCGATCCAATAGGCCCGCTGGCGCTGCGCCAGCATCATCGGGATCAGCATCACATCGGGCGGGATCGGGAAGATGCTCGATTCGGCAAACGAAACGGCGGCCAGATAGCGGTCGGCGTGCCGGTGCGCGGCAAGCTTCAGCGTCCAGTTATAGAGCGCGCGGAACATGCGGGGCGAAACCTCTGCAAGGGCTCCGGGTGCGCCCGGAAGAAGTGGCAGGGGAGCTCGGATTCGAACCGAGGGCCTTCGGTTTTGGAGACCGACGCTCTAACCAGCTGAGCTACACCCCTGTGCGGTGCCGCGCTTTAGCGACGCTTCCGCGGGGCCGCAAGGGGCTCGTTGACGCCGTGCGGCTTGCTTTCCACCTGTTTCCTCGCTAAGGGCGCGCGCTTCCACCGGCTACCGTTGGAATTGCGGGAGCACCGGACGACACGTCCGGGGCGTCTGGACCGCTAAACTTGAACCGGGCGTGGCGACAAGCCGCGTCCAGCGACAGAGTGAGACACATGGCAAAGAAAATCACGGGCTATATCAAGCTCCAGGTGCCTGCGGGCTCCGCCAACCCCTCGCCGCCGATCGGTCCGGCGCTGGGTCAGCGCGGCGTCAACATCATGGAGTTCTGCAAGGCGTTCAACGCGGCGACCGGCGAGCAGGAAAAGGGCACCCCCCTCCCCACCGTCATCACCGTCTACGCCGACCGCAGCTTCAGCTTCGAAACGAAGCAGCCGCCGGCAACCTACCTCATCAAGAAGGCCGCGAACCTCAAGTCGGGCTCGAAGGAGCCGGGCAAGATCTCGGCCGGCAAGATCAAGCGTTCGCAGCTCGCCGAAATCGCGACCGCGAAGATGAAGGATCTCAACGCCAACGATCTCGATGCCGCAACGCGCATCATCGAAGGCTCTGCCCGCGCGATGGGCCTCGAAGTGGTGGAGGGCTGAACCCATGGCTAAGCAGACCAAGAAGCAGAAGGCCCTCGCTGGCACCGTCGACCGCGAAAAGCTGTACGGCGTCGATGAAGCCATCGCGCTGGCGCAGAAGAATGCGACCGCCAAGTTCGACGAGACCATCGAAGTCGCGCTGAACCTGGGCGTCGATCCGCGTCACGCCGACCAGATGGTCCGTGGCGTCGTCACCCTGCCCGCCGGCACCGGCAAGACCGTTCGCGTCGGCGTGTTCGCCAAGGGCGCGAAGGCGGATGAAGCGCGCGAAGCGGGTGCCGACGTCGTCGGCGCCGAAGACCTGCTCGAGATCGTTCAGGGCGGCAAGATCGAGTTCGATCGCTGCATCGCGACGCCGGACATGATGGGTCTGGTCGGCCGCCTCGGCAAGGTGCTGGGCCCCAAGGGCCTGATGCCGAACCCGAAGCTCGGCACCGTCACCATGAACGTCGCCGAAGCGGTCAAGGCTGCCAAGGGCGGCCAGGTCGAATATCGCGTCGAAAAGGCCGGCATCATCCATTCGGGCATCGGCAAGGCGTCGTTCTCGGCCGCCGACCTGCGTTCGAACTTCGACGCGCTGGTCGATGCGGTGATCAAGGCCAAGCCGTCGGGCGCCAAGGGCAAGTATCTGCGCAAGGTCGCGGTCTCGTCCTCGATGGGCCCGGGCGTGAAGGTCGATGTCGCCGAGGTTTCGGCGCTCTAATCTTCGCAACCCATGCGAACATGAAGAACCCCGGGGGCGACCCCGGGGTTTTTTGTTGCGCGCAAATCGCGATGAACACGAAATTGGTGCGTTCTCGCCCTCGACTCCCCCCGGCGGCGCTGGCACTATGCGCTTGCTCGCGGCCGGAGTCGCAAGCCTTGTCCCGACCAGAGCCAGTTGTTGCGTTCGCGTGAACCCCGTTTCGGAGGTCCCACATGAACTCGTTCAAGCAAGCCGTCCCGATCATCGCAGGCGCCGTTGCGTTTGCCGCCATTGCCGCCACGCCGTTTTTCGCCGGTGCCGCACAGCAGACGCCGTCGCTCAAGAAAGCGCCACTTGCCGCGCAGATCAAGGAAGCCCCGATCTACAACCAGCGCCTGCTCAACGCGCCACCGCAGATCAAGACACAGATCACGCAGTTGCGGCAGGTCGCCGTACAGCAGAACTGGACCTTCAGCATCGGCTACACCACCGCGCTGGATCGATCGATCGAGCAGTTGACCGGCCTCAAACTTCCTCAGCCCGCCGAGCTGGAAGCCAAGATGGTGAGCCAGAACAAATTTGCGATCGAAGCGCTCGACCTCGACCGCAAGTACATGATCGCGAAGAAGTTCACGCTGGCCCCGCTGCCCTGCACCGCCGGTTCGGCGAGTTGCAGTTATGAAAGCAGGATGCCCGCGATCCGCAACCAAGGTGGCTGCGGCAGTTGCTGGGCGTTCACCGCAATGGGCGCCTATGAAGGCACCTATCGCCTGCGCTTCAATGCGGTGATCGACACCTCCGAACAGCATATCGTGTCGTGCGCCGGCGCGGGCAGCTGCGCGGGCGGCTGGTGGGATCCGGTGTTCACCTGGATGCTCGGGACCAAGGTGCGGAGCGAAGCGCAGACCCCCTACACCGCCAGCAATGGCGTGTGCACGCCCGCCCCGACAGGCACCTACAAGGCGGCGGCGTGGGGCTTCGTCACGGTCAAGGCAGCCGTGCCGACGGTTGCCCAGCTCAAATCCGCGCTGGTCACCCATGGTCCGCTGGCGGTCGCCGTGCGCGTCACCCCGGCGTTCCAGGCCTATACCGCGGGCGTGTTCAACCAGAATGATACAGGCTGGATTAACCACGGCGTGGTCATCGTTGGTTGGGACGATGCCAAGGGTGCCTGGCGGATCCGCAACTCCTGGGGAACCGGCTGGGGCGAGAATGGCTATATGTGGATCAAATATGGTGCAAACAGCATCGGCTATGCCGCCGCTTGGGTGCGCCCGGCCCGGCAGGATCTGGTGCTGAACCCGGATCTGCTCCGGCTGATCGAACGGAACCGGCTGGTCCTGCGACCAATCGGCTAAGGATGGAAGGAACACAGCATGACCCGCTTCACCCGTTGGTCGCTTCCGGCACCCGGGTTGCTCGCGCCGCTGGCGCTGGCGCTCGCCACCCCCGCCTGCGCAGCGGGCGGGGCGCTTCCGGATGAAGCGGTCGTGCTGACGCAAGGCGAGGACGGTGCCACGCGCACCGTCCCGCTGGGCGCGACGTTCGAGGTCCGCCTGCCGGCGCAACTCGGCACCGGCTATGGCTGGGCGCTTGTCCCCGTCGCCGGGATCGAGCAGCTCGGCGAACCCGTCACCCGCGATGGCGGCACGCCAGGTGGGACCGAAACCCAGGTCTTCACCCTGCGCACGACCGCACAGGGCCGCCATGCTATCGCATTCAGCTATGGCCAGCCCTTTGCCGGCGGGCAGAAGAACGCAAAGATGGTGCGCTACACCGTGGTGGTTCCGTAATCAGCGCCTGCAGAACCGCCCCCTCGCCAAGTCCGCAAAAATGCGCTAGGGGCCGCGCCAATCCCCGCGACCCGACCGATTCCAGCGCGCTGCCCGCGGGGCGCGCGGCAATTTGTGAGCTTGATGCCCTTTTCGCACCTCCCCACCCGCCTCGCTGAGGCGCTGACTCAGCGCGGTTACGAAGCGCTGACCCCCGTTCAGGCCCAAGTGACGCAGGACGACGCGCGCGGCCGCGACCTGCTCGTCTCGGCCCAAACCGGGTCGGGCAAGACCGTCGCCTTTGGCCTCGCCATGGCCGAAGACCTGCTGGTCGACGGCGCGCTTCCCGCGCCGCGCCTCCCGCTCGCGCTGGTGATCGCCCCGACGCGCGAACTGGCGCTTCAGGTCGCCAAGGAACTGGGCTGGCTCTATGCCGCAGCGGGCGCGCGGGTCGCGACCTGTGTCGGCGGCATGGACGCGTCGCGCGAACGGCGCGCGCTGTCGCACGGGACGCATATCGTCGTCGGCACGCCGGGCCGCCTGCGCGATCATCTCGAACGCGGCGCGCTTGATCTCTCCGCGCTCAAGGTCGCGGTGCTCGACGAGGCGGACGAAATGCTCGACATGGGCTTTCGCGAGGAGCTGGAGGCGCTGCTCGATGCGACCCCGACCGAGCGTCGCACCTTCCTGTTCTCCGCCACGCTTGCCAAGCCGATCGTCGCGCTCGCCAAGCGCTATCAGCGCGACGCGCACCGCATCTCGACGGTGGGCGAGGATCGCGGCCATGGCGACATCGCCTATCAGGCGATCACCGTCGCGCCGTCCGACATCGAACATGCCGTGATCAACCTGCTGCGCTTCCACGAGGCGGAAACGGCGATGCTGTTCTGCGCGACGCGCGACAATGTCCGCCACCTTCACGCCAATCTGGTCGAGCGCGGCTTTTCCGCCGTCGCGCTGTCGGGCGAGCATAGCCAGTCGGAGCGCAACCACGCGCTGCAAGCGCTGCGCGACCGCCGCGCCCGCGTCTGCGTTGCTACCGACGTCGCCGCGCGCGGCATCGACTTGCCGACGCTCAGCCTGGTCGTGCATGTCGAACTGCCCCGCGATGCCGAGGCGTTGCAGCACCGTTCGGGTCGCACCGGGCGCGCGGGGAAGAAGGGCACCGCCGTGCTCATCGTCCCCTATCCGCGCCGCCGCCGCGTCGAAATGACGCTCAAACAGGCCAAGATCAACGCCGAGTGGCTGCCGGTCCCCAGCGTCGAGGATATCAAGGCCAAGGACCGCGACCGCCTGATCGAAAAGATCACCGCCCCGGTCGAGCCGGACGAGGATGATCGCGCGCTCGCCGCCGAGCTGATGGAAAAGATGACGGCGGAGGATATCGCCGCCGCTCTGGTCCGCGCGCACCGCGCATCGATGCCCGCGCCCGAGGAACTGATCGACCGTGGACCGTCCGATCAGCGCGGGCCGGTCCATCGTCCCGGCTTTGACGACACGGTCTGGTTCAGCATGAATGTCGGCCGCCGCCAGAATGCCGATCCGCGCTGGATCCTGCCGCTGATCTGCCGTCGCGGCCATGTGACGAAGAGCGAGATCGGCGCGATCCGCATCGGTGCGGGGGAAACCCGCTTCCAGGTGCCGAGCGCAATCGCAGACCGCTTCATGCGCGAAGTCGCCAAATCGGCCGGACCGGACGAGGATGTGTTGATCGAGCGCGCCGACGGCCCGCCCCCTCCGGGCACGCGCGGCGACCACGAACCGCGCCACGGCAAGCCGCGCGACCACAGCCGCCCGATGCACCGCGCCCGCCCTGCGGGCGGCCCGGGTGCCGGCCAGCCGCCGCGTTCGCCAAAGCCCCATCGCGGCAAACCGCCGAAGAAATAGGTCCATGAAGCCCCTCCCCTTCAGGGGAGGGGTTGGGGTGGGGCCTATCCTCTTGGCGCGGCGGTCTCGGTGAGACCCTGAGGCCCCACCCCCAACCCCTCCCCTGCAGGGGAGGGGCTAAGGAAGAAGCCATGACAGCCGCCCTCCTCCACATCCTCGTCGACGCCGACGCCTGCCCCGTGAAGGACGAGATCTACAAGGTCGCGTGGCGACGCGAAGTGCCGGTGACGATTGTCGCCAACAGCTTCATCCGCATCCCCGATCACCCCCTCATCGCGCGCGAGATCGTCTCGGACGGCTTCGACGCGGCGGACGACTGGATCGCCGAACGCGCCGGGCCAAAGACGGTCGTGATCACTGCGGACATCCTGCTCGCCGACCGCTGCCTCAAGGCGGGCGCGGTGGTCCTCTCCCCCACGGGCAAGCCCTTCACCACCAGCTCGATCGGCGCGGCCATCGCCACCCGGGCAATCATGGCGGACCTGCGCGCTGGCGGCGACCAGATCGGCGGCCCCTCCCCGTTCGGCAAGCAGGACCGCTCGCGCTTCCTCTCCGCGCTCGACGAGGCGCTGGTGCGCCTCGCCAGGGCTTGACCCCCGCCCCCCTGGGGGTAAGACGCGCGCCGAACACCGGGTCCGCCCGGTACGGCGCGCCGCCTCTTACGGGTTTCCGGCCTGCGCGCCCGCTTATCCCGAGCCCGCACGCATGGAGACTCCCGCATGGCGTGGATCATCCTCGGCATTGCCGTGGTCACCGAAATCATCTGGGCGCTGAGCCTCAAATGGGCCGCGACGACCGGCACCTGGCAGGCGGCGGCCGTGCCCATCGTCCTCAGCTTCCTCAACATGGCGCTGCTCGCGCTGGCGATGCGCGACATTCCGGCGGGCACCGCCTATGCGATCTGGACCGGGCTCGGCGCGGTCGGGGTCATTATCGGCGGCGTGATCCTGTTCGGCGACAAGGTATCGCTGGTCCAGGCTGCATTCATGGCGCTGATCGTCATTGGCGTCGTCGGGACCAAGCTGAACGCGTCGGTCTGAACAGAAGCATGTGATCAGGCATGCGTCGGCGGGTGACAAGCGCCGACGCCCGCCCTATCATCGCATGCACCGGTGATAAGGAAGCAGTTTTCGATGTTCGCACGAACCGGGCCGCATCTGGTCGCGGCCTCCCTGATGCTCGCAGCCGCCATGCCCGTGCTGGCGCAAACGGCTGCCCCGTCGCCCAGCCCCAGCGCAACGCCGACCGGCACGCCGCTTCAGGTCCAGCCGCTCCCCACACCGCTCCCGCTTCCGACGGTGACCCCGGCGCAGGCCGAGCAGCTGCGCCGCATCATCGTGCAGGGCCGGATCGCGCACGGCCTGCGCTATTCGACGCAGGCGGCCGAGGTGCTGCCCGCGGACGACACCGGCCTCGTCCGCGCCGCGCTCGATTATGCCCGCGCGATCCACATCGGGCGACTCGACACCGCCGACTTCCAGCAGGATTGGGCGCTACGCCCGGCCGCTTGGGATCCCCTCCCCGAATTTACGCGGGCGCTGGCGGAGAACCGCCTCGCCCAATGGCTCGCGGACCTCGCCCCGCCGTACGAAGGCTATGAAACGCTGCGCACCGGCCTCGCCCGCTATCGCCTGATCGAGGCAGCGGGCGGCTGGAGCGCGATCCCCGCTGGCCCCGACATGATCGTCGGTTCCACCGGCCCGCGCGTCGCCGCACTGCGCGCCCGGCTCGCGGTCGAGGATGACGGCGTCGCCCGGCTCGGCACGACGTTCGACGCCGAGCTGAAAGAGGCCGTGATCCGCGCCCAGCGCCGCTACGGCCTCAACCCCACCGGCACCGTTTCCACAGGCACGCTCGGCGCGCTCAACGTGCCGGTCGAGGCGCGCGTGCGTCAGATCATGGCGAACATGGAACGCTGGCGCTGGATGCCCAAATCGATGCCGACCGACCGGGTCCAGGTGAACATCGCCTCGGCCAGCGTCGCGGTATTCGAAGGCGACCGCCCGGTGATGTCGATGCGCGGCGTGACCGGCAAGCCCGGCGGCGGCGAGACGCCGATGCTGGTGTCCAACATCCATTCGGTCGTCATCAACCCGCCCTGGAACGTCCCCGCCGGCATCGCCGCGCGCGAACTGTTTCCCAAGGGCGAAGCCTATCTGGCCCGCAACGGGTTCAAGATCATCGGCACCGGCGCCAACCGCCGCTTGCAGCAACAGCCGTCGCACTCGGCGTTGGGCAAGTTCAAATTCGACTTCAACAACCCCTTCGCGGTCTATCTCCACGACACGCCGACCAAGGGGACATTTTCGCGCTTCGACCGGCTCGCCAGCCATGGCTGCATCCGGCTCGAGCGCCCCGCCGATCTTGCCAATCTGCTGATCGCCGGCGACCCGGTCTGGACGCCGGAAAAGGTCGCCGAGACCCTTGCCGGGGGCAAGACCACGCGCGTGCCGCTGCAAAAGCAGGTCGCGGTCTATCTGCTCTACTGGACCGCCTATGGCAGTGCCTCTGGCACGATGAACTTCCGCGGCGATCCCTATAATTGGGACAAGACGCTCGCATCGAAGATCGAGGCGCGCTCGGCCACCCAGGCCCAGTCCGCGCGCTGAACACCACCGGGAGACAGACATGAACTATCGCCGCACGCTCCAGCTCGCCACCGCCCTTGCCGCCGCAGCCGCGCTCGCCGCCTGCTCGGGCGCGTCGGAAGAAACCGCCCCCGCCGAAAACGCGGTCAATGCGATGGATCTGACCGAGGACCTGCCGGCCGATGAGAATGTGACCGACGCCGCACCGATGATGACCGAAAATGCGACCGCCCCGGCCCCCGTCGCCGAATCGGCCCAGCCCGATGAAGCGCAGATCCAGGACGACGCCGAAGCCGTCGGCATGACTGCCCGCGTCCAGCGCGGCGACAGCTCGGGCAACCAGACCGCCCCGGCTGAGTAAGGCATCCTAATTCCTCCCCTGAGCAAGCACAGGGGAGGAACGCCCCTCCCCCCGCCCTTGACTCCTGTCCCCCACCCGCTATGAGCGCGCCTTCGCGTCACGGGGTAACTCGTGCGCGTTCCGTCCGAGACAGTGGGTGTGCGGCATTTGGCCGCACTTAATTTCCCGCCAAGACGGGGACAGAGATTTTTCACCGGCCGCATCCTCATCGCGGGGCGTCCGGGTCAGCCCGCCGGACCCTTCCGGCCCTGACGATCATGCCCCCACGGACAATGGGAACCGGGCAGCCGCCCGGTTTCTGGCGTAACCGCCCCGGTTTCGACCGGGGCATAGTGAGGAGACAGGCATGGATCGTTCTCAGAAGACCCAGGCCGTTGCCGAGCTGAACAGCACCTTCAACGAGGTCGCAGTGGTGGTCGTCACCCGCAACCTCGGGATGACCGTCAAGCAGTCGACGGACCTCCGTAACAAGGCGCGTGCAGCCGGAGCGAGCTACAAGGTCGCAAAGAACCGCCTTGCCAAGATCGCGATCGAGGGCACCGATTATGCGGTGCTCGCGGACCTGCTGACGGGTCCGACGGCGCTTTCCTATTCGACCGATCCGGTCGCCGCCGCCAAGGTGGTGTCGGATTTCGCCAAGACGAACGACAAGCTCGAAATCGTCGGCGGCGCAATGGGAAGCATGCTGCTCGACGCAGAAGGCGTGAAGGCACTCGCATCGCTGCCTTCGCTCGACGAACTGCGCGGCAAGATTGTCGGCCTGCTTCAGGCACCGGCAGCCAAGCTCGCGTCGATCACCCAGGCACCCGCGGCGCAGCTCGCCCGCGTGTTCAATGCCTATGCGGAGAAGGACGCGGCCTGAGCCGACGTTCATTTGCGATTTTTCGAACCAATCTGAATTTTTGAAGGGAATATCAAATGGCTGACCTGAACGCTCTTGTTGACCAGCTGTCGGAACTGACCGTCCTCGAAGCCGCTGAGCTCTCGAAGCTCCTCGAAGAGAAGTGGGGCGTCAGCGCCGCTGCTCCTGTCGCGGTTGCCGCTGCCGGTGGCGCCGGTGGCGCCGCTGCCCCGGCTGCTGAAGAGCAGACCGAGTTCGACGTGATCCTCACCGGCGACGGTGGCAAGAAGATCAACGTCATTAAGGAAGTCCGCGCCATCACCGCGCTCGGCCTGACCGAAGCGAAGGCCCTCGTCGAGGGCGCGCCGAAGGCCGTCAAGGAAGGCGTGTCGAAGGACGAAGCCGAGAAGCTCAAGAAGCAGCTCGAAGAAGCCGGCGCGACCGTCGAGATCAAGTAATCTCGCGGCTGCACCAGCAGCTTATGAAGGGGGCGGTCCGGCAACGGGCCGCCCCTTTTCGTTGGGGTGCGGGCAACGGTAACGAAATTCCTCCCCCAGCTCGCTGGGGAGGTGGCGGCGCGAAGCGCTGACGGAGGGGCCGCCCCGCAGAGGGCGGAATTTTGCCGAGCTGGTCACGGCCGTCTTCGCGGCCGCCCCTCCAGCACTCGCTACGCGAGCGGTCCCCCTCCCCTGCTGCCTAGGGGAGGAATTGAGCCACACCCTTGCTTGGCGGCGCACCCGCCAGTTGTTAGCCCTACCCGCCGATGGATCAGAACAAACCCGCCAGCGTCGGCCTCGGCGGCGATGGCGATGAAATCGCCGCAATCGACGAGATCGAGATGACGTTCGGCGTCACGCTCGACTATGCGGATGCGCCGACCTGGCAGACGGCGGGCGACGTCTTCCGCTCGCTGCAGAACAGCCTCCCCGCTGACGTCGCGCTCGCCCCCGACACATGGGACCGGTTCGCCGCCGCCCTGACCCACGAAACCGGTGTCGATCCGGCGACGATCACGCCGGACAGCCCGCTGCTCGACGAAGCGATTTCATGGCGCGGCCTTGGCAATCTCAGCAGGATGATGGCGGTGCTGCTGATTGGTGGCGCAGCGATCCTCGTCCTGCTGGTGCTGGCCCTGCGTTAGGTTCCGCCAGCATCCTTCGGCACGTACCGCTTCGCCGCCAGCCGCCCGAATCCCTCGGCCGCACGCTCGACCCACAGCGGCCCCAGCCGGTCGCTGCCCTGCGCGGGCACGGTCCCGACCATGAACGAATCGCGCAGCGTGCGGATCGACAAGCCGGCATACCATTTGAGTGCGACCGGCAGGATCGGCACGAACATCGGCTTGCCCTGAACATTGACCACGCGCATCTGCTCGCCCGCCTGCGTCACCTGCCCCTTGAGCATGTGGATGCCGCCGGGCGCGATGCTGAACGGCTCCGACCCCGGCGCCATCCGCGCCGCGCCGTGGAACGCCGCGATCTGTGCGTCCTGATCGGGATTGGCGGCGAACAGGCCGAGCACCGCGCGGACATTTTCCGCCGATTCCGGGCCGCGATTCTGAATATAGAGCTCGAAATCGATGCTCACCACGCCGTCGCGGATCGCGGCGCGCAGGGGACGAATCTCGGTTACCAGCGGTCCCGGCGGCGGCGGCACCGGCGCGACTGCTCCGGCGGCAGCGGGCTGCGGGGCGGCGGACGCAGGCGAAGCCGGTTGCGGCGCGGGACGCGGCGGAGCGGGCGGATTGACCACCCCGGCGCGTGCCGGCGGGCCAGGCGTGGGCGGCGACGCGATCACCGGCGTCTCGGCGATCTCGGCCTCCGCGTCGTCTTCACGACGACGGCGGCGTCGCCCGGCGATCGCCAGGCCAGCGCCAAGTCCCACGACCAGTGCAGCCGCCGCAGCCAGCGCAGGCCATAGCCAGACCGGCAGCGTGTCACTGCCCGCATCCGCCACCGGAGTCGGGCCCGCTTCCACCGGAACCGTGCCCGCCTGCGGCGTCGCCACCGGTGTGAAGTCGGACGGTCCGAACCGCGTCGGGCTCGGCTGTGGCGTCGGTTGAGCCGTTGCTTCCGATGTCGGCCGGGCGGCAGGCTGAACCGTGGTCGGACGCGGCGACGGGGTCGCGCGCGGCGGGATCGGCACCGGCGTGACCGTCGGCTGCGGCGCGGGCGCCGGGGTCGGCGTGGGCGTCGCGCGGGGCGTGGGGTTGGGGTTGATGTCGAAATTGCCGATCGGCGGCGTGATCACCGTCGGCCGCTGGCCATTTTGGGCAGCGGCCGGGCTCATCAGCACCAGGATCATGGTCAGCGCAGTGGTCGCGCGGAGGGTCGTCGCAGTCACCCGCCGCGCCTAGCATGGAGAAGGCGGGCCCGCGCACCAAAAAATGCGCAGCCCCGCCTGAAAAGCGACCCGCCCCGGCGCAATCCGGGGCGAGCCTGTGGTTACGGCGTCAGATCTTGGCCGGAACGCCGACCAGTTCGGCCTCGATATCGGCATACATGGACGGATCGTTCTGGATTGCGATCGGCTCCAGCTGCGTGCCGCCATTGCTGCGCCCGATGCGGAACGCGGCGGCGGTGCGCCCTTCGCGCCCATCGGGCAGGCGATAGCGGGCATCGGCGACCAGCACTGGCGTGAAGCTGTCATCGTCGCCCGCGATTGCGTCGACGGCGTCGCGCGACATGGTCAGCATGGCTTCGAGGGTCGTGCCGTCACCCGGCGCGATCGTCTCGGCGTCGATCCGCGACTCCGTTGGCGGGTTCGTCAGCATCCGCTCAATCTCGCTCGACTGCGCGCTGTGCTCGCCCAGCATGAACGCGGCGATCCGCACGTCCTCGGCCGGAGCGCCGCCCGCATTGGCGACGGTCAGTTCGAACCCGACCGTCGCACCGCGACGGCTCATCCCTGCGCGAATCGGGCGCATCGCCAGTTCCAGCTGCGGGCGCTCGCCGGTCGGCTTGGCACCACCGAGAATTGCGGCAACGTCCGCCGGATCGGCGTCGCTCAGTTCGGCACGCTCCAGCGCCGGCTTGGCCACATCCCGCTTGGGCGCGATCCGCTCGCCCAGCTCGGGCTCATGACGCGGTGCGATAAACGCCGGAGCGGCGGCGACCGGATCAGCGACCGGGCGCTCGACCACGCGATTGGGGCTTGAGCGCTCGGTGACCGGCTCACGCACCGGCTCGACCGGCGCGGCAACCGCGACCTCTTCCGCGATATAGGGCTCATCCGCGCGGCGGCGACGCAGCAGCATTGCGCCCGCAACCAATGCAGCAACGCCACCCAGAGCAGCGAGGATCAGCCACATGGTCCCGCCCTCACCGGGCGCGGTCTCGACCGGCGCGGGTGCAGTTTCGGTGACAGGATCGGCGGTCGGAGGCACGGCCTGCGCAACCGGCGCTACCGGGGCAGCGCTGATCTCCGGTGCAGCGGCTGGCGCCGCAGCGACCGGTTCGGCTGCGGGCTCTGCACGCTGCGGCGTCTCCACCGCCCGGGTCGGGCGCTCAGCACGCGCTTCAGCACGCCGGGCAGCCGCACGCTCGCGATCCTCCTGCTCGGCCTGTTCGAGCACGCCGGGTGCGACGGGCACGCTTGCCGCGCCTGAGGGCGGGGTCTGCGCGGTCGGCACCTGAACCGGCGGCGGCGTGACCGGCTGTGGTACCGGGGCAGGAGCCGGCGCGGTCGGCACCAGCACCGTCGGCGGGGTCACCGTCTCCTGTGCCAGCGCGGTTGCGGGGAGAGCGGCGGCGGCGAAAAGCAGCGCCACTGCTCGGCGAAGCGCGGGTCGCGCATGATGTGCTGTGTGGGTCATAACGGTGGGTCAACAAGTGGAACCCGCGATTCGTCGCAACCACGGCTCAAAATTGCGGTGAGTTGTTACCCGCCATCGCCCAGTTGACGATTCCGCTTTACTCCAACGAAAACGGGGACGACTTGCGCCGCCCCCGTGACTAGTTGCCCAGTGACCTGAACATTTGTTCAGGGAACGGTCACCGTCTGGAATTCGATGTCCTTTAGTTCCGGCAAAGCCTGAAGCTGCGGCGTGACGACCTTCAGGTCGCCGACAACGACCAGGGTCAACTTGTCGAGTGGCAAACGCTTTGCCGCTTCGCTGATCTGCGCATTGGTCACACCCAGCGTCGAAGGGACATACTTGTCCAGCCAGTCGCGCGGCAGGCCCAGCGCGTCGCGCGTCGCCAGCGTGTTGACCAAGGCGCCCGGCGTCGAATTCTGGATCGCGAACAGCCCGGCCATATATTGCCGCATCCCGTTCGCTTCCTCGTCGCCCGGCGGGGTCGTCTGCAGCGCGCGGATTTCCTTGAACACCTCGGTCAGCGACGCACCCGTAGCGGTCGTCGTCACATCGGCGTTGAACGTCCACAGCGCGTTGGTCGGCAGCAGCCCGACCCCCGACCCGGGCGAATAGGTATAGCCCTTATTCTCGCGGATATTGCGCGTGATACGCGAGCTGAACGATCCGCCCAGCAGCGCATTCATTACCCGCGTCGGGATATCGCCCGGCGTCCCGGCATCAGGCGCGGGGAAGACCAGGTTGATCGTCGATTGCGGCGCGCCCGGACGGTCGACCAGCAGCACTTGCGGCCCGACCTTCGGATTGACCGGGATCAGCGCCCGCTCCGGCCCTGCGGCCCAGCCGCCGAACGCCTTCTCCACCGCCGCCTTCACCGCCGCCGCGTCGAAGCGCCCGGCGATGTAGAGGTGCGACCGCTTCGCCCCGAAATTCGCGGCATGCCATGCCTTCAGCTTGGCCGCGTCATAGGCGTTGAACTGTGCCGGGGTCGGCAGCACGCGGCCATAGGGGTGGTCGGTGCCATAATAGGCCCGCGTCACCGCCGCATTGGCCAGCACGCCCGGCTGGGTCAGCCCGATGGCAAGGCGGCGGTTCCAGTTCGCCTTGACCCGCGCCAGCTCGGTCTCGGGAAAGCTCGGCCGCTGCGCGACATCGGCAACCAGTCCGATTGCGTCCACCGTGCGCTCCGACAGGACATTGATCGACACGCCCGATGAGGTCGGGCCCGACCCGGTCCCGATCCCGCCGCCCATCTCGGCGGCCTTTTGCGCGATCTGCGCGGCGGTCATCCCCGCCGCTCCTTCGCGCATCATGTCGAGCGTCAGGCCCGCGAGCCAGGTGTCCGGCCCCTCGTTGATCGATCCGGTATAGGTCTGCAGCGACACCACCGCCTTGGGCACGACGCCATAGGGGATCAGCGTCACCTTCATCCCGTTGGCCAGGACATAGGTTTCGCTCGCCGGCACCTTGAACGGCTTGGGCGCGGGGATCGGCGGCGGGGTCGAGGGAAGCTCCTGCGCGGCAACGCCCATCGGCGCGGCGAGCAGGGCGGCAGCCGTCAGGCTGGCGATCATGCGGCGCATCTCACTTGCCTCCTTGCTGAGCGGCGGGCGCGGCTGGCTGGGCCGCGCCGGGATCGATGACATAGATCGACCGGTTGGTCGGGCGCAGATAGTCCTGCGCCGTCTTCTGGTGACCTTGTTCGGGTCATTGTCGAACAGCGCATAGACGGCGAGCAGGTCAATGAGGCCGATCCGCCCGGTCCCGTCGATTGTCGAGTAGAGCGAGGAGCGCATCTTGGTCCGCGCCCGCGCCAGCTCCTCAGGAGTCACCTTCTTGGTGCGCAGCTCCTCGATCACCGCATCCACCGCCGCCTTGATCTCGTCGCGGCTGCGATTGGCGTCATGCGTGAAGTTAAAGCTCCACAGCATCGGCCCCTGATAGTTGAACATGTTGCCCAGCGGGAAGTTGATGCCCCCGCCCACCTCGCCCGCAATCCCCGTCTCGGCGACCAGCTTGCGATACAGGCGGCTGTCATTGCCCTTGACCAGCATCTGGTCGATCAGGCCCATGGCGAACCATTCTGGCGTGCCGCGTGCGGGGACATGATAGCCCGCCGCCCAGCCGGGCTTGGGGGCGAGCTTGTCGGTGCGCGCGCGGAATTTCTCCTCCGTCTGGCGCGGTTCGCTGATGTCGGGCAGCGTGACCGGCGGCGCCTTGGGCATCCAGCCATAATATTTCTCGACCATCGCCTTGGTCGCGGCATAATCGATGTCGCCCGCCACCACGAGCACGGCGTTGGACGGCTTGTAGAAGCTGTCGAAGAACTGCTTGGCATCCTCGACCGTCGCCGCCTCAATCTCCTTCAGCTCGCCGTAGAAATTGTGGCTGTTATACCAGTTGGTATTCGCCAGCATCGGAAGGTCGATCCACGGCCAGGTGCTGTACGGCTGGTTGAGGACGTTGACCTTGACCTCGTTGCCGACGACGCCCTGCTGGTTCTTCAGCACCTCGTCATTGATCACCGGCGCGGACATGCGATCCGCCTCCAGCCACAGCATCCGCTCCAGCGCGTTCGACGGCACGACCTCGAAATAGTTGGTGAAGTCGTAGCGGGTCGATCCATTCAGGATGCCGCCGGCATTGCTGATCGTGCTGATATGCACGCCCTTGGGCGCGTTCTTCGATCCCTGGAACAGCAGATGTTCGAACAGATGCGCAAAGCCGGTGCGCTCGCGCGGTTCGATGCGGAACCCGATGCCGTAATAGACGCCGACCGTCACCGTCGGGCTCAGCGTATCCTTCGCCAGCACCACGCGAAGCCCGTTGGGCAGCGTGTAATATTGCATCTCGACCTTGAGCTTCGCGGGCGCGCTCTGCGCCGCCGCCGGGCTCGCCGCCAGCCCCAGCGGCAGCGCCGCCCCGGCCAGCGCAAGCGCGGTCATCCATCGTTTCACTGTCATGGCGATCCCCTCGATTGACCGAATGTGTATGAAGCTACCAGCACAGTCTGCAGAGTCGAGCCGCGATTTCGCGTGTTCCGGGTTTTACAGGTCCGGAATGACGATACCCAACGGAGCCAGCGCAGCCGCCGCGCGGCTCTTCACCTTGAAGAACCCCGCCGTCGCAAGCGGCCACAATGCCGCGTCATAGGGGTTGCGCAGCTGCGCCAGCGGATAGCCGTCGGGCAGGCTGTCGCGCAGCGGTCCGACCGTCAGCCACGGCGCCACCAGCGCCAGATCGCCCGGCTCCGGCCAGTCCGCAACCAGCTCGACGGGACAGCCATAGGCCGCGCCCGCCCGCGCCGCCGCATCCGCCACCGCCCCCTCGGCAAAGCCGCACGCGGCGCCACTCGCCCCCGCCAGCCCATGCGCGGTCACCCCGATCACCCGCGCGGGTGGCGGCAGGTCCAGCGCGTCGAAGCCGGTATCGTCGGCATGGATCACCAGCGCATAGCGGCCGCCCGGCACCGCATCGCCGCGCGCAGGCGGGGTCATCGGGGCGTCGCCGTCGAACGGAAGCGGCTCCGCTTCCTCATCCAGCCCATGCGGGTCGAACCGGCCTTCGGTGTAGCGCCGGATATTCTCCGCCCGCGCCAGATAATGCTTCCCCCGCGTATGCAGCCCCGCGACCCAGCGCCACGACAGCGTGTTCGACGCTGCATCGCCATCGACCAGTTCGCGCAGGAACAGGTCCGCCCCTAGCTGCCATGGCAGCCGCAGGGTGAAGATCCAGATGCTCGCAAACCACATGCGCGCGTGGTTGTGCAGCCAGCCCTCGGCATGCAGCTGCGCGACCCACGCATCGAAACAATCGATGCCGGTCCGCCCCTTCACCGCCGCGGCCAGCCACTCTGCCAGCGCCGCATCCTGCGCCACCGCAGCGCGCGCCGCATCCAGTCCGGCGCCATAGCGCTCCCAAATCTCCGGCCGCTGCTCCAGCCAGCCCTTGAAATAGCCGCGCCACAGGACTTCGCTGACAAACTTGGCGGCGTCGGGTCCGTGCCCGGCGGTCGCCATCTGGATCAATTCGCGCTCGCTGATCAGGCGGCGGCGCACCCAGGGGGACAGTGCCGACACCGTATCCGGCTGCGACCCCGTGTCGAAATTGCGCCGCGCGGCATAGGCGCTGCCCATCTTCGGCGCGAACGCTTCGGCACGTGCCAACGCTGCGGCGCGAGTCGGTTCCCACACCGCCATGACAGGATCAGATCCCGCCCTGCGTCACGTCGCGCCCGCTCGCCTCCAGCTGCGCCGTGAGGTCGGCCAGGCACGCCTCAACCGCCGCCATCTCCGTGGCGCGCACGACGAAATTCGCCCCCACCCGCCCCTCGCGGAAGAACGGGTAGCTGCCGATTGCCACGCCTTCATGCGCCTTTTCGGTCGCGCGCAGCACATCGGCGACCTCGCTCTCCGCCACCCAGCATCCGATCGTCCCGCTGACCACCGGCTTGCCGCCCTCCAGCGTGCCCGTCAGCGCGTCGAGCATGCCCGCGGTGATGTGCGGCACCCCGGCCATGATGAAGATATTGCCGACCCGGATGCCCGGCGCGCCCGACATGCGATTGGGGATCAGGTCCGCCCCCTCCGGCACCCGCGCCATGCGCAGCCGCGCCTCGGTCAGCCCGCCGCGCGTTTCGTAATAGCGCTCCAGCGTCGCGCGCGCCTCCGGGTGGATGACCACCGGCACGCCCAGCGCCGCCGCGATCGCATCGACGGTGATGTCATCATGCGTCGGCCCGATGCCGCCGGTCGTAAAGCAATAGTCATAGCCGGTGCGGATCGCATCCACCGCCGCGACAATGCGCTCCTGCACATCGGGCACCACGCGCACTTCGGACAGGCGGATACCCTGCACATTCAGCCAGATCGCGATCTGCGCGACATTCTTGTCCTGGGTGCGACCCGACAGGATCTCGTCCCCGATGATGACCAGCCCGGCGGTCCAGATGCGCTCGCTCATGATTGTCCTTCGGTTCAGCAGGCTGAACCGGGGGCGGCACCGGCCCGCTCTCCCAGCCGGCCACCCAACGCCAGTATCCTATGGGTGGCCGGGTGGGGGAGCGGGCCGGTGCCGCGATCCAGCGCAGCTGGATCCACCTAGACGAACTATCTCACCTCGCAAAGTTACCCTTAAGGCCCTATATGGCGCGCATGACTGAATATGTTGCCGTAACCGCCGACACGAACTTCGCCCGCGATGGGGCGATCAAACTTTACGGGCCCGACGGCTTCGCCGGGATGCGCGCTGCGGGCAAGCTCGCCGCCGAGATTCTCGACGCGCTCGTCCCGCACGTCGTGCCCGGCGTGACCACGGCGGAGCTGGACGATATCGTCCGCCGCATGACGCTGGATGGCGGCGCGGTCCCCGCGACGCTCGGCTATCGCGGCTATACGCACAGCTGCTGCATCAGCATCAACCATGTCGTGTGCCACGGAATTCCGGGCAACAAGGCGCTGAAGGACGGCGATATCGTCAATATCGACGTGACGCCCCTGCTCGACGGCTGGCATGGCGACACCAGCCGCATGTATCTGGTCGGCGATGTGCCGTTGAAGGCAAAGCGGCTGGTCGACGTCACCTATGAATGCCTGATGATCGGCATCGAAATGGCCAAGCCCGGCAACACCATGGGCGATATCGGCCACGCAATTCAGCGCCACGCCGAAAAGCACCGCTACGGCGTCGTCCGCGATTTCTGTGGCCACGGCCTTGGCCGCGTCTTCCACGACGCCCCCGAAGTCGTCCATGTCGGCCGCCCCGGCACCGGGCCGGAGCTCAAGCCCGGCATGTTCTTCACTATCGAACCGATGATCAACATCGGTCGCCCCGATGTGAAGCTGCTCGACGATGGCTGGACGGCGGTCACCCGCGACCGTTCGCTCTCGGCCCAGTTCGAACATTCGATCGGCATTACCGAGACCGGCTGCGAAATCTTCACCCAGTCGGCGACGGGCCGCCATCAGCCGCCCTACGCCTGATGGCCGAGGGCAAGTTCGAACGCCACCGCCAGCCCTGGCGGCAGGACGAAATCCGGAAGCTGCACACGCTCGCTAAAAAGGGCATGGCGCTGAAAGCGATAGCAAAGGCGCTGACCCGCAGCGAGGAATCGGTCAGGGACCGCGCCAAGGAAGACGGCCTGTCGATCGCGAAGCTGCGCTAGCGCTTCCGCTCTCCCAATCTCCAATCGTCACCCCGGCCTTGTGCCGGGGTCCACTGTGCCGCACATCCGGCGCCTGAGCCTCTCGCTTCGCGCCTGCCGCCCGGTGGACCCCGGCACAGGGCCGGGGTGAAAAACGTTGGAAAGCGCCCGCCCTGTCCACCCCCTCCTCCCACGACGCCATCATCCTCGGCGCAGGTGCCGCCGGCCTGATGTGCGCGCTCACCGCGGGCCAGCGTGGCCGCCGCGTGCTGCTGATCGACCATGCCGATCAGGTGGGCAAAAAGATCCTGATTTCCGGCGGCGGGCGCTGCAACTTCACCAATCTCGGCATCGCCCCCGACCGCTACCTCTCCGCCAACCCGCATTTCGCCAAGTCGGCGCTGCGCCGCTATACCCAGCATGACTTTATCGAACTGGTCGACCGGCACGGGATCGCCTGGCACGAAAAGACGCTCGGCCAGCTCTTTTGCGACGGCAGCGCGAAGCAGATCGTCGCGATGCTTTTGGACGAATGCGAGAAAGGCAGCGTCGAAATCGCCCTCGGCCACGCCATCCGCGACGTGACCCACGCCGATGGCCGCAACACGGTAACCTGGGGCGAGCGCTCCGCCACCGCCCCCGCGCTCGTCATCGCCACCGGCGGCCCGTCGATCCCAAAGATGGGCGCAACCGACTTCGCCTATGGCCTCGCGCGCAAGTTCGGTCTCAAGGTGGTCGAGCCGCGCCCCGCGCTCGTCCCGCTCACGCTCGGCGGCGACGAAGTGCTGTTTCGCGAACTGTCGGGCGTCGCCGCCCCGGTCGCCGCCCGCGCCGGCAAGACCAGCTTCCGCGAGGCCGCCCTGTTTACCCATCGCGGCCTGTCCGGCCCCGCGATCCTCCAGATCAGCTCCTATTGGCGGCATGGCCAGCCGGTCGAGATCGACTTCCTGCCCGACCGCGCACCCGGCTGGCTGACCGAGGCGAAACGCGCCGCGCCGCGCACGACGCTGCGCAAGCTGCTCGGCGATGCCCTCCCCAACCGCCTTGCCGACACGCTCGCCGATCAACTGGGCCTCGACGCCGAACTCCACAACGCCGCCGACAAACGCCTTTCCGAAGTGGAACGCCAGCTCGCCGCCTGGACCTTCCACCCCAACGGCACCGAAGGCTATGCCAAGGCCGAAGTCACGATCGGCGGCATCAGCACCGCCGACCTCTCCTCGCAAACGATGGAAGCCCGCACCGCCCCCGGCCTCTACGCCATCGGCGAAGCGGTCGACGTCACCGGCTGGCTCGGCGGCTATAATTTCCAATGGGCCTGGTCGAGCGGCTGGGCAGCGGGAATGGCGATTTGACCCCGAATAACCCTCCCCCTTGCGGGGGAGGATTAAAACACCCCAACCCCGCCAGATTTCGACCATTGCCGCCCCCGTCCCCCGCTGCCACAACCCCGCGCGGGAGGATCGCCATGCGCATTATCGTTCTGGCCCTCGGCCTGCTGCTCGCCACGCCCGCATTTGCGCAGGAGGCAGCGCCCGCGCAGCCTCCTCCTCTCCAGCCCGAGGATCAGGCGCGCGCCGACACGCTGCTGATCCGCGCCACCGAACATCTCCTCGCCGGCCGCCGCGCCGACGCCGCTCCGCTCGTCCGCGAAGCGCTCGCGCTCGCCGCCCCCGCCGATGACGTCGCGCAACTTCAGGGCATGACCCAGTTCGATGTCTATTCGCGCTGGCTCGAAGCCCGCACCGCCGCGATGAAGGCGCGCGATTTCGCGACCTTCGCCCGCTGGGCTTGGCAGACCAGCGCATTCAACCTGCTGCGCGCGGCGGAGCGCACCACCGAGACCGGACCGATCGCGCCCGACGATATCGTCGACCTCTTCTTCATGACCTACGGCCTCGTCCTCGCCGGCGAGGAAACCCGCGCCACCGCCTTCATCGCCCCTTTCCTCGCCGCGTCCGACCCGGCATTCGAGACCGCCTTCGCAAAGGACATGGCGAGCCGCGCGGTCAGCGTTCAAAACTGGGGTGGGCAGGACAAGCCCCGCGCCGCGCGCCTCGTCGCCTTCGCCATCGCCGCCTTTGACCGCCCCGCCGCCCGCGCGCCCGATCCGGTCCGCGACCTCTACCGCGTGCAGGGCGTGATCCTGCGCACCGCCGGAGACTTCGCCGGCGCCCGCGCCGCCTTTGCCAAGGCGCGCAAGCCCGGCACCCCGCCCGCCGACGCCGAACTCGCCTTGATGTTCGCGATGGGAGAGGTCGATTCCGGCATCCGCGCCGTGCAGCAACTGGTGGGCGACACCCAAGGCGCGCCCCTCTCCCGCCGCGCCGCCGACCGGCTGATCGAAGTCGCGGGCCAGACCGGCAGCGGCAACGCCGCCACCATTGCGATCTATGAACGCGTCTGGCCGGTCTACCGCCGCACGCTGAAGATCGACGATCACGCCATGCAGAGCGCCGGATCGGTGCTCGCCAATCTCTATATCGAAACCGGAGAGCCCGCGCGGGCCGAACCGATCCTGATCGACCTGCTCGCGCTGGCGGAAAAGCGCTGGGGTCCGGAGTCCAACGGCGCGCTGATGTATGTCCTCGAACTCGCCGCATCGGTCGAAGGGCAGAACCGGATGGCAGAGGCCGAGTTGCTCTATCGCCGCATCTGGGCCCTGTCGCTGCGCTACAATAATTACGAGCCCGACGACGCGCGGGAGGCGTTTGAAGGGATCACCCGCACCCTGCTCGCGCGCGGACTGGTCACCGACGCACTGACCTTCACCGCCGATGGCATCGCCCGCGTGCGCGCCGCGGGGGACGAGATCAGCCGATCGCGACGCATGTTCTACCTGCTCGCCCGCGCGCAGGCGCTGGAGGCGTCGGGCGCACTGTCGGACGCGGAAGCGCACGCGCGCGAGGCGGTCAGCATCGGCGAAAGCGACGAAAAGATGAACATCGCAGCCAGCTTCGACGACCCCAATGTCTATGCCCGCGCCCGCCTCGCCCACCTGCTCGAACGCCAGAACCGCGCCGCGCAAGCCGAACCGATCCGCCGCCTGCTGCTCGCGAAGATCGAGGGCAACGACATGATTCCTTGGGAAGGCGAATATCGCACCGAAGCCTTGCGCGCGCTCGCCGCCAACCTGACGATGCAGGGCAAGGACGAAGGCGCTCGCCTGTTCGCCACCCGCATCGCCGCCACGTCCCGCATCTACGGCACCGACAGTCCGCAACTGCTCGACGTTGCCGAACCCTTCGCCCGCGCCCTGCTCCAGTCCGGCCGCGCCGGCGCCGCCCTCACCCCCGCCCGCCTCGCCCTCGCCGCCCGCACCTCAGCCCGCTTCACCGGCGACGCCGCCCGCGCGAACCTCAGCGACCTCGCCCTCGCCCGCAAACGCACCGAAGCAGCCCAGCTGCTGGTCGAGGCGGCGTGGAAGGCGAGCCGACCGAAACCCTGACGGACGTCGACGCGCGGCGCCTGTATTTTCCCGCCATTCAGGCGCAATGTCGGTTCAAGACCGAGTCGAATGCGTTTCAGGGGAGACGATGATGACCGCCCGCAGCCTGTTCCTGTGCCTGATAGCGCTTGCCGCAACGATCCTCGCCCCCCCCCGCCACCGCACAGGTCGTCGGCGACTGGGACACCACGCTTGGCCAGATCACCATTCGTCGCGAGGCACGCGTGGCACCCGGCTGGACCACGGGCACCGGCCGTCAGCTTCCCGTCCGACCGCGCGGCCAACTGGTCAATCTGGAGGGTCGGATGGCCGGGTTGCGCTGGACGGGCGACTGGTTCTCGCTTGGCCCCAGCCCCAATCCCGCCACGCGGCCCTGTCCGGTACCGAGCAAGCCGCGCGGCTATAGCGATCGCGACAACACCGCATATTTCGGCGACTTCACCGTCACCTTCAACGCGGCCGAGACCCGGTTTACCGGCACCTATCGTTGGGTCTGTCGCCACCAGAATGGACGGGTGCGCTACGGCCCCGCAACCGCGTTCTCGGGCACGCACCGCAACACCTATACCCAGGACGGCAACCCCCGGGAGAGTCGCGATGTCCCGCCGGTCACCCGGTCCGAACCTGTTGAATCGGATCGCCCGCGCCTCGACCCCTATCGTCCCGGCGCTCGCAGCGCCGAATTCTGCAACAGCCTGAGAGGCTCGACCATCATTGCGGGCACCCGAACGCCGATCCGCTTTTCTGGCCGCTATCGCTCGCGACCTTGCTACATCGGACCGCTCGACAAGATCGAGGTCGCGATGGACGATCCGGAGGGGAAACGCCCAACTCAGGTTATCGCGCGTGAATACAAGGTTTCCACCATATCGGGCGATCAGACGATCATCCGTCTGACGGGCGGAAATATCCGCGCGGTCCTTCCCTTTGCCGGCGTGCCGGTTCGCGGCAGCCTGGTCCGCGGAACTTTGGGCACCGCGATCTGCAGCGGGGACACCTGGTTGCTGCACCTGCGCTTTTCCGACGGGACCGACAGTGAACCCATCGGAACCGTTATAAGCCGCTGTGGCCCCGCTAATCGCCCGCGCAGATAGGGGATAATCGGGCAGCGGGGGTCACTTCACCCCCGCCACCCAATCGTCGATCTTCTTCTCCAGCACCGGCATCGGCAGCGCGCCGGTGTCCAGCACCGCGGCATGGAACCCGCGCGGATCGAACTTGGCGCCCAGCGCCGCCTTGGCCTTGGCCTTCGCCTTCAGGATCGTCAGCTGGCCGATCTTGTACGCCAGCGCCTGGCCCGGCATCGCGATATAGCGCTCGACCTCGGCCACCGCGTCGGTCCGCGACATCGGCGAGTTGGTCACCATATAGTCGATCGCCTTCTCGCGGCTCCACCCCTTGGCGTGCAGGCCACTATCGACCACCAGCCGCATCGCGCGCAGCATCTCGTCATTCAGGCCGCCCATCCGCTGATACGGCTCGACCGCGACGCCCAGCTCATCGTGCAGCGTCTCGGCATAGAGCGCCCAGCCCTCGACATAGGCGGTATTCCCACCAAAGCGCATGAACGCGGGCAGCGCCGCATTCTCCTGCGCCAGGCTGATCTGGAAATGATGCCCCGGCGCACCCTCATGCAGGTACAATGTTTCCATCCCCCAGGTGTAGCGCGTCGGCAGGTCATAGGTGTTGAAGTAGAACACCCCCGGCCGCGACCCATCGGGCGTCCCGGACGAATAGCTGCCCGCGGCGTCGGTCTTTTCGCGATAGGCGGGCACCGGCCGGATCTCGAGCGGGGTCTTGGGGAGCAGCGAGAATTGCTCGCCGATCCGCGCATCCACCCGCTTGCCGATCGCCTCATATCCCATGCGCAGCGCGTCGGCGCTTTCGGGCTGAAACCGCTTTTCGGTGCGCAGGTGCGTGAAGAAGTCCTGCAGCGTCCCCTTGAACCCGACCTTGGCCTTTTGCGCCTCCATTTCGGTCAGGATGCGCTTGACCTCCGACAGCCCCAGATCATGCACATAATCCGCGGTCAGCGGCAGCGTCGTGTTGCTCTCGATCGCATAGGCATAGAGCGCCGCACCGCCCGGCAGTGCCGACGTGCCAACGCTGTCGCGCGCAGCGGGCAGATATTCGGTGGCGAGGAAATCGCGGATCTTCTGGTGCGCGGGCAAAATCACGTCGTGCACCTGCGCGGCATAGGCGGTCTTCAGTCGCGCCTGATCCGCGGTCGAAATTCCTTCGGGGAATTTCTTCACCGGGCCGTAGAAGACCGATTCCTCCACCCCCTGCGCAATCAGATTGTCGAACTGGCCGATCATGTTGGTGACGACCAGTTTCGGCTGGACGATCCCGCGCTTCATGCCCTCGCGAAACAGGCCGATCTCGTAATCCGCAACCGTCTTGAACGGTGCCGCGCCCTGCCCAGACGCGAAATCGGGGTAGAATGCCTGAAAGCCGGTGAAATGGTCGATCGGCAGGTATTTGGACACGGCCAAAATCCTGTCGTCGAACCCCTTTTGCGTGCGCAGCTGGTCGGCCTCGAACACGTCATAGGCGATCTGGTTGACCGTGGTCAGCTTCGCCCGGTCGATCGTTTGCAGCGCTGCCAGGTCCGCCGCATTCGCCGCCTTCTCCACCGCGATGAACGCATCGGTGTAATATTCACCGAGCTGGTCGGCATAGCGCATGTCTCCCCGGAACAGCGCCATCAGCGGCTGGCGCTTCAGCGACGCCTCGTCGCTCGCGTGGAACAGCGCCTTGAGCTTCGCATCCTCGGCCCCCTCGCCCGGCTGCGCCGCAGGAGCGGGTTGCTGCTGCGCGGCGGCGGGCATGGCGGATACCCCGGCAAGCAGGGCAGCGAGGAGAAAAGGAGCGCGCGCCGGGGGGAAATCCTTGGACCTGGTGTGATATGCGGACATTACACCCGCGCCGACCCCGCGCAAGGTTGCACCGCAATCGCGCAATCGCCGCGCGCCACTGCCCATTTGTTAGGCAGTTGTTAACCCGCGCCCGCGCGCGCCCAAGCATTTGCGCGCGCCGGCAAACTGGCACGGCCTATGCAATGTCGCGCGACAGGGGCGTTCCACTTGATCGCGATCCAATCCGCCGTCACCCTGACTGCGGAACCGGGCCGGTCGGAGTCGCGCCGCCGTCACAGAGGGAAAAAACCGTGAAAAAGATCGAAGCCATCATCAAGCCGTTCAAGCTGGATGAGGTGAAGGAGGCGCTTCACGAAGTGGGCGTGTCGGGCATCACCGTGACCGAGGCCAAGGGCTTTGGCCGTCAGAAGGGACATACCGAGCTGTATCGCGGCGCGGAATATGTCGTCGACTTCCTGCCCAAGGTGAAGCTGGAAGTGGTGGTCGAGGACGCGCTGGCCGAGCGCGTGGTCGAGGCGATCGCCAATGCCGCGCAAACCGGCCGCATCGGCGATGGCAAGATCTTCGTCACCGCGATCGAAACCGCGCTGCGCATCCGCACCGGCGAGCGCGACGAGAATGCGATCTGATCGACCGCAGCGCGTAGAATTGACGCACTGCAAAAATTTCACGAAGCTGCAATGCAGCGCAAGATGATTCTCCGCCCCGGGCGCGCCCCGGGGCAGGGCAGGACAAAAACAGAAAGGGCTTGGTTCCAATGGCTAACACCGCCGCCGACATTCTGAAGATGGTCAAGGATCAGGAGATCGAATGGATCGACCTGGACCGACGGCCTGATGTTCGACGGTTCGTCGATCGAGGGCTGGAAGGCGATCAACGAATCCGACATGATCCTGAAGCCCGATCTGGACGCTGTCTGGACCGATCCGTTCTCGGCCACCCCGATGCTGATCCTGGTGTGCGACATCGTCGAACCCTCGACCGGTGAGCTCTACGCCCGCGACCCGCGTTCGACCGCGAAGCGTTCGGAGGCGTATCTCCAGTCGCTCGGCATCGGCGACACCGTCTATGTCGGCCCGGAAGCCGAATTCTTCATGTTCGACGACGTCCGCTTCGAAAACAGCTATTCGACCAGCTATTACGCGATCGACGACATCGAACTGCCCGGCAATTCGGGCAAGGAATATGAAAGCGGCAACCTCGGCCACCGTCCGCGTGCCAAGGGCGGTTACTTCCCCGTCGCGCCGGTCGACAGCGCCGTCGACATCCGTGGCGAGATGGTTTCGACCATGCTCGAAATGGGCCTGCCCTGCGACAAGCATCACCATGAAGTCGCTGCAGCACAGCATGAGCTGGGCCTGACCTTCGGCACGCTCGTCCAGACCGCCGACCGCATGCAGATCTACAAATATGTCGTGCATCAGGTCGCCCATGCCTATGGCAAGACCGCGACCTTCATGCCCAAGCCGATCAAGGAAGATAACGGCTCGGGCATGCACACGCACATCTCGATCTGGGACAAGGGCACGCCGCTGTTCGCGGGCAATGGCTATGCCGGCCTGTCCGAAATGTGCCTCTACTTCATCGGCGGCGTGATCAAGCATGCCAAGGCGCTCAACGCCTTCACCAACCCGTCGACCAACAGCTACAAGCGCCTGGTCCCGGGCTATGAGGCGCCGGTGCTGCTCGCTTATTCGAGCCGCAACCGCTCGGCCTCGTGCCGCATCCCGTACGGTGCAGGTGCCAAGGCGAAGCGCGTTGAATTCCGCTTCCCGGACGCGCTGGCCAACCCGTATCTGTGCTACGCCGCGCTGCTGATGGCCGGCCTCGACGGCATCCAGAACAAGATCCATCCGGGCGACCCGATGGACAAGAACCTCTACGACCTGCCGCCGGAAGAGCTGAGCCAGGTCCCGACCGTGTGCGGCTCGCTGCGCGAAGCGCTCGACAGCCTCGAGGCGGACATGGACTTCCTGCTCAAGGGTGACGTGTTCAGCAAGGATCAGATCGAAGCCTATATCGAACTGAAGCGCGCCGACGTCGCTCGCTGGGAAATGACGCCGTCGCCGGTCGAATACGACATGTACTATTCGTCCTGACGGACGATCCTTTCGTCGCCGCTTCGGGGGAGGCGGTGCCGGACAGCGAGACGCCCGGGTCGAAAGGCCCGGGCGTTTTGGTTGCAGCGCAGCAGCGATTCGCCGTTGCACTTCCGCAACGTCATGCAATCGTCACAACTTAGAAACAAAAACGCTACCGAAACAACATCTAACTGACATGACGCGCCCTTAGCTGCCGCTCGACTCGATCCTGCCGCCGTGGCGGGACTCGAACGATCGGGGGACCATCATGAGCTTTCGCCGCGCACACCTGCTTCAGGGTGCCTGCCTTGCCGCAGCATTATTCGCGCCTGCAGTCGCCTTCGCCAGCGATATCACCGGTACGGTCACCGACGCGCGCGGCGTGCGCGGGCTTCAGGGAACGCAGGTCCGCATCGTGGAGCTGGACCGTGTCACCGAAGCCGGCCGCGACGGCAGCTTCCGCTTCGGCGATGTCCCCGCCGGCACCTACACGATCGAGGCAAGCTATATCGGTGCCGACCCGGTCACGACGCGCGTCACCATCACCGACGATGCCGACGCAACCGCCGCACTGCGAATCGGTAGCGACGACGAAATCCTCATCATTGGTCAGTCGGCAAGCCTGACTGGCGCACTCTCGCGCCAGCGCGCCGCCGACGGTGTCGAAAACGTCCTGACCCGCGACGCGGTCGGCCAGTTCCCCGACCAGAATGTCGCCGAATCGCTGCGCCGCGTTCCGGGCGTCAACGTCCTCAACGATCAGGGCGAGGGTCGCTTCGTCTCCGTGCGCGGCCTCGACCCCGAGCTCAACTCGGCCTCGGTCAATGGCACCCGCCTGCCCGCTCCGGAAAGCGACGTCCGCTCGGTCGCGCTCGACGTCATCCCGGCCGAGCTGATCGAATCGATCGAGATCAAGAAGTCGCTGACCCCTGACATGGACGGCGACACGATCGGCGCGTCGATCGAGATCAACACCACCAGCGCCTTTGACCGCAAGAAGGACCTGTTCGGCATCAAGCTCGAAGGCAGCTACAACAATTATGCCGACGCACTGACCCCAAAGGCCAGCGTCGATTTTTCGACCAAGCTCACCGATAATTTCGGCATCGCCGGTGGCATCAGCTATTATCGCCGCAAGTTCGAAACCGACAATATCGAGGCGTCGGACTGGAACGAGGACGGCGGCGTGGTCTTCGCCGAAGAGGTCCAGTATCGCGACTACGACGTCGAGCGCGAGCGCATCGGCGGTTCGCTGAGCCTCGACTTTCGCGCCAGCGACACGACCAAGCTCTATGCGCGCGGCCTGTACAGCGAGTTCGCCGATCAGGAATATCGCGGCGACGTGACCTTCATCATGAGCGGCGATCCGCGCGCGGGCAGCGCAACCTCGGCGCAATTCTCCAGCGCCGATGGCCGTATCGAAGTGCGCCGCCGCATGAAGGATCGCTTCGAAAAGCAGAAGATCCAGTCGCTCACGCTGGGCGGTGAGACCGAAACCGGTCCGTGGAAGCTCAGCTGGTCGGGCGCCTATGCCGAATCGAGCGAGCGTGAGAATGGCTCGGTCGACCCGACCCGCTTCCGTGCGCGCTTCAGCGGCACGGGCGCGAATGCGGTGCTGGTCGATTTCGACTATAGCGACATCCGTCGCCCGCTGTTCAGCGTGTCGGGCAACACGACTTTGTTCGACAACCCCGCCACCTATGGGTTCAACGAGCTTGAACTGACCGCGCTGTCGGACTCACTGGACAAGGAGTGGAGCGCGCGCGCCGATGTGTCGCGTGAGTTCGCGCTCGATAGCGGCACCTTCACGGTCCAGGGCGGCGTCAAGTCGCGCTGGCGTGCCAAGTCCTATGACCTCGAAGCGCTGGTCTATGACGGCTATGACGGCAGCTACACGCTCGCCAACGTGCTCGGCGGACAGACCTATCGCATTCAGAATCTCGGCCCGCTGCCCGGTCAGACGTCGCCGACCGACTTCTTCAACACCAACCGCGCCAATTTCGAGCTGAACCAGCTCGACACCGATCTGAATTCGGCAACGTCCGACTATGCGATCGATGAAGACGTGCTCGCCGGCTATCTGCTCGGCCGCTATGACACCGGCAGCTTCCGGGCGATCGGTGGTCTGCGTGTCGAACGGACCTACAACGACATCCGCGCCTTCACCACGACCACCGATGGTGACGATGCGTTCGTGACCCCGAACCGCATCACGCGCAGCTACACCGACTGGCTGCCCAGCCTCACGCTGCGCTTCGAACCGCAGCGCAACCTCGTGCTGCGTCTCGCCGGCTACAAGAGCCTCGTTCGCCCGAAGCTGTCCAACCTCGCCCAGCGCGTGCTGGTGAACGAGGATGATGAGGCCGAATTCGGCAACCCGAACCTCAAGCCCTATCGCGCCTGGAACCTCGACGCGTCGGCGGAATGGTATTTCGGCAACAACTCGGCGCTGACCGGCGGCGTGTTCTGGAAGTCGATCAAGGACTTCATCACCACTGTCCACACCGATACGGCCGGCACCGTCTATGGCATCCCCTATGACGAAGCGGACACCTTCCAGAATGGCGACACCGCGCATGTAAAGGGCATCGAACTGTCCTTCGCACAGCGCTTCACCTTCCTGCCAGGTCCGTTCGACGGCCTCCTGCTCAATGCCAACTATACCTACACCGATGCCAAGGGCACGATCTTCAACGACGGCGACCCCGCCGACCCGCGTGAAATCCCGCTGCCTTCGGCATCGAAGCACACGTTCAACGTCGTGCTCGGCTAGGAAAAGGGTCCGCTCTCGCTGCGCGTGGCCGGCACCTATCGTGACAAGCTGCTCGAGGAAGTGGGCAACGGCGCCGATCAGGACCGCTACGCCGACCAGCATTTCCAGCTGGACCTGTCGGCCAAGTTCCGCGTGATCAAAGGCGTCCGCCTGTTCGCCGACTGGGTGAACGTGACCGACGCTCCCTATTTCGCCTATCAGAATTACGAAGGCGCCAAGCGCATCCTGCAGTATGAGAAGTACAGCTGGACCGCGAAGTTCGGCGTCAGCGCCAATTTCTGATCGGGGGTCACCACGCGTGAAGTTGCAGCAAATCCGGGCGTTCGCCCTTCCCCTCACGGTCGCGCTCGTCGCGGCCGTGAGCCACGGGGCACTGGCGCAGCAGGCGGCCAACCCGCTGCCCAGAACGACCGGATTTGCGATCCCCACGACGACGGAGGATGGCGCCCCCATCCCCCGCTCGCCGGGCAAGCCCTATGCGCCGCGCAACCTTGCCGACCGCATCGTGCTGACCCCGGGCGCCGACCCGTCGCGCGAAATGGCGGTCGCCTTCCGCACCGACACGGCGCAGACGACGGCGCAGGCGCAGATCGCTGTTTCGGTCGACGGCCCGACGCTTGAGGAACAGGCCCGCACCGTTTCCGGCATCACGCTGCCGATCGACAGCAGCTATGGCCGCGCTTTCTATCATCAACTGCGCTTCACCGACCTGACGCCCGACACCGTCTATGCCTATCGCGTCAAGGGCGCAGCCGGCTGGAGCGAATGGTATCAGTTCCGCACCGCAGCGGCGCAGGCGAAACCGTTCCGCTTCCTCTATCTCGGCGACGTTCAGAACGGCATTCTCACTTACGCCAGCCGTGTGATCCGTCAGGCGTTTCTGAGCCATGGCGACATCCGCCTGACCGTCCATGCCGGCGATCTGGTCGGCCAGCGCGACGATCTCGACCATGATGATGAGTGGGGTGAATGGAACCAGGCGGGCGGCTATAACTACGCCAGCGTCCCGCAGCTTCCGGCGACCGGCAACCATGAATATGCCGACCTGATCGCCCCCGACGGCACCGAAAGCCGCGTGCTCGGCCCCTATTGGCACGCGCAGTTTGCATTGCCGAAAAACGGCGTCGATCCGGTCAAGGCGACCACCTATTTCGTCGATTATCAGGGCGTCCGCTTCATCGTCCTCGACGGCACGGCGGCGATTGATCTCGGCTCGATGCAGCAACAGACCGCATGGCTCGATGCGACGCTCGCCTCAAGCAAGGCGAAATGGAACGTCGTGCTGTTCCACCAGCCGGTGTTCACCTGCGCCCGCCCCAAGGACACCGCCAAGATCAAGGCCGCGTGGAAGCCGGTGTTCGAGGCGCGTAAGGTCGATCTCGTGCTGCAAGGCCATGACCATTGCTATGCCCGCCTGACCAGCGAGGCCGGGCGCGAAGCCAGCGCCAAGGCGCGCGCCGACGGATCCATCCAGGGGCCGGTCTATCTCGTCTCGGTCACCGGATCCAAGATGTACGGGCTCAACACCCGCGCGCGCACCCAGCCCGACCGGACGGCGGAGGCGACCGAACTTTATCAGATCGTCGATGTCGACGGCGCCGCCCTCAAATTCCGCACCTACACCGCCTCGGGCCGCCTCTATGACGGATTCGATCTGGCGAAGGGCGCCGATGGCCGCAACCGGTTGAGCGAGATTGCCGAGCCAAAGATCGCCGAGCGCTTCTGTTCCGGCCCGCGCGATGCTGACGGCAGCCAGACGATCGGCCCGGATGGCGGGAAATGCGCCGCCGAATTCAAGGATTGATCCGCTGACCCGCCTGCTCATCACTGCTGCCCTGCTCCCGCTCGCCGCCTGCGCCGCGGGGAAGCGCGAAGTCCCGGTGGTCCCCACCACCCCCGCCGCGAGCGTGGAGGCGCGTGGGGAAACCGATGCAGTCGGCACCGCCAACGCTGATGCGGCCGACGACCCCGCGATCTGGCGCAATCCGGCGGACCCCGCCGCCAGCCTGATCGTCGGGACGGACAAGAAAGCCGGGCTGCACGTCTATGACCTGAGCGGCAAGGACCGCTTCTTCATCGACGCGGGCCAGGTCAACAATGTCGACCTGAAGGACATGGGGCCGCTCGGCATCATCGTCGCGGCGAGCGACCGCAACGATCGCAAGAATGCCAAGCTCGCGCTGTTCCGCCTCGACACCGCGACCACAAAGCTGATCCCGCTCGGCATCGTGCCGGTCGGCGCGGGCGAAGCCTATGGCGTCTGCCTGATGGCGGTCGGCAACACGCTGCACGCGTTCAACGTGATCAAGGACGGCACGATCCGTCAGGTCGCGCTCGACCTGACCGGCGCGACGCCGACCGGCACGATCGTCCGCACGATGAAGCTTGGCACCCAGTCCGAAGGCTGCGCCGCCGACGCGCGCACCCAACGGCTCTATGTCGGTGAGGAAAATGTCGGTCTGTGGCGCTTCGACGCCCGCGCCGATGGTCCCCTCGCCGGCACGCTGATCGCGCCTGCCGATGGGCAAAAGCTGGTGATCGATGTCGAGGGTGTGACCCTTGCGCCGGAAGGCACCGGCAATGGCGGCTATGTGATCGTCTCCAGCCAGGGCGACCACGCCTATAGCGTCTATCGCCTGTCCGACGATTCCTATGTCGGTCGCTTCCGGATCGCCGCGGGCAGCACCATTGGCGCGACGGAAGAAACCGACGGGATCGACTTCGCCCCAGGCGATTTCGGTCCCACCTATCCCGGCGGCCTGTTCGTCGCGCAGGACGGCTACAACCCGCCCAAGGCGCAGAACTTCAAATATGTCGCCTGGGCCGACATCAAGGCGGCGCTGGGCATCCAGTAAAACGCACGGATCCGACATTGCGCGGCACAAGGTGAAACGCCGGTAACGACCGGCGACGCGTTGTGCCGCGACATGTTCGCTTTGGAAATTTCGGCGCTCCAACAGCGATTCGATACCGCTCATTCGAACTCCGCTGCGGCTGGTGGAACGTGGTCAGTCGCTCCAATCGCTCAGGTCGGCCGTCTCCAGCGTCGTGACCAGCGCCGGATAGTCGTGGTCGATCACTGCCAGCGTCTTGCGGAACACGCCACGCAGATAGTCCTTCAGCGCTGCCTCCGCATCCGCCGCCTCGGCTCCGGCCATGCGCACAAAGATCGCCAGCGCGGCCGTCAGCGCCTCCTCGCTCAGATAGCCCTGCCGCCGCATTTCCCAGCCCTGTTCCTCGCCGGTCTGGAACTGCGCGAACGTCTTTGCACCATTTGCCATGAACACGCCAAAGCCCAGGAACACCGCCGCGACATCGGTGGCATGCTCCTCCAGCGCCGCACCGCCCGGCGGCATGCTGCCATCGGCGTGGATCAGATAATGCGACAGCTCATGCGCAAAGGTCGCGACCAGCTCGGCCGGTCGCGCCAGTGCCGATGGGTTGTAGCTGATGACCACGCGATTGCCGTCATGGCCGAAGGTGCCGCCCGGCGGGCTGTACTCATGCTTCAGCGCATGTCCCGGCGCGATGCGCGTCTCGCGCTCGGCCTCGCCCGGCACCAGCACACACTCCCATTCCGCCATGCCCGCATGCGCGCGCACCTGTTCGAACAGCTCGATCGCCCGATCATGCCCCTGCGCCGCGCTGGGCGGGAAGAAGTCGCGTGTCGGCAGGATCAGCACTGCGTCGCGATAGGCCTGGTCGCGATCCACCGTCTGAATCAGCCAGGCGAAGACAGCCAGCAGCCATTCGAACTCGTCGCGGTCGATCGGCAGCTTCGGTCCAAACCATCGGAACATCGGCACCCCCGCGCCCGGTCTAACGCGGGGGCCAGGGCGTGCCATCCCTTTTGGATGCAATTACATCCAAACTGAAGCAATCGCCTGCTCTTGCCGTGCGCGGCTACAGCGGCTTTAACCGGGTCCATGTTCCGCGCTCTCGCCCCGCTCGCCCTGCTGGTTGCCGCTCCGGTCGCCGCACAGACCCCCGCCGAGAGCAAGATGGCGACCACCATCGCCGCCGAGTCCGACCGCCACGTCGCGCTGCTCGAAAAACTGGTCAACCAGAATAGCGGCTCGCTCAACATCGACGGCGTGACCAAGGTCGGCACCATGGTCCGCGCCGAACTCGAACCGCTCGGCTTTGCGGTCGAGTGGATCGACATGAAGGAAACCGGCCGCGCCGGGCACCTCGTCGCGACGCATCAGGGCAATGGCAAGGGCAAGCGCATCCTGCTGATCGCGCATCTCGACACCGTGTTCGAACCCGAAAGCCCGTTCCAGAAGTTCGTCCGCACCGGGGACCGCGCGACCGGCCCCGGCATCGGCGATGACAAGGGCGGGATCGTCGTCATCATCGCCGCAATGCGCGCGATGCAGGCGGCGGGGACGCTCAAAAATGCCGATATCAAGATCGTGCTGACCGGCGATGAAGAACGCACCGGCGCCCCGCTCGCCATCGCCCGGCGCGACCTGATCGCCGCGGGCAAATGGGCCGATGTCGCGCTCGAATATGAAAATCTCGCGCGGGAGGACGGCAAGGATACCGGCACCGTCGCGCGGCGTAGCTCGACCAACTGGACGCTGCGCACCACTGGAAAAACCGGGCATAGCAGCGGGGTATTCGGTGCCAATCTCGGCTATGGCGCGGCCTATGAACTGGCGCGCATCCTCGACGCATTCCGCCGCACGTTGCCCGAGCAGAATCTGACCTTCAACGTCGGCGTCATGGCGGCCGGCACCCCCGCAACCCTCGCCGACAATAACTATCAGGTCAGCGCGGGCGGGAAGACCAACATCGTCGCTGCCGAGGCGGTAGCGCGCGGCGACCTGCGCGCGCTGACGCCGGAGCAGGAGGCAAAGACCCGTGCCGCGATGCAGGCGATCGTCGCGCAAAGCCTGCCCGGCACGACCGCCAGCCTCGACTTTCAGGAGGGTTACCCGCCGATGGCCCCGACCGAAGGCAACCGCGCGCTGCTCACCAAGCTCAACGCCGTCAACCGCGACCTGAAGCTGCCCGAAATGGCCGAAATGGACCCCGCCCGCCGCGGTGCCGCCGACAGCGCGTTCGTCGCGGCTGACGTCGATACGCTTGCCGGCCTCGGCGTCGCGGGCGGCAATGCGCATGCCGAGGGCGAATGGGTCGACCTCACGTCGATCCCGCTCCAGGCGCTGCGCAGCGCCGCCTTCATCACTCGCCTCAGCCGCGAAAAGCGCGACTGACGGAACGCTTCAGCTTCCCCGCGCGTCGTGCGGAGATGCTGAACGCCCTAGCCCTAAACTGCACGCTCAAGGCCGATGAGTCCGAGCGCTCCTCCACCGATGCGATGATCGCGGTCCTTGCCGACGCCTTCGCCAAGCATGACGTGACCATCACCGAGACTGTCCGAATCGCCGCGCTCGATATCAAGCCGGGCGTATCGTCCGACGAGGGCAAAGGCGACGCCTGGCCCACGCTGCGCGAGAAGATCCTCGCCGCCGATATCCTGATCTTCGGCGGCCCGATCTGGATGGGTCAGATTTCCAGCATCGCCAAGCGCGTGCTCGAACGCATGGACGCCTTCATCTCCGAAACCGACGATCAGGGTCGGATGCCGAGCTATTCCAAGGTCGCCATCGCCGCGATCGTCGGCAATGAGGATGGCGCGCATTTCAGCTCAGCCCAGCTGTTTCAGGCGCTGAACGATGTCGGCTACACCATCCCTGCCGTCGCGGCCTGTTACTGGGTCGGCGAAGCGATGGGCTCGACCGACTTTCAGGACCTCGACAAGACGCCGAAAAAGGTCACGCAAACCGCCGCGATGGTCGCCGGCAACGCCGCACACCTTGCCGGATTGCTCAAGGCGAAGCCCTATCCCGGGCAGGACTGACGCTCACGGGATCAGCAATGTCGCGCCCATCGTCTCCCCGGCGGCGATGGCGCGATGCGCTTCCGCCGCCTGCTCAAGGGCGTAGCGCCGCCCGATCTCGACCTGCAGCACGCCGCGCGCGACCAGATCGAACATCCACGCCACGCCCGCCGCGCGTTCCTCGGGCGTCGCATAATAATGGTAGAGTGTCGGGCGCGTCACGAACAGCGAACCATGCTGGCTCAGCGTCCCCAGATTGACCCCCGTCACCGGCCCGCCGGCATTGCCGAAGCTGACGATCATCCCGCGTCGCGCGGTGGACTTGAGCGACGCCTCCCAGGTCGATCCACCGACCCCGTCCAGCACCACCGGCACGCCTTCGCCGCCGGTAATCTCCCGCACCCGCGCGGCGATGTCCTCACGCTTATATTCGATGACATGATCCGCCCCGATTGCTCGCGCACGTTCAGCCTTGTCGGGCGACCCGACCGTGCCGATCACCGTCGCGCCGACATGGTTCAGCCATTGCACGATCAGCTGTCCCGTCGCCCCAGCAGCGGCGTGGACCAGCACCGTCTGCCCCGGCTGCACCCGCGCGCAGCGTTCGATCAGATATTCGGCGGTACAGCCCTTCAGTGTCACCGCTGCCGCGACATCGAACCCGATGCCATCGGGAATCGGCAACAGTGCATCCGCCGCGACGTTGCGCGCGCTGGCATAGGCGCCGAGCGCGGGGCCGTAGGTCGTCACGCGATCGCCGACCGCAACGGCGGTGACGCCCTCGCCCACCGCCTCGACCACGCCAGCCGCCTCGCTGCCTAGGCCACTCGGCAACGGCACCGGATACAGGCCGGAGCGGTGATAGGTGTCGATAAAGTTCAGCCCCACCGCTTCGTGCCGCACGCGCACTTCGCCGGGGCCGGGCGGCAGCAGGTCGACCTCGACCCATTCGATCACTTCCGGTCCGCCGGTCGTCCGGATCACTGCCTGCCGCGCCATCGCCTCATCTCCAGTTTCAGGTTGCAACCCGTGCCCCCGCTCGCCACATAAGCCTCCATACCCGAACCTCAAATTTTTCGGAGACCAGGATGCGCAGCTATCTCAAACACTATATCGGCGGCCAATGGGTCAAAAGCGAGGGCGGAACGATCCATCAAGTCATTGATCCTGCTACAGAATCTGCCACCACCGAAATCACTCTGGGCTCGCAGGCCGATGTCGACAAGGCCGTCGCCGCCGCCAGGGCTGCGTTCGAAACCTTCAGCCGCACCAGCGTCGAGGATCGCCTCGCGCTGATCGATCGCGTCATCGCCGAATACAAGGCGCGCATGGACGACATGGCCCAGGCGATCAGCGCCGAAATGGGGGCGCCGCTCAGCCTTGCCAAGACCGCGCAGGTCGGGTCGGGCATCGGCCATCTGATGTCCGCCGCGCGCGCGCTCAAGGAGTTCGAGTTCGAGGAAGCGGTCGGCAACAGCCTCGTCGTACATGAACCGATCGGCGTCGTTGCGATGATCACGCCGTGGAACTGGCCGCTCAACCAGATCGTGTCCAAGGTCGCCCCTGCGCTCGCCGCCGGCTGCACCATGATCCTGAAACCGAGCGAGGAAGCGCCAAGCTGCGCCGCGATCTTTGCCGAGGTGATGGACGCGGCCGGCGTGCCGGCTGGCGTATTCAACCTCGTCAATGGCGACGGCCCCGGCGTCGGCACCGCGCTGTCACAGCACAAGGGCGTCGACATGGTTAGCTTCACCGGGTCGACCCGCGCCGGCATCGCGGTCGCCAAGAACGCCGCCGACACGGTCAAGCGCGTGCATCAGGAACTGGGCGGCAAGTCGCCCTCGCTGATGCTGGAGGGCGCGGACGTCGCGACTGCGGTCAAGGGCACGTTGTTCAGCGTCCTGCTCAATTCGGGCCAGAGCTGCATTGCGCCTGCCCGCCTGCTCGTCCCCGCCGCGCTGGAAAAGGAAGCCGCCGCTGCCGCCGCCGAGGTGATGAAGGCGACGACCTGCGGCAATCCCGCCGATGAGGGCCGCCATATCGGCCCGGTCGTCAACAAGACCCAGTGGGAGAAGATCCAGGGCCTGATCCGCAAGGGGCTGGAGGAAGGCGCCACGCTCGAAACCGGCGGCCCGGGTCGTCCCGACGGCATCGACACCGGCTATTTCGTCAAGCCGACGCTGTTTTCGGGCGTGCACAACGACATGACGATCGCGCGTGAGGAGATCTTTGGCCCGGTCGTCACGATCATCCCCTATGACAGCGAGGAAGAGGCCGTCCGCATCGCCAACGACACCGATTACGGCCTGTCGGCGGTGGTGTTCGGCAGCCCCGAAGCGGTCAAGCGCGTCGCCCCGCGCCTGCGCGCCGGCATGGTCTATATCAATGGCGGCCAGCCCAACCCCGACCTGCCCTTCGGCGGCTACAAGCAGAGCGGCAATGGCCGCGAACACGGCAAATACGGCCTCGCGGAGTTCATGGAAGTGAAGGCGATGGTCGGCGCGCTCGCCTAACTTAAATTCCTCCCCTGAGCACACTCAGGGGAGGAACTAAGGTCAGTCGAACAGCTCTTCCAGGAAGCTCTTCTTGCGCTTGTGCTTGTAGTAGCGCGGGTCGTGGCCCTGATGGCCATACCCGCCGCCATAGCCCTGCTGCTGCGGATAGCCCCCGCCCGGCTGCGGCCATGGGCTCCCCTGCGGGGGCATCGGCGGCTGGGGCGGTATTGGCGGCTGCGGAGCGACCGGCGCCTCGCCCACGCCGCTGCGCTCGATGATCTTGTCGAGCTCGCCACGGTCGAGCCAGATACCGCGGCACTGCGGGCAGTAATCGATCTCGATCCCCTGCCGGTCGCTCATATGGAGCCCGGTCTTGCACACGGGGCACAGCATTCCGGCAACGGCTTCGGGGGTACGCATATCCTGCTCCTTGCTGATCGCATTCAGCGCGAAGCTAGGGAGCCGCAGTCACAAGAACAAGGCGTGATCAATGGATCGTACCAACCGCACGGTTCACGCTCATCAGCACGATCAGCCGCTCGATCTGGCGCCAGCGGCAGAAATTGATGTGATTGCCCAGGTCCCGAAACTTGTCCGCGCGGGCCGCCGCTTCCAGACCTGCGTCGTCACCGAATGCCCGGATCAGGTCGGCGGCGTCGGTCACATGGGCACGGTCGGCGAGATAGGGGATGGGCGACATCGATAATCCTTGCACAGTCTCGCGCGCACGCACGCACCGCGCGTGCCAGCTTTGGCGAAGGCATGCCGCGCTGCGGGTTTCGAGGGTAAATCGCTGGAAACCATAGCGCTTTTGCCCGTGCCGCGCGTGCCGTGACGGGACAGTGGCGTCCCGTCACGGGACGTGGCATGGCACGGGCATGAACCGCTCATCCAAACCCGCCCCGATTGCCGGCGGCGCGCTCCTCGCCCTGTCGCTGGTCGTCGGCACCGTGATCGGCGTGCGTCAGGGACAGCCCTCGATCGGCTTCCTCGCCGGGCTTGGCATCGGCATTGCGCTGCTCATCATCGTCGCCCTGATCGATCGGGTCCGCGGCAGCCGCTAAGCCGCGACCGTCACACCAGCGCGCGGTGCATCCATACCACGCGCCCGACCACGTCGATTGCGCGCACCGGCACGATTTCGCGCGCGTAATCCGGGTTGTCGCTGACCAGTTCGACCTCGCCGCCCATTGCCCTGATCCGCTTGACCGAGAGCATCCCGTCACGGCGAAACACATGGATCGCCGCGCGCGGACCCGGCACCCGCCGCGCGCCATCGACCAGGATCTCGTCGCCATCGCACAGCGTCGGCTCCATCGACGCGCCCTCGACGCGGATCGTCGATGCCATGTCGGCGCGCACGCCCAACCGCCGCAGCAATGCCGGGTCGAGCAATAACGGGCTCGCCCGCTCGCTCTCCACCACGCGCCCGCGTCCCGCCGCCGCCCCGGCATCGACCCGCGCCACTGCCACCAGCCCCTCGACCGCCGGCCCGCCCAGTGCCGCATCGCTCAAGCCCAGATAGCGCACCAGCCGCCGCCGGTCCCCCTCGGCCAGCATGCGCGGACTACCCCGCGTCACGAACTGCTGCAGATAGGCGGCGTTCCGCCCGATCAGCCGCGACAGCTCCGCCAGCGACGCCCCCCGCGCCACCGCCGCTTGTGCCAACGCCCGCCGCTGTTCGTCCGATTCCATGATCGCATCCATAGCCGCAGGATTTTTCCTAGACAAGTTGGAAATGAGAACATTTAATGAACAAATGAGTCGGGGGCGGCCCCGCAGCATGAGGAAGGGCAATGGCGATTCTGGGAAAGATCGAGCGATATTTGCGGCGCTATGGCATGCCGCGCACCAAATTCGGGCGGCTGGCGGTCAATGATCCGCGGCTGGTGGATGATCTGCGCAACGGCCGCGATCCCGGCCCGGAACTGTGCGCGCGGATCGAGGCGCAGCTGGCGCGACCGCCCGCTGCACCCACCCGGGGGGATGCACAATGAGCCGCGGCCCCGATGCCGGCGTGCTGCTCGAACGCGCCCTTCTCCACCACGCCATTCAGCGCGGGATCGACCTGTCGATCGTCTCGGCGGGCTGGACCCGCTGGGCCAGCGCCACCTTTGCCGGGGCGCGGCACGACCTGCTTCTCGCCGCCACTCCCTCATCCGCGCTAGACGCCTGGATCGCCGACCTGCCCGACGCCGAGTTTGCACTGCATGGCCATCTGGTGGCCGACCTGACCGTGGAGTCGCGCACGCACATCGGCGATCGCCTCGATCTCAAGCTCGGGGTGCTGACGGTCGAAGAGCGGTGAACGCCGCGCCTCAGGCCCGCATCGCCATCCGGCGCAGTTCGGACAGCGCGTCCTCCAGCTTCTGCTTGGGGTCGGGCACGGGTGCGGGCGGGGGCGGCGCAAACTTGCCCAAGCCCTTTTCAAGTCGGTCGAGCAACGCCTGGACGCTCGCCTCGGTCTGCGGCGCGGCGATCGGCGTCGCTGGCTCCGGCGGCTGGGCAACCGGCTCGTGCGCAGGGCGCACTGGCGGGGTCAGTTCGAACGTCTCGAATCGCTCGCCATCGTCAAAGATCGGCGCGCGCGCGGCACGGCGGCGCAGCGGGCGCACCGGCGGCGGCGGCACCTTCGGCACGGCGGGAATGGCATAGGGATCGAACGCCGCGAGCGGCTGGTCAAGATCGGCCGGCAACTCCTGCACCTCGGGCAGTGGCGCATGGATCGACCGCCCCTCGGACGGCGGCCCCATCGCGATCACCGGCTCGTCGGGCAGCGCGGCGTCGGACAGGTCGAGGATATCGGCCACGCTCACCTCACGCGCCGCCGCCGGGGCGGGCTCGGCCACCGGCATCTCCAGATCGCTGGCCCGCAGCGGCACCCGGGGTCGCGCGTCGGGATGCGCATCGGCGCGGCGCACGGTCGGGCGAGGTTCGCCCGCCGCCGCGTCAGCCAGGCGCGAATCGCTCCATGCGATCAGACCCGACAGTCCCATCCACGCAATCAGTGCGATCAGCCCGCCGACGAACAGTCCGATGCACAGCCGCGCGGTGGTGCCCAGCGGCGGCTCGGCCGCAGGCACGAACGCCGCGATCCCGCTGGCGAGCACCATGTCCTCCAGCAGCGCGCCGGGCAGCACCAGGCTGGCCAGCACCGCGCACGCGCCCGCGCCACCAGCCAGCGCAAGCGCCACATTGGGGGTCAGACGTTGAACGAGGGCGTACGCAACCATTTGGATTCCCGTGATCGGGCGTCGATCAGTCTTTGGTAAACAGGTTCGTAGCGCGAAATGTTTGACGACCAGTTACGCTCGGCCTCGACCCAGCGCCGCGCACGTTGCTTCTGCGCGTCCCAGCCGGAGCGGTCGGCGAATACACCCGCCACCGCATCCGCCAGCGCGACCGGGTTATCGGCCGGGAACAACGTCCCCGTATCGCCATGCCGGATCAGTTCACGATGTCCGCCGACATCGGACGCGGCGACCAGTCGGTGTTGCGCCATCGCCTCGATCGGCTTGAGTGGCGTCACCAGATCGGTCAGCCGCATATGTTTGCGCGGGTACACCAGCAAATCGATCAGCGAATAATAACGCTCGACCTGCTCATGCGGCACGCGCCCGACAAAGTGGATCGCATGCGCCGCGCTCGACGCCGCCGCCTGCGCGCGCAGCGCCTGTTCCATCGGCCCGCCGCCGACCATCACCAGCCGCGCCTTGGGCCGCTGCACTAGCAATGCCGGCATCGCCGCAATCAGGTCGTCCAGCCCTTCATAGTCATAGAAGCTGCCGATGAACCCGATCGTGTCGGCCCCATCCAGCCCCAGCTGCGCCGCCAGCGCGTTGTCGCGCGGCACTGGATCGCCGAACAGATGCAGGTCGACGCCATTGGGCGACACCATGATCTTGCCCGCATCGATCCCGCGCGCGATCAGGTCGCGCTTCAGCCCTTCGCAGATCACCGCCACGCCATCCACGCGCCGCGCGGCCCAGGTCTCCAGCCCGCGGATCGCGCGATATTTCGCCGACCCCTCGGTCCCGGTACCGTTGCCGACCGCCGCATCCTCCCAGAAAGCGCGAATCTCGTAGAGCAGCGGAATCCCGTACCGTTTCGCCGCACGCATCGCGGCCAGCGGGTCGATCACCGGCGAGTGCGCGTGCAGGATATCGGGCCGAAACCGCTCGACCACCTCCCCGATCCGCCGCGCGAACGCCGCGATCTCGGCCAGCTCGCCGACGACCGGCGGCAAGCGCCGCATCTGCTTTGTCCGGTGAAAGTCGATACCGTCGAGCGTCTCGAACGGCGAATCGCCCGTGTGATAGCGCGGCCCGGTCACCCCGGCGACGGTCCAGCCGCGCTCCATCTGCGCCTTCAAAATCGCGCGCGTGCGAAAGGTGTAGCCGCTGTGCAGCGGCAGCGAATGATCAAGGACGTGCAGAATCCGCATGGCTAGTCCTTGCCACGCGATCACTTAACGGCCCGTCAACCGGAAGCGGATATGGCAATCCCGCGATGATCGACACGCTGGTTCTTGCTCTCACTCACGGGCTGTTGCTCGTCGTCGCCTGGCGTCTGGTGAACAGCCCCGCCGTCGATGACGACAGCCTCGACGGCAAGCCGCCGCCGCCCAAGCGTGGCTGGAAACGCCCCGGTGCGTGATCTCGCCTTCATCGCATTCCTGGGAGCCATCTTCGCGCTCGGCCTGCGCCGGCCGTTCCTGTTCGTGCTCGCCTATGTCTATATCGACATCGTCTCGCCCCAGCGGATGAGCTATTTCCTGCTCAACGCCTTCCCGATTTCGGCGATGGCGGTGGGCTTTGCGGTGCTGTCCTGGGCGGCGATGGACGACAAGCGCGACATGCGCGTCGCCCCGCGTCAGGGGCTGATGCTCGCCTTGCTCGGCTGGTGCTATTACACCACGATCAACGCCGATTTCCCGATCGACGCGGCGTATAAATGGGACTGGGTGTGGAAGGCGCTGGCCTTTGCCATCTTCCTTCCGCTCACCCTGCGCACAAGGCTGCGGATCGAGGCGCTGCTGCTGTTCATGCTGCTCTCGGTCGCGACCATCATCATCGCGGGCGGGCTCAAGACCGCGCTCGGCGGCGGCGGCTATGGCCAGCTCAAGCTGATCGTCGACAATAATAGCGGCCTGTTCGAAGGCAGCATCATTTCCGCGGTATCGATCTGCCTGATCCCGCTGATCCTGTGGTTCACGAAGTACGGCACGATCTTCCCGCCCGATTGGCGGGTAAAGGCGTTCGGCTGTGCCCTGATCTTCGCCTGCCTGCTGATGCCGGTGGGGACACAGGCGCGCACCGGGCTGCTGTGCATCGGCCTGCTCGCCGTGCTGATGCTGCGCGACGTCAAGCGGCGCATCCTCTATGTCGCCGGCGCAGGTTTCCTCGCCGTCGCGTCGGTGCCGTTCCTGCCCGCCAGCTTCACCGAGCGGATGGGGACCATCTCGACCTATCAGTCCGACGCCAGCGCCTCGACCCGGATCGAGGTGTGGAAATGGACCTGGGAATACGTCAAGACCCACCCGATGGGCGGCGGGTTCGAAGCCTATCGCCAGAACGAAATCAAATACGACAAGATCGAGATCGTCGGCGAAGGTGCCAGCCGCACCGTCGTGCGCACGCCCGAAATCGACAAGTCGCGCGCCTATCACTCGGCCTTTTTCGAAATGCTCGGTGAACAGGGCTGGCCCGGCTTCATCCTGTGGCTGATGATCCATTTGGGCGGCATCTTGCGGATGGAGGTGCTGCGCCGCCGCTACCGCGACGTGTCCCCGGACAAGGCGTGGATCGCCCCGCTCGCCACCGCGCTTCAGCACGGGCACATCATCTATCTGTTCGGGTCGCTGTTCGTCGGCATCGCGCTCAACCCGTTCGTGTACATGCTGGTCGGCGCGCAGATCGGGCTGGACACCTATCTCGCGCGCAAGCGGGCGGAGGAAGGCATCCGCCCGATGGGCAAGCGGCGCGACACTTCGCCCGCGCCTGTAGCGGCATGATCGGTTAGGACGCGACCATGGCCAGCTTGTTTCTTGTCCGGAACGATGATCCGCGCTTCGCCGAGACCGCGCTCGTCGAGGCGCGCGCGGTGCTCTCGGAACAGGGATTTCCAGAGCCTGTCGAAACGTCACTCCCCGGCTGGACCCTGCTCCATGCCGGCCACATCATCGCTGGCCCACAGTCGCTGCTCCAGCGCGGATACGACCTTGTCGCGGTCGCCGGAACGCTGGTCGCCGATGGCAAGATGGGCGAACCCGCGCTCGCCGCGTTGCTCGACATGGACCCGCTCGCGCTCGACTGGGACCGGCTCGGTGGCCAGTTCGTCGCTTTGGTCCGCCGCAATGGCCGCAGCTTCCTGTTCGGCGACTATTTCTCGGCCTTCCAGCTGTTCCACGACACCGACGACCGAGTTTTCGCCACCACCTTCCTCGCCGTCGCACGCGCGCTCCCGCGCCTCAGCTTCGACGCGCAGGGGGTGTATGAGCTCGTCTTCAACGTCATGCCGGTCGGCGACGATACAGTCTTCGAACAGCTCAAGACCCTCTCGCCGAACGCCGTCGTCGAGCTGACCGCGACCGGCACCGTCCGTCACGGCATCGCCAAGCCGCTGCCCGCTACGCCCAGCAACGAGGCCCTGCCCGACCGCATCGCCCGCCACCGCGACCGGCTGCTCACCATTGTCGGCGCGCATGTCGATGCGCTCGGCGGAAATGTCCGCGCGCCGCTGTCGGGCGGGCTCGACTCGCGCCTCGTCCTCGCCGCGTTGCGCGCCCGTGGCTGCGACCCGCATATCTATGTCTATGGCGTACCGGGCGACGAAGATGTCGTGATCGCTCAGCACATCGGCGCCGAACTCGGCTTCCCGATCGAATGGCTCGACAAGGAAGACGGCGTCGTCCCACCCGATGCCTTTGCCGATCTGGTCGACCGCAATTTCCGCCAATATGATGGGCTTCCGACGTTCGGGAACATCTTCGACAACGGCACCAACGGCGCGGCCCAGCTCGCCCGCCACGCCGATGGCGCGCTCGCCGTGTCGGGCGGGTGCGGTGAGATCTACCGCAACTTCTTCTACCTCCCCGACCGCCGCTTCACCGCGCACGACATTGCGCAGACCTTTTTCGCGCGCTTCACCCCGGCCGACGCCACCGACCGCTTCGACCCGCGCGGGTTCATCGACGCGATTGCGGACAAGATCGCCGCATCGCTCGCCCCGCCCGGCGCGACCGGCAAGCTCGCGCGGAACCGCGTCGAGCAGATCTACCCGCGCATCCGCTGCCGCGCGCTGTTCGGCCGCGAGATCAGCCTTGAGGCGCGGTTCAGTCCGTATCTCATGCCCTTCCTCGACCACCGCGTCGTGGCCGAAGCGATGACGCTGCCGATGCCGCTCAAATATGCCGGGCGGTTCGAGGCGGCGTTGCTCAACGCGATCGACCCGGTGCTCGCCGCCCAGCCCTCGGCCTATGGCCATGATTTTGCCGGGCCGCCCAATCTGGCGCATCGCCGCACCGAATGGCTCACCCGCATCCGCCCGGTCTGGCTCCGCCGCCACACCTATGCGCTGCGCCGCCGCCTCGGCGCGATGGGTGACGAGCATGGCGGCGCGCTGACGCCGGACTATATGGGCCGGGTGATCGACCTCGATTTCCCCGCGATGCGCCGCTTCTTCAACCCATCCGCGATCAACGACAGCGCGGTGTGGCGCCGCATCGCCAACCTCGAATATCTCGCGGCACGGCTTGGGTCGCGCGTGGTCGGGTGATGTCCATAATCCTCCCCCGCCAGGGGGAGGATTAACCCACTCTCACCCCTCCGCCGGTGCCGGCATCAGTGCATCGTCCAGCGCATTCGCCCGCTGCGCGGCTTCGCGCGCCTGCACCCGTTCGACGAACGCCACGAAGGAGTCGCGCTTGGGGATCGTCCCGAACTGGGTGCCCCAACTCAGATGGGCCCCGACATACAGGTCGGCCGCGGTGAAGTGATCCGCCGCCAGCCAACCGCCGCCCACCGCGCTCACCGCCGCATCCAGCGTATCGATCGTTCGGTCATAATTGCCAAAGCCGAGCATGCCCTGTTTCTGCGGATCGTCGCCGACATCCCAGCCCATCGACCGGCTAATCACCGCCTGTTCCAGCGGCCCCGCCGCAAAAAACAGCCAGCGATAATAGGCTCCGCGCGCCTCCACCGGCGGCGCCAGCCTGGCCGCCGGGAACGCGTCGGCCAGATAGGCGCAGATCGCGGCGCATTCGGTGACCACCACGCCATCATGCACGATCGCCGGCACCTTCCCCATCGCGTTCACCGCCAGGAATTCGGGCGAGCGCGGGCCATATTCGATGACGACCGTATCATATTCGGCACCCGCTTCCTCGAGCGCCCAGCGCGCGATCCGTCCGCGCGACATCGGGTTGGTATAGAGCGTCAGCGTCATCGTCTTCCCTCCGAGTCGAGTGAGAACAAAATAGGAACGCTTTTGCGCCATCGGTCAAGCGCAAAGTAATCCTCCTCCGCAAAGGGGAGGATCACCAATCAAAGCGCCTTGAACGTCTCCAGCAACCGCGCCCACGCCTTTTCCGCCTGCACCTGATCGTACACCTGGCTATCGGGCGGGCACCATCCGTGATTCGCGGGATAGACCTCGACCTCGGCGGCCAGCCCGGCACTGGCATAGGCCGCGCGCACTAGCTCCTTCTCGTTCGGGTTGCGCTTGTCGTCATTCTCGGCGACCGCGAACAGGAACCGCGCCTTCATCTTGGGCACCAGCAGATGTGGGCTGTCCGGCTTGTCGGTGGCAAGGCCCCCGCCATGGAACGACCCGCCCGCCTTGACCCGCTCGGGCAGCGCGGCTGCGGTGCGCATCGTGAACGGGCCGCCCATGCAATATCCGGTGGTGCCGACCCCGCGCTTCTTGTCCACCGCGCGCTGCCCGTCGAGCCACGCCACTGCGGCGGTTGCGTCGCGCACCACGGCATCGGGGGTCAACAGCGCCCGCCACGGCCCGATCTTCTCGCGCACGCTGGGCGTCGCATAGCTTTCGCCCGGTTGCAGGAACCGCCCCTTCACCGACCGGTAGAACGGATTGATCGTCAGCACCGCAAAGCCCGATTGCGCCAGCCGCTCGCCCATCTGGCGGAATGCGGGGCGCAGGCCCATCACGTCGGGCCACACCAGCACCGCCGGGTGCCGGCCCTTGTTCGGCGCGGCATAATAGCCATCGGCGGTCCCGTCGGGGGTCTTGAACGTCACGTCGGTGGATTGAATGCCCATCGCATTGGCGGGGGTCGGCAACAGCGCCATCAGTCCCGCAGCACCCGCCGCCGCGCCGAATTCGCGCCGGCTCATGCCCTTGATCAGCTGCTCATTGTCGGCGTTGGTCAGATCGTCGCACATCGCATCGCTCTCCAGATTCGCTTCCCGGCGGCGCGACGCTAGCTTAGCTCGGGTTTCAGTTACACTGAAACGTGCGGCACCGGCCCGCTCCCCCACCCGGCCACCCAACGACAGTGTATTCTATGGGTGGCCGGGTGGGGGAGCGGGCCGGTGCGGCTTCGGCGCAGCCGAACTTAAACGGTCCCCCGATACCACCATACGCCGTCGCGCACCTCGCGCAGCGCGCGTCCCTCGACCTCCAGCCGCCGCAGATGCGCCAGCGTCTCGCCGGTCGCCAGCCCCAGCATGTCGCCGGTAATCGTCCGCCGGAACATCCGTCCGAAACAATCCACCGCACGGCGCGGCTCGAACAGATGCTCGGCGAGGATATCGAGCCGCTTGCGATGCTCGTCGCGCAGTGCCGCCAGCCGCACATGCAGCCCGGTGAAGGGCGCGCCATGCGCCGGGAGCACCAGCAGGTCGTCGGGCAGTTGCAGCAGCTTCTCGATCGAGGCCAGCCATTCGCCCAGCGGATCGGCCTCCGGCTCGCTCACGCCCAGCGAGACGTTGGAGCTGATGCGCGGCAGCACCTGATCCCCCGCGATCAGCACGCCGTCGCGCGCGTTCCACAAACACGCATGTTCCGGGCAATGCCCCGATCCCACCACCACCCGCCAGATCGCGTCGCCGATCGCGATGTCCTCGCCATCGACGATCCGGCGATAGCCCAGCGGCAGCGGCGCAACCATCCGGCGAAACTGGCCAAATCCCTTGGCACGCGCTGCCGCAACCTGTTCCTCGTCCCACCCGGCCGCGCGCCAGAAGGCGATTTGCTCGTCGGGCACCGCATCGCGCACATCGGCGGTCAACAGCCGCCCCATCAGCCACTCGCCGCGCGTCATCCAGATCGCGGCGTCGAACTTGCGCCCCAGCCATCCGGCAAGGCCAATATGGTCGGGATGGAAATGCGTGCAGATCACCCGTCCCGGCGGCGCGGACGCCAGCGGCTCTGCACCGAACAGCGCGCGCCACGCCTCGACCGATGGCGGCACGTTTAGCCCGCTATCGACGATCGTCGTCGCATCGCCATCGGCGACCAGCCAGCAATTGATATGGTCGAGCGGCCCCGCCATCGGGATGCGGACCCAATGCACGCCGGGCGCGACCGCAATCGCCTCCCCCACCGCCGGGGTGCGCTCGCCCAAAGGATAGGTCAGCCCGCGATGACTGGTCGCGACAAAGCTCTCGTCCTGGGTCAGCGAGATGTCGGGGGAGATCGCCGGTTCAGCCATACCGGAAACAGTGACGGCGCGGGACCCGCTTGTCGAGTCCGCGCGCCGTCACGATACCGTAAAAACGAAAAAGCAGCCGATCAGCTCTTGAACAGCGTATCCCGGTCATATTCGACGCCCGGCGTGATATCCCGCGACGCCGCGTCGCGCTCGGCGCGCAGCTGCTCGAGCAGCGCCTCGCGGTCACCCTCCAGGCGGGTATCGACCGGTGCTTCGATCCCCGCCGCCTTCGCCGCCTTGGCAACCGCCGCGTCCAGCTCGCGCTGGCTGGTGAGACCGAGCGTCACCGGGTCCTTGGGGACGATATTGCCGATGTTCCAGTGCGAACGATCACGGATTGCCGCGATCGTGGTGCGGGTGGTGCCGATCAGCTTGCCGATCGCGCCATCGCTGATCTCGGGATGGTTGCGGATGATCCACGCGATGCCATCGGGCTTGTCCGCGCGCTTGGACACCGGCGTATAGCGCGGCCCCTTGGTGCGGCGGATCTGCTCGGGACCCTTGCTCATCTTCAGGCGGTAATCGGGGTCATTCTGACCCTTCTCGATTTCCTCCATCGTCAGCTCGTGCGCACGCACCGGATCGCGACCGGTCAGCTTGGTCGAAGCGGTGTCGTCCGCGATCGCCTGCACCTCCAGAATGTGCAGGCCGCAAAAATCGGCGATCTGCTCAAAGCTGAGCGCGGTATTGTCGACCAGCCAGGAAGCGGTCGCGTGCGGCATGAGCGGCTGAGCCACGTCAAAGTCTCCAGAAACAATAAGGGCCGCCCTCCACGGGCGGCCGACTACCGGTTGGATTTAGGCGCATGACGCTGCTGAGGCAAGCTTTTTGGCCATCAAATGCCGGTGATTGCCCTTGCGCCGAACGGAACCTAGTCTCGATTCAGGCGTCCTGCCCCGAACGACCATCGTTTCAGAGAGGAACATCATGAAAAAGGCCCTTCTTCCGCTCGCCGCCGTTGCCGCACTCGGCCTCGCCGCCTGCAGCGACAAGGCGCAGAACGAAACCGCTGAAGCTGCCGAAGCGATCGGCGCCGATGCCAACGCGACGATGGGCGAAGCCGCCGACGACGTCGAAGCCGCGACCGACGGTGCCCTCAGCACCGCCGAAAACGCCGCCGACCGTGCGGGTGCCGCGATCGGGGAAGGCGCCGACCGCGCCGGCAACGCCGCCGATGCGGCCGAGGACGAACTCGACAAGAACAACTGATCCTTTGCCGGGGCCGTCGCGCAGACGGCCCCGCGCATTTCCGGGGGGAATCATGCGCGCCATCATCCTGTTGCCACTCATGCTGCTCGCCGCCTGCAACGGCACCGACGACGCCACCGGCGTCTCTCCGGACGAAGCAGCCCAGCTCAATGCCGCCGCCGACATGCTCGACGCGAATGCCACCGACCCCGGCGCAGAACCGACCGCCGCGGCCAACTGACCCGTGCCGTCACGGGGTTGACGCACTCCCGATCCAGTGAAAGCCTTACACGCGTAACGCGTATGCGGAGGCCTGTATGGATCACGTCGCCCAATATCGGACCAATGGCTATGCCGTTGTTCGCGGCGTCTTTTCACCCGATGAGATTGCGCGCATCGCCGCTGCGGTCGACGCCGTCCATGCCGAGGGTGTCGCACATGGCCGCGCCTTCCGGCACGGTAATTTGTTCTACAATGTCCGGACCGGTGCCGATGGCGCCCCGGTCGTGCCGATGGTGCAATGGCCGTCCTATCACAATGACGTGCTCAACGCCGTCCGGCTCGACCCGCGCTGGGTGGAACTCCTCGCCCCGCTGATCGGCGGCGACTTGAAGCAGATCATCAACCAGCTCCATTGGAAGGCGCCCGGGTCGCTGGGCGATTTCGCCTGGCATCAGGATTCGCGCTTCCGCAAGCCCGACGAAGCCTATCGCAACCTCGGCAGTTCCTACATCCAGACCGGCCTCGCGATCGACCCGCATACCCGCGCCAGCGGCGCGATGCGGATGATCCCCAACAGCCACCGCGCCGGCCCGCTCGATCTCGACACCTCGACCGAGGTGCTGGGGAACGAGATGACCGACGACGCGCTGCGCAGTGCCGGGATCGACCCGGCCGATGTCATCGATCTCGAAATGGAGCCCGGCGATATCGCGATGTGGAGCCCCTATCTGGTCCATGGATCGGGCCGCAACAGCGCCGACCACCAGCGCCGCTTCTACATCAACGGCTATGTCCGCGCGGCCGATTGCGACCGCGGCGAATGGGCGTTCCGCGATGGCCAGCCGGTGCCGCTCGGCCCCGAACCGGTGCTGGTCCATTACGATGCGCTGCACGAAAACCCCGAACCCCATTATGTCTGACCCGGCCTGATGCGCCTGCGTCAGCTCGAAATCGTGCACGCGGTCTATCAGCACGGCTCGATCAGCGCCGCCGCGCGCGCGCTCGGCGTGTCGCAGCCATCGGTGTCCAAGACGCTGCACCATGCCGAGGACAGCCTCGGCTTCCGCCTGTTTCAGCTGTCGCGCGGCCGCCTGATCCCGACCGATGAGGCGCATGCCCTGATGCGCGAGGCCGGCGACCTGTTCGACCGGCTTGGCACGTTGCAACAGACCGCGCGCAACCTGTCGCACTCCGGCGGCGGCCATGTGCGGCTCGGCATCGTCCCCAGCCTCGCGCTCGACATGGTGCCCCAGGCGATGGCGCTGTTCCGCCGCGACTGGCCGCGTGTGACGTTCGAAGTGCATACCCACCACCATGACGACCTGCTCCGCTCGCTGATCGAGCGCGAACTGGACATCGCCATCGCCTACACGCCCCCGCCCCACCCCCGCCTGGCGCGCGCGGCGATGGCGGAGGGCGAACTGGTGGTGCAATATCCCGAGGGCATGTTCCCCGACCCCGGCGATCGCTTCCCGCTCGAACAGCTCGCCGACCGCGACGTGATCGGCGTCGCCGCCGCCGGGCCGATCGGCGCAGTGCTCACCGAAGCCGCCCGCGCGCGCGGTATCGCCTTTCGCGAAACCGTATCGGTGCAGACCTTTTTCATCGCCGCCCGCCTGGCGCAGCTTGAGCGCGGCGTGACGGTGATCGACGAATTCACCGCCCGCGCCTGGCGCGCGCCGGGCTTCACCTGGCTACCGACCGACCCGCCGCTGCGGTTCACCATTTCCTGGGTCACGCTGGAGGAACGCCAGCCATCGCGCGCCGCCCACGCCTTCCTGCGCACCTTTCAGCAGGTGCTCGAGGACAACCGCGCCAAACCATAGACGCAGGTTATACCTACAGCAGATATTCCGCGCTTTTCGTCGGCGCGTTGAACTTTAATGTCGCTTTCCACCGCGCGATTGGAATGTCCGTCCAGTCAGCGCGAAGGGGGAGACGCATTCTGATCGACCGGAACCCGGAATGGGCGGCATGACCGCCTCGCGCGAAGTCATTGTGCTGGGCGCGGGCGTCGTCGGCATGGCGACGGCGCTGACCCTCACCGAGCGCGGCCACCGCGTCACGGTGATCGATTCCGCTGCGGGACCGGGCCTTGGTACCTCCTTCGCCAATGGCGCACAGCTCAGCTATGGCTATACCGACGCGCTCGCCAGCCCATCGACACTGGCCCAGATCCCGCGCGTGCTGCTCGGCCTCGACCGTGCGCTGCGCTTCCACCTGCGGCTCGACCCCGACTTCATCGCCTGGGCGCTCGCCTTTCTGCGCAACGGCACGGGCACGCGCTTCCGCCACAACACCGTTGCCGGCCTCGACCTTGCCGCCCGCTCGCGCACCGCACTGGCCGGGCTGGCCGCGCGCCATGCGCTCGACTTTGGCCATGGCGCTCCGGGCAAGATCCACATCTATCGCAGCCAGGCGTCCTTCGCCGCAGCGCAGGACATGGCGGCGCTCAAGGCCGCGCATGGCGTCAGCCAGTCGATCCTCGATCCCGATGGCGCGGTTGCTGCCGAACCGATGCTCGCCCCGATCCGCGACGCGATGGTCGGCGCGCTGCACACACGCGATGAAGAGGTTGGCGACCCCCATCGCTTTTGCGTCAGCGCGCACGACGCGCTGCTGCGCGCGGGGGGCAGCTCGATGTTGGACACTGGGGTCGACCGGATCATTGCCAATGGGTCTGGCCCCGCGCTCGTCACCAGCGACGGCGCACGCGTGGGGGCCGATTGCATCATCCTCGCCGCCGGAACCGGCTCGGTCGCGCTCGCCCGTCAGCTCGGCGTACGTCTGCCGATTCAACCGATGAAGGGCTATTCGATCACCCTGCCCCCCGGCCCCGCCGCGCCCAGCGCCAGCATCACCGATGTCGCCAATCGCGTCGTCTTTGCCCGCATCGGCAACCGCATGCGCATCGCGGGCCTGGCCGAGCTGGGCAAGCGCGACACGCGGGTCGAACCGGCGCGGCTGCGGGTGCTGGTCGACAGTGCGCGCGCAGCGTTGCCTCAGGCTGCCGATTATGACCAAATAGAGTCGAGCTGGGCCGGCCTGCGACCGATGACCCCGAACTCGTTGCCGATCACCCGGACCATCGCGCCGGGCGTGATCGCGGCGACCGGACATGGCGCGCTTGGCTGGACCTATGCCGCTGGCAGCGCAGAACGCGTCGCGGAGATTATCGCAGAGGGGAGCTGATGGCGCGCGAGACGCCAGGGCAAATAACAACAGGGAACAGGGAAGATACAACCATGAAAACGACGATCCGGATCGCCAGCCTGTTGGGGAGCATCTCGCTCCTCGCCACCGCCACCGCCGCCATGGCCCAGGATGCGCCGCAGACCGCGGCCGATGTTCAGGAAGACTCCACCGAAGAAGTCGTCGTCATCGGCTCGCAGATCAAGGGCGCGGACGTCGCCGGCGCGCTGCCCGTCACCATCCTGAACGAAGATGACATCGCCGCCACCGCCGCCACCAGCGGTGACGACCTGTTCCGTTCGATCCCCCAGGCGGGCGACGTCGCCTTCAACGAAAGCCGCGACGCGGGCGGCATCAACGATGCGCGCGGCGACACCGCCTCGATCAACCTGCGCGCACTCGGCACCGGCAACACGCTCGTCCTGCTCAACGGCCGCCGCATGGTCCTCCACCCGGGCACGCAGAGCGAGAACCTCGTGCCGGTACAGAGCGTCAACACGAACACCATCCCCGTGCTCGGCGTGCGTCGTGTCGAAGTGCTGCTCGACGGCGCTGCCGCCATTTACGGTTCCGATGCCGTCGCCGGTGTGATCAACACCGTGCTCAAGGACAATTTCCGCGGCCTGCGCACCACCGCCGAAATCGGCTTCACCGAGGATTCGGGTCAGGTCGAGGCGGAGTTCGCGTTTGAGGCCGGGCATCGCTTCAATGGCGGCAAGTCGAACATCTCGCTGTTCGGCTCGTACAACCACCGCGACCCGCTTTATGCCCGCGAGCGCCGCAATTCGCGCTCCGCCGACCTGCGCCCACTCGTCGAAGGAACTCCTTTTGCGGGTGACAGCGATTTCGACAACACCTCGGTCGACAGCATCTGGGGCGAGTTCCGGCGGTTGAGCACCAGCTTCGCGCCGGTGACCACCGCAACCTCGGTCAACGGCACGGCGCTGACCACTAGCGGCGTCTTTCATATTCAGCCCGCGACGAACGCAAGCTGCGCCGCGCCCGGCACCTATGCCGGCACCTGCTGGGACAACAGCTCGCTGTCCACACTCTCGACCGACAACAACCTGAAATATGACATCAACGATGTCCGCACCATTCAGGGGCGCAACGACCGCATCAACCTGTTCGGTTTCTTCAACCATGAATTCGACAGCGGTCTCGAATTCTTCGCCGAAGCCGGCTGGTATCGCGCCGATTACCAGTCGCAGCGCGAACAGGACACCGCGCTCGCCAGCCAGCGGCTGATCATCCCCGCCAACGGTTTCTACAATCCGCTGGGACCGGTCGGCAGCGCCTATCGCATCCCTGGCCTGACCGGTGTTGTGACCGGCGGCGTGCCGCTGGAATTGATTGACTATCGTCCGGTCGATGCCGGGCCACTGGTCGTCAATGTCCGCAACGACACGACGCGCTTCCTCGCCGGGTTCCGGGGCGAGGTACTCGGCTTCGATTTCGACAGCGCCGCGCTTTATTCACGCGCGCGCACCGCCGACAGCATGCGCACGGTCAGCATGACCAAGTTCCAGGAAGCATTGAGCCGCCTCGATTCCAGCGCGTATAATCCGTTCAACGGCGGCGATCCGCTCAATCCGGGTCGCTATGACAGCACCCCCAATCCGCAAAGCGTCATCGACGGCTTCATGGTCAATATCGGCCGTGTCAGCACGACCGAGTTGGCGATGGGCGATTTCAAGGTGAGCAAGAACGACCTGTTCACCCTGCCCGGCGGCCGCGTCGGCATGGCGGCGGGTGTCGAGTTCCGCCACGAGACCTTCGCCGATGACCGCGACGACCGGCTCGACGGCACGATCGTGTTCACCGCATTGGACGGCAGCTCGAACGGCAGTGACACGATGGGCGCCAGCCCGACCCCCGACAGCGGCGGTACACGCGACACCATTTCCGGCTTCCTCGAGTTCGCGGTGCCTTTGGTCGCGCCCGACATGAACGTGCCGCTGATCCATTCGCTCGACCTTCAGCTCGCTGGCCGCGTCGAATCCTATCGGGGTTCAGCACCGTCGCGAAGCCCAAGGTCGCGGCATCCTGGTATCCCTTCGCCAACCTCCAGCTCCGCGGCAGCTGGTCGCAGGGCTTCCGCGCGCCGAACCTGCCGCAGCTGTTCGAAAACGGCATCCAGCGCTCGAACACCCGCACCGACTGGGTCAAGTGCGAGGCGGACTTCCGCGCCGGACGCATCACCAATTTCGACGCCTGCACGCGCAGCCAGGGCGTGGTGAGCAACCGTTCGGGCAGCCAGAGCCTGACGCCGGAGGAATCTGACAACCTCTCGCTCGGCGGCACCTTCCAGCTTAACATGGGCAAACTGGGCCGCCTGACCTTCACCGCCGATTATTGGGAAATCCGGCAGGAGAATGTGATCGGCCTGTTCGGCGACGGCAACGCGCTGATCCTCGATTATCTGCTGCGGCTGCAGGGTTCGTCGAACCCCAATGTTCAGCGCGCCGATCCCACACCAGAAGAAATCGCCGACTTCGCCGGCACCGGCATCGCGCCGGTGGGCCGCGTGATCCAGGTGATCGACAATTACACCAACCTCGCCCCGCGTGCGGTGCGCGGCTATGACCTTGGCGTCTATTATCAGGTCAAGGACACCGGCATCGGCGATTTCAGCGCGCGGATCAACGCTGCCCGCCTGCTCGAATTCTATCAGACGCCGACCCCTGCGGCACAGGCACTGATCGACGCGCAGGCAGCCGGCACGATCAACCCTACCATCGCGATTGCCGGGGCGCAGGACATCGTCGAACAGAATGGCCGTCCGAAATGGCGCGCCTCGGCCAGCGTCACCTGGCGCTATAACGGCTTCGGCATCGGCTATTATGGCAGCTATGTCGGCGAAGTCACCGACACCTCGGCCTCGCTCCCCGACGGCACCCGCTTCCGTGTCGACGATTACATGACGCACAGCCTGTACGCACAATATGAGGTTGATGGCGGGCCGATGAACGATCTGCGCCTGCGTGTGGGCGCGCGCAATTTGTTCAACACGCTCGCCCCGATCGCCGATAACAGCAACGGCTATATCGGCGATCTCTACAGCAACCGCGGCCGCCAGATCTATTTCTCGGTCAGCAAGCGGTTCTGATGCGACGCGCCGTCCGCGTCATCGCGGCCCCGCTCCTGCTCCTGCCCCTCGGGGCGGGACAGGACCGGGTCCCCGCGCCCCGCACGATCGACCTGGTCATCACCAATGGCCAGGTCATCGACGGCACCGGCACCCCCGCGCGGGTGGCGGAAGTGGGCGTGGACGGCGACCGCATCCTCTATATCGGCCAGCGTCCGCGCGGCATCACCGCACGGCGCAGCATCGACGCGCGAGGCCTCACCGTCACGCCGGGCTTCATCGACCCGCACACGCATAGCGGCCCCGACGCCCGCGCGCCCGATGCGGCGCGGCGTCAGCTCGCCAACCACCTGCTACAGGGCGTCACCAGCATTGCCATCGGCAATGACGGCGGCGGCGAGCGCGACATCGCCGCCCTGTTCGCGCGCCTCGTCGCCAACCCCACCGGCCCCAATATCGCCAGCTTCACCGGCTTCGGCACGATCCGGCTGCACGTCGTTGGCAACCGCGACCGCGAACCCACAACTGTCGAACTCGACACCATGAAGGCCCATGTCGCCCGCGCCTTGTGCGACGGCGCGCTCGGCCTGTCCGCCGGCCTCTATTACGCGCCGCAAAGCTTCGCCAAAACGCCCGAAGTCGCCGCACTCGCCACCGTCGCAGCGCGCTTCAACGGCATCTACGAAACCCATCTCCGCGACGAGGGCAGCGCCAGTATCGGCCTGATCCCCGCAATCGATGAAGCCATCGCCATCGCCCGCGAAGGCCGCCTGCCCCTCCACATCGCCCACATCAAGGCGCTTGGCGCGGACGTTCAGGGCATGGCCCCCAAGGTCATCGCGCACATCGCGACCGCGCAGAAATCCGGCGTCACCATCACCGCTGACCAATATCCGTGGGAAGCCTCCAGCACGTCGATCGCCGCCGCGCTCGTGCCCCGCCGCGCGCAGGACGGCGGCGCGCCCGCGATGGTCGCCAACCTCAAGGCGCTCGATCCGCAACTCCGCAAGGACATGGCCGAACAACTCCGCATCCGCGGCGGCCCGCGCGCCATCCTGATGGTCAGCGGCCCGCACAAGGGCCAGCGCCTCGACGCGCTCGCCGCCGCGTGGCAGCTCGACCCGCTCGACGCCGCCGCCCGCATCCTGATTGCCGATCCCGGCACCAGCATCGCCAGCTTCAACATGACCCAGTCCGACATCGACGCCTTCGCGCGCCAGCCTTGGGTCGTCGGCAGCTCCGACGCCACCAACGGCCACCCGCGCCGCATGGGCAGCTTCGCGCGCGGCTGGCGCATGTTCGTGCGAGAGAAAAAGCTGATGATGCCCGAACGCTTCGTCCAGCGCTCCTCAGGCCAGACCGCCGCGATCCTCGGCTTGCCCGATCGCGGCATCCTCGCGCCCGGCAAGTTCGCCGACATCGCGATTCTCGATCCCGCCAGCTACGCCGAACGCGCCACCTATGACCGGCCCGATACCCCCAGCACCGGCGTCCGCTACGTGCTGGTCAATGGCCGCATCGCGGTGGACAAGGGTCAGCTCACCGGCACCCTCGCCGGCCGCCCCTTACCCAAACCGCGCCAACCCGAATGGAACTGCCCCGCATGACCGACACGACCCTGTCCGAACCCGCCGAACGACCCGGCCCGATCAAGCGCGCCTTCGCCTGGTGGTTCGGCGTCGCTTTGTGGAAGCGCATTCTCGCCGCGCTCGTCCTCGGCGCGGCGGCGGGCCTTGTCTGGGGAGAGGGCGCGACCTCGATCGGCTGGATCGGCACCGCCTTCGTCCGCCTGATCCGCATGCTCGTCGTGCCGCTCGTGTTCCTGACCATCGCCTCGGGCGTCGCCGCACTCGCCGACCCCAAGCGGCTCGGCAGCATCGGCGTCAAGACGCTGGCGATGTATGTCTTCACCACCGCGCTCGCGGTCACCACCGGCCTGATCGTCGCGACGATCATCGCGCCCGGCCTCGGCGCGAGCTTCGCCGGCGCCATCCCCAAGGCGATGGGCACCCCGCCCGACACCGCGCAGATGTTCATGGAGATCATCCCCGACAATCCGATCGGCGCGATGGCACAGGGCAAGACGCTCGCGGTGATCTTCTTCGCGATCCTCGTCGGCGCGGGCGTGATCGCGGCGGGCAAGGGCGCGGAGCCAGTGCGTCAGCTGCTCAATGCCGGTTCCGAAGTGATGCTCAAGATTGTGGGCTTCGTGATGGAAACCGCCCCGTTCGGCGTGTTCGCGCTGATCGCCGTCGTCATGGGCACGACCGGCCCGTCCAGCTTCATCGCGGTGCTCAAGCTTGGCCTGTGCGTCGTTATCGGCTCGGCAATCGTCACGCTCCTGATCCACGGTGTGATCGTCGTGCGGCTGATGGCGTGGCTCTCGCCGCTCCCCTTCTTTCGCGGCATTGCCGATGCGATCATGGTCGGCTTCTCAACCTCGTCGAGCAGCGCCACCCTCCCCGTCGCGATCCGCGTCGCCGAGCGTAACCTCGGCGTCTCGCCTCCCGTGGCCTCGACCGTGCTCCCGCTCGGCGCAACGATCGGCATGGACGGCGCGGCAATGTATGTCGCGATGCTCACGCTGTTTTCGGCCCAGGCCTTCGGCGTCGACCTGCAGCTCGCCGATTATCTGGTGATCGCCGCCACCACCACCATCGTCGCCATGGGCGTCGCCCCGGTCCCGTCGGGCTCGCTGTTCGTGCTTGCCGCCGTGCTCCACGCGATCGGCATCACGCCCGAACAGACCGCGATCGTCGTCGGCTTCATCCTGCCCTTCGACCGCATCCTCGACATGATCCGCACCGTGCCGAACGTCACCTCCGACCTCTCGATCGCCACCGCCGTCGCCCGCTGGGAGGGCGAAATGGACGTCGCCGTCTACAAGGCGAGCGACAATGAGTGAGGCCCGCTATTCCTCCCCTGCCCCGCAGGGGAGGTGGCAGCGCGCAGCGCTGACGGAGGGGCCGCCCCGCAGAGGGCGGAATGTTGCCGATCTGCCCACGGCTGTCTGCGCAGCCGCTCCTCCACCACCCGCTGCGCGGGCGGTCCCCCTCCCCTGCTATGCAGGGGAGGAATTGAGAGAGAGACCCATGTTCCTGCGTAAACTCACCCTCACCCTCGCCGCCTTCGGCCTGGCCCTCCCCGCGCCCACGCTGGCGCAAAGCCGCCACCTCCTCGAATACCCCTCGATCCACTCCCCCGTGGTCGGCACACGCGGGATGGTGGTCAGCCAGAATGAGATGGCGAGCGCGGTCGGCGCCCAGATCCTGCGCGACGGCGGCAACGCCGTGGACGCCGCGGTCGCGGTCGCCTTCGCGCTCGCCGTCACACTGCCGCGCGCAGGCAATGTCGGCGGCGACGGCTTCATCACGGTCTATGACGCCAAGTCGAAACAGGTGCGCGTGATCGATTTCCGCGGCATCGCCCCGCGCGCCGCCACTGCCGCAATGTTCGTCGACAATCAGGGCAAGGAACGCGGCATCGCCTCGTACGGCTATCTCGCCCCCTCAGTCCCCGGCAGCGTCGCAGGCCTTGAGCACGCGCACAGGAAATGGGGCAAGCTGCCCTGGGCCAAAGTGGTCGAACCCGCGCTCCGCCTCGCCCGCGACGGCGTCAAGCTCACCGCCGATGAAGCCTTTGTCTTCGGCTGGGGCCGCGAGCGTCTCGGCAACAGCGTCTCTGGCAAGGCCACCTTCTACAAGCCCGATGGCAGCCTTTATGCCAAGGACGAGGTGCTGAAACAGCCCGACCTCGCCTGGACTCTGGGCGAAATCCAGAAGGGCGGCGCAAAAGCCTTCTACACCGGCGAAATCGCCCGCCGCATCGTCGCGGATATGAAGGCCAATGGCGGCCTCCTCACCATGGAAGACCTCGCTGCCTACAAGCCGGTCGAGCGCGACCCGCTGGTCGGCAGCTATCGCGGCCACACCGTCTACACGCCGCCGCCGGCCAGCGCGGGCGGCGCGACGCTGCTCAACATGCTCAACATCCTCGAGCAGTTCGACCTGAAGGCGGCGGGGCAAGGCAGCGCCGCCTCGCTCCACCTGCTCGCCGAAACGATGAAGCTCGCTTATGCCGACCGCTACCGCGTGCTCGGCGACCCCGCCTTCGTCACCGCCCCGGTCAAGGGCTTCGTGTCCAAGGGCTATGCCGCCGAACGCGCCAAGCTGATCTCGACCGACAAGGTGATCCGCGGCCCCGACGCCCCGCATGGCGACCCCCTCAAATATGAAAGCCCCTCGACCACCCACCTCTCGGTGGCGGATGCCGATGGCAACGCCGTCTCGCTCACCACCACGCTCGGCTCGGACTTCGGCTCCGGCGTGATGATCGCGCGCACCGGCATCCTGCTCAACAACCAGATGAACAATTTCAGCCATGAACAGGCATGGGAGGCACAGCGTACCGGCACCCCGCCCCCGCTCAACGCGATGGCGCCGGGCAAGCGCATGCTCTCCACGATGATGCCCACGATCATCTTCAAGGGCGACAAGCCGTGGCTCGTGACCGGCACGCCCGGCGGCAGCACCATCCCGACCACCGTGGTTCAGGTGATCGTCAACGCGATCGACTATGGCCTCAACATCGATGAGGCGACGCACCGTCCGCGCATCTATCAGGGAACCACCGCGTCGCTGCGCGTTGAACCCGGATTCAACCCCGATACGGTTGCGGCGCTCAAGGCAAAGGGGCATCGCATCACCTCGGACGAAACCATGGGAAGCGCGCACTCGATCATGATCACCGACAATCTCTTCCTCGGCGCCGCCGACCCCCGCCGCCCCGGCGCGAAAGCCATCGAACCATGAAATTGACTCGCGCCCACTTCCTGCTCGCGCTCGCCGCCACGGGCCTCACCGCCTGCGCCCCGCGCGGCGCGGTCGAAACCGCCGCACCCGCGCCCGTCGCAGCGCCCGAACGCCAGGCCTTTGTCGCCGCCGCCCACCCGCTGGCGGTCGAGGCTGGCCTTAATGTCCTGCGCAAGGGCGGCAGCGCGGTCGACGCCGCCGTCGCGGTACAGGCGATGCTCAGCCTCGTCGAACCGCAGAGCAGCGGCCTTGGCGGCGGCGCGTTCATGGTCCGCTACGACGCGAAGACCAAAGCCGTCACCGTCTATGACGGCCGCGAAACCGCCCCCGCGGGCGCCACCCCCGACATGCTGATGGGCCCGGACGGCAAGCCGCTCGGCTTCCGTACCGCCGTCCTTTCGGGCCGCGCGACCGGCGTCCCCGGCGTCGTGCGCATGATGGCGCTGGCGCAGGACAAGCACGGCAAGCTCAAATGGCGCGACCTGTTCGCGGACGCCGAACAAACCGCCGCCAACGGCTTCACCGTCACCGCCCGGCTCGGTCGCTTCGTCAACTCCAGCGGCCCACAGGCCAACACCCCGGACTCGCTCGCCTATTTCCGCAACGCCGATGGCAGCAAGATCAAGACCGGCGACACGCTGCGCAACCCCGCCTACGCCGCCTTCCTCCGCCGCCTCGCCGCGCAGGGGCCGGACGCGATGTACAAGGGCGAAACCGCCCGCCGCATCGTCGCCCGCGTCCGCGAAGGCGACCTCGCCAGCAGCATGACCGAGGCTGACCTCGCCGCCTACAAGCCGATGGTGCGCGAAGGGCTGTGCAACCCCTATCGCACCTACATCCTCTGCGCCCCGCCCCCGCCCTCCTCGGGCGTCGGGCTGTTGCAGCTGATGGCAATGATCGAGCGCACCGACATCGGCGCGCGCGGCCCCAACGACCCGGTCGCCTGGGTCAAATACGCCGAAGCCAGCCGGTTGATGTATGCCGACCGCGACGCCTATGTCGGCGATGTCGCGACGGTGCCGGTCAAGGGCATGCTCGACCCGGCCTATGTCGCCAGCCGCGCCGCGCTGATCGGCGAGCGCGCCGGTCCCGCGCCGCAAGCCGGAACACCGCCGGGCGCCATCGCCGCGCGCATCGACGCAACCAACGAAGTCGCCGGCACCTCGCACTTCGTGATCATCGACGGCGACGGCAACGCCGTGTCGATGACCACCACCGTCGAAAGCTTCTTCGGCAGCGGGCGCATGGTCGACGGCTTCTTCCTCAACAACCAGATGACCGACTTCTCTTTCGTGCCGACCGGCCCGAACGTGATTGCACCGGGCAAGCGCCCGCGCTCGTCGATGGTCCCGACGGTGATCCTCAATCCCGACCGCAGCCTTGCCGGCGCGATCGGATCGCCCGGCGGCAACGCAATCCTCGGCTATGTGTCCAAGGCGCTGGTCGGCATGATCGACTGGAAATTCCCCGTCGCCGACGCCATCGCGCTGCCCAACCTCGTCGCACGCGGCGGCAGCTTCAATGGCGAGGCTGACAAGTTCGCCCCCGATCTGCGCGCTGGGATGGCCGAACGCGGCGTCACCGTGCGCGGCGGCACCGGCGAGGATTCGGGCCTGCACGGCGTCATGATCCGCGACGGCAAGTTCGACGGCGGTGCCGACCCCCGCCGCGACGGCGTCGCGAAAACCATCACTTTGCCAGCGAGGAAATAGGATGCGTTTTTCTGTAGCCCCCATCGCCCTGATCATCGCCGCCCCCGACGCCGCCCAGCAGGTACAGGTCGAGGAAGTCAGCTTCCTCAGCCGCGACGGCAAGACCCAGGTCAAGGGCTATTTGTTCAAGCCCGCCAACGCCCCCGCCAAGGCACCCGCCGTGGTGATGATGCACGGCCGCGGCGGCGCCTATTCGTCGCTCGCGAAGGGCAAGTATGACGCCACCACCCTCGCCTCACGCCACAAGGCATGGGGCCAGCTGCTCGCCGAAAATGGCTATCTCGCGCTGATGGTCGATGATTTCGGCGCGGTCGGCTTCCCGGCGGGATTCGAGGCGGGGACGTACAAGGACCGCCCCGAAGCGGTCGACGAAGTCAATTTCCGCCCGCTCCACGCCTATGGCGCGCTCCGCTACCTCCAGTCGCGCCCCGATGTCGTGCCCACCCGCGTTGCCCTGCTCGGCTGGTCCAACGGCGCCAGCGCCACGCTCGCCGCGATGGCCGACGACAAGCCCGGCGATATGCGCAAGATCGGCTTTTCCGCCGGCGTCGCGCTCTACCCCGGCTGCGGCCTCAAGAAGCGCTTCGACAAGGACGGCTACAAACCCTACCACCCCGTCCGCGTCTTCATGGGCACGGCCGACGAGGAAGTCTCGCCCAAGCTCTGCGAAACCTTCGTCGCGCGCAGCAAGGGCAATGGCCACGACATCGCCCTGCGCATGTTCGAAGGCGCGACCCACAGCTACGACACCCCCACCAAATCGCGCCAGTCGGTGGAGGCGAACGCGACGGCAAAGGCCGCGACGGAGGCCGACATCCTCGCCTTCCTGGCGGAAAAGCTAAAGAAGTAACCAATTTCTCCCCGGAACGGGGAGGGGGACCAGCGAAGCTGGTGGAGGGGGCCCGAGGCACCGGAATCCTTTGCCTCAGCCCCCTCCGTCAGCGCTACGCGCTGCCACCTCCCTGTTCCGGGGAGGATTTTCCTAAACCGCACTTGCCCCCACCCCCCGCCATACGCCAAAGCCCCCAGCGATGACCGCCCGTATCGACATGGGACTCGACAGCGGCGGCAACCCGGTTGCCGTCGATCTGGAGGAGTTGCTCGCCACCCGCTTGCTCGTTCAGGGCAATTCGGGCTCGGGCAAGTCGCACCTGCTGCGCCGCCTGCTTGAGGGCAGCGCCGCCTACGTCCAGCAGGTCGTGGTCGATCCCGAAGGCGATTTCGTCAGCCTGTCCGAAGCCTTCGGCCATATCGCGGTCGACGCCGCCGAATACAGCCTCACCGAACTCGCGCGCCTCGCGCTGCGCGTCCGCGAACACCGCGCCAGCGTCGTCCTCAACCTCGAGGGGCTCGAGATCGACGGCCAGATGCGCGCCGCAGCCGCCTTCCTCTCAGCGCTGTTCGATGCCCCGCGCGAACATTGGTACCCGGTCCTTACCGTGGTCGACGAAGCCCAGCTCTTCGCCCCCGCCGCCGCCGGCGAAGTGACCGAGGAGGCGCGCCGCACCTCGCTCGCCGCGATGACCAACCTCATGTGCCGCGGTCGCAAGCGTGGCCTCGCCGGGGTGATCGCCACCCAGCGCCTTGCCAAGCTCGCCAAGAATGTCGCCGCCGAGGCGTCGAACTTCCTGATGGGCCGCACCTTTCTCGACATCGACATGGCCCGCGCCGCCGACTTGCTCGGCATGGACCGGCGTCAGGCCGACACGATCCGCGACCTTGCGCGCGGCGAATTCCTCGCGCTCGGCCCGGCGATCACCCGCCGCCCGATCAGCGTGCGGATCGGCGCGGTCCAGACCGGGTCGAAGGCGGTCAGCCCCAAGCTCACCCCACTCCCCACCGCGCCCACGCAGGACATGCGCGACATGCTCTTCGCCCCGCCGAGCGAGGACGAGCTGCCACCCCCGCCGCCGCCAGCGCCCGTGCCGATGGCAGACCTCATGCGCGCCGTCGCCACGCCCGCGCCCGCCCCGGTCCCCGACATGCCGGTGCTGGAGGACGGTGAACAGGAAGCGATACGCCGCGCGATCCTCGCCGAAATCGGTGCCGAGGACAGCCGCGCGCCGCTCGCCACGATCTTTCAGGATTATGGCGTGCGCTGCAAAATGCGCGGGGTCGATCCCGGCATGGACCTGCCCGCCTTCCGCAGCGCGCTCGCGCTCGCCCGCGCCGGCATCACCGACCGCACCGGCTGGGACGACGCCCTCACGCTCGCGGCATCCTTGCCCGAAGAGATGCTCGCCCCGTTCCTCGGCATCGCCAAGGCGGCGCGCAGCGGCGAGCCCTGCCCCTCGGACGCGCGCATCGCCGCGCTCTACGGCACCAGCTCGATGGGCCGCGCCAAGCGCATGATGGCGCATATCGAAGAAAAGGGCCTGATCGTCGCGCGCACCGACCTGTCGGGCAAGCGCAGCGTCAGCCTGCCCCATCTCGGCTGGACCACCGCGCCATCCTGGCCCGACCCGGCCAAGCCCCCGCCGGTCGGCCGCACCGCCGTCCGCGCGGCGGAACGTGCAAAGCTGCTTTAACTCGCCAGCACCAGCCCGACGATCACCAACACCGCGCACGCCCCGATCGCCTCGACATAGGCGCACCAGCGGACCGCCGGTTCAGGCGCCAACGCCTCAGCCGGCGTCTCGCGAAACAATTCGGTAGCGGTATCAATTAACGACATCCGCATGACATCCTCCCCAAAGGAAGGCCCATGCTGCGCCCCATCCGCGGCGGTGTCCAGTCACAGAATCGTCATACGGATTTGCACTTACCCATAACGGGATTCAGGCCATCTCCCCCGCCGCCCCTGCGCGCGCCGCGACCAGAAATTCGACATTCCCCTCCGGCCCGGTGATCGGGCTGGTCGTCACCCCCGCGACCTCCCAGCCCAGCCCTTCCAGCCACGCCACCACCTCGGCGCACACCCGCTCATGCACCGCCGCATCGCGCACCACGCCGCCCTTGCCGACCTCGCCGCGCCCGGCCTCGAACTGCGGCTTGATCAGCGCGACGACCCACGCGCCTTCGCGCACGAATGCGAACGGCCGCTCCAGCACCTTGGACAGCGCGATGAAGCTCGCGTCACATACCACGATGTCGATCGGCTCGGGAATATGCGCCGCCGTCAGCACCCGCGCGCTGGTCTGCTCATGCACCACCACCCGCTCGTCCTGGCGCAGCTTCCACGCCAGCTGGTTGGTCCCGCTGTCGACCGCATAGACACGGGTCGCCCCCCGGCTCAGCAGCACATCGGTAAAGCCCCCGGTCGACGATCCGACATCGAGTCCCACCATGCCGCTCGGGTCGATCCCGAAATGGTCGAGCCCATGCGCCAGCTTCACTCCGCCGCGCGACACCCAGGGATGGTCGCGGCCCTTCACCGTCAGCGGCGCGTCCGGCGCGATCGGCTGCCCCGGCTTGTCCACGCGCTTGTCGCCACTGAACACCAGCCCCGCCAGGATCAACGCCTGCGCGCGCGTGCGGCTCTCGGCAAGCCCGCGTTCGACGAGCAGCTGATCGGGTCGTGTCTTGGCCATGGTTTTCGTTCGCACAAAGCCACGAAGCCACAAAGCCCGTTTTGAACGCACACGCGCAAGCAGCCAATGCCGCGAAGCGACCTAACCTTCTTCACTTCGTGGCGTCGTGTCATTGTGCGCAAACCCCCTTTCCTACAACGAACCATATAGGTTATCGCGAGTCGGTGAGGAGGAACAAGTCATGACCATCGATCAGCTCATCGACGACGTGATCGCCCGCGAGGGCGGCTATAGCGACCACCCCGCCGACCGCGGCGGCCCGACGCGCTGGGGCGTTACCGAACGCGTCGCCCGCGCGCACGGTTATGCCGGCGACATGCGCGTCTTTCCGCGCAGCGAAGCCGCCGCCATCTACCGCCGCCTCTACTGGCTGCGCCCGCGCTTCGATCAGGTCGCGCAGCGCGCGCCCGCCCTCGCCGCCGAGCTGTTCGACACCGGCGTCAATATGGGCCCCGCGGTCGCCGCGCGCTTCCTGCAACGGTCGCTCAACGGCCTCAATCGCAACGGTCGCGACTATCCCGACATGGGCGTTGACGGCCAGATCGGCCCCATCACCCTCGCCGCGCTCGCTGCCTTTCTCGACACGCGCGGCGCGGCGGGCGAGCGCGTGCTGCTCAAGGCGGTCGAGGCGCTGCAGGGCGAACGCTACATCGCGCTCGCCGAAAGCCGCCGCGCCAACGAAGCCTTTCTCTACGGCTGGCTCGCGAACCGGATCGGTTCGTAGGCCCGCAATTTCGTCAGCATTGTCAGGAGACCCATCATGAGTGTCATTGCCAGCCTGATCGGCCCGATCGCCGGCCTGATCGACAAGATCATCCCCGACCCCAAGGCGCGCGACGCCGCCAAGCTCGAACTGCTCAAGCTGCAAGGCACGCAGGAGATGGAGGCCGTGCGCACCCAGCTCTCGGCCATCGTCGCAGAGGCGCAATCCCCCGACCCCTGGACCAGCCGCGCGCGCCCCAGCTTTCTCTATGTCATGTATGCGCTGCTGCTCTGGGCGATCCCGATGGGCCTGATCGGCGCGGTTCAGCCCGACATGGCGAAGGGCATCGCGGCCGCCATGAACGCCTATCTCGCCGGCATCCCGGAATCGCTCTACGCGCTCTTCGGCACCGGCTATCTCGGCTACACCGCCGCGCGCCAGTGGGGGAAGATCAAGGGCGTCGAGAAGTAGAAGCTGACAGGACGAGGCGCGTTCCGCGTAACTTCGTCAGTTTCCGCCGGGGGTCTTGGCAAGGCCGAGACCCCCTCCCCATATCCCGGCGCATGAGCGACAAGATACAGTGGCACGGCACAACGATCCTTTCCGTGCGCAAGGGCGGCCGCGTGGTCATCGCCGGCGACGGCCAGGTCTCGCAGGGTTCGACCGTGATGAAACCCAATGCCCGCAAGGTCCGCCCGCTGGGTGACGGCAGCGTCATCGCCGGGTTCGCCGGCGCCACCGCCGACGCCTTCACCCTGTTCGAGCGGCTGGAAAGCAAGCTCGAACGCCATCAGGGCCAGCTGCTGCGCGCTGCCGTCGAATTGGCCAAGGACTGGCGCACCGACAAATATCTCCGCAACCTCGAAGCGATGCTGATCGTCGCGGACAAGTCGACGACGCTGATCGTCACCGGAAACGGCGACGTGCTGGAGCCGGAGGCCGGCCCGCATGGAACCGTCGCCGCGATTGGATCGGGCGGCAACTTCGCCCTCGCCGCCGCCCGCGCGCTCGCCGAATATGAGCCGGATGCCGAAACCATGTGCCGCAAGGCCATGGCCATCGCCGCCGAGCTGTGCGTCTATACCAATGATCGGCTGACCGTCGAAAGCCTCGACGCCACGGCCTGACGACCACGGGGGAGAGGAAGACCATGCTCTATTCGCGTCTCGGCAATACCGGCCTCATCGTCTCGCGCCTTTCGTTCGGCACGATGACCTTCACGCTGGGTGGCGGCATCCCCGCCATCGCCAAGACCAATCGCGCCGACGCTGCCGCGCTGATTGGCCGCGCGCTCGATGCCGGGATCAACTTCTTCGACACCGCCGACATCTATTCCGAAAGCGAGTCCGAACAGGTGCTCGGCCAGATCATTGCCCCGCGCCGCGATGAGGTGGTGATCGCGACCAAAGCGGGCTGGCGCGCCGGTGCCCCGCTCAACCGCTCCGGCCTGTCGGCATCGCACCTCAACTGGTCGATCGACCACAGCCTGAAGCGGCTCGGCACCGATCATGTCGACGTCTACATCGTCCATCGCGACGACCGGAACACCCCGCTCGAAGAAACGCTGCAGACGCTCGACTCGATCGTTCGCGCGGGCAAGGCGCGCTATCTCGGCTTCTCCAACTGGCCGGCATGGAAGGTCGCGGCGGCGATGGAGCTGCAGCGCGCCAATGGCTGGGCGCCCTTCACCCATGGTCAGCTGATGTATTCGCTGGTCGGCCGCGACATCGAAAGCGAGTTCTTCCCGCTCGCCGCGCATTACGGCCTCGGCATCACCGCATGGAGCCCGCTCGCCGGCGGCTTCCTGTCGGGCAAATATACCCGCGACAATCCCGGCGACGTCGATGACCGGCTGACCGGTTACGAAGGCATCCCGATCGACAAGGACAAGGGCTTTGCCGTGATCGACCGGCTGCGCGACATCGCTGCCGCGCATGGCGCGACCGTGGCGCAGGTTGCCTTGTCCTGGCTGCTGCATCGCGAGCCCGTGTCGAGCATCCTGCTCGGCGCGAGCAAAATGCACCAGCTCGATGATAATCTCGGCGCGGTGAACGTCGCGCTGACCCCGGACGAGGTCAAGGAACTCGACCGCATGACCCGCCAGCCGCGCGCCTATCCGCGCATCATGATCGACTGGATCGACCAGCCGATCGCTCAGGCGCTCGCCGCCCGTCCCGGCGCGCCCTATCGCCCCGAACCAAGCTGAAAGACCCCACTTCCCCC
>NCEF01000010.1:83659-125646 GCA_002280565.1 Sphingomonas sp. 32-66-10
TCTGCGCGATGAAGTGACGCCCAAGAACATCCTGATGATCGGCCCGACTGGCTGCGGCAAGACCGAGATCAGCCGCCGCCTCGCCAAGCTCGCCGACGCCCCGTTCGTGAAGGTCGAAGCGACCAAATTCACCGAAGTCGGCTATGTCGGCCGCGACGTCGAGCAGATCGCCCGCGACCTGGTCGAAGAAGCGATCCGGCTGGAAAAGGAACGCCGCCGCACCGCGGTGAAGGATAAGGCCGAGGCCGCGGCGATGACCCGCCTGCTCGACGCGCTGACCGGCAAGGACAGCTCGCAAGCCACCCGCGAAGCGTTCCGTGCGCGCCTCAACGAAGGGCATCTCGACAATACCGAGATCGAGATCGAGGTCGAGGCCTCGGGCGGCATGCCGTTCGACATCCCCGGCGCCGGGCCGCAGATGATCAACCTTGGCGAGATGATGAAGGGCCTGGGTGGCCCGCAGCTGAAGCGCCGCAAGATGAACGTCCACGCCGCCTGGGCCAAGCTGGTCGAGGAAGAAGCCGACAAGCGCCTCGATCAGGACGATGTCGCCCGCGTCGCGCTGGCGGACGCCGAAGCGAACGGCATCGTCTTCCTCGACGAAATCGACAAGATCGCGGTCAGCGACGTGCGCGGCGGCAGCGTCAGCCGCGAAGGCGTCCAGCGCGACCTGTTGCCGCTGATCGAGGGCACCACGGTCGCGACCAAATACGGCCCGATGAAGACCGACCATATCCTGTTCATCGCGTCGGGCGCATTCCACGTCGCCAAGCCCAGCGACCTGCTCCCCGAGCTGCAGGGCCGCCTGCCGATCCGCGTCGAGCTGAAGGGCCTGACCGAGGATGATTTCGTCGCGATCCTGTCGGACACCAAGGCGTCGCTGCCCGAACAGTATCGCGCGCTGATCGGCACCGAGGGGGTCGATGTCCGCTTCACCGACGACGGCATCCGCGCCGTCGCGCGCATCGCGGCGGAAGTGAATGGCGAAGTCGAAAATATCGGCGCCCGCCGCCTCCAGACGGTGATGGAAAAGCTGCTCGAGGAAGTCAGCTTCGACGCCGAGGACCGCAGCGGCACCGAACTGGTGGTCGACGCCGCCTATGTCGAATCCCAACTCGCCAGCATCGCCCGCAACACCGACCTCAGCCGCTACGTGCTGTAAACGATCGCCCCCCTTTCGTCGGCCCGGGCTTGACCCGGGCCAAGGCTTCTTCTGTTCTAACCGCCAGCAAGACAGCCCAGCCCCGGGTCAAGCCCGGGGCGACGAGAGGGGAAGCCGACGTGAAACTCTGGGCCATCCTAGCCGCACTCACCGCCACCCTCCCCGCCGCCGCGCAAAGCCGCCCCCCCTGCCGCGAAGTCGCCGACACCCCACACATCCAGATCGCCCCCGAAGCCGCCACCCGGCTCGCAGAAATCGGCCTCGACCGCACCGCGATCTTTGCCCGGATGCGCGAAACATCGATCCCCGAAACCATGGGCTGCTGGGCGATGCCGGTCGGCAATTTCGACAGCCAGCTCGTCTCGGTCGGCATGGCGCAGCGCAACTATGGCACCGGCAGCCTTCAGCCCCAGCTCATCGCGTGGCGCGACAGCTTCGCCAGCCGCCGCCGGTTCAAGCGGACGTTGCACGCGCTCGCCCCAAGCTACGGCAAGCTGTTCTTCTCCAACGACTGCCTGAAGATCCCCGTCCGCCAGAAGTGCCGCGACGGCATCATCGCGGCGCACGGCCCGGACGGCAAGCTCAACCCGGTCGCCCTCGCCGAGCTGACGCGGCTGTTCGACCATGACGCGATGCTTCAGGTCCAGACCGACACCTATGTCGCCCTGCTGCTCGAAGTTCGCGCCGAACTCTTCCGCCTGTGGCCGACGGGCCCGATCACCGCGCGCAAGGTCAAATGGGCGATCGACACCCGCGTCCAGCAAAAGACCCTGCCCAGTGACGAGGACGCCGCCCGCCTCCGCCGCAAGCTCGCCGACCTGACCCCCGAACAGCGCCCGCAGCGCCTCAAGGCCATGCTTGCCTGGTATCAGGGCCTCAGCGAAGCGGTCGATCAGGACGGCGTCAGCCGCGACTATGCCTGGAACGTCGCACAATGGACCTGCCTGATCGACGCCGGACAGATCGACGACGAACAGTTCGAACTGCTCCATTTGACCTATCTGCGCAGCCGCACCGCCACCGGCAATGCCGGCCGCTGGCAGGCGCTAACCTTCTCCCGCCGCGCCAAGATCATCCTTGGGGTGGGGAGTGTGAGTGGGGTCCGGGACGGCGGTTGCCCCGCCGCCCCGTCGCCCGCCGCAGGTTAGAACCGCGTCCGCAGCCCGAATATCACCGTCCGCCCCTCACCGGGGTGAAAGATCGCACTCGCCGCAGTCGCGGTGATCGCCGCCGACTGATCCGACACATAGTGCTTATCGGTCAGGTTCCGGGCATCGGCAAAGACCGTCACCCCGCCCAGCTCGAACCCCGCCCCGATGCCCAGCAGCGCATAGCCCGGCACCCGCATCGTGTTGCGATAGTCCGCCCAGGTCGATTGCGGCCGCCAGTCGAGGTTCGGCTCAACGAACACCCCGCTCCCGCCCTCGTAGCGCAGCGAAGCCCGGTACGAATGCACCGGCGCAATCGGCAGCCGGTTGTCGCCGTACACCGCGTCCCCATCGAACCGGAAGTCGGACAAAGCATAGGTCTGGCGCAGCCGCAGCTTCCCCGCCGACCCGTCCAGAATCCACCAGTCCAGGCTCGCCTCGATCCCCTGATGCACCGTCTTGTCGGCGTTGAAGATCGTCGAGGGAATGGTCGGCGAGGTGGAGAAGCTCAGCAGCTCCCCCTTCACCCATGCCCGATAGGCGGTGACATCCCACGCCACCGAGCCGCTGCGCCCGCGCGTCCCGATCTCCGCCGTCCACGCCCGCTGCGGATCCAACGGCACGAACACGAACCCGAGCAAATTGGTCTGCGCCAGCGCCCCGAAATGCGGCGGCTCGACCGATCGGGTGACGTTTGCATAGACCTGCGCGTCCCCGGTCTCGAACAGCAGCCCCACGCGCGGCGCGAACCATTCATAGTCCTGCTCCGCAGTGCGCCCGTTCAGGCGGTTGAGATAGTCGCGCCCGGCATGGCCCCAGCTTGCCCCGCCGACCAGCGCAAGCCCCTCGGTCACGAACAGCCGCCCCTCGGCAAACAGGTCGAGTGCATTGGCCATCTGCCGCGCATCGCCGATCCGCGGCCCCTGATTGCTCGCCGCGTTGACGAACAGATCCTGCTCGGTCCCGCCCTCGCGATAGAATGCGCCGAAGAACAGGTCGGCCTTCATCCCGCCCAGCTCGCCCTTCCAATCGAACCGCCCGAACGCGCCCTGCGTATCGGTGTCCTGCACGATGAAGATACCCACCGGATGATACAGGTCGGTCTGCGTCGCATAGACCCCGCCCTCGAACACCAGCGAATCCGTCAGCCGCAGTCGCGTCTGCAGCGTCCCGCGAAACACCCCCTGATTCCGCCGCTGGTTCTGCAACACCGCCGTCGCCCCCGGCGCACGCGGGTTGGTCAGCGCCTGATTGAGCGTCACCGTCCCCGGCACGCCCTGATAGATATCGGCGGCATAGAGGATCGCGCGCACCTCATTATCGTCACCGAACGACCAGCCAAGGTTCAGCGTCCCCCGGATCTGGTCCTGATAGCCCTGCACCCGATAACCATCGGTGTGGAAGGCGTTCACCCCGGCATAGAAATCGAACGCGCCCGATTTGCCCGCAACCTGCGCGACGCCGCGCACGGTATCGTCGGTCCCGGCCTCAAACCGCGCCAACACCGGCGACTGCGCGGTCTTGCCATTGGGCGTCAAGAAGTTGATCGCCCCGCCGAGCTGCGCCCCGCCGAACCGCAACGCATTGCCGCCCTTATAGACTTCGACAAAGCGCGCCCCGAGCGGGTCGATCTTCTGAAAGTCCGAAAAGCCATCGGCATCGGCGAACGGCACCCCGTCCTGCGCCAGCAGCACCCCGCGCTGGTGAAAGCTCTGGTCCAGCCCCGATCCCCGGATCGACAGCCGCCCTTCCTCACCATAGCGTTTCTGCGCGAGCACGCCCGGCACGTCGCGCAAGATGTCCGGCGTCCCGACCGCGAACCGGTCCTCATAGGCTTCGGCCGCCACCACCGACACCGACCCCGGCGTCCGCGCCAACCGCGCGCGCGCCTCGGCGACGACGGGCGGGTCTTCGGGATTGGCCTTGGCGGTGACGATGATCACCGGCACCTGATCGCTGTCATTGGCGAGCGCTGGAGTCGCAAGGCAAGTGGCCGCAAACAGCGCGGCCGCAAATTGAGTCTTCATGGGATATGCATTCCTGATCGGCGCGCAGGATCACCGTCCCGCGCGCTGGTTCGTGTGAGGTTACGAAGGGATCAGGAAATCAGCGGCGGCCCACGCATCGGCGGCCACAACTGCCGCGCCCGATCGACGCGCACCACCGCAACGCCGACAAAGCCGAGCGCCAGGATGAACGCCAGCGCCCCGGCCAGCAGCACCGGGTCCACCCCCGGCATCATGTCCATGCCCAGCCCGGCAAAGGCGCACGGCTGTCCCGCAGCCCGTGTCGCGCCATCCTCCTTCACCGGCATCCCCGGCACGTCGATCTCGACTTGCTGCTGGCCCATGCCGGTACAGACCATCACGACGATCTTGCCCGCCTGTTCGACCGGCATGAACCCGGCCGGCACGGCAAGCTTCATCGCCAGCGCCAGCGCAATCAACGCGGCGGCCCACCAGCGATGCGAAAGGATCAGACCTCGGAACACGGCGTGGCGGTTAGCGGCTGGAAACCCGCCTGTCATCCGCTAAAGGAGCGGACAAAAGTGGACAGGGACAGGCAATGGTTACGATCAAGACCGACGACCTCATCGACAGCGTCGCCGACGCGCTTCAGTTCATCAGCTACTATCACCCGATGGACTATATCCGCGCTTTGGGCGTGGCGTATGAGGCCGAACAGTCCCCCGCCGCGAAGGACGCGATCGCCCAGATTCTGACCAACAGCCGCATGTGCGCCGAGGGGCATCGCCCGATCTGTCAGGACACCGGCATCGTCAACGTCTTCGTCAAATGGGGCATGAACTGCCAGCTCGACGACACCAGCCGCAGCCTGCAGGATGTGGTCGATGAAGGCGTCCGCCGCGCCTATCTCCACCCCGAAAACAAGCTGCGCGCCTCGGTCCTCGCCGACCCCGCCTTCACCCGCCGCAACACCCGCGACAACACCCCCTGCGTTCTGCACGTCGAGCTGGTCGCAGGCGACAAGGTGCATATCGACGTCGCGGCCAAGGGCGGCGGCAGCGAGAACAAGTCCAAATTCAAGATGATGAACCCGTCGGATTCGATCGTCGACTGGGTGCTCGAAATGCTGCCCCAGATGGGCGCCGGCTGGTGCCCGCCCGGCATGCTCGGCATCGGCATCGGCGGCACGGCGGAACACTGCGTCCTGCTCGCCAAAAAGGCGCTGATGGAACAGATCGACATGGCCAGCCTCAAGCAGCGCGGGCCCCAGACCGACCTCGAAGCGCTGCGCATCGAGATTTTCGACAAGGTCAACGCGCTCGGCATCGGCGCCCAGGGGCTGGGCGGCCTCGCCACCATCCTCGACGTCAAGATTCTCGACGCCCCGTGCCACGCCGCTGGCAAGCCGGTGGCGATGATCCCCAACTGCGCCGCCACCCGCCACGCCCACTTCACGCTCGACGGCAGCGGCCCGGCCTATCTCGAAGCGCCCAAGCTGGAGGAATGGCCGAACGTCAACTGGACCCCCGACAAGGCCGCGATCCGCGTCGATCTCGACGCGCTCACCCCCGAAGTCGTGCAGAGCTGGAAACAGGGCGACCGCCTGCTGCTCAACGGCAAGATGCTCACCGGCCGCGACGCCGCGCACAAGCGCATCGCCGACATGCTCGCGGCGGGCGAACCCCTGCCCGTCGAGTTCAAGGGCCGCGTCATCTATTATGTCGGCCCGGTCGATCCGGTGGGCGAAGAAGTCGTCGGCCCCGCCGGCCCCACCACCGCCACGCGCATGGACAAATTCACCCGCATGATGCTCGACCAGGGCCTGCTCGCGATGGTCGGCAAGGCCGAACGCGGCCCAGCCGCCACCGACGCAATCCGCGATGCGAAGAGCGCATACCTGATGGCCGTTGGCGGCGCCGCCTACCTCGTCGCCCGCGCGATCAAGGGGTCCAAGGTCGTCGGCTTCGAAGACCTCGGCATGGAAGCGATCTACGAATTCGAGGTGCAGGACTTCCCGGTGACGGTCGCGGTCGATGCCGAGGGCAACAACGTCCACCAGCTTGCGCCGTTGGTGTGGAAGGACAAGATCGCCAAGGAGGGGCTGCTTGAAAAGGCCTGATCCGGAAACGGCGGCACTGCTGCTGCCATTCGCCTTCAGCATCTTGTTCGTCGCGATTCCACTCGCGATGACGATGGCGGGGGTCAGGCTTGTCTGGATCGGCTGGCTCAGCATCGCGTTCGGCGCGGTTGGAATCGTCGCGGTCGGCGCGCAACTGCTGGGCTATCGCCCGAAGCAGCGCACCGGCCGATCGCGGTCGGGCAAGTCCCGCGCGCCGGAAAAGTCCGTCCACCATAAGGGGCCGCCTCCCGAACTCTCGGCCAACAAACAGGCCCAGGTCCGCCGCGCGGTCAAGGTGATGGCACAGGCGGGCGTCTTCGCTCCGACCCCGCCCGACCCCGCACTGCTCTACGCCGGCGCAACGGAAATGGACTGGTCGATTCAGCCCGACGTGATCCTGCTCGCGCTGCTGGAGGCCGAATACTACCACTCCGGCTTCGACCCTGCGCCGCACCTCGGCAATCTCGTCCTCCACGACATTCAGGTCGAAACCCCGGCTGAGGTCATCGAAGCGATGATCCGCGACCTCGAACGCCTGTCCGCCGGCGCGCTCGTAATCGCCGACCTTCAGGTCACTCAGGAGATCACAGACCCCGACGCGCGCACCGTCCGCACCGGCGCGACAATGACGATCAACGGCGCGCCGCTGACCTTCACCGAAGAACATCACTTCAAATATTTTCCGACCGGCCTCCATCCAGCGATTGCCGGGCACATGCCCCCAGATCGGCGCTTTGCCGCTCTCTGGGTCGATCAGGGCGCTTTCGTCACAGTCCTTGCCCCCGGCGCGGTCGAGGCGATGAACGCCGCGCTCAAACTGACCCCGAACAGCCGCTGCCATTGGGACTGGATCGTCGACGCGCCATCAACCGCTTGAGATCGCGCCGCCGCACGATAGTCTCATGCCCGAACCGCGCCGGGGACATCGGATGAAGCTCACGAACATCGCGCTGACCGCCGCCACAATCGCCCTGATTGGTGCGCAGCCCGCGCTGGCCCAATATTTCGACGGCCTCAAGGGCAAGAAGCTCCGCACCGCGATCGCCGCCGCGCAGGCACACCCCCTGGGCAGCGAGAACAACCCGGTCCGCGCGCGGGGGCCGGAGGGTGAGCGCGCCTATCTCGCCCGCCTGCGTTGCGCCGACGGCAATGCCCCCGCATTCGAACGTCAGGGCAGCACCGGGATCGGCCCCTATCACAACATCCTCGACCTCTACACGGTCCAGTGCGCCGGTGCCGCGCCCCTGTCGGTCTATATCGACATGTACCACAAGCATGCGGAGCCTGCCCCGCTCCCCGGCTTCACCATCGTCGCGCCCTGAGTTCGGCAATGGCGCGGATCGATCTCATTTCTCCCCACGCGCCGGTCAACGCCGCGACCCGGCTGAAGGCGGCGATGGAGGACAAGGCACCCGACTCCCCGCAATGCGTGATCGGCACGGGGACCGAGCATGACATGACCCTATGGGTCCACCGCCCCAATTTCCGCAACGACATGAAGACCCGGCTCGTCGCGACCATGCAGCCGCACGCCGGCGGCACCCGCATTCGCGGACGACTGGGCGGCCCGCGCAGCGTATTCGTCTTCTTCGGTTGCTGGTTCGGCTTCGTGTCGCTGTTCCTGGTGATCGGCCTCACCATGCTCGCCGCCTCGTTCGCCGAGGGGGTCGGGCTTCACGCGCTGATGTTTGTGGTCGTGCCCGTCTTCATGCTGGCAGTCGGCGGCTTCATCCTGTGGGTCGGCAACAGCCACGCGCGCAGCGACCGCGCCGCAATCCTCGCCTTCCTCCACCAGACCCTCGCCACCCGCCCGTTTAACCCGCGCGACCTCTAGCGATAGACGATCCGCACCTTCCCCGCGGCCTCTACCGCCACGCGCCGCGCGCTATCCACATCCCCCGCCAGCGCCAGCGCCACGCCCATCCGCCGGAATGGCCGCGTCGTCGGCTTCCCGAAAATCCGCACATCGACCTCCCCGCCCGGCGTCGCCAGTGCCTCGGCCAGCCCGGCATAGCCCGGCCCCTCGCTGTCCCGATCCGCCAGGATCACCGCCGAAGCCGCCGCCCCGCGCAGCACCACCTCCGGCACCGGCAGCCCCATCACCGCACGCGCATGCAGGTCGAACTCGGTCAAATTCTGCGAGATCAGCGTGACCATGCCCGTGTCATGCGGCCGCGGCGACAGCTCGCTGAAGATCACCTCCTCGCCCTTCACGAAGAACTCGACCCCGAACAGGCCATAGCCTCCCAGATCGTCGACCACCGCGCGCGCCATCTCCTGCGCCGCCGCAATCGCGCCCGCGCTCATCGCCGCTGGCTGCCAGCTCTCCTGATAGTCGCCGCGCTCCTGCCGATGCCCGATCGGCGGACAGAACACGACGCCCTCGCGCGTCCGCACCGTCAGCAACGTGATCTCGTAGTCGAAGTCGACAAACTCCTCGACGATCACCCGCCGCCGGTCGCCGCGCATGTTCGCAACCGCATAGTCCCACGCCGCCTCAAGGCCCCCGGCCTCGCGCACCGTCGTCTGCCCCTTGCCCGACGACGACATGACCGGCTTGATCACGCACGGCAGCCCCGTGTGCGCGGCGCCGGCCAGCACCTCCTCCAGGCTCTCGGCATAGCGGTAGCGCGACGTGCGCAGCCCCAGCTCCACCGCCGCCACCTCGCGGATCGCGTCGCGGTTCATCGTCATCATCGTCGCGCGCGCCGACGGCACCACCGTGACCCCCGCCGCCTCGACCTCGGCCAGCACTTCGGTGCGGATCGCCTCGATCTCCGGCACCACCAGATCGGGCGCATGCCGCGCGATCGCCGCGCGCAGCGCATCGCCGTCGAGCATCGAGAACACCTCGTACCCGTCCGCCACCTGCATCGCCGGCGCATCGGGATAGGCGTCGCACGCGATCACCTGCGCCCCCAGTCGCTTGGCGGAGATAACAAACTCACGCCCCAGTTCCCCGGAGCCCAGCAGCATGATTTTCGCGGTGTAGGTCATCGGCTGAGCGTTAGGAGATGCGCAGCGCTGGGCAAATGGAAAATCAGCCGCAGCCAATCGCGCCGGATCCGGCGGGGCACGTCGAAAACGTTAACAAACCGCTAATCCGCGCCTACGGGCCGACACCGCAGAACTCCTACACAATGGCACCCACCCGATTGATTTTGCTATACAATATCGAATTCGCCTGCCGACGTCCGTTTGCGGTGCAAACAAACATAGCCGCGCCGAAAACCAACGGCAGCGACATGAAAGGCCGAAGGATGATGCACTGGTTCGAGGCGATCGCGCCGATCCGACAAAAGACGCTGGTCGCGTTCGGAACGATGGTCGGCCTTATGGTCGTGACGACATTGGTCGGACTTGTCCGCGCCGACTGGATCATGGCCGCGACCGGCGCCGTCACCGCGCTCGCCGGTGCCGCGCTCGGCCTCAACTTCCGCCGCGCGATCTGCGATCCCTATGTCAACACTGTCGTCCGCATGGAGGCGCTTGCCGCCGGCGATCTCGACAGCCCGATCGCCTATACCGACTATCAGGATTGCGTTGGCCGCATGACCCGCGCGATGTTCACCTTCCGCGACACCGCCAAGGCGCAGATCGAAAGCGCCGCCGAGCAGGCCGAGGTCGTGACCACCCTGCGCTCCAGCCTGAATTCGCTGACTCAGGGCGACTTCACCGCCGACATCCGCGCCGAATTCCCGCCGGCCTATGCCGAACTCAAGACCAACTTCAACGCCGCGCTGGCATCGCTGCGCAACCTGATCGGCTCGGTCATGGACAGCACGCGCACCATTACCACCGGCTCGACCGAAATCGCCCATGCGTCGGAGGATCTCGCCCGCCGCACCGAAGCCAATGCCGCCAGCCTCGAGCAGACTTCGGCCGCCGTGTCGCAGATGCGCGAGCGCCTGCAGACCAACGCCGAAGCCGCGGAGCGCACCGTCGCCCGTGCCGATGGCGCGATCCAGAGCGTCGCCACCGGCCGCACCACCACCGAAGAAGCGGTCCAGGCAATGACCCGCGTCAGCGACAGCGCCAAGGGCATCGACACGGTCATCGAAGGCCTCGACAAGATCGCCTTCCAGACCCGCGTCCTCGCCATGAACGCCGCGGTCGAAGCCGGTCGCGCGGGCGAAGCGGGTCGCGGCTTTGCCGTCGTCGCCGACCTCGTCTCCGCCCTCGCCATGCGCGCCGAGGAAGAGGCCGGCCGCGCCCGCGAACAATTGACCACGACCCAGGCCGATATCGGCACCGCCGTCGACATGGTCCGCAACGTCGACTCCGCCTTCGCCAACATCTCGGGCGATGTCGGCGAAGTCCATGTCCTCCTCGCCGACATGGCCAGCGCGAACGAGGCACAGGCCACCGCGATCCGCGAGATCAGCGTCGCCATCTCCGCGATGGACCAGTCGACGCAGCAAAACGCCGCGATGGTCGAGGAAACCTCCGCCGCCGCCCGCAACCTGTCGCGCGAAGTGGAAATGCTCGCCGGACAGGCCAGCCAGTTCAACGTCGGCGGCACCGACACGCCCCGCATGACAGCGTCAGCCCCGACGCGCCAACCGGCCCGCAAAACGCCGCGTCCGGCCGCGCCAGCCCCGGCCCCGGCGCCCCGGCTGGCCGTCGCGGGCGGCGATCCATGGGACACGTTCTGATCCGGTCACGCGCCTTGATCCTCCCCCGCTAAGGGGGAGGATCGATGCGCCCCACTCACGGCACCAGCCCCGGCCGCTCCCCCGCGATCACCGCGCGCTCATACTCCTGCCACGCGTCCGCCCGCACCACCGCCTCGCGCCGCCGCGCCTGCGCGATCCGGTCCAGCGCCTTCAGCAACGCCGTGTCGGTCTCGTCCCGCGTCGCAAACTCGGGCACGGTCCGCGCCTTCGCCGCCACCACCCGCTCCGCCTGCCGCGCCGCCTGTTCGCGGACCAGCAGCGTGCGCAGCAGCGTCTCCGAATAGCGCCGCCGCGTCCCCGTCACCTTGCCGCCATGGACGATCGGCTCGTCCCAGCCCTCGACCGCGCGCTCCCACGCCACCTGCTCCAGGCACGGCAGCGCCCGCGCCAGCGCCGCCTCGCACGCCGCCGCAAATTCGGGTGAGCGCGCCTTCAGCCGCGTGACCGCACTGCGCGACATCCCCACCCGCTGCGCCGCTTGCGCAAGTTCGCCCGTCTCGGCCAGCGCGCGCAGAAACGCCCGCCGCCGCACGTCCGACCACCCGTCCCAGCGTTCGCGCGGCGCAGTCTCCGCGACCTTCGTCCCGCGCTGTTCGATCCACTGCGCCTGCCACTCCGCGACCATCGCGTCCCAGCGCTCGCGAAACTCAGGCTGCCGCCGCCGCCGCGTATAGGCCGACTGGGCGCACCGCCCAATCGCCGCCGCCGCCGCCCGCGCCGTCCCGGTCTGCCGCAGCGCCAGCAGAAACGCCGTCTCGGTATCCTGCGTCCAGCGCATATAAGGTCGCTTGATCATCCCCCACCCCGTCCGTCACGTTGAGGGGGAACCAGTTATACGCGACGGGGCTTGTAGGAAAGAACATTTTGGGAACACGTGTTCACAAAATGCATGACGTGAACCTGAGCGCTGAACCAATCGCTCCAGCGTGAGATCACCGCTCAAGCCATATATGATCGCGCGGCATCAATCACGCGATTGAAAGCTGATGACATCGAAATCGAACGCATCGTCATCCGCACGCACCGTCGGGTTATTCCAGCACCTTCATATCCGCCCTCTTGGAAAGTCGATGCTACCTGCTACGGTGATACTTCAGGAGGGCGCATGGCAAAGAGATTGGTCGTATTCAATCATAAGGGCGGAGTTAGTAAGACTACCTCTGCCTACAATATTGGTTGGATGATTGCACAAGACAAACGTGTGCTGCTTGTAGACGCAGACCCGCAGTGCAATCTTACCGGCCTGATCTTGCGAGATGATTTTGAACGATACTATCTTGAAGATGCAACTCGCGAGCAAAATTTGAAAGACGGTGTGGCAGCCACTTTCACGGGGCGGCCAGTTCCTATTCAGGCAGTCGACTGCTTCAGCCCCCCACGTGCGCCCAACCTGCACCTTCTAGCCGGGCACGCGAACTTGTCGGAGTATGACGCGGCGCTAACATTTGCTCAAACATCTAATAATGCGCTTGCAACGCTCCAGAATCTTCCCGGCGCATTTGCCGAACTTCTAAAACTTACGGAAGATCGATATAATATCGACATAACGATAATCGACCTAAACCCTGGATTGAGCGCAATAAATCAGAATCTTTTTTTGATATCGGATGCCTTTATCATCCCGACCAACCCAGACCCTTTTTCCTTGATGGCCCTTGATACACTACAGACCATCCTCCCCAGATGGGCGGCTTGGAAAGCAAGCGCGGTCCCGCTTTTTGCCGATTCCGCTTACCCTCTCCCCGTTGGCTCGCCCAAGTTCGTTGGAACTCTGATTCAACGATTTAACGTCAGGAACGGCCGCGCCGCACGCCCCTATCGTGACAATATCGCAGATATCAAACAAAAGGTTTCAAACTCCGTTGTCCCAGCGCTAAATTTAGCCGGAATGACTCTCGAGCCTGAGGTTTACGCAGATCATCCTGATTATTGCTTAGGCGAGATTCCTGATTTTCAGGGACTACTGCCCAAATCGCACGATGCAGGCGTACCGGTTTTTGCTCTATTAGACAATGAGATTGGCGAAACGGGCCCTGTCTTAGCAAATGCAATTGAGCGACGAGATAGATTCCATGGCCAGTTCTCGATCATCAGTGAAAATATAGTTCAAATCATTTCCCATGCTTAATGCTATTGCCGTTTTCTCTCGTAGCATTGCCGAGGCGCGACATCACACTACCCTATATGATTTTTTAACGTCACAACCACGAGTCCCTGCGCCATTCGACGATTTGCTCAGAGCCCAGATTGTCATATCAGTTGCAGCTTTTGATAAGCTCATGCACGATATCGTACGCATCGGTATCTGCGGGGCCTTCTCTGGAGTTCGACCCGTAACTTCTAAATATTTGAGCGAATCTATATCCATTGAACTTCATTCCGCGCTCGTAAGTGCCACGATCCCTCCAAAGGAAGTGCTGTTCGAGCAGGCAATTGTGCAGAAGCTTCGGCACCTATCATTTCAACATCCGGACAAGATTTCCGAAGCGCTCTCGCTTATTTGGAATGAGAAACATAAGTGGGACAAAATTGCCTTACCTATGGGTCTGACCGGCCCCTTTGCGTCCACGAAAATGAAACTGATTGCTGGTCGCCGAAACGCAATCGTTCACGAATCTGACATGGATCCGCTCACCAACTCCAAAACCCCTATTACTCGCGCTGAATGCAATGACATCACCGATTTTATAGAAGCGTGCGGCATTTCGATCGTCAACGCGGTTCGCTAACCGTCGGTCAAAATCGCCACACCCCCTCCCCTTCCCCCCACGCCCCCTCCCTGCTATCGGCCACGCGAATCTTCGCATTCGCACACCGGCGCGCTCGTGCGGCATCTTGCCGCCTCCCCGTGACGCCCGGCGTCAACACGACAGGGAAAGGGACCCGCACATGACAGCCATCGGTCAGGACAGCCTCGGGACGCGTGACACGCTTACCGTGGGTGGCAAGAGCTACACCTATTTCAGCTTTGCCAAGGCGGCCGAGAAGCTGGGCGATGTCAGTCGCCTGCCGTTCAGCATGAAGGTGCTGCTGGAAAACATGCTCCGCTTCGAAGACGGCGTGACCGTCAGCACGGAGGATGCCCAGGCGATCGTCGACTGGCAGAACAACCCGAAGGCGCCTGAGCGCGAGATCCAGTATCGCCCCGCGCGCGTGCTGATGCAGGATTTCACCGGCGTTCCCTGCGTGGTCGACCTCGCCGCGATGCGCGACGCGATGAACGCGCTCGGCGCCGACGCGTCGAAGATCAATCCGCAGGTGCCCGTCCACCTCGTCATCGACCATTCGGTCATGGTCGACGAATTCGGCACGCCCCAGGCGTTCGAGGATAACGTCGAGCTGGAATATCAGCGCAACATGGAGCGCTATGACTTCCTGAAGTGGGGCAGCAAGAGCCTCGACAATTTCAAGGTCGTCCCCCCCGGCACCGGCATCTGCCATCAGGTGAACCTTGAAAATATCGCGCAGGCGGTGTGGTCGTCGACCACGCCGGACGGCGAACTGGTCGCCTATCCCGACACCTGTGTCGGCACCGACAGCCACACGACGATGATCAACGGCCTGGGCGTGCTCGGCTGGGGCGTCGGCGGGATCGAGGCGGAGGCCGCGATGCTCGGCCAGCCGGTGTCGATGCTGATCCCCGAAGTCGTCGGCTTCAAGTTCACCGGCGAACTGGCCGAGGGGATCACCGCGACCGACCTCGTGCTCACCTGCACCCAGATGCTGCGCGCGCGCGGCGTGGTCGGCCGCTTCGTCGAATATTTCGGCCCGGGCCTCGCCTCGCTGTCGCTGGCCGACCGCGCGACGCTCGCCAACATGGCGCCCGAATATGGCGCGACCTGCGGCTTCTTCGGCATCGACGACAAGACGCTCGACTACATGCGCCTGACCGGCCGCTCGGACGAGAATGTCGCGCTGGTCGAGGCATACGCCAAGGCACAGGGCTTCTGGCTCGATCCGAATGCAGAGCCGGTGTTCACCGACGTGCTCGAACTCGACCTCAGCAGCGTCCAGCCGTCGCTCGCGGGTCCGAAGCGCCCGCAGGACAAGGTGCTGCTGGGCAGCGTCGATGACGTGTTCAACGCCGACCTGACCTCGGTCTACAAGAAGGACGAGGCCGTCCGCGTTCCGGTCGAAGGCCGCGACCATGATATCGGCGACGGCGACGTCGTGATCGCCGCGATCACCAGCTGCACCAACACCTCGAATCCCAGCGTGCTGATCGCCGCCGGCCTGGTCGCCAAGAAGGCGGTCGAAAAGGGCCTGAAGCCCAAGCCCTGGGTCAAGACCTCGCTCGCCCCGGGGTCGCAGGTCGTGACCGACTATCTGATCAAGGCGGGGCTGCAGGATTATCTGAACCAGGTCGGCTTCAACCTGGTCGGCTATGGCTGCACCACCTGCATCGGCAATTCGGGTCCGCTGGCCGAGCCGATTTCGGCCGCGATCAACGGCAACGACATCGTCGCCGCCTCGGTCCTGTCGGGCAACCGCAACTTCGAAGGCCGCGTGTCGCCCGACGTGCGCGCCAACTTCCTCGCTTCGCCCCCGCTGGTCGTCGCCTATGCGCTCAAGGGCACCGTGGTTCAGGATTTCATCACGACCCCGATCGGCACCGGCTCGGACGGCGCGGCTGTCTATTTGAAGGACATCTGGCCCACCAATGACGAAATCCGCGCGGTGATGGACGGCGCGCTAACCCGCGACATGTTCGTTTCAAGATATTCGACCGTTTTTTCCGGCGACGAACGCTGGCAGGCGATCGACGTCACCGGCTCCGCCACCTACAGCTGGCGCGCCGGCTCGACCTACGTCGCAAATCCCCCTTATTTTGAGGGGCTTACGATGGAACCGAAGCCGGTGACCGATATCATCGAGGCCAAGCCGCTGGCGATTTTCGGCGATTCGATCACCACCGACCACATCTCCCCCGCCGGCTCGATCAAGGCGGACAGCCCGGCCGGAAAATGGCTGCAAGAACATCAGGTTAGCAAGGCCGACTTCAACAGCTACGGCGCCCGCCGCGGCCATCACGAAGTCATGATGCGCGGCACCTTCGCGAACATTCGCATTAAAAATCAGATGCTTGATGGCGTCGAAGGCGGCATGACCCACTATCACGGCGAAATCATGCCGATCTATGACGCCGCCATGCGCCACAAGGCCGACGGCACCCCCCTAGTCGTCATCGGCGGCAAGGAATATGGCACGGGTTCGTCGCGCGACTGGGCGGCGAAGGGCACGAATCTCCTTGGAGTCCGGGCAGTTATCGTTGAGAGCTTCGAGCGTATCCACCGCTCGAACCTGGTCGGCATGGGTGTCCTGCCGCTCCAGTTCGCCGAGGGCGTGACCCGCGAAACGCTGGGCCTGAAGGGCGACGAGACCTTCACCATCACCGGCGTCTCGGCGCTGCGCCCGCGTCAGGATGTCGAGGTCAAGCTCACCCGCGCCGACGGCAGCACCGAGACCTTCCAGACCCGCTGCCGCATCGATACCGTCAACGAGCTGGAATATTTCCTCAACGGCGGCATCCTGCAATACGTGCTGCGGAAGCTCGCTGCATGATCTGCATGGCGCTCCCGTTGTTCGCGGCCGGGCTGTGCCTCGACCGTGAGCCGGGAGCGCCATGGATCCGCTTTCAGGCGAAGGGCCAAGGGCCGGTATTCGTCGATCCGACCAGCGTCAAGGACGCGGGCGGCGAGAAGGTAATCCGCCTGCTCGATACCGCCGAAACCCCGGCTACGCGCGACATCTATATCGACGTGTCGGTATCCTGCGTGAAGCGCCAGGCGATGATCATCCGCCTGACCGAAGCGAATTCGGGCAAGACGACCGACGTCGCACCGGAAAATCGCGAACCAGCAGACCCCGACCATCCGTTCACACGCAAGCTCGTCGACTTCGTGTGCGACGGAAAGCCGCTCAAATGATCCGCGCCACCCTCACGCTCGGCCTGATCGCCCTCGCCCTTCCCGCAGCCGCACAGACCTGGAAACAGGTCCCCGGTGCCGCCAACGCATCGCTGTCGATCGACACGGCGGGGATCAAGCGCGAGGGTAAGTGGCGCGTGTTCCGCACCCGCACCACGTCGCTTGGCATGGAGGGGACGATCATCGGCACGGCCGCGATGGACTGCGCCGCCGGGATTACCGAATTGCGTGGACAGCGTCTGCTGGCGCGTGGCCGGGTCGTGCGCGAGCGCGTGTTTCCGATCGGCAAACGCCCGCGCCAGAAGATTGCCAATCCGGCCAAGGATCCGGCGTTCCGGATCGTCTGCCGCGGGTAACCCTTAGCGTCGCGCCATCACCGCGATCCGATCCGCCAGATCGTTGTTGCGCACCGTCACAGCGTCGCGCGACCAGTTGCCGACGAACGTCGTGCTCTCCTTGAACCCTGGCGACAGCCAGGCCTTGTTGCCCTCGATCAAAAGTCCCGCAGAGCTGTGCTTCGCCCCTTCCGGCGCGACGGCGATGATCGTGCCGTAATTGTCCTTGGCTGGACCTTGTTCGAACGCGTTGCCCGCGATCCGACCCGATGCACCGTTAGACAGGTCGATCGCATAGTTGGTGTTGCGGCCAAGGCTGTCGTCGAAGCTGGAGTTGATGATTTCGACGCGCGGCGCACGCACCTTCACATAATGGCCACCGGTACCGCGTTCGAAGCGGGATTCGAACACGCGCACGCTGCCATAATTACCAACATAGATGGCATGCGCGCCATTGCCGGTCGGGTCCTTGCCGAGGCCAGCAAAGGTCGAGCGTTCGATGGTGATCGTCCCGCGCGGATCGCTGGCGGTCAGAATGCCGCACTGGCCGTCGATGAACATCGCGTTGGTGACGTGGAGATTGCCCGTCTCCAGCCGGATGCCGGCGCCATTCCCGTCCTCGACCAGCGTGCGCATGAACACGATACCGTCCACCTTCGCAGCCCGGCCGCGCAGCACCAGCGTCGCCTTGCCCTCACAGATCGCCCGGTCGAACACCGATTTGCCGGGTACCTGCGCGACATAGGTGATGTCGCCCGCCTCCTGTACCGCACATTCGCCATAGCGGCCCGGCGCGATGCGGATCGTGCCGCGACGTTCGCCGATGGCGGTCACTGCTTCCTGCAGGCTGGCAAAGGACTGGCCAGTTTCCGCGATCGTGAAGGGCGCATCCGGCCCCTGCGGCTGCGCGGGGGCGGTGGTGACGAGCAAGGCGGCGGCGAGCGTGAACAGGCGCATGAGGAGGCTCCGGCGGTTTGCCGGAGGATATGCGCCGCAAGCGTTAAAAAGCCCCTCCCGTGCGTGGGAGGGGCTGGATCGGGTCAGGCGTCGGCGGTTTCCTTGGTCAACGCCGTCTTGATTGCTTCGATGAACGCCGGGATGTCGTCGGGATTGCGGCTGGTGATCAGATTGCCGTCGACCACGACCTGTTCATCCACCACCTTCGCGCCGGCATTTTCCAGATCGGTGCGCAGGCTGGGCCAGCTGGTCGCGCGCTTGCCATCGACGATATCCGCCTCGATCAGCAGCCAGGGCGCGTGGCAGATCGCGGCGACGGTCTTCCCGTCGTCGAAAAACTCCTGGATCAGGCTGATCGTGGTGTCGTCCATCCGCAGCGTATCGGGATTATGCACGCCGCCGGGCAGGACCAGCGCGTCGAAGTCTTCGCTATCAATGTCGCCGACCAGCGTGTCGGGCGAAATGCTCTCGCCCTTCTCACCGCCGCTCTCGCCGGTGATCGGGTCCATCTTCAGCGACGCCAGCGTCACCTGAACGCCTGCATCGAGCAGCGCCTGACGCGGCTTCATCAGTTCGGACGTTTCGAACCCGTCGGTTGCGATCATCAGCACGCGTGCCTGGGAAAGCTCGGTCATCTTCGTTTCTCCTCATGGGGGTTGCCCCCACAACAGGTCAGCCGCGACGCAGTTCCGGAACGATGCGGCGGGATGCGCATTGATCCGCCATGACGAGGGCGAAATGAGCGGCAAGCTGCGCTATTGCGACGATGGGGCACCCGGTATCACGCGCCGGACGGTGCGCGGCGGTTGGGGCTATTGGGATGCGGACGGCAACCGCATCACCGATCGCGACGAGATCGACCGCCTCAACGCCATTGCCCTGCCCCCGGCCTATATCGACGCCTGGTATTGCCCGCATGCGAACGGCCATTTGCAGGCGACCGGGGTCGATCCCCGGGGGCGCAAGCAATATCGCTACCACCCCGAGTTCCGTGCGGCGCAGGAGGCGGCGAAGTATGACCGCTGCGCCGGATTCGGCCATCGCCTGTCGCGCCTGCGCGCCAAGATCGAGATCGACCTGCGCAAGCGCGCGCTGACCCGCGACCGCGCCGTGGCCGCCGTCGTCCGCCTGCTCGACCTTGGCCATGTCCGCGTCGGGAATGAGGGCTATGCCAAGGCGAACAAGAGTTTCGGCGCAACCACGCTGCGCCGCCGCCATGCCAAGCTGGAAGGACGCAGTCTGAAGCTGCAATATCGCGCCAAGTCGGGCCGCATCCGCCTGCTCCGGATCACCGACGGGAGCCTGATCGGCTTCGTCAAGAAGTGCCAGGATCTGCCCGGCCAGCATCTGTTCGGCTGGCTCGACGATGCGGGCGAAGCGCATCCGGTGACGTCGAGCGACGTCAACGCCTATATCCGCGATGCGATGGGCGATGATTTCACAGCCAAGCATTTCCGCACCTGGGGTGCGAGCGTGATCGCGTTCGAGACGCTGGCGACAGCGCCCGGCCATGTCGGGCTGAAGACCTTGCTGGAGCCGGTGACCGCCGCGCTGGGCAACACGCCGAGCATCGCGCGCAAATCCTATGTCCACCCCGACCTGATCGCACTCACCAAGGACCGCGATGCGCAGGCCGCGTTTCGCGACACCCTCGCGCTCCCGCGCACCACGCGCTACCTCTCGCGCGCCGAGCGGGGGCTGATCGCCTTTCTCGAGACCGGCGGGATCACCGCCAAGGCCGCCTGAAGGATCTCAATGACCGTTACCAACACCGCCGCCGCTGCCGAGCAGGCCGCATCGAACAGCAGCGAAGCGCTGGAGGTGCAGACCCGCGCCTTCTTCGCCGACGCCAGCCTGTGGGTGCAGTCGCATTGGCTGCAAATCCTGATCGCGACCGGCATCGCGGTCGGCGTTGTCCTGTTGCTCTATTGGTTGCGTAGCTGGGGCACGAAACTGTGCCAGCGTGCTGATGGACCAATGGGATGGGGCACGATTGTCGGGCGCGCGGTTTCGCGCACCGGCAGCTTTTTCATCGTGATGCTCGCGGTCCGGCTGGTCTCCAACTATGCCGCGCCGCCCGCGATGCTGGAGCAGACAATCGCCTTCCTGTTCACCGTGGCGGTGGTGTTCCAGGGTGCGATTTGGGCGCGGGAGCTCATCCTGGGCGCCATCGAGAAGAAGACCGAGTCCGAGAATTACCATGGCGAGGCGCTATTGTCGGCGCTGGGCCTGATCCGGTTACTGGTCACCGTCTCGCTGTTCGCAATCGCGCTGGTGGTGGTGCTCGACAATCTGGGCGTCAACGTCACCGGCCTGGTCGCGGGCCTGGGTGTCGGCGGCATCGCCATCGGCCTGGCGGCGCAGGGCATCTTTGCCGATTTGTTCGCGGCGCTGGCGATCATCTTCGACAAGCCGTTCCGCCGAGGGGACAAGGTCATGTACGACCAGACCGTCGGCGTGGTCGAGGAAATCGGCCTCAAGTCGACGCGTGTGCGATCGTTCGACGGCGAGGTGCGGGTGATCGCCAACAAGCAGCTGCTCGACAAGGAAATCCACAATATTTCCAACCGCGAGCATGTCCGCATCAAGCTGCCGGTGGGCGTCGCCTATGAAACGCCGCCGGAACAGTTGGAGGCGCTGCCCGCCATGCTGACCGGTATCGTTGAAGACGCTGGCGGGATCGTGGCGCGGGCGAGTTTCGAGACGCTGGGCGCAAGCTCGGTCGATTTTGCCTTGTGGTTCGACATTCCGGGCGATGACTGGCCGACTGCGCACAAGGTGCGCGATAAGGTGATCATCGGAATCCTGCGCCGCTTTGCTGCCGAAGGCATCTCAATCCCCTATCCGACGCAGACGACCTACACCGCTGATCCGAGTGGCAAGCTGATCCTGCCCTATCCCGAGGTGCAGCCGGTGATGCGCGTGGACAAGGAGGCGGGGGAGCGCTGATTCGTCGCGCTCATTACCGTTTTCGAAGATCGGGTTTGGCTGTTCCCGCGCGGCTTACCTTACGGAAGTCGGCAGTTTCGCATTTCCAGTAGGCCCCACTTGCCCCGCGCCTCGCTTCGCCTTAGATGCGGGTGACAGCTTGCCGCAGGGGTTTGTCATGGCCGATACCGACACGCAGGACAGCGTCACGATCCAGCAGCTTGCAGCGCAGGCGGGCGACGCGCGCGTGTCGGACTGGGTCACCGTGTCGCAGGAGATGATCGACAAGTTCGCCGACGCGACGGGCGATCATCAGTTCATCCATGTCGATCCTGCCAAAGCCGCGATGACCCCGTTCGGCGGCACCATCGCGCACGGGTTTCTGACCCTCTCGCTGATGCCGCTGCTCAGCCAGAAGACGCCTCAGCCCCGGATCGAGGGCCTGAAAATGGGCGTCAACTATGGCGGCAACAAGGTGCGCTTCCTGACCCCGGTACGGTCGGGCAGCCGGGTGCGCGGCCACTTCAAGACGATCGAGCTGGTCGAGAAGCGCCCGGGCCAGTGGCAGCAGACCGTCGAATTCACCATCGAGATCGAGGGGCAGGACAAGCCCGCCCTGATCGCCGAATGGATCAGCCAGCTTTTCGTATAGACAATAAACCGAAGGGACCGTCCGCATGCGTTCTGCCGTCATCGTTTCCACTGCCCGCACCCCGATCGGCCGCGCCTATCGCGGGGCGTTCAACGCGCTTCCGTCCCAGACGCTGGCCGCCAAGTCGATCGAGGCCGCAGTCGCGCGCGCCGGGATCGATGGTGCCGAGGTGCAGGACGTGATCCTGGGCGCCGCGCTCCAGCAGGGGCATCAGGCCGGCAATATCGCGCGTCAGGCGCTGCTCCGCGCCGGCCTGCCCACCAGCGTTGCGGGCATGTCGGTCGACCGCCAGTGCGCCAGCGGCCTGATGGCGATCGCCACCGCCGCCAAGCAGATCGTTTGCGACAATATGGACATCACCATCGGCGGCGGCGTCGAGAGCATCAGCCTGGTCCAGACGCCGCAGATGCGCGTTGCGATGGATCCCGAGCTGCTGGCGATGCACAACGACGTGTATATGCCGATGCTGCAGACCGCCGAAGTGGTCGCCGCGCGCTACAGCATCAGCCGCGATGTTCAGGACGAATATGGCTTCCAGTCGCAGCAGCGCACCGCCGCAGCCCAGGCCGCCGGCAAGTTCGACGACGAGATCATCCCCGTCACCGCGACGATGAACATCGTCAACAAGGAGACCAAGGAAGTCACCCAGAAGGAAGTGACGCTGACCAAGGACGAGGGCAACCGCCCCGAGACCACGCTGGAGGGCCTGCAGTCGCTCCAGCCGGTCGTCCCGAACGGCACCGTCACCGCCGGCAATGCCAGCCAGCTGTCGGACGGGTCGTCGGCCAGCGTGCTGATGGAGGAAAAGCTCGCCGAGAAGCGCGGCCTGACCCCGCTCGGCCGCTATGTCGGCATGGCGGTCGCGGGCACCAAGCCCGACGAAATGGGCATCGGCCCGGTTTACGCGATCCCCGCACTGCTCGACCGCTTCAACCTGAAGATGGACGATGTCGGCCTGTGGGAGCTGAATGAGGCGTTCGCGGTGCAGGTGCTGTACTGCCGCGACAAGCTCGGCATTCCGGACGAGCTGCTCAACGTCAATGGCGGCTCGATCTCGATCGGCCACCCCTATGGCATGACCGGGGCGCGCTGCACCGGCCACGCCCTGATCGAAGGCAAGCGTCGCGGTGCAAAGTATGTCGTCGTGACGATGTGCGTCGGCGGCGGCATGGGCGCGGCGGGGCTGTTCGAGGTTCTGTAAGCCGCTTAGTTGCAACGAACATTGAAGAAGCCGGCGGAGCGATCCGCCGGCTTTTTTGCCTGTGGGGCTGCGGGCCGGTCGTGATACCCTGCAACAGCGGGATGGGCCGGCACGGAGGGCATCATGATGATGAAGGTTGCCGGACTCGTCGCTGTGTGCGCCGTTGCCATTTCTGAACCGGCATCAGCCTGCACGATCCCGCCACCGCCTCCGCAGCTGCAGGGTGAAACCGTGGCGGCGTATGAAGCGCGCCTCGCCCGATTGTACCGCGAGCGGGAGATGGCAAGGGCCCAGGCACGGATCACGCGTGGCTTGGCCGACGCGGCGCTCATCTTTGTTGCGCGCGACACGGCCTGGGCGCCGTCATACCGCCAACGCCCTTTGCCCAAAGCGCGGCCGGGGCAGCCGCCGCCGTCCATACCCCGGCCCATTGCGCCGGTGATCGCATATCCTGCACCATCCTATTTCAAGCCGATCGACTGGATAAGGGGATCACCGGTCAGCCGCATTTTTCGCGTCAACCGTTCAGACACAAGCTGCGGCCCGATGAGCCTGGGCGACACATCGGCGAGCGAGCCCGGCAATCTGTACCTCTTCTTCGCCCGCAAAGGCCCGGTGTCCGAAGCGACGCTGATCGACGCCATCGCACTGGATTCGATCGACCATCCAGCGCTGACCGCATTCGTCGCGAAATACCGCAAGCGCCCCACCGCGCGCCCATGACACGGGGGGCCGGTCCGCAGATGCCGACCGGCCCCATCGCGATAACAGACGACCCGATGGGCTTGCTTGAGCGTGGTTATTTACCCTCGGGAGCCTCACAACCCTCGGCTGCGACGCCCCGTTTCAGCGTAATATCGCCGACCTTGGTCCGCGCCGGAGCCGCTGCGCCGTCGCCATTCAGGTCACCCGCCGCCACCTGAACCCCGCCGCGCGCTTCCTGCGCCTTGGGCTTGGGTCCGCGCGGAATGCGGCGGATGATGTCACGGTCCAGCGAGCCCTGTACCGCTTCACCGCCATCGCCACCGGTCTTGCGCGGGGTGAGCTTCGCTTGGTTCATCGCGCCGCTCCCGGCCCCGGCACCGGCACCGGCACCAGTGATGATGTCGGCGCAGCGGGCGTCGTCGCGCGATTCGCCCTTCACCCCGTCGAATTTCATATACTTCCCGCCTGCCGCCGGCACCGCGATGGCCATCATCGCGCCTACAGTCATCAGTCGCATTTCCCGTCTCCCATTGTCCGATTGCCCTGCCCTCGCGCTGCGGCTATGCCGATTGGAGCGGTGCACTAGACTTGCAATCTAGAGTGTTAATCCAAACTGAACCCGTATGAGCAGATGCGTATGGCGACCAAGGCAGGTGAAACCCGGACCCGCGTGCTGCAGGCTGCCGCACGTCTGTTCGCCGAACGCGGGCTGGAGGCGGTGTCGATCCAGGATATCCGCGACGCATCGGGGGTCTCGAACGGCAGCATCTTCCATCATTTCGGGTCGAAAAACGGCGTCGCGCTGCATGTCTATCTCGAAGAGCGCCGCACCTATTGGGATCATGCCATCGCTGCGGTTGAAGCATATGATGGCGACCCGGTGGACGCGCTCGGCGCGGCGGTGCGCGCCACGCTCGCCTATCAGCAGGCGCATCCCGAACGGCATAATTTCATGATCGAATGTGCCAGTTCTTCCTGGACCCGCGAACACGCTGCGCCGGTGCAGGCGCTCAACGCCGAATTCACTCAGCGCTTCCTTGCCTGGGGCGCGCCACATGCGATGGCCGGTCGGCTGCGACCGATCGATCCGCAGCTGGTCGCCGCGCTCGTCTTCGGCCCCAGCCAGTGGCTCGCCCGCTCCTGGCTCACCGGGCTGACGCCCGAACCGCCAACCCATTACGCCGACATGCTGGTTGACCTCGTAACCCGTGCGCTGCGGCCCTAACGCTTGACGCCGCCGCGCCGCCGGGCGAAGCCGCGCGCATGGGAATGAGCTTCACGCACCGCATCCGGATCGAGGCGCACGCCGTCTGGCTCGCCGTCCGCGATCCGCGCACGCCGTTGCTCGCGCGGCTGGTTGGGCTGCTGGTCGCTGCCTATGCGCTCTCGCCGATCGACCTGATCCCTGACTTTATCCCGGTGCTGGGGCTTGTGGATGATGCGCTGCTGATCCCGGCAGGCATTTGGCTGTTTGAAAAACTGGTCCCCGCCGGCTTGATGGCCGAACACCGCGCGACCGCCGAAGCTGCATCGCAACGCCCGGTCAGCCGCTGGGGGATCGCCATCGTGATCGCACTGTGGGCGCTGATCGCGTTCGTGGTCTATGAGTTCCTGATGCTCGGCTATGACTGAGCCGAGCCTTACGGCGACGCTGCACGGTTCCGAAACGCTCGGCGACCGGGTCATGAAGGTCAATCACGCGGGCGAGCAGGGCGCGATTGCGGTCTATGCGACCCAGCGCTGGATTGCGCGGTGGCGCGCACCTGAGATGGTCGCTGAACTTACCGATTTTCTCGCCCATGAGCGCCGACACCGCACGCTGTTCGCAGCCGAACTCGCCAAGCGTGGGCGCGCCCGTTGCCGCAGCTACCACCTGTGCGCCCTTGGTGGGAGCGCAGCCGGGATCGTGACCGGCCTTATGGGTCGCCGCGCTATCGCTGCGACCACAGTAGCGATCGAGCGCGTCGTGCTGCACCATTTGAGGCTCCAGCTCGCTGCACTCAACGGAAAGGATGCCGCCGCATGTTCAACGATCCGCGCAATCATCGCCGAGGAGCAGGAGCATCACGACCGTTCCGCCACCCGGCTGGGCACCCCGACGCTGCTTGAACGCATCATCGACCGCGCCATTGCCAGCGCGACAGAGACAGTTATCTGGCTCGGGATGCGCCTCTAACCGCTCCACCCCGCTCAGCTATGCGCTGCGATCCACTCTTCCAGCACCGGTGCAATGCGGTTGCGCCATTTGCTTCCGTTGAAGATGCCGTAATGCCCGACATCCTCCGCCATATGATATTTCTTCATCTTGGCGGGCAGTTTGGTGGCGATCGTCAGCGCCGCCTTGGTCTGGCCCAGCCCTGAAATATCGTCCTTCTCGCCCTCGATCGCCAACAGCGCGGTGTCGGTGATCGCGGCGGGGTCGACCCGGCGGCCACGGTGCATCATTTCGCCCTTGGGCAACGCGTGCGCCTGGAACACGACATCGATCGTCTGGAGGTAGAATTCCGACGTCATGTCACACACCGAGCGATATTCGTCGTAGAAGCGCATCGTCGCATCCGCGCTTTCATCGTCGCCCTTCACCAGATGCTTGAACATCTCCCAGTGCGAATTCATGTGGTTGCCCAGGTTCATCGTCATGAACCCGGCGAGCTGCAGGAAGCCCGGATAGACGGTGCGCCCGGCGCCCGGATAGGTGCCGGGGACGGTCGCAATCACATTCTGCTTGAACCAGCTATGCGGCCGTTCGGTCGCGAGCGTGTTGACCGCGGTCGGCGCCTCGCGCGTGTCGATCGGTCCGCCCATCAGGGTCAGCGTGCGCGGCGTATTGGGGTGCTTGTCGGCGTTCATCAGCGCGACGGCGGCATAGACCGGGACCGAGGGCTGGCAGACGGCGAGCACGTGCGGGCGGGCATCCCCCTCCGCCCCGATGGTGGCGAGAAATTCGATCACGTAATCGACATAGTCGTCGAGGTCGAAGCGCCCGTCGCTAAGCGGTACCTGTCGCGCGTCGCGCCAGTCGGTAATGTAGACGTCGGCCACGGGGAGCATCCGCTGCACGGTCCCGCGCAGCAGCGTGGCAAAATGCCCGCTCATCGGCGCGACGATCAGCAACTTGGGACCGCCCTCAACCCCTTCACGCACGAAGCGCTTGAGCTGGCCGAACGGTTTGCGAAGGACGATTTCCTCATGCACCGCGACCTGCTTGCCGTCGATTTCGGTGACATCCAGCCCGAATTCGGGCTTGCCGCGCGGTGCCGAAGCATGGGCGAAGACTTCGAGCGCGGAGGCAAGGATCGGGCCGCCGCCGAAATAGGCAAAGGGATTGGCGGGATTATTGAGCAGGCCCGCGCTGAAATTCGCCAGCGCGCTCGCGCCGGCCAGCATCGAGCGCTGAAGTTCATAGGCGTTATACAGCATCGGTAATCAACATCCCCGCCCCGGGTCGGGGCAATGACAACGGTCTCATAGACGTTATAGCGGGCTCATGCTGCAGTGCAAACGCGGCGTACCGGATTTTCGATCCCGGCTTGGGCCATCGCGTTCAATCATGTTTGCGCTGAGCCTGTCGATGCGCGGCCTGCCACAGCTGTCGGACGGAAGCCTGTTCCCTTGCACACGGCTTCGGGCTAGGCGGCAGCATGGCCGAGCCCACACCGTCCCCCGCCCCCGCCCCCGCTCAGCCGCAGCGCAAGCTGTCGAGCCTGACGATCGTGTGGGGCTATACGCGCCGCTATCCGCTCCAGCTGACGCTGGCGATCCTCGCGCTGCTGCTCGCGGCGGGTGCAACGCTGTGGATCCCACGCACCTTCAAGGAAGTCGTCGACAAGGGCTTCGGCCCCGATTCCGACCCCAGCCAGATCGGCGGCTACTTCCAAGGACTGTTGCTCGTCGTGGTGGTGCTCGCCTTTGCCACCGCGATGCGCTTTTACTTCGTCTCCTGGCTGGGGGAGCGGACCGTGGCCGACATGCGCGCCGCGGTGCACCGCAACCTCCTGCGCCTGCCCCCGCGCTGGTTCGAGGAGAACCGCCCCTCGGAAATCGCCAGCCGCCTCACCGCCGATACTGCGGTGGTCGAGCAGATCGTCGGAACCACAGTGTCGGTCGCGCTGCGCAACCTGCTGATCGCAATCGGGGGCACGCTGTACCTGTTCGTGCTGGCGCCCAAGATCGCGGCCTATCTGCTGGTCGGCATTCCGGTGATCGTGCTGCCGATCATGTGGCTCGGCGGGCGCGTGCGCCGCTTTTCGCGCACCAGCCAGGATCGCGTCGCTGATATCGGGTCGATCGCCTCGGAAACGCTGGGCGCGATGCGGATCGTGCAGGCATTCGGGCAGGAGGATCGCGAGAGCGCCCGCTTCCAGGACGCGGTCGATCGCGGCTTTTCGACCGCGCGCAAGCGGTTTGCGACCCGCGCGCTGATGACTGCCCTCGTCATCTTCGCTTTGTTCACTGCCATCACGTTGATCATGTGGGACGCAGTCTATGGCGTGGCGCAGGGGCGGATTTCGGGCGGGTCGATCACTGCGTTCGTCATCACCGCCGGCCTGGTCACCGGTGCGTTCGGCGCACTGACCGAAGTCTATGGCGACCTGCTGCGTGCTTCGGGTGCCGCCGCACGGCTTGCCGAGCTGCTGTCGGAGGAGCCCGAGATCGCCGCACCCGCCAATCCGGTGGCGTTGCCCGAGCCGGCGCAGGGCGCGATCGACTTCGATCACGTCACCTTCCGCTACCCGACGCGGCCCGAGGTTTCGGCGCTGAACGACTTCACCCTGTCAGTCGCGCCGGGCGAGACGGTGGCTGTGGTCGGCCCGTCGGGCGCGGGCAAATCCACCTTGTTCCAGCTGGTCCAGCGCTTTTACGACCCCGAGGCGGGCGAAGTGCGCGTCGATGGCGTGCCGCTGCCCAAGGCCGATCCGGGGCAGGTGCGCGCGCGCATGGCCATGGTGCCGCAGGAAACGGTAATCTTTGCCGCCAGCGCCCGCGACAACCTCCGCTATGGCCGCTGGGACGCGACCGAGGAGCAGATCTGGCAGGCCGCCGAAGCCGCCAACGCCGCCGAATTCCTGCGCGAATTGCCACAGGCGCTCGACACCTTCCTCGGCGAGGACGGTGCGCGCCTGTCGGGTGGCCAGCGCCAGCGCATCGCCATCGCCCGCGCGCTGCTGCGCGATGCACCGATCCTGCTGCTAGACGAGGCGACCAGTGCCCTCGACGCGGAGAGCGAGCGGCTGGTGCAGGATGCGCTCGAGCGGCTGATGCAGGGACGCACGACCTTGGTCATCGCCCATCGCCTTGCCACCGTGCGCGCGGCGCAGCGCATCATCGTGATGGACGAGGGGCGCATCGTCGAGACCGGTACACATGGCGAGCTGGTCGCACAGGGCGGGCTCTATGCCCGGCTCGCCAGCCTGCAGTTCAGCGAGAGCGTTTAGTAGCGCGAGAGATACCAGGCGGCAAAGGCAAGGACTGCACCCAGCGCGATCGCGACCTTGAGTTTGGGATTTCGGGTCGACGCGCGCTCGCGGCCCATGCTGTCGAGGTCGAACCAGTAGTGCGCCGGATGCGCTTCGCGGATGACGCCGCTCGCGCGCAGCCGGTCGAACGCCGCGCGCTCCGCCGGGCCGGGCGCATATTCGATCGCGGTCCCAGGCGAAATCGCGCGGTGCTCGGCGAAATGGCGCTGGACGCGAAACTGGCCAAGGTCGGATGCGCCGTTGAGCGGCATGATGTGCGGGTCTCCGTTGAAGCGCCCATAGTCGGGGAGCGCGCGGCTGGTTTCAAGTCCGCCGCCCCGCTTCCCAATGTTTCGAAACCACGGTACGCTCGGGCAAAAGCTGAGAGAGGATGGCATGACCCGCGATTTCGATCTGATCGTCTATGGCGCAACCGGCTTCACCGGGCGGCTTGTCGCCGAGTATCTGGCCCAGCGTTACGGTGATGGATCGCTGCGCTGGGCGATGGCGGGCCGCTCGCTGACCAAGCTCGAACAGGTCCGCGACGAGATTGGCGCGCCCGCTGACACGCCGCTTCTCACCGCCAATGCCGACGATCCCGCCGCGCTGCGCGCGCTGACCGCGCGGGCGACCGTCGTGCTGACCACCGTCGGCCCCTATCAGCTCTACGGCGATGATCTGGTCGCGGCGTGCGTCGAGACGGGTACGGCCTATGTCGATCTGTGCGGCGAGCCCAACTGGATGCACGATGTGATCGCGCGGCATCAGGATGCAGCGAAGGCAAGCGGCGCGCGCATCGTGCTGTCGTGCGGGTTCGATTCGATCCCCTTCGACCTGGGCGTGTGGACCGTCGAGCAGGCCGCGATCACCAAATGGGGCCGCCCGGCCCCGCGCGTGAAGGGTCGCGTGCGCAAGATGCAGGGCACCTTCTCCGGCGGCACCTTCGCCAGTGGCAAGGCCACCGCTGCGGCGGCGGCCAAGAACCCGGCGGTGTTCAAGGTGCTGCTCGATCCGTTCGCGCTCACCCCTGGCTTCACCGGACCGGACCAGCCCAAGCGGATGATGCCCGAATATGACGAAGCCGTGGGCGGCTGGGTTGCGCCGTTCGTGATGGCGGTGATCAACACCAAGAATGTCCACCGCACCAACTTCCTCGCCGGCCACCCCTATGGCACCGACTTCCGCTATGACGAGATGATGGTTGCCCCGGGGCTAGGCGACATCGGCAAGGCTGCGGCCGAGGCGATTTCCAAGATGAACCCGATGAATGCCGACAAGGGACCCGCTCCAGGTGAAGGTCCATCGAAGGAAGAGCGCGAGGCGGGGTTCTACGAAATCGACTTCATCGCGGAGATGCCGACCGGGGAGTCGCTGACCTGCACCGTCACCGGCGACCGTGACCCCGGCTATGGCTCGACGTCGAAGATGATCGCCGAGGCGGCGCTGTGCCTGATCCGCGACGTCGCGGGCGACGGCGGTGTGTGGACGGCGGGCGCACTGATGGCCGACCCGCTGAAGGCCCGGCTGGAGGCGAATGCGGGGCTGAAATTCGTGGTGAAGCCCTAACCGACAGGTCGCTAATCCTCCCCCGCCAGGGGGAGGATTAGGTCGTCACCCTACGTAGAAGAAGGTCATCAGCACCAGCGCCAGCACGACTGACACGGCGATCAGGACCGGCGCACGCTGGCGGCGGCGATGCGCGATCACCGCATCGTGCGCGCGCAGGTCGAGCCAGTAATAGCCCTGCCCCTCGCGCCGGATCACGCGTTGCGCGATCAGTTTGTCGAACACCGGCTTTAGCTCGGCGGGCGGGGTATAGAGGATCGTGCTGAGCGGGGTGATCGCGTGCTCGGCACAGAAATGGTCGACGATGCGCCGGCGCCCGCGCGCGAACTTCGTGATCGGGACTGATTCAACGACCGCCATGCCAAACCCCCTTCGTCACCCCGGTCTCTTGCCGGGGGCCACCGCGACGCGAGCTCAAACCTTGAGCCGCGTGCGATGCGCTTGCCGCACAGCGGACCCCGGAACAAGTCCGGGGTGACACGAAGAGGGGTTTAGCGCTTGCGCCCCTGATGCTTGATGTTCGCCGGACGCCCGCGCCGCTTGAGCGGACGTGGCGGGCCGGACTTGCGGCGCTCGCCATCGGGACGCGGCCCTGACCCGCTGCCCTTGCCGTCGGGCAGTTCGAAGCGCAGCGCGCCCGACACCGGGTTCGCCTCGACCAGCTTCAATTGCAGCCGCTGGCCCAGCGCGAATTCCGCGCCCGTATCCTCGCCGACCAGCCGCTGCCCCGCCTCGTCATAGCGGAAATATTCGCGGCCTAGGTCGCGCGCCGGGACCAGCCCGTCGCCGCCAATGCCATCAACCGTCGCGAAGAAGCCGAAGCTCTGCACCCCCGTGATCCGCGCATCGAGCACCTCGCCGACATGGCTCGCCAGATAGGCGGCGACATAGCGGTCGATCGTGTCGCGCTCGGCCTCCATCGCGCGGCGTTCGAGCTTGCTGATCAGCTCGCCGGTCCGCTCCATGTCCTTGTCGGCCGGCAGCTCGCCCCCCGGCCCGAGCTTGAACGCCTCGGTCAGCGCGCGATGGACGACGAGGTCGGCATAGCGGCGGATCGGCGAGGTGAAGTGCGCATAGCTGCCCAGCGCCAGCCCGAAATGCCCGGCATTCTGCGGGCCATAATAGGCCTGGGTCTGCGTCCGCAGCACCTGGGTCATGACCTCGGCGTGATAGTCGGCCTCCTTGGTCCGCGCGATGACATGGTTGAACGTCTTGGGCCGGATCACCTGCCCCAGCGCGAATTCGACATCGAGCGTCTTGAGATACTCCTTGAGCGCGACCAGCTTCTCGCGGCTGGGCGGCTCGTGGATGCGGTACATGACCGGCGCCTTCTTCTTCTCCAGCGCCTTGGCCGCCGCGACGTTGGCGGCGATCATGTAATCCTCGATCAGCTTGTGCGCATCGAGCCGCTCGCGCGGCGCGACCGAGAGGATGCGCCCCTTTTCGTCGAGCACGATGCGCCGTTCGGGCAGGTCGAGGTCGAGCGGCTCGCGCTTCGCCCGCGCCTTGTTGAGCGCGGCCCAGCAGTCCCACAGGGGGAGGAGGATGGGCAACAAGTCCCCCTCCCGCTCCGCGGGAGGGGAGTCTGCGGCATCGATCGCCGCCTGCGCATCCTCATACGCAATGTTCGCCGCCAGCTTCACCACCGCGCGGCTGAACCGCCAGTCCTTGATCTCGCCATCGGCGGAAATCCGCATATGGCACGCCAGCGCCGCGCGTTCGACGCCCTCCTTCAGCGAACACACATCCGCCGAGAGCACCTCGGGCAGCATCGGCACCACGCGATCGGGGAAATAGACGCTGTTCCCCCGCTTGCGCGCCTCGCGGTCGAGCAGCGATCCGGGACGGACGTAAAAGCTGACATCGGCAATCGCGACGATCGCCTTCCACCCACCTTCGTTGGTCGGATCATCGTCCGGCGTCGCCCAGACGGCATCGTCATGGTCGCGCGCATCGGCGGGATCGATCGCGACGATCGGCAGGTCGCGCAGGTCTTCGCGCCCCTCACCCAATGGCTGCTTCGCCACCCGCTCGGCCTCGGTCAGCAGCTCTTCGGAGAAGATGTGCGGGATTTCATGCTTGTGGATCGCGATCAGTGAGAAGCTGCGCGGCGCGAACGGGTCGCCGAGGATTTCGGTCACCTTGGCGAACAGCCGTGGCCCCTTCCCGCTCACTTCGGCCATGACCAGATCGCCCGGCTCGGCACCGTTGCGGTCGGAGATGACGGGGCTGGTGCGCTCCTTCTTGTCCAGGCCCTGCAGATACAGCCGCCCGCCCTCTTCATGGACGACGCCCAGCACCGCCGCGTCACCCTTGGCGAGCTTCTTCATCGGGTGGGCGATCCAGCCCTTCCCGGCCTCTTCGGTCCGCGCAAGGATGCGGTCGCCCACGCCCAGCGCGCCGCCCGGCCCGCGCTTCTCGCGCACGCGCAGCCGTGGCACCGGGATGCCCTCGGCCTCCCAACGTTCGGGCACGGCCCAGACGGTGTCGCCATCGGCCTCGACGATGCGCAGCACGGTCACCTTGGGCACGCCGCCCATCTTGTGAAACGCGCGGCCGGGGGCGACGTCGATCAGCCCCTCGTCGCTCATGTCCTTAAGCAGCGCCTTGAGCGCGATCTTTTCCTGCGCCGACAGGCCAAATGCGCGCGCGATTTCACGCTTTCCTGCGGCCTGCTCCGACGAGGTGATGAAATCGATGATCTGTTGGCGGGTCGGCAGGCCCGGAACGGGCTTCGACTTTGCGTTTTTCTGTTTTGCCATTGGCGGCCAACATAGTCCTTCGCCGCAGCAAAACCAAATGCGTCGCAGAAAATACCCGCCGGCTGCGACCCGCACAGGCGTGGCACTCCTATGATCGGATCAGTCCCTTTCCGCCCCGGGAGCCACGCCGATGCGCCTCAATCGCCGCCACCTGTTCGCCGCTGTCGCCGCCGGCGGTGCTGCGCTTGCCACCCGCCCCCTGATCGCGTCCGAGGGCGGACATGCCGCGTCGACGATCACCCCGGAAGCCGCGCTGGCGACCCTCAAAAAGGGCAATCAGGCGTTCACCATGGGCCGTGCGTTCAACTATGGCCTCAATGACGGCCAGCGCCGCGCCTTTCTGGCGGGGCAGCGCCCATTCGCGACGATCGTCTGCTGCTCCGACAGCCGCGCCGCGCCCGAACAGATTTTCGAGACCGGCGTTGGCCAGCTATTCGTCGTGCGTAATGCGGGCAGCACCGTCGCCAACGCCCAGGCAATGGGCAGCATCGAATATTCGATCGTCCATCTCGGCGTGCCGCTGATCGTGGTGCTCGGCCATTCGGCCTGCGGCGCGGTCAAGGCCGCGATCGAGGTGGTGGACAAGAACGCAAAATTGCCCGGCAGCCTCGGCGCGATGGTCGAACCGATCGTCCCGGCGGTGCATACCGCGCACAATGTCCCGGGCGATCTGGTCGAAAATTCGATCCGCGAAAATGTCCGCCACGTCGTGCATGACCTGCGCGCGCCGAGCCAGCGCCTGATCGCCGCACCGCGCCGTTCGGGCAAGCTCAAGATCGTCGGCGCGGAATATCACCTCGCCTCGGGCATCGTGGAGTTTTTCGACGTCGAATAACGCTGCGGGCGTCGGATTGGTTATTCAGTCGCGCGGCGCACCGCGACGATCTGGGGTCCATCCGGCCAGCTTTGCCAACGCAGCGCGGCCAACAATTCGGAACGCAACGCCTGTGCCTCAGCGGCCTTTTGCTGCGCACGCAGCGCATGGATCAGTCCGATCGTCGCGCGAAGGCGAAAGCGGGAAATGATAATCGGATCGGGCTGCGCCGCCAGAAACTGTCGGAACCGCCGCTCGGCACCCGCGGCATCGCCCGCACGCATCGCCGCTTCAGCCGCGTTGAGATCGGCGTCCACCGCCGGATCGACCGTAGCCGCCAGCGTGAAGGCCGTCCGCACCACCGTGCGCAGCGCCCAACTCCGGTCCCGGTACAGCTGCACCTCACGCGCCTGCACATCCCGTCCCGCTGCCCGCAGACGGAACGATGTCGCAATCTCCATCGCACCCATGGCCAGCGCGTGTGCCTCATCATGCCGCCCGATCACGGTCAGTCGCCGGATGGTATCGTTCAAATAGCCATTGGCGAATGGCTCCAGTCCCGCTTCGAGCCGATCCACCGGACTGCGACCGCGCTGGACGCTGATCGCAGCACTCCAGGTCGCGCGGGTCGTGGCCACGGTCGGCCCCTTCAGGCGTTCCTCGAACCGGACTGCTTCAGCCGTTACTGACCGCGCCGTCGCGCGCAGATCAGCGCTCCGCGTCGGGATTTGCCCGGCGCCCTCATACATCGCCGCGATTGCCTCATCGATCCGGCCCTGCTTTTCGAGGTTCGCTGCCAGCTCGCGCCATGTTTCAAAGCGCCCGGCATCCAGATCCATTTCCGCCTCGGCCATACGCTCCGGATCGGCCAGAGCCTTGCGCAATGCGCGCTCTTCCTTGCGCAACGCCGCCGGCGATTGGGCAAAGCCCGTCATCGGCACAACGAGGAGCAAGATTACAGCCAGGATGCGCATGGCGGCCAGTTGAGCGCCACGGCAGCGCGCGGTCAATCGACGAATGCTGACGCACCCGCTACCCTATGCCAATGACCCATGATCTGCTCATCATCGGCGGCGGCATCAATGGCTGCGCGATCGCACGCGAAGCGGCGCTGCTGGGGTTTAAGGTGCTGCTGGTGGAGCGTGAAACGCTCGCCGCGCATACGTCCTCCGCGTCGAGCAAGTTGATCCATGGCGGGCTGCGCTATCTGGAGACCTATGAATTCCGGCTGGTGCGTGAGGCGCTGGTCGAGCGCGAGCGGATGCTGGCGACGGGGCCGCATCTGATCCACCCGATGGCGTTCGTCCTGCCGCATGCCCATGCCGTGCGCCCACGCTGGATGGTGCGGGCGGGGCTTTATCTCTACGATCTGCTCGGCCTGGGCTCCTCGCTGCCGCGTTCGCGCGCGCTGCATCGCGACGACCCGCGCCTCGCCCCGCTGAACTCGGGGACCAGCGGCTTTCTCTATTGGGACGCGCAGGTCGACGATGCTGCACTGGTCCGCGCCAATGCGCGGGACGCGGCGGCGAACGGGGCCGAGATCGTCACCGGGGTCGCGGTGACGGAAGCGCAGCGGGACGAGGGGCGCTGGACCGTGACTCTGTCCGATGGGCGACAGGTCGAAGCCCGCGCGATCATCAATGCCGCCGGGCCGTGGGTTCGCGACCTGCTCGACACGCTCGGCGTCGCGACCACCAGCGGCCTGCGGCTGATCAAGGGCAGCCACATCACCGTCCCGGCGCTGTGGGAGGGCGAGCATGCCTATATCCTGCAGCAACCCGACCGCCGCGTCGTCTTTGCCGCGCCATGGCAGGGGGAGACGATGATCGGCACCACCGATGTGCCCGTCGCGCACCCCGGCGATGCAGGCATCGACGCGGATGAGGTCGCCTATCTCTGCGCCGCCGCCAATCGCTATTTCCGCCGCCAGATCGGTCCCGCAGACGTAACCGGCACCTGGTCCGGCATCCGTGCGCTATACGACAATGGCGCGGACGAGGCACGGACGGTGACCCGCGACTATCATCTCGACCTCGATACCCGCGCCGCGCCGATCCTGTCGGTGTTCGGCGGCAAGATCACCACCGCCCGCGCGCTCGCCGAACATGCGCTGCGGTTGCTCGCGCCGCAGTTCGGCATTGCGGCCCGCCCGGTGACGCGTGACCGACGCCTGCCCTGACCACGGACCTTTTCGCCGCTTGAAGCGCTTGATGTCAGTAACTTGGCAATCAGGAGACCGACTATGAGCATCGAAGGAAAAGCGAAGGAAGCCGCCGGCTACGTCAAGGAAGAGCTCAACGAGCATCGCGATTCGCCTGAGGGCCAGAAGGCCGCCCAGGAAGGTCGCGATCTACGCAATGAGGGTCGGATGGAAGACGGCAAAATGCCGAAGACGACCGAACCCGGCACCGGCGCCAAGTAAGTTCCAACTGCCCCCGCTCCGGCGGGGGCAGTCATTTCTGCCTCAATAGGCGCGCGCGACCAAAATGCGCTCCACCGCCGGCTTGCCGGTGAAGATGCAGGCCCCGTCCGCTGGAGCGGCATCCAGCGGCACGTTGCGGAAGGTCAGCTTCAGCGCCTTGATCCGCTCGACCACCGCGTCCAGCTCCGCGCCTTCAGGCTTGCTCCACTGCACCTCAACCCAGCCCGGATATTTCCCCGAACCCTCGAAATGCGCCTTGAGCGCATCGAAGCTCTCAACGCCGCGCACGATGTTCGCATCCAGCCGCGCGCGCGCATCGGCGTGCAGCCCGGCCTGGATCTCCTCCAACAGCGCCGCCGCCCCGGCCACGAACTCGTCCTTCGCAACCACCGCGCTGTCGAGCTTGCCGTCCTCGCGATACAGCCGGTCGCGGCGGATGACGGAGACGTTGCCCCCGGCCATGTCGCGCCCGCCGACCTCGATCACCACCGGCGCGCCCTTCTTGACCCAGCCCCAGCGCTTGGTCGCGGCCTTGGCCGCCTTGAGGTCGAGCAGCGTGCGCACCGGTTCACCCAGCGCCGACGTCTTGGCCAGATCGGCCTGCAACCCCTTGCAATAGTCGATCAGCGCGGCGTCCTCGTCCGTGTCGCGCAGCATCGGCACGATAACGATCTGCCACGGCGCGATCCGCGGCGGCACACGCAGGCCGTCATCGTCGCCATGCACCATGATGACGCCGCCGATCATCCGCGTCGACACGCCCCAGCTGGTCGTCTGCGCCAGTTCCTGAACGCCCTCGGCATTCTGGAACTTGATCCCCTGCGCGCTGGAGAAGGTGGTGCCGAGGAAGTGCGACGTCCCCGCCTGCAGCGCCTTGCCGTCCTGCATCATCGCCTCGATGCTGTAGGTCGCGACCGCGCCGGGGAAGCGCTCATTCTCCGGCTTCTCGCCCGCGACGACCGGCATGGCGAGGCAGGTTTCCGCGAACTCGCGATACACCTCCAGCATCTTCATCGTCTCTTCGCGCGCCTCATCGACCGTGGCGTGGGCGGTATGCCCCTCCTGCCACAGGAATTCGGCGGTGCGCAGGAACATGCGGGTGCGCATTTCCCAGCGTACGACATTGGCCCATTGGTTGATCAGCACCGGCAGGTCGCGCCATGACTGAACCCAGCGCGCCATCGCAGCACCAATCACCGTTTCCGATGTCGGGCGGACGACCAAAGGCTCCTCCAGCTTCGCGTCGGGATCGGGCACCAGCCGCCCGTCCTTCTGGATCAACCGGTGATGGGTAACGACCGCCATTTCCTTGGCGAAGCCGTCGACATGCTCGGCCTCTTTCTCGAAATAGCTGAGCGGGATGAACAGCGGGAAATAGCAATTCTCATGCCCCGTCGCCTTGATGCGGTCGTCGAGCAGCCGCTGAATCCGCTCCCAGATGCCATAGCCCCATGGCCGGATGACCATGCAGCCGCGCACGCCGCTTTCCTCGGCCATATCGGCTTCGGTGATGACGGCCTGATACCAGGCGGCGAAATCCGCTTCGCGGGTGACGTTGAGTGCGCGTTTGATCATGGCTGCGCGATTAGCGCGCGATTTGGGGCGCGTCACGCCCCTTCGCGCCTTGCCGCACCGCAGCGTCGCCTCTAGGCAGGCGCGGTGCATCGTGATCGCGTCCTTACCGGCCTTGGCCTGCGCCTGCTCGCCATCCTCATGCTCTCGACCATGGGCGCGCTGATCAAGCTGGCGGAGCAGGGCGGCGCCAATCTGGCCGAGATCATGCTGTTTCGGCAGCTGTTCGCGATCCCCTTCATCCTCGCCTGGATCGCCGCCGGCCCCGGAATGCGGTCGATCCGTACGCGGCGGTTCGGGCTGCATGTGAACCGCACCGTGATCGGGCTGACCGGAATGGTGTTCAATTTCGGCGCGGTGCTACTGCTCCCGCTGGCCGAGGCGACGACCTTTTCCTTCACCGCGCCGATCTTTGCCACGATCCTCGGCGCATTGGTGCTGCACGAGAAGACCGGGTGGCGGCGCTGGGCCGCGGTGATCGCGGGCTTCGTCGGCGTGGTGCTGGTTGCGCAGCCGGGGGACGGGCATATCCCGCTGGTCGGCGCGCTGGTCGGGCTGACCGCCGCTTTCTTCGTCGCGCTGATCGCGATTCAGTTGCGCCAGATGGCCAAGACCGAACGGCCGGCGACGACGGTCTTCTGGTTCTCGACGCTATCGGTACCGCCGCTCGCCATCGCCTACCCGTTCTTTGCGCAGATGCACGACTGGCAGACCTTTGCGATCCTGATCGCGATCGGGCTGGTCGGCGGCGCGGGCCAGCTCGCGCTCACCGCCGCGCTGCGCTTCGCCCCCGTCTCGGCGGTGGTGCCGATGGACTATTCCAGCCTGATCTGGGCGACGCTCTACGGCTATGTGCTATTCGGCGTGCTGCCCAGCCAATGGACGTGGATCGGCGCCCCGATCATCGTCGCCAGCGGCCTCTACATCGCCTGGCGCGAGCAACGGCTGGGCCTCGCCCGCCGTGCCAGCCCAGTCGAAGCGCCAGGCGAAGATCCCGATGCTGAACGGGAGCGTCGCGTAGAGCAGCGGGGCGAACTGGGCTAGCGCGGGCATCAGCGCGAGACTGGTCGAGGCCACGCCCGTCGCCGCCAGGATCGTCCAAATACAGCTTTGCCCAATTGCCTCGCGCCGCTCGGGCAAGGGCAGATCGACGCGACGCAGTGCATCGCGAAACAGCAAGGCGGTGATGGCCGACATGGCCGCAAACCCGATGCCATAGACCGTGAACAGCCGTCTGATACTTCCACGAAAGCCATCCAGATTGCCGGACAGGAACGCCGCGAATGACGCCGCCATGGCGCGCAGCGGCACGACATAGATCAGCACGGTAAAGATCAGCAGCAGGGTCAGCAGCAGCGAGCGCCAGTCCCCCGCCCCGCGCAAACGGCGCCACCGCACATGCGACCACCAGAACATCGCCATGATGGCAAAGCCAATGATGAAACTCGGGATCGCGGCAACTGCGCTCTCCAGCGTCCCGCCATCGACCCCGGAGCCGCCCGCGCCAACGACCATCAGCGTCACCGCAAACGCGAATGCCGCGTCGGTGAAGTTATCGGTGCGACTCGTCTCGCGCTCGGTCATGCATGATAGAGTAGCATGATATTATTCGCCGGCATCTCCACCAGACGCGCGAACCGCAACCCGCGCGCCTCAGCTGCCGCCGTGACCTCGGCGACCTCGCGCAAACCCCAGCGCGGATCGCGCGCTTTCAGCGATTGGTCGAACGCCTCGTTCGACGGGGCGGTTGGAGCGTCGGCGCGGCGATAGGGGCCATAGAGGATCAGCGGCCCACCCGGCGGGAGCAGCCGTGCGGTTCCGTCGAGCAATCCGAGCGTCGCCGCCCACGGGCTGATATGCACCATGTTGATGCACAGCACCGCATCGGCGGCGGCGATCGGCCACTCGCCCGCCGCCGCATCGATCGCCAGCGGCGGTGCGACATTGGCCAATCCAGCGCACCATGATGCGATCGACTCCCGCGCCGCTGCATCGGGATCGCTGGGAACGAAGGTCAGGGCGGGGAAGCGCTCGGCAAAGAACGCGGCATGCTCCCCGCTGCCGCTCGCGACCTCCAGCACCGTGCCGTGCGCTGGCAACAGCGCCGCCAGCTCCGCCGCGATCGCCTCCCGGTTGCGCAGCGTCGCGGGCGCATGCTTGCGCACCGCGCCACTGTCTTCAGCGACGATCCACGGTGTCGGGTCGCTCATTTTTTCGGAGCGCAGGCCGATCGGTCGCCTGCCTTGCATCGGGCGACCTGTGCCTCCCACTCGGCGCGCACCCGCGCCGCTTCGGCCTCGCGCCGCGCCACATCGGCGCGCCATGCGGCCATCTTCGCCTCATGCTCGGCCTTTTGCCGCGCCAGATAGAGTTCGTAGTCGGTCTTGCGCTCGAGCGTGATGCGGGCGACGCGATCTGCCTCGGCCTGGTCGCGCTGGCGCTGGGCGTCATACATGCGCTGCGCTTCGATCCGGTCCGCGTCCTGCTCGGCCTGCGGGATGCGCGGATCCTGCCCCGCCACTGCCGGTGCCGTCATCATCATCGCCACGATCAGAGCCATTGCGCCGCGCATCATCTTCGCCTCCCCATAAGCAAACGGGCGGCGGCACGAAGCCACCGCCCGCCCGGGAGCCGGGTTAGACCGAAATCCAACCCGGTGAAACAGACGAAAAATGTTACTCGGCAGCCTGGGCCTGAGCCGGCTCCTTCCACACCAGCACCGGCTTGCGCGCGGCCAGCGTCTCGTCGAGGCGACGGCGCGGCGCGAAGTGCGGCGCGGTCTTGAGCGCGGCATCGCCCGCCTTCGCCCGCTGCGCGACCGAACGGAAGGCACCGATGAACTGATCCAGCGCCGCCTTGCTCTCGGTCTCGGTCGGCTCGACCAGCATCGCGCCATGGACGACCAGCGGGAAATAGACCGTCATCGGGTGGAAGCCCTCGTCGATCAGCCCCTTGGCGATGTCGAGCGTCGAGAAGCCCTCGGCAAGGCCACGGTCGCTGAAGATCGCCTCATGCATGCACGGCCCGCTATTCGCGAAGGGCGCGTCGAGCACGTCTTCCAGTGCGCGCAGCACATAGTTGGCGTTGAGGACGCTGTCCTCGGCCACTTGGCGAAGTCCGTCCGCGCCGTGCGACAGGATATAGGTCAGCGCCCGGACATGCATCCCGAACTGGCATTGCGACATGTGATCGGCCGGGATTCCTGTGTGCGTCCAGCCGGCCTCATGCCACTTCGCCTCGACGCCGAACTCGCCGAACACCGACGAGATACCGAGCCCATCCGGCGTCGCCATGTGCCGAGGGTGCTCCGGATGCGCGAGCAGGAGCCGCGGCGTCGGGATGAGCATCAGCACACCCTCGAGCAGCTCGGCCGCAGCCAGAATGCGCGGCTCGTTCTCGTGACCCGCAGCGGTCGCCACGGACCCGCGGAACGTCGACCCGTTCAGCTTCGCGTCGAGCACGCGGCGTCGCGCACCGACACCGCCGTGAGCGATCTCGTGAACCTCGGATGCCGTCACACCCGACGCCCGCCCCTCGAGCCATTGCGCCTCGGTCGGGTCGCCGCCGAGCACCGCGTACAGCACCCGGTCACCGAACTCGAGCTGCCTCATACCCGCC
>NCEF01000061.1 GCA_002280565.1 Sphingomonas sp. 32-66-10
GCGCGACGCTGCCGACTTGCCGAGGCCGTTGAAGCAGGTGACCTTGTGGAATTCGGTCTCCTTGGCGGTGTAGCCCGTGGCTTCGTCGACATAGGTCTTGCCGTCTTTGAGCTTCACGCGGTCGGTCGCGACGATGAGGGTGGTGACGGCGCCGCGGGCCTCGGGATCCTTGGCGACGCGGCCGGTGATGTTGACGGTGTTCATGGCGTTGTTCCTTGTTGGGTCCGACGGCCTTCCCGCCGGTGACACCGAAAGAGCGGCGTGCGGGATCGCATCGCACCGGAGCGCAAGCGGAGGGGAACCCCTGGAGGGAGCTGGCGCGGGCAGCCGCGTAGCGGCAACACGGGCGACTGGAAGGGGTTGGGATGCGAGACCGTCCGCCGCAGGTGTCAGTCAAAGGCGAAGGAAGGCAGGTGGACCCGGCAAGGATCGGGCGCGCCCCATCAGGCTCACCTGACCCCGCTGAGATCCCGGCCCTCGCGCGAAGTGTCCGGCGGTCGCGCCACCCACAAGCACCAGCAGGCACGTTCTATCGCGAAAGGGCGGTAGTGATTGGAGGCGGGCTCCCACACCCTCGGCTGGGGGCCGGGCGGACGGCGTAAACTAGGAGGTGCGGTCGACCTGACCAACTTGGCGGTTGTCGAATGCAGCGAGCCACTTCGTCCTGATGAGATCATAGAGGCTGGCCGGAAGTAGCCCGTAAGCGATGGTGGCGTCGGAACCACCTGGGGGACCGGGCGCAGGTCCGGTCCAGGCCATTGAAAGCGGTTCGCCTCCGACAGAACGATCCACGAGCGGGCATCGTCGAGGCCGAGGCGCTTTTTCGTGCCCGGGGGAATCTCAACGGCCAGGCGCTCGTCGGCGGGCGGGGTATGCGTCACCGGAAGGACGGTAACGATCTGCTCGTCGTCCTTGGTGGTTGTCGCCAGTAGGACGGCGCAGGGCCGATCTTTGCTGCCTTCCTCGCTTCCGGCCTTGGCCTCATGGCTCCACAGAAACGAATACCGGATAACAAGGCCTGGAACCGGCTTTGGGAGCGGCATCAGCTATGCCGAAGTTCGCCGTCGAATTCTGCGGCCTCGGCGGGCGCGCGCGAACCGGCGATCGCAGCGCGATCCTGCTCCGTGAAATCCCCTAGAGCGAGCACTTCGCGATCACGGCTTTTGAGCCGCTGATATTCGGCGGCCGACATGAGAACCAGGCTATCATGCCCATGATGCGTGATGGTAAGCGGCGCTGCCAGCGCCTGGCGGCTGATGCGGCCGAAAGACTTTGACGCTTCGACGGAACTGACGGACTGGGGCATGGCGATTCTCCTATCCGGAAAGTACGGAGTTTCCGGATAAATTACAAGGTAAATTAGGCGCGCGCTCGCCAGAACAAAAACAGGGCCCGCTTCGGGAGAGCGAAGCGAGCCCAGTGAGATAACCGCGCGCCGGGTAAGACGCGCGGTCGGGGGGAGGACGTGTGGCCGATCAGTCGGCGACCTCGGGGGTGCGACGACGACGGCCGCCGGAAGCGGGCTCGCCCCCGAATGCGCCATCGGCCGAGGATTCGCCCAGACCGTCGCCACCAGCGGGCTTGGCAGGTTCGTCCGCACCCGGCAGCGGCGGGAGGCCGTCATCGGACGCGACCGTGTCGGTGGGCGCATCACGCCGGCGGGTCGGGCGCGACCAGACGATGTTGTACGAGCCGTCCTCCTGGCGGAACGCCGAGAGGTAGAGCGGCTTGTCGAGGCTAGGATCCTCGATCTTGCCGTTGAGGAACGTCTCGCCGGTCGAGTTGGACGAAAGCTCGAACAACGCGCCGACCTGGACCCACTGGCGGGCGGCGGAAAGCGCGAGGATTTCGAACTTGGGCGCGCGCGGGTTCGTCGACTGGACGGTGCGCAGGGCGATCACGATCGCGACGGTCAGCGTCGAAATTTTGCCCGTGTAGGTGCCGCTGGCGTTCTGGGTGATGGTGCCGATGTTCATGGGAAGTCTCCTGAGTTGTGCTGCTCGAACCCCTTGTCCGAACACACTCTCTCACCCACTCAGCTCCTCGGCCGTTCGGCCGAGTAAGGCG
>NCEF01000062.1 GCA_002280565.1 Sphingomonas sp. 32-66-10
CTTCAGCCACTCGCGGAGCTGCGCGGCGAAGTCCGGGCTGTCGAGGACCAGCCAGCCCTCGTCGATGATGATGAGCGTCGGCGAGCCGTCCAGCCGCCCCTCGATCCGATGGAACAGATAGGAGAGCACCGCGGCGGCCGAGCCGGCGCCGACCAGCCCTTCGGTCTCGAAGGCTTGCATGTCGGCTTCGCCGAGCCGCTCGGCCTCGGCGTCGAGCAGCCGGCCCCACGGCCCGCCGATGCAGTAGGGCGCGAGCGCCTGCTTGAGCTGCTGGCTCTGCAACAGAACCGCGAGCCCGGTCAGCGTCCGTTCCGGCATCGGCGCGCTGGCAAGCGAACCCAGCGCCGACCAGATATGCTCCTTGGCCTGGGGATCGACGGCGACGCCTTCGCTCGCGAGGATCGCCGCCAGCCATTCGGCCGCCCAGGCACGTTCGGCCGGATCGTCGATGCGGGCGAGCGGCTGCAACTGGACGCCGCCGTCGCTGTCGTCGGAGAGCCCGCCGCCGAGATCCTGCCAGTCTCCGCCGGTCGCCAGCGCGGCGGCGCGGATTGAGCCGCCGAAATCGAAGGCGAAGACCTGGGCGTTCGCGTAGCGGCGGAACTGCATCGCCATCAGCGCGAGCAGGACCGATTTGCCGGCCCCGGTCGGGCCGACGATCAGCGTGTGGCCGACGTCGCTGCCATCGGCGTGAAGGGAAAACCGGAACGGGGTCGAGCCTTCGGTCTTGCCGTAAAGCAAGGGGGGAGCACCGAGATGCTCGTCCCGTCCCGGCCCCGCCCATACGGCTGACAGGGGGATCAGGTGGGCGAGATTGATGGTCGAGATCGGCGGTTGCCGGACATTGGCGTAGGTGTGGCCGGGGAGCGAGCCGAGCCACGCTTCCACGGCGTTCATTCCTTCGGGGATGACGGTGAAGTCGCGGCCCTGGATGACCTTCTCGACCAGCCGCAGCTTTTCCGCCGCAATGGCTGGATCGCGGTCCCAGACCGTCACGCTGGCCGTCACATAGGCCATGCCGGCATAGTCGGCGCCCAGCTCCTGCAGGGCGGTGTCGGCATCGGCGGCCTTGTTCGAGGCGTCGCTGTCGAGCAGCGTCGACGCCTCGTTGGTCATCACTTCTTTCAGGATCGCGGCGACGGACTTGCGCTTGGCGAACCATTGCCGCCTGATCTTGGTCAGCAGCTTGGTCGCGTCGGTCTTGTCGAGCATGATCGCGCGCGTCGCCCAGCGATACTCGAAGGCGAGCCGGTTCAGTTCGTCGAGCAGGCCGGGAAAGGTCGCGCTCGGGAATCCGACGATGGTGAGCGTGCGCAGATGATGGTCGCCCAAGCGCGGTTCCAGCCCGCCGGTGAGTGGCTCGTCGGCGAGCAGCGCGTCGAGGTGCATCGGGGTTTCCGGCACGCGGACGCGCTGGCGGCGCGTCGAGACCGTGCTGTGCAGATAGGTCAGCGTCTCGGCGTCATCGAGCCAGCGGACCTCGGGCACGAAGCCTTCGACCAGATTGAGCACGCGGTCGCTGCGATCGGTGAAGCCCTTGAGCAGCTCCCAGGGATCGGCGCCGGTCGTCGAGCGGCCCTCGTAAAGCCAGCCCTCGGCGCGCGCGGCTTCCTCGGCCGGCGGCATCCACAAGAGCGTCAGGTAATAGCGGCTCTCGAAATGCGCGCCCTCCTCACGGAACTGCTCGCGGCGCTCCATATCGACCAGCGCCGAGACCGGATCGGGAAACTCCGATTCCGGGTAGTCGAGCGCGGGCGTGCGCTGCGCCTCGACGAAGATCGCCCAGCCCGAGCCCAGGCGGCGCAGCGCATTGTTCAGCCGCGCCGTGGTGGCGACCAGCTCGGCGGACGTGGCGCTGTCGAGATCCGGGCCGCGGAAGTGCGCGGTGCGCTGGAACGAGCCGTCCTTGTTGAGCACGACGCCTTCGCCGACTAGGGCGGCCCAAGGCAGGAAGTCGGCGAGGTGAGCCACCTTATTGCGGTATTCGCGTAAGCTCATCATGGCCG
>NCEF01000063.1 GCA_002280565.1 Sphingomonas sp. 32-66-10
CGGCGTCCGACCGCCAGCACCAGCTTCCCCTCACCCCGGACATGGAGATCGAACTATGAGACTGCCCCCCATTCGCCGCGCCATCGTGGCCGGCGTCCTCGCCAGCGCGGCCGTCGTGCCGATCGCCCTGCCGATGCCGGCCTACGCGCAATTCGGCGGGATCGTCTATGACCCCACCAATTACGCCCAAAATGTGCTGACGGCCGCCCGGTCGCTGCAACAGATCAACAACCAGATTCAGCAAATCCAGCAAGCAGCGACGAGCCTCACCAACGAGGCGCGCAACCTGACCTCGCTGCCGTTCAGCTCGCTCCAACAGCTCCAGCAGCAGGTTCAGCGCACCCAGCAGCTTCTCTCCGAGGCGCAGCGCATCGCCTATGACGTGCAGGACATCCAGCAGGCGTTCAACGGCCGCTACAAGGGCGCGGCGCTGACCGGCGATCACGCGCAAATGGTCGCCAACGCCAATGCCCGCTGGGAGGATAGCGTCGGCGCCTTTCAGGATGCCTTGCAGGTGCAGGCCGGCGTCGTCGGCAACATCGAGGGTGCCCGCACGACGATGGACAGCCTGGTCTCGGCCAGCCAGTCCGCGACCGGCGCGCTCCAGGCGGCGCAGGCGGGCAACCAGCTCCTCGCCCTGCAATCGCAGCAGCTCGCCGACCTCACCGCCGCCGTCGCCGCGCAGGGCCGGGCGCAGGCGCTCGAATCCGCGCGTCAGGCGGCCGAGGAAGCCGAAGGCCGCGAGCGGTTCCGCCGCTTCATGGGCAACTGAGACGCCCCATGTCGCGGACAGGGAAGATCGCAGGGATCGCCGCTCTCGCAGGAATGATGCTGGCCATCGGCATCCTCGGCCTGCGGGAGCGGCCGGCGCCGCCACCGGAGATCGTGACCATCGCCGGCAGCGAGGGCGACGAGCATCTGGCGAGCGAACTGGATCGCTGCGCCACGCTCACCATGCCCGACAGCAGTTGCGAGGCGGCATGGGCCGCGAACCGCCGCCGCTTCTTCCGCCAGGATGACCGCAAAGGCGCCCGGCCATGAACGACACCGGCGTCATCGACACCTTCCTCAATACCTTCACCGGCTACATCGACAGCGGGTTCGGCCTGCTCGGCGGCGAGGTGGCGTTCATCGCCACCGCGCTGATCGTCATCGACGTGACCTTGGCTGCGCTGTTCTGGACCTGGGGCGAAGGCGACGACATCATCGCGCGCCTCGTCAAGAAAACGCTGTTCGTGGGCATCTTCGCCTACATCATCGGCAACTGGAACAGCCTGGCGCGGATCGTCTTCGAGAGCTTCGCCGGTCTGGGCCTGAAAGCATCCGGCACCGGCTTTACCGCCGCCGAGTTGCTACAGCCGGGCCGCGTCGCGCAAGTCGGCTTGGAAGCGGGCGAACCGATCCTCCAATCCATTTCCGACCTGATGGGCTGGGTCGCGTTCTTCGAGAACTTCATCCAGATCGCGGTGCTGCTGTTCGCCTGGGTGCTGGTCATCTCGTCGGGCGTAAAGGTGCTGGTGCTCGCCGTCATCGTCGGCATCGGCTCGACCCTGTTCGACGAGTTCCGCGCTGGTTTCGGCGGCGCGCAGCCCAGCATCGAGGACGCGATGGCCGTCGCGCTCGCCTCGCTCTGTCTTCTCGGCCTCGGCATCTTCGGCCCGTCGATCGCCAACGGCATCGTCTCCGGCGGCCCGGCCCTTGGCGCAGGGGCGGCGGCGGGAACTGTGCTCGCAGCCGGCGGCGCGCTTGTCGGTGGCGCCGCTGCCGCCCGCCTCGGCGCCGGCGCTACGGCGGGTGCGATCGGCGGCGCGGCGCGAGGCGCCGCCTTCACCTCGGGCGCAGCCAACAGCGCCTATGCGCTTGGCTCGGCCGGTAAAACCGGCGGGGCTGCGGTCGCTGGCGGTGCTGCTGGCGTCGGCCAGGCGGCGGCCGGCGCAGCCATGTCGCCGCTCCGCAAGGCGGCAGCCTCGCTCAAGGACAGCTACCGTTCCGGC
>NCEF01000011.1 GCA_002280565.1 Sphingomonas sp. 32-66-10
CCTGCCAACCGCGCCTTACACGGAAATCGTTGGCGTGTTCAGCTATGCGGGCGACCTTGCTCTGGAATGGAAGCACAATGCGTGGGTGAGCTACGCCACCGAGGATACGTCGGTGACGCTCTCGCAAATCTATCGCAGCGGCTATCAGAACAACGGACTGCCCAGCCTGGCCAACAACCAGAGCGCAACGCGCCCGGACTATAATGAGCGCGTGGATGCCTACATCATCTACAATCTGTCGGTGACGCAGCGCATTGCAAATCAGTTCAAGTTGACTGCGGGTATCAAGAATATCTTTGATACCGATCCGCCGTTCGCGATCACCTATGACAGCAACACCGGTGCCGGCAGCTCGTGGGAGCCGCGTGTTGCAGACCCGCGCGGTCGTTCGTTCACGATTTCGGCTGAGGTGAAGTTCTAAGGCGGGTTACACATACCCAAGCAAGGGGCCGGTCCGCAGCGATGCGGGCCGGCCCTTTGTGTTTGTCGGGCTCGCCGCTGGTACCGCGGCTTCGGACTATACCCGCATGCAGAGGTTGCGGAAGCGCTGCGACAGGAAGTCGATCACCAGCTCGACCCGCGCCGGGCGCAGCGTGCTGGGTGGGGTGAGCAGGTGGAGCGCGACGTTCATCGGCGACCAGTCGGCGAGAATCTCGACCAGTCGACCCTCGGCCAGTTCGCGGTCGATGATGAAGTCGGGCAGGCGCGCAATGCCGAGGCCCGCGAGCAGGGCCGGCATCATTGCATCGCCATTGTCGGTGGTCAGCGGCCCGGCGGGGCGCACTGCGGCTTCCTCACCATCCGCCTTGCGAAACTGCCAGGCGCCGATCGCATTGGCATAAAGGAAGCAGGCGTGATGGGCGAGGTCGGCCGGGTGGCGCGGCGTACCGTGTTGCGCAAGATAGGCCGGAGCGGCCACCACGCGCGCCTTGATCGGGGACAGTCGGCGCGCGCGCAGCGAAGAGTCGGGCAGGTCAGCGATCCGCAGTGCGATGTCGAACCCGTCGGCGACAATGTCGACGCGGGCGTCGGACAGGCGCAGGTCGATCTGGATACCGGGATGTTCGGCGATCAGATCGGCGATGGCGTCGGCGACAAAGCGGATGCCGAAGGTGATCGGCGCGGCGATGCGCACCAGGCCCGACGGTGCCTTGGCGGAATCGATCGCGGCCTCTTCCGCCGCCTGCGCCTCGGCGAGAATGCGACCGGCGCGCTCGGCCAGCGCGGTGCCGCTGTCGGTCAGGGTCAGGCGGCGCGAGGTGCGGTGGAACAGCGCGGTGCCGAGTTGCGCCTCCAGCCGGGCGATTGCCTTGGATACCGTGGCCTTGCTCACCCCGATCGCGGAGGCTGCCCCGCTGAATGAGCGATGCTCCACCACGCACGCAAAGATTGCCCACGCTTCAAAATCGGGAAGGCGCATTTTTTGTAGCTCCGCGTTTCAGCACCGGCCCGCTCCCCCACCCGGCCACCCAACGGCAGCGTATCTTATGGGTGGCCGGGTGGGGGAGCGGGCCGGTGCCGCACCATAAATGACGAAACGATCCGTTTCAAACGTTTCCATTTACGCGCCGAACCCCCGAACTATCTTGGAGCTCAAGCAAGGAGGTTCCGATGATCGAGAAACGTTCGTTCGACAGCCTGGGCCATGCCGATCACGGGTGGCTCAACGCACGCCATCATTTCAGCTTCGCCAATTACTATGATCCGGCCCGCATGGGCTGGGGCGCGATCCGCGTGTGGAACGATGACGAGATCGCCCCGAACAGCGGCTTTCCACCCCATCCGCACAAGGACATGGAGATCATCACCTATGTCCGCACTGGCGCGATCACGCATCAGGACTCGATGGGCAATACCGGCAAGACCGGCGCCGGCGATGTGCAGGTGATGAGCGCGGGCACCGGGGTGCGGCACGCCGAGTATAATCTGGAGTCCGAGACGACGACGTTGTTCCAGATCTGGATCATGCCGCGCGCCGGTGGCGGCGCGCCGAGCTGGGGCGCCAAGCCCTTTCCCAAGGGTGAGCGCTCGGGCAAGTTCGTGACGCTCGCCAGCGGTTTTGCCGAAGACAGTGATGCGTTGCCGATCCGCGCCGACGCCCGGGTCCTCGGCGCGACGATCAAGGCGGGTGAGAGCGTGACGCACATCGTGGGGCAGGGGCGCCATGCCTATCTCGTCCCTGCGGTGGGCAAGATCGAGATCGACGGCAAGCCCTTCGATGCCCGCGATGGCGCCGGGCTGAGCGGTGGCCAGACGGTGACAATCACCGCGATCGAGGACGCCGAGATCGTCCTGGTCGATTCGGACTAACCGACCCCCCGGAGCGGTCCGCAAGCCCCCTCCCAAGGCGGGCCGCTCCACCCCATTCAATTCACAAGGAGACACGCCGTGACCAAGGTTCTGGTGCTTTATTACTCGTCCTACGGCCATATCGAAGCGATGGCCGAAGCGGTTGCCGAGGGCGCCCGCTCGGCCGGTGCGACCGTCGATATTCGCCGCGTGCCGGAGACCGCGCCCGAGGCGGTGGTCAAGGCTGCCGGCTTCAAGGCTGACAGCGCGCATTCGCTGATCGAAGGCCCCAACGCGCTCACCGAGTATGACGCGATCATCGTCGGCTCGCCGACCCGCTTTGGCCGCATGGCGAGCCAGATGGCGGCATACTGGGATACCGCTGGCGGCGTCTGGTATCAGGGCGCGCTGCACGGAAAGGTCGGCGGTGCGTTCACCTCGAGCGCGACCCAGCATGGCGGCAACGAGACGACGCTGTTCAGCATCATCACCAATTTGCTGCACTTCGGCCTGACGATCGTCGGCCTGGATTACGGCCATGCCGACCAGATGAAGATCGACGAAGTGCTCGGCGGCGCGCCCTATGGTGCGACCACCGTCGCGGGTGGCGACGGTAGCCGCATGCCCAGCGACATCGACCTGGCTGGTGCGCGCTATCAGGGCCGCCGCATTGCCGAAGTTGCGACCAAGCTGGCCGCATAACGTGACGCGCGCCGTGCAACCCGCTCTGTTCGTGTCGCACGGTTCGCCGATGATCCTGTTCGAACCCAGCCCGGCGCGGGACTTCCTCGCCGGGCTGGCAACGCATGTGGCGCGGCCCGACGCGATCCTGATGATCTCTGCCCATCATGACATGGCGGAGGCGGTGGTGACGTCGGGGACGGACCTGCCCACGATCCATGATTTCGGCGGCTTTCCGCAGAAATTGTTCGACCTGCGCTATCCGGCCAAGGGCGATCCGGCGCTGGCGGAAGCGGTGGCGCAGCTGGTGGCGCAGGCCGGGCATCCGGTGTTCCTCGACCCCGCGCGCGGGCTCGATCACGGCGCATGGGTGCCGCTGATGCTGGGCTGGCCCGATGCCGATGTCCCGGTGGTGCAGCTGTCGATCAGCAGCGCGCATCCGCCGGACTGGCATCACCGCATCGGCGAGGCGATCGCGCCGCTGCGGGAACGCAACGTGCTGATCATCGGATCGGGCAGCCTCACGCACAATCTGCGCGCGATCTTTGTCGAGGGGCGCAACCATGACGCGCCGGTGCCCGAGTGGGTGTCGAGCTTTGCCGACTGGATCAAGGACCGGTTCGACGCCGGGGACACCGACGCGGTGCTCCACGCGGTCGAGCGCGGACCCGATGGGCGGGCAAACCATCCGACGATGGACCATATTCTGCCGCTGTTCACCGCGATGGGGGCAGGGGGCGGGCCGGCGGAGCGGTTGCACCACAGTTACACCTACGGCGTGCTGGCGATGGATGCCTATCGCTTTGGGTGAAGGCTGGCGTTGCGGACCGCGCGGTGGCAAGGCGTGGCGATGATCCAGGATCACGTACTTTTCATCGATGGCGAGGCGCTCATCATCGACAAGCCCGCCGGGCTTCCGGTCGATCCGCCGCGCGACGGGTCGATCAGCCTTGAAAACCACCTCGCCAATCTGACCTTCGGCTTCAAGCGCTGGCCGACCCCGGTGCATCGGCTCGACCGCGACACCAGTGGGTGCCTGTTGCTCGCGCGCAATCCCAAGGCGCATGCGCGGTTCCAGCAGGCGTTCGAAGCGGGGCAGGTGACCAAGCGTTATCTGGCGGTGATCGACGGAATTCCCGATGCGCCATCGGGGATGATCGACTTGGCCCTGATCAAGGTGTCGAGCGCCGAGCGCGGATGGCGGATGACCGGCAGCCCGAACGGCAAGGCGGCGCGGACGCGCTGGCGGATGCTGGCGCAGAAGGACGGGCGGGCGTTCATCGCATTCTATCCCGAAACCGGGCGCACGCATCAGATCCGTGTCCATGCCGCCGAGGGGCTGGGCTTTCCGATCACCGGCGACCCGGTCTACGGTGTGGCAAATGGGCGCAAGATGATGCTCCACGCCGCGCAGCTGACCGTGCCGCGTCCGGGCAAGCCCGACATTCATGCCGAGGCACCGACCCCGGATTCGTTCCGTGCGTTCGGCTTTGCGGGCGGGCAGCCCCAGGATGATCTGGGCGACGATGCCGGCTGAACTGCCCGAGGCGGCGATCGTCGAGGAGAAGTTCCTCGCCGCGTCGGGTCCGGGCGGGCAGAATGTCAACAAAGTCGCGACCGCGGTGCAGCTGCGCATCAACGTGTTTGCGCTGGGCCTGCCGCCCTATGCCTATGCCAGGTTCAAGGAGCTGGCGGGTAGCCGGATGACGTCGGGCGGCGAGCTGGTGGTCACCGCGCGCAAGTTCCGCACGCAGGACGCCAATCGCGAAGATGCCCGTGCGCGGGTGATCGAGCTGATCGAAAAGGCGCTGGAGCGACAGGCGCGGCGGATCAAGACCAAGCCGGGCAAGGCAGCCAAGGCGCGGCGCGTGGACGAGAAAAAGGGCCGCGCGGCGATCAAGGCGGGGCGGGGCAGGGTGCAGATCGATTGATGCCGCCGCGCAACGATCGCGCATCCCGCGCGTTTGCGCGTCATGAACCGATCGATCTGGCTGATGCCCCTTATCCTCTTCAGCGCCTGTTCGCAGGAGCCGACGCTAGAGGATGTGACGCAAAACAATATGCAGGAGGCCGAGCGCCCGACTCCGCCCGATCCGGTCGCGACGACCTCGGCTGAAAGCACGAGCGACGGGGCGATCGCTGAAATCCCCAAGGCCTTTCATGGCAACTGGAGCGCGAATGTGGCGGACTGCGGCAAGGGTAGCGACGTCACCCGGCTGACGATCGCGCCGACCGAGTTGCGCTTTTACGAAAGCACTGCCGACATCATCGGGGTCGTCGCGTCAGGGCCGGAGATCAGGGTGACCGCGCGCTATGCCGGCGAGGGTGAAACCTGGGACCAGACGCGCGTCTTTACACTGTCGGCGGACGGCGACGTGCTGACGTCAGAGGGTATGACGCGGGCGCGCTGTCGCTAGAGCCTATTCGGGCTTGGCGCGGCAAGATGGCGGTGCCGATTGCGCGAAGCTGAAACATATCTAGCCCCTTGCATCACGGCAACGCCCGCGCCACCTGCGGCATATGTACAGCTTCGACATTGCCGCCGGGTCCAAGGCCGAACTTTATCGCGATCTCCACGCCGCGCTTGATGCGCTGACGGCGGGGGAGCCTGACGCAATCGCCAATATGGCGAATGCCGTGTCGCTGATCGGGCAGTATCTACCCGACCTCAACTGGGCCGGTTTCTACCGCAATGTCGGTGGCGAGCTGGTGCTCGGGCCGTTTCAGGGCATGGCGGCGTGTATCCGAATCCCGTTCGGCCGGGGCGTGTGCGGCGCGGCGGCGGCGACGCGCGCGACGCAGCTGGTCGCGGATGTCCATGCCTTTCCGGGGCACATCGCCTGCGATGCGGCAAGCAATGCCGAGCTGGTCGTGCCGATCGTGCATGACGGCGAACTGATCGGGGTGCTCGACCTCGACAGCCCCACCACCGGTCGGTTCGACGCCGAGGACGCGGCGGGGTGCGAGGCGCTGATGGCGCTACTGGCCCCCAGGGTCGCGGGCTGATCGCTGCCCCGCATTGGGACTTTCTTAACCATGGTGCGCGGTGGGATCGGCGCGCCGTCAGTGTTAAAACGCTGTAAAGAGGCGCGGTCCTTCTTCCCTGCTTGAATGGTCGCGCCTCGCCAGAACAGCGAGTGTGCCAATGCGTGTCCTGACCCTCACGACCTTGTCGATTGCCGCGATTGCGGTTGCGACCCCTGCCCAGGCGCAGCGGGTGTGGCGCGACGGGCAGTGGGTCCAGCGCGAGCGCGAGCCGGTGCGCTATCCATCGCGGTCGGTGCCTCCGACGCGCATCGATCCGCCGCGCGCGACGCACAGCGGGGGCCGCTGGGGCCCGATGGTCGACGGGCGCTGGCATGCGGGGATGCGCGCGCCCGGCGGGTGGAGCGCCTATCGTCGGCCGGTGCGCGGCTGGACGCTGCCAAGCTATTGGGTCGGTGGTGGCTTCTGGATCAGCGATTGGTCGAGCTGGGGTCTGAGCCGCCCGGCGCCGGGCTATGGCTGGCTGCGTTACTATGACGATGCCGTGCTGGCCGACCGCAATGGCCGGGTGTGGGATTCGGTCAGCGGGATCGACTGGAATGGCGGCGGAGGCGGCGGATCGGCCACGGCCTATGCTAGTGGCGGCTATGCGGCGGCGTCGGCTGCCGGCGGCGGCGGCGGCGGCGGCTATGGCGCCCGCTACGACGCGCCCGGTTACGATGATGACGGTTATGCGGACGATCGCCGCGAGCGGCGGTCGATCCCGGCACAGCCATACCCGGGGGGGTATGCCCCGCCGTCCTGCGCCGCCCCATGTGGCGCGCAGGGCGGCGGCTATGCCCGCGGCTATTATGGCGGAAGTGGCTATTACATGGCCGGGCCGACGGTGACGACGATCGTCATCCAGTCGGGCGCGACCACCACGACCACGGTCACCGAAGAGGTGATCGAGGAGGTCGAGGAAGTCCGCACCTATCGCGCGCCGGTGAAGACTGTGCGGCGCTATCCGAGCAAGACGGTGCGCCGGTCGACCAAGGATTGTTGCCGGTAAGTTTTGTCGCCCCGGCGAGCGCTGGGGTGACGCTTTGGGTCAGTTCCGTGGCGGGCGGGTGCCGAACGTCACGATGCTTTCGCTGCCATCCGCGGCGACCGACGACACGCCGATAAAGTGATCGTCGACCACCACGTCCTTCAGCACCGTTTCGGTGCGCCCGGCGACGCCGCGCACCTCGGTCCAGTTCTGGGTGTCGTTGCGGCGCCAATAGACGCGATAGCCGCGCGCGCCGGGGACGGCGTTCCAGCGCACCTTGGTATCCGCGCTGACCGCGCCGTCGAGTACGACGCCCGATGGGGCCGACGGCGCATTGGCGAGGCGGCGGATCGTGGCGATGTTGAGCGCCGTGACCTTCGCCAGATAGGGGAAGTCCATCTTGTCGACCGTGTCGCCAAAGACGCGGCCCTTTTCGGTGCGCAGGTCCTGATGCTGCTGATCGTAATTCTCGGCCGCGACCGAAAAGCGGACGGCCGGATAGCCGACGCGAAGGAACGGCTCATGATCGCCGCCGCGCCCGAAGCGGTCGGGGCGGCGGACGACGAATACGTCGAGCGCGTCCTTGTCCGACTCCCGCATCCCGTCCGCGACCTTGTCGATCGCCTTGGCGAGCGCCCGGCTGGGGCCGTCATCCTCGCCGCCATCGCCGCGTCGGCCGAGCTGGCCGGGCAGGTCTTCGGACGCGCGGATCCCTTCGGAGAAGACGCGCACCCGGTCGGCGACGCGCACGCCATTCTGGCCGACGGTGTTGCCGACGATATCGTTGTTGAGGACCGCGATGACTTCCCAGCCGCGCTCCTTTGCGGTTTCGGCGAGCAAGGTGCCGCCCCACAAGCCCTGTTCCTCACCCGACAGCAGCGCATAGACGATCGTCGCCTTGAGCTTGTGCCTTGAGAGGATGCGTGCCGCCTCGATCACCAGCGCGGTGCCCGACGCATCGTCATTGGCGCCTGGCGCGTCGCTGGTGAAGTCCATCACGTCGCTGACGCGCGAATCGATATGGCCCTGAACGATCACGACGCGCTTGGGGTCTTCGCCCTGCTGGAAGCCGAGCACGTTGACGACCTCGACCCCGTTCGGCGCGCGCGGGCCGGTGAAGGTGCGGCCGATCCGCGCGACCTTGATGCATTCGCCGCACGCCGCGCCGATCCGGTCGAGCTCCTCCGCGCCCCATTTCCGCGCCGCGCCGATGCCGCGCACCGGATCGTCGGGGGAGGAGAGGGTATGGCGCGTGCCGAAGCTCACCAGCTTTTCGACATCGGCCTTGAGCCGCTCGGCGCTGGGCGCTTCGACGGGCTTTTGCTGGGCGGCGGCGGGAGCTGCGATCAGCAGCGCGGGGAGAAGGAGGGTTCGCATAGGGCCTCAGCTTAGCCGGTCGATCGCCTCGCGGTCGAGGCTTCCCGGGATGATCATCAATGGCACCGGCAGAACCGCCATGTCGCCGCTGGTGAAATGGGTGACGATCGGGCCGGGTTTGCCGCCGACCGCAGCGCCGAGGACGAGCGCGGCGATCTCTGGATTGGCTTCGATCATCTCGCGAATGACCTTGGGTCCGTCGCCTTCGACCACGGTGATGGTCGGTTTGAGCCCCGATTCCTGGATCAGCGTGCCCGCCGCGCCAGCGACCAAAGCTTCGGCGCGTTGCCGCCCTTCCTCCTCGATCGTCGCCATGACGCCGCCCCACTGGACGAAGTCGGGCTTGGGAATCAGCGCCAGAATCTCGACCCCGCCGCCGGTCTTGACCGCACGGCGCGCGGCGAAGCGGAGCGCAATCTGCGCCTCGGGGCTTTCATCGATCACGACCAGATAGGTACGCATGAAACCAGTTCCCCTCTCCGTTGGTGACAGGTGGTGACGTGTCGCGCACCTGAGCGCAAGGGGCGGGGTTGACCCAAGCCGTTCATCGCGCAAGGAGGGCGCGACAACCACCTCACATCACGACAGGATCCTCCCCACCCATGTCGATCGAAATCAAGATGCCCGCTTTGTCCCCGACGATGGAGGAGGGCACGCTCGCCAAATGGCTGGTGAAAGAAGGCGATACGGTCAAGGCCGGCGACCTGATGGCCGAGATCGAAACCGACAAGGCGACAATGGAGTTCGAGGCGGTCGATGAAGGCGTGATCGCCGAGATCGTCATTGCCGAGGGCACGGATGGCGTGAAGGTCGGCACCGTGATCGCAGTGCTGGCGGGTGAGGGCGAGGATGCCGCATCGGTCTCCGCGCCAAAGGCTGAGGCGCCCAAAGCAGAAGCGCCCAAGGCCGAGGCGGCTCCGGCGCCTGCGCCCGCTCCGGCGGCTGCGCCGAAAGCTGACGGCGACCGAGTCAAGGCGAGCCCGCTGGCGCGCCGCATCGCCGCTGAAAAGGGCGTGGACCTGTCGGGCGTCGCTGGTTCCGGCCCGAATGGCCGCATCGTCAAGGCCGACGTCGCCGACGCGAAGCCCGGTGCAGCGCCCGCGCCCAAGGCCGCCGAAGCGCCTGCCGCCGCTGCTGCGCCGACCGCATCGGCTCCGGCCGCGGCTCCGGCATCGGTGTGGTATGACGAGAGCATCCCGCATGAGGTCGAAAAGCTAAGCAACATCCGCAAGACGATCGCGCGCCGCCTGACCGAGGCGAAGCAGACGATCCCGCACATCTATCTGACCGTGGACATCCAGCTCGACGCGCTGCTCAAGCTGCGCGGCCAGCTCAACAAGAGCCTGGAAGCGCGCGGCGTGAAGCTGTCGGTCAACGATATGCTGATCAAGGCGCTCGCGGTTGCGCTGGTGCAGGTGCCCAAGTGCAACGTGACCTATGCGGGCGACAAGCTGGTCAAATACAGCCGCGCCGACATCTCGGTGGCGGTGTCCACGCCGACCGGCCTGATCACCCCGATCATCCGCGACGCGGCGAATATCGGCATCGCGTCGATCTCGACCCAGATGAAGGAGCTGGCCGACCGTGCGAAGGAGGGCAAGCTCCAGCCGCACGAATATCAGGGCGGCACCGCCAGCATTTCGAACATGGGCATGTTCGGGATCAAGCAGTTCGACGCGGTGATCAACCCGCCCCAGGCGATGATCCTGGCGGTCGGCGCGGGCGAGAAGCGTCCGTACATCGTCGACGACGCGCTGGGCGTCGCCACCGTCATGTCGGCGACCGGCAGCTTCGACCACCGCGCGGTGGACGGGGCCGATGGCGCCGAGCTGATGAAGGTCCTCAAGGCGCTGATCGAATCGCCCATGGGCCTGCTGGCCTGAGCGCCCCGCCATGCGTGTCCTGATCGAAGCATTGCACATCGCCGCGGGGATTGCGGTCGCGTTGCTGATCGGGGCGCTGGCGAGCTGGGCCTATCCGCTCGCGCAGGGGGATGTGTGGCTGGTGACGGGCACCGCGATCCTGTGCATCATCGTGATGGGCGTGGGCCCGATGCGCCGCGCGATGTGGCTGCAGCGCAACCCGCAGGGCGGGGAGGGCGGCGGCGATGCCTGACCGGGAGCCCCCCGCGATCGAACCCGCGATCCGCGTCAGCACCATGCCCGCCGATGCCAACGCCTATGGCGACATTTTTGGCGGCTGGCTGGTGGGTCAGATGGATCTTGCTGCCGGCCTCGTCGCCGCACGCCGCGCCAAGGGCCGCGCGGTCACGGTCGCGATGGACTCGATGCAATTCCACGCACCCGTCGCGGTCGGTGACGAAGTCTCGGTCTATGCCCAGATCGTGAAGATCGGGCGCAGCTCGATGCTGATCGAGGTCGAAGCCTGGCGCCGCTGTCGGCACGGCGAGGAGCGCGAGCTGGTGACCCAGGCGAACTTCACCTTTGTTGCGGTCGGCGAAGACCGCAAGCCGCGGCCGGTGGATCAGTGAGTTCAGACCCGCTTGTACCCTCCCCCCTTGCGGGGGAGGGAGGGGCCCGCCGCCGTAAGGCGGTGGGAGGGAGAGGGGGCGCGCTCGCCAGAGCGCGCGGGATGCGCAAGCAGCCCACTGAGGCCGAGCGCATGCTGTGGACGCTCTTACGTAACAAGCGCCTCGACGGCTGGAAGTGGAAACGACAGCAGCCGCTCGGACCCTATATCGTCGACTTCATTTGCTTCGAAGCGCGGCTGATCGTCGAAGCAGACGGATCCCAGCACATCGGCAGCGCATCCGACATTGTGCGCGACCATTGGCTGCGCGGACAGGGGTTCCGCGTCGCGCGCTTCTTCAACAACGATATCCTGGCGCAGCCGGATTCCGTTCTAACAGCGCTCCTTGCTGAACTCGAAGCGCCCGCCGGGGCATCGAGCCCCGGCGGGCGCTCCCCCTCTCCCCAGCCCTCCCCCACAAGGGGGGAGGGAGAAGAAGGAACATCTCGTGGCTGAATCCTATGACGTGATCGTGCTCGGCTCCGGACCCGGCGGCTATGTCGCCGCGATCCGCGCGAGCCAGCTCGGTCTCAAGACCGCGATCGTCGAGCGCGAACTGCTCGGCGGCATCTGCCTCAACTGGGGGTGCATTCCGACCAAGGCGCTGCTGCGCTCGGCCGAGATCTTCCACTTCATGCAGCATGCCAAGGATTATGGTCTGGCCGCCGAGAAGATCAGCGCGGACCTGGATGCGGTGGTCAAGCGCTCGCGCGGTGTGGCCAAGCAGCTCAATCAGGGCGTCACGCACCTGATGAAGAAGAACAAGATCGCGGTCCACATGGGCACCGGCAAGCTGACCGGTAAGGGCAAGCTGTCGGTCACTGGCACTGATGGCAAGGTTACCGAGCTGGCGGGCAAGAACATCATCCTCGCCACCGGCGCGCGCGCCCGCGACCTGCCGAACCTGCCCGCAGATGGCGAGCGGGTGTGGACCTATCGCCACGCGATGACGCCCAAGGAAATGCCGAAGAAGCTGCTCGTCATCGGATCGGGCGCGATCGGGATCGAGTTCGCCAGCTTCTACAACGACATGGGCGCGGACGTGACGGTGGTCGAGATGCTCGACCGCATCGTGCCGGTCGAGGACAAGGACATCTCCGCGCATCTGGAGAAGGCCCTCAAGAAGCAGGGCATGACCATCATGACCAGCGCCAAGATCGACAAGATCGCCGCCGACAAGAGCGGCGTGAAGGCGACCATTACCGGCAAGGATGGCAAGGCGATCGATGGCGAGTTTAGCCATGTCATCGTCGCGATCGGCATCGTGCCGAACACGGCGGACATCGGCCTCAAGGAACTGGGCGTCGACGTCGACGATCGCGGCTTCCTTAAGACCGACGGCGCGTGCCGCACCAATGTCGAGGGGCTGTGGGCGATCGGCGACATCACCGCGCCGCCCTGGCTGGCGCACAAGGCGAGCCATGAGGGCGTGATCGCGGCTGAGGCGATTGCCGGCAATCACCCGCACGCGATGGACCCGCGCAACATCCCGGGCTGCACCTATTGCCACCCGCAGATCGCCAGCGTCGGCCTGACCGAGGCGAAGGCCAAGGAAGCGGGTTACGCGGTCAAGGTCGGCAACTTCCCCTTCATCGGCAACGGCAAGGCGATCGCGCTCGGCGAGCCGGACGGGTTCGTGAAGACGGTGTTCGACGCCAAGACCGGCGAACTGCTCGGCGCGCACATGATCGGCGCGGAAGTGACCGAGATGATTCAGGGCTATACCATCGGCAAGACGTTGGAGACGACCGAGGCCGAGCTGATGGAGACGGTGTTCCCGCACCCGACGATCAGCGAGTCGATGCACGAGAGCGTGCTCGCTGCTTATGGGCGAGTGATCCATGTCTGATTGACCTTGATCGTGTTCGCGGCGAGCGTGCTGCGGACACGACAGGGGATATTTGTATGAAGCTTAGCATGATCGGCGTGGCGCTCGCGCTCACCGCCGCCACGCCCGCCGCCGCCGAAACGGTGGTGGTCACCGCCGACCGGATGATCGACGTGGTCAGCGGCAAGGTGGTCGAGCATCCCGCGATCTTCATCACCGACGGGCGCATCACCAGCATTGCCGACGCGCGTGTCGTGCGCTGGGGCAGCGACGTGCGGCATATCAATCTGAGCGGCAAGACGGTGCTGCCCGGGCTGATCGACATGCATGTCCATCTCGACAGCAATCCCGTTTATGGCGGCTATACCGGTCTGCAGTTCACCGACAGCTTTTGGGCGATCCAGGGGACGGCGAATGCGCGGGCGATGTTGCGCGCGGGCTTTACGACGATCCGCAATGTCGGGTCCGAAAACTATGCCGATGTCGGGTACAAGCAGGCGATCGAGGAAGGGCTGATTGCCGGGCCGCGGATCGTGCCGGGCGCGCATTCGCTGGGCGCGACGGGCGGGCATTGCGACAGCACTTATTTGCCCCCCTCGTTCAAGCAAAAGGGCGTCGCGGTCGGGGACGGAGCGCAGGAGCTGCGCCGGATCGTGCGCGAGCAGCGCAAATATGGCGCCGAGGTGATCAAGATCTGTGCGACCGGCGGGGTCTTTTCGCGCAACACCGAGCCGGGGCAGCAGCAGCTGTCGGAGAACGAGATGCGCGCCATCGCGGACGAGGCGCATCAATGGGGCCTGAAGGTCGCGGCGCACGCGCATGGCGCGGCGGGGATCAAGGCGGCGATCCGCGCAGGCATCGACACGATCGAACATGCCAGCCTGGTCGATGACGAAGGGATCAAGCTCGCGGCTGCGCGCAAGCAGCCGGTGTGGTTCTCGATGGATATCTACAACACCGATTACACCCAGGCCGAGGGCAAGAAGAACGGCGTGCTGGAGGATAACCTCCGCAAGGATCGCGAAATCGCGCAGATCCAGCGCGACAATTTTCGCAAGGCGCATGCAGCGGGTGTGAAGATGGTGTTCGGCAGCGATGCGGGCGTGATGCCGCACGGCACCGCTGCGGGTCAGTTCCGCATCACTTGGCCGGACCAAGGATGTCGGTGCGATCGAAGTGGGCCGCTATGGCGACTTGATCGCGGTCGAGGGTGATCCGTTGAAGGACGTCGATGTCCTGACCAAGGTCACTGACGTGATCAAGGGCGGCGAACGCGTCACGGACTGATCGGAGACATGAAAAAAGGGGCGCGCTCCGCATGGAACGCGCCCCTTTTCTATTCAGGCCGGATCGGCGTTCAGTTCGATCCCATGACCGACGCGACCGTCACCGGCGCGGCTGCACCCGGCTGCACCGGTTCGGCACGGGCCGGTGCGGCGGTGATCGCGCTCAGATGCTTGAGCCGCCCATCGATATGGCCGCCATTTTCGATCGTGATATTTTCATATTCGACATCGCCGGTGATGCGCGCGGTGCGCTCGACCGTCAGCAACTTGGCGCGGACCGTACCTTCGATCGCGCCGGCCAGGCGCGCGCTTTCGGCGGTCACACTGCCGAAGATCTGGCTGTCGGCGCCCTGCGCGAGCGTGCCGCAATCGACATCGCCCTCGACCCGACCCTCGATATGCAGTTCGCTGCTGGCCTTGATGCTTCCGGTGATGACGATGTCCGGCCCGATGACCGAAAACATGCCGCGCTTCGACGCGCCATTGCTCTGTGCCGGCGGTGCAGGCGGCATGGCAGGACGGTCATCGCGCGAACGGCTGTTATTAAACATGGTTACTCCCCACTTCCCCGGAAACTGAGTCGCTGCTCAATATCATAGCGGAACCCGCCCCGCAGCACGGCTGGTCCCGGATTTCGTCCCGTTGGGGGATTATCGTTTGCATTCGGCATCGCGAGCGGCCTCGCGGCGATCCAGGTTGCCGCGATCATGCAGGCGGTGCCCAGCGCGACCATCGGTGCGCCGAGCCCGAGATAGCCGGTGATCGCGGCAAACGATCCGATCTGGACCAACGCGGCGAGAGCGAAGGCGGAACGGGTACCCCGCGCGATCGCGAACGCCAGAATCAGCATGTCGGCGAGCAGGAAATAGCGCTCATGCATGCGCGGGAGCAGCCCGGCGGTGAGCAGCCCGGCGAGTGCAGCCATGCCAACCAGCCCGGCGTTGTCGAACCGGACCACCTGCATCTTCGCGATGAACCAGGCGGCGGCGCCGAGTGCGGCGGCGAGGGCCAGACCGAACAGGCGCGGCGCGAACTCGGGCGCGATCATCCCGGCAAGCGACCAGATGTTTGGCGCGTTGCGCGCGATGTCGTTGCTGAACGTGCCCGCCTGCCGGAAATAGATCGTGGCGAGGTCGGCGGGCGGCCAGCCGGCGAGCAGGGCAGGGGCCATCAGCGCGAGCAGCGCTGCGGGAGCAGCGAGCCACTGGACCAACGGGACGCGGCGCTGGATCGCGATGGCGAGGAAGAAGGGGGCGACCAGCACCGCCTGCGCCTTGAACGCGACCGCGACTCCGCACCAGACGAACATTGCGATGTGCCGCCGCTCGACCGCCATGGCGACCGCCATCAGACATGCGGCGACATAGATGGCGTCGCACTGGCCCATCAGCAGCGCGTTAAACGCGACCGAGGGGAGGGCGATGACCAACGCCGCCCAGTGCGCCCGCTGCGCCACGCCAAGCGCGCCGAGCAGCCGGTGCATCGCCAGCGCCAGCGCGACCGTCCCGGCGACTGATAGCAATTTGATCACGCTCATCGGATCGAGCCAGGCGGTCAGCGGGCTCACGAGCGCGAGCAAATAGAGGTAGCTCGGCATGTAGTTGGAAAAGGGTCGGGCGAAGGCATTGGCGACCCCGGCGTCGCGGATCGTTTCCAGCCAGGGAATCAGATAGGCGGTCATGTCCGGCGTGAAGAGCGGCCACAGCACCCAGGCCTGCGCCGCTGCGACGAGCGCGACGAGCCAGGGGGCGGGAGGACGCAGGATGATGCGCTGAACAGGCGGCATTCAACGTTCCATGCCCGCGCCGGATTGAAATCGCGTTAAGCATCGTTCCGGCTGCGAGATAATCATGCTATGGCAGGTGCAGGGCAGCGGGAGAGGCGGTATGTCCGCTTATTCGTTCCGGTTCGTTGCGGTCATGATATGCGCGGTGCTGCTGGCGATCTTGCCGGTTGGTGCGACGGCTGCAGCTGCCGAAGCAATTGATACCAAACTGCTCGCGGTCATTGGCGGATCGCCGGATCGGCCGTGGAAAATGCGGGACAAGATTCCAAGTGCGCGTTCGACGGCGGAGGACCAGATCGAGCGGCTCGAACGACATGCTGCGACCCCGCGGGAGCAGATTGCTCAGCTGGACAAGGAAAGGCCGGCCGATCGTAGCGACGCGCCCGAAAAGGCCCGGATGGGCGGCGATCCGCCCCCGCCGGCGCCGCCGACCGAGACCGGCTTCGCGCCGCCCCCGCGTCCCGACCTTGCACCCGTTACCGCGCCAGCGGCGGGTGCCATCTGCACGATCGAACAGAAGAATGCCTGGCTGGAACAGCTCGATGCGCTGACCGTGGAAGCTGATCGGCGGCTGGTGGCCGCGAGTGATCACTTGAAGGGGCTGGCACGGCTGTCGAGCGAGATGTCTGCGGCGCGAGCGCCCATCGACCATATCGCCGCAGTCACCCAGGAAGCGCGCGATTACCATACGGTCGTCAACGCCATGCGCGACGCAGCTGACGCGATCCGCGTCGAGCGTGCAGCGGCGCTCAATCGCCCGCTCGATCCCTGCCCGGCAGAGGGGCCGGTCGATCCGCCCGTGCCGTCGACCGGATTGCGGTTTCAGCCTGAAACTGCGCGTAAGGTGCTTGGTGCGGGAGGAAGGCTGCCAGCGAAGGAATGCCCCAAGAAGCGCCGGGCCGAGCTGCGCAAGCCGATCACCGTCGGGTCGAACGGAAAGGTGGGTTCGGGCGCACGCACGACCAAAAAGCTGCTGGGCACGCTTGGCGGCCTTGCCGGTGGGCTCCTTGGCGGCGGTGGCGGTGGCGGGGGCGGCAGTGGATCGGGCGGTCCGCGCGTCGCCGACTGCAAGATCAAGGACTCGGAAAAGACGCTCTTCACCGACCCGGTGACCGGCACGACCCTGAAGGTCGGTGCCAAACGCACGGGCGACACGGTCGTTGTGTTCGCGGATATCGGCAAGTCGGCTGACAAGGGCACGTTCCAGGGTGGCTGGATCGAGACTTCAGATGGTGGCGTGTTCGGCCCGCACCGTGCAGACATTTGCGAATTGTGGGGCGAATGGAAGCTGACGGTGAGCTGGACCCGCTCGACCTATGTCGACGGTCAGCTCGTCTCGCGTGAATCGGGTGGATTTTCGAAGGGCGGCCTGTTCAGCCTGCCCGGGATCGTCTCGACCGATGCCGCCCCCTCGGGGATGTGGCAGCAGCTCGGCTTCTCCAATGCCCAGGCGGGTGCGCGCGGCGTGGCGATGCAGTATCGCGTCCCGGCGGCCGAACTGGCTCAGGCGCCAATGAACATCGTGATCCATGTGACACGACCTTCGCAGAAGATGGTTGATACCGTGCCGTTCGACCTGGTGATGACCGAGGGACCCGATGGTATCGCGCTTACCCAGGCACCCCCAGAGGAGGATGCGGCTTGCCCTCCCGACGAAGGCTCGTCTGCCGGGATGGACGAGGGCGCAGTTGCCTCGGGTCCGGAAACGCCACCGACAAGTTTGAGCGGTAAGACGCGTGTCGCTGGCGCCGAATCGGTGGGCGGTCGCACACCGCCGCCGGACCCAAAGCCAGAAAGCGGAACGCCGCGTCGCGATCCGCCACTCAAGGATGACGGCGGCAGCGTGTTCATCGGGCTGCCCCCGCCCGAAGGCGCGCAATATCACTCGGTCGAACGCGAACCAAAGCCGCGCTACTTCACCGTCGAACGCGCGCCGCCGATCCGGTATCACAGCGTCGAACGCGATGCTGCCGACAGCGGCAACGTCGCCTTGGTGGAGATCGATGCGACGGCCTGTACTAAAGGGGTTGCGACGGCGACCCCTGCGAATTCAACCGTCACGATCGCCTGCACTCCCACGCCGGGCGCGACAAAGGCCGAACTTGTGGTGTGCGGCAAGCCTGGAAACATGGTCGATCGGGCTCGGTTGTGCGTGACCGAACCCGTGCCCGGGGCAGTCAAGTCCTTCGCATTCCCGCACGTTCTGGAACAGACAGGCGGTAGTTCATCCAACCAGTTCTCCTTCGATACCTCCTTCTCCATAACCTATGCTGCGGGGCTGCAGGCACCGGCGACGGGATGCGGTACGCAGGTCGACGTGTTCCTGTTCGATCCCGCGACCGACGGGACTGTCACCAAGCCGGTGTCACCGTCCAGCGCAGTGAAGCTGCTACCGATCTGTGTCGATGCACTATCAAGTGGCGCGCAAACGGGTGAAGGTCTGCTCGTGCCATTCGGGCCGGATTTCGGAGGTGCGGTATCAGCTGGTACTGTGATTCGCGGCTTGGACACCGATCGAACGGCGCGCGATATTGGTGTCCGATTCTCCTGGTAGCGCGAGGAGATCGGGCGGCGATCCAGCGCCGGAGCGCCTCGGGGTGGTGGACAGAATCGAAGGGCGATGCATAAACCGCGCCCGGATGCTCCGTTCCCTGTCCTCTGCCGCACGACTGCGCATCGCCGCCCTGGTGCTGGCGATCATCGCGCTCGCGCTGATCGCCTTGGGCGGACGGTGCATGTTGCCGACGATGGTCAGCTGTTCGGCCTCCACCATCTTTGGCGGTCCCAAGCTGGATGTGCCCTACAAGAGTACGCGGCGCGATGTGGTGGCATTGATGCTCGAAATGGGTGAGGTGAAGCCCGGCGACACGGTGATCGACCTTGGCACCGGCGACGGGCGTATCCTGATCGCGGCTGCCAAGGAGCGTGGCGCGCATGGGCTGGGCGTCGATCTCGATCCGGTGCTGATCCGCAAGGCGCGCGATGCGGCTGCGGATGCCGGTGTTGCGGACCGGGTGCGATTCGAGGCAGCGGATCTGTTCAAGACCGACCTCAGCTCCGCCGATGTGGTTACCATGTATCTGCTGCCCGAAGTGAATCTGCGCCTGCGTCCGCAGCTGTTCGCGCAGCTGAAGCCCGGCACCCGCGTGGTCAGCCACGCATTCGACATGGGTGACTGGAAGCCGGAGGCGAAACGGAAGGCGGGCGGCTCGACCGTATATATGTGGCGTATCCCCGAACGGCCGCCTGTCAGCGCCGAAACACCCCGTTGACCGGTGGGGGGCACGCGTATATAGGCCGCGCGCTCGCAGGGATTCCGTCCCGCGAGCTTTATTGAGCTGAACGTTGTTGGAGACGCCAGGGCCCGGAGGCCGCGCTAGGCCGCTAGGGTCCTTTCGTATTTTCCGGTCACACGGCTCCAGCAAAGTAACCATTGGAAGGTGAAGGGCTTCATGCCGACGATTAACCAGCTGGTCCGCAAGGGCCGCGTTTTGCAGAAGACCAAGTCGAAGGTCCCTGCGATGGAGCAGAACCCGCAGAAGCGTGGCGTTTGCACCCGTGTCTATACCACGACCCCGAAGAAGCCGAACTCGGCACTGCGCAAGGTGGCCAAGGTTCGCCTGACCAACCAGCGCGAAGTGATTTCGTACATCCCCGGCGAAGGCCACAATCTTCAGGAGCACTCGGTGGTCCTGATCCGCGGCGGTCGCGTTCGCGATCTTCCCGGCGTGCGCTATCACGTCCTGCGCGGTGTGCTCGATACCCAGGGTGTCAAGGATCGCAAGCAGAGCCGTTCGAAGTACGGCGCGAAGCGTCCGAAGTAAGCCAGAGTAAGCCCCGGACGGGTTCCGGAACCGGCTGAAGTTTTAGAAGGAAATTCAAGATGGCACGTCGTCGTCGTCCCGAAAAGCGGGAAATCCTGCCCGATCCCGTGTATGGGGATCAGGTTCTGTCGAAGTTCATGAACAGCGTGATGCTGGACGGCAAGAAGGCCGTCGCGGAAGGCATCGTCTATTCGGCGCTTCAGGTTGTCGAGCAGCGCGCGAAGAAGGACCCGCTGGGCGTCTTCCACGAAGCGCTGAACAACATTAAGCCGGGCATCGAAGTGCGCAGCCGCCGTGTCGGCGGTGCGACCTATCAGGTCCCCGTCGAAGTGCGCCCCGAGCGCGCCCAGGCGCTGGCGATCCGCTGGCTGATCGCTTCGGCCCGCAACCGCAGCGAGAACACCATGTCGGCGCGCCTGTCGGGCGAGCTGCTGGATGCTTCGAACAATCGCGGCAACGCGGTGAAGAAGCGCGAGGACACGCACCGCATGGCGGAAGCGAACCGCGCGTTCAGCCACTACCGCTGGTAAAGACGGCGTTGCCGGTCTTTTTCCGGTAACATTCTTACCTATATCCCGGGGAGTCGCTTCTGGCGGCTCCCCATACCCTTAAGGAACCACGATCATGGCCCGCAGCCATCCGCTCGATCGCTATCGCAACATCGGCATCATGGCGCACATCGACGCCGGCAAGACGACGACGACTGAGCGCATCCTCTATTACACCGGCAAGTCCTACAAGATCGGCGAAGTGCATGAAGGCACCGCGACGATGGACTGGATGGAGCAGGAGCAGGAGCGCGGGATCACGATCACGTCGGCTGCGACCACCTGCAAGTGGAAGGCCGAGGACGGCAATGGCCCCGAGCATCTGATCAACATCATCGACACGCCGGGCCACGTCGACTTCACCATCGAAGTCGAGCGCTCGCTGCGCGTGCTCGACGGCGCGGTTGCGTGCTTCGACGGCGTTGCCGGCGTTGAGCCGCAGTCGGAAACCGTGTGGCGTCAGGCGGACAAGTACAAGGTTCCGCGGATGTGCTTCGTCAACAAGCTCGACCGCACCGGCGCCGATTCCTATTTCTGCGTCGACACGATCGTCGATCGCCTCGGCGCGCGTCCGGCCGTCCTGTATCTGCCGATCGGCATGGAAGGCGGCTTCAAGGGCCTGGTCGACCTGGTCAACAACCGCGCGATCGTGTGGCTCGAAGAGTCGCTGGGCGCCAAGTTCGAATATCAGGACATCCCGGATGACCTGAAGGAAAAGGCTGCCAAGTATCGCAGCGACCTGATCGAAATGGCGGTCGAGCAGGACGACGAGGCGATGGAAGCCTATCTCGAGGGCAACGAGCCCGACGTCGCGACGCTCAAGAAGCTGATCCGCAAGGGCACGCTCGAAATGGCGTTCGTGCCGATCCTGTGCGGCTCGGCGTTCAAGAACAAGGGCGTTCAGCCGCTGCTCGACGCAGTGGTCGATTACCTGCCTTCGCCGCTCGACATTCCCGACGTTCAGGGCGTGAAGCTCGACGGCGAGACCCCGGATTCGCGTCCGGCGGACGATAATGCGCCGTTCTCGGGCCTGGCGTTCAAGATCATGAACGACCCGTTCGTCGGCTCGCTGACCTTCACCCGCATCTATTCGGGCACGCTGTCCAAGGGCAGCTACCTGAACTCGGTGAAGGACAAGAAGGAAAAGATCGGCCGTATGCTCCTCATGCACGCGAACTCGCGTGAGGACATCGATGAGGCGCGTGCGGGCGACATCGTCGCGATCGCGGGTCTGAAGGAAACGACGACCGGCGACACGCTGTGCGACGCGGCCAACCCGATCATTCTCGAGCGGATGGAATTCCCCGAGCCGGTGATCGAGCTGTCGGTGGAGCCGAAGACCAAGGCCGACCAGGAAAAGATGGGCCTCGCGCTCAACCGCCTGGCTGCCGAGGATCCCTCGTTCCGCGTTTCGACCGACCATGAATCGGGCCAGACCATCATCAAGGGCATGGGCGAGCTCCATCTCGAGATCCTGGTCGACCGCATGAAGCGCGAGTTCAAGGTCGAGGCGAATGTCGGCGCGCCGCAGGTGGCGTATCGCGAATATCTCAAGAAGCCGGTCGATATCGACTATACCCACAAGAAGCAGTCGGGCGGCACCGGCCAGTTCGGCCGCGTCAAGGTCAAGCTGACCCCGGGTGAGCGCGGTTCGGGCTTCGTCTTCAAGGACGAGATCAAGGGCGGTAACATTCCGAAGGAATATATCCCGGCGATCGAAAAGGGCTTCCGCGAGACGGCGCTCACCGGGTCGCTGGTCGGCTTCCCGATCATCGACTTCGAAGTGCTGCTGTATGACGGCGCGTACCACGACGTCGACTCGTCGGCGCTGGCGTTCGAAATCTGTGCGCGCGCCGCGATGCGCGAAGCGGCGCAGAAGTCGGGCATCACGCTGCTCGAGCCGGTGATGAAGGTTGAGGTCGTGACCCCCGAGGACTATCTGGGTGACGTCATCGGCGACATCAACAGCCGTCGTGGCCAGATCCAGGGCACCGACAGCCGTGGCAATGCGCAGACCGTCGATGCGATGGTCCCGCTGGCCAACATGTTCGGTTATGTGAACCAGCTCCGCTCGTTCACGCAGGGACGCGCGCAGTACAGCATGCAGTTCTCGCATTACGATGAAGTGCCGCCGAACGTGGCCGAGGAAGTGAAGGCGAAGCTGGCCTAAGGCTGGCGTTCAACGAAATTGATCGCTATGGGGCCGCGTTCTCGTGAGTCCCATGGCGGTCCGGGAAATTGACTCAGAAGGTAGGAAATAATGGCGAAGGCAAAATTTGAGCGGACCAAACCGCACCTCAACATCGGCACCATCGGTCACGTCGATCACGGCAAGACCTCGCTGACCGCCGCGATCACGAAGATTCTGGCCGAGAACGTCGCAGGCAACGCTGCGGTCGATTTCGCCAACATCGACAAGGCTCCGGAAGAGCGCGAGCGCGGCATTACCATCTCGACCGCGCACGTCGAGTATGAGACCGAAACGCGCCACTATGCGCACGTCGATTGCCCCGGCCACGCCGACTATGTGAAGAACATGATCACCGGCGCGGCGCAGATGGACGGCGCGATCCTGGTCGTGTCGGCCACCGACGGCCCGATGCCGCAGACCAAGGAGCACATCCTGCTCGCCAAGCAGGTTGGCGTTCCGACCATGGTCGTTTTCCTCAACAAGGTCGACCTGGTCGACGACGAGGAAATTCTTGAGCTGGTCGAAATGGAAATCCGTGAAGAGCTCAGCAAGCGTGAGTTCGACGGCGACAACATTCCGATCATCCGTGGTTCGGCAACCTGCGCCCTGTCGGGTTCGAACGACACGCTGGGCAAGGACGCGATCCTCGCGCTCATGGCCGCTGTCGACGAGTCGATCCCGCAGCCGGAGCGTCCGCTGGACAAGCCGTTCATGATGCCGATCGAAGACGTGTTCTCGATCTCGGGTCGCGGCACCGTGGTGACCGGCCGCGTCGAGACCGGCGTTGTGAAGGTTGGCGAGGAAGTCGAGATCGTCGGCATCCAGCCGACCGTCCGCAAGACCACCGTGACCGGCGTCGAAATGTTCCGCAAGCTGCTCGACCAGGGCCAGGCCGGCGACAACATCGGCGCGCTGATCCGCGGCGTTGCACGTGACGAAGTCGAGCGCGGCCAGGTTCTGGCCAAGCCGGGTTCGATCACCCCGCACACCGACTTCCAGTCGTCGGTGTACGTCCTGTCGAAGGACGAGGGTGGCCGTCACACGCCGTTCTTCGCGAACTATCGTCCGCAGTTCTACTTCCGCACCACCGACGTCACCGGCACCATCGAGCTGCCGGCTGGCACCGAGATGGTCATGCCGGGCGACGAAGTCGCGCTGGGCGTGAAGCTGATCGCGCCGATCGCAATGGACATCGGCCAGCGCTTCACGATCCGCGAAGGCGGCCGCACCGTCGGTGCAGGCGTCGTCGCTTCGATCGACAAGTAATCGACGCCCTTCGGGGCTGAGAATGAAGAGCCCGGCTTCCCCCAGAGGGAGGCCGGGCTTTTTGGTTGTTGCCGATGATGTGCCTTGTGCGTGGCGCGAGAGGTGCCTGTTGGGTTAGGGTTCGCTATGCCATTCCGACTCCTGATCTGCGACAATGGTGTCCTGTCGCTCGAATTTGAGCCTGGCGACATGCATATCGTGCGAGCGGCCATCGTGCGACAGTTCGGAGCGCTGACTGTGGAGCGCCGCGTAGTCTCTTCGGAAGTTCACTTTGGCGGTGAGTCGTTCACGTTCCAAAACGAATGGGACGATCCTTGTCTGATCACGTCAACAGAGAGCGGACGAACGATCCTTCGCCGCTTATATGATGATCTTATGGCAATCGAAGCACAGCTGGACCCAGGGTCGAACTCGGAGCGACGCTAGAGCGAACGGCAGAGCGAAATTTCTGCCTCGTACCCCTTGCCAATCCCCCGCTTCCGCTGTAGTGGCCCGCCTTCGTTTTAGCGTATGAACCAGCAAGAGGCGTGTTTCACGCGCCCCGCTCTTTCGCATTGGTAGGGACATGGACAACAATATCCGCATCCGCCTGAAGGCGTTCGACCACCGCGTGCTCGATCAGGCCGCAAGCGACATCGCCGACACCGCGCGCCGCACTGGCGCGATGATCCGTGGCCCGATCCCGCTCCCGACCCACATCGACAAGTTCACGGTCAACCGTGGCCCGCACATCGACAAGAAGTCGCGTGAGCAGTTCGAGACGCGCACCTACAAGCGCCTGCTCGACATCGTTCAGCCCACCGCCCAGACCGTTGACGCGCTGATGAAGCTCGACCTCGCTGCTGGCGTTGACGTGGAGATCAAGCTGGCCTAAAGGCCGCGCTCTCCCAACGAGATTCGCGATTCCATTGGGGTCGCGCAGGGCTGGCCGGATCGTCCCGATCCGATGAACCGCCCCGGAGCGAAAGCTCTAAACGACATAGGGATACCGCCGGACTTCGGTCCGGGCTGCGTCCCCCGTCTTTCCTGCCTTCGGGTCGGAATTCAGCCCGGACGGGGGCTCGCATCATATCTACGGGCTGAGGCATGCACCCTTCGGAATGGTCCGCGGGGTGCCTCTGTATTGAGGAGCAACAGATCATGCGCACTGGCGTGATCGCGAAGAAACTGGGGATGACCCGCCTGTTCAAGGACGACGGCCGCCACGTGCCGGTCACCGTTCTGAGCCTCGAAGGCGTTCAGGTCGTCGCCCGTCGCGAAATGGACAAGGACGGCTACACCGCCGTGCAGCTGGGCGCTGGCAGCGCCAAGGCGAAGAACGTCGCCAAGCCGCAGCGCGGCCAGTTCGGCAAGGCCGAGGTGGAGCCCAAGGCAATCCTCGCGGAATTCCGCGTGGACGCGGATGGTCTGCTTGACGTGGGCGCCGAGATTTCGGCCGACCATTATGTCGCGGGCCAGTTTGTCGACATTCAGGGTCGTACGCAGGGCAAGGGCTTTGCGGGCGGCATGAAGCGCTGGGGCTTCGGCGGTATGCGTGCAACGCACGGCGTGTCGATCAGCCACCGCGCGCTGGGTTCGACCGGTAACCGCCAGGATCCGGGCAAGGTCTTCAAGAACAAGAAGATGGCCGGCCATATGGGCGACAAGAACCGCACGCAGCAGAATCTCGAAATCGTCGGCACCGACGTCGAGCGCGGCCTCATCTTCGTCAAGGGCTCGGTCCCTGGCTCGAAGGGTGGCTGGCTGTTCGTCAAGGATGCGGTGAAGGTCGCGCGTCACGCCGACGCGCCGTTCCCCGCCGGCATCAAGACTGCCGCCAACAGCAACGACACCGCCGCAGCGGACACCCCGGCCGATACGGTCGAGGCGCCTGAGGCGACCGAAGGCCAGGAGGGCTGAACGTGAAGGTCAAGGTTCAAACCCTCGACGCCAAGGAATCGGGCGACATCGAGCTCAATGACGCCGTGTTCGGCCTTGAGCCGCGCGCCGACATTCTGCACCGCGTCGTCACCTGGCAGCTGTGGAACCGCCGCGGCACCGCCCGTCCGACGCGCGAGCGTTCGGAAGTATCGCGCACCGGCAAGAAGTTCGGTCGCCAGAAGGGTGGCGGCACGGCCCGTCACGGCGATCGTGCCGCTCCGATCTTCATCGGCGGTGGTAAGGCCCATGGCGCCCGTCTGCGTGACTTCAACATCTCGCTGAACAAGAAGGTTCGCGCGCTGGGTCTGAAGATGGCGCTGTCGAGCCACGCCAAGGCGGGTTCGCTGATCGTCCTCGACGGGTTCGAGGCGAGCAAGACGTCGGCGCTGAAGGATCAGTTCGCTGGTCTGAACGTCGGCCGCAAGACGCTGGTGATCGACGCGGATGCCGGCAACGGCTTCCTCGCCGCGCGCAACCTGACGGACGTCAACGTCCTGCCGGCGGTTGGTGCCAACGTCTATGACATCCTGAAGCACGACACGCTGGTCCTGACCCGCGCTGCCGTCGAAAAGCTGGAGGCGCGCTTCAATGGCTAAGAAGGAGCAGATCGACATCCGTCATTATGACGTGATCGTCGCGCCGCACATCACCGAGAAGTCGACGCTGGTTTCTGAAGCCAATGCCGTCGTCTTCAAGGTCGCGAACGATGCGACCAAGCCGCAGATCAAGGCGGCGGTCGAGGCGATCTTCGGCGTCGGTGTCACCGCGGTGAACACCATCGTCCAGAAGGGCAAGACGAAGCGCTGGAAGGGCAAGCCCTACACGCGCAGCGACATCAAGAAGGCGATCGTCACCCTCAAGGATGGTGACTCGATCGACGTGACGCAGGGGGTCAACTGACCATGGCGCTCAAGAATTATAACCCGACCTCGCCGGCGCGGCGCGGCCTGATCCTGGTGGACCGTTCGGGTCTGCACAAGGGCGGCCCCGTCAAGGCGCTGACCGAAGGCAAGCGCAAGACCGGCGGCCGCAACAACAAGGGCCATGTGACGTCGCGCGGCATCGCGGGCGGCCACAAGCAGCGTTACCGCATCATCGACTTCAAGCGTCGCACGTGGGACGTCGAAGGCACCGTGGAGCGGATCGAATATGATCCCAACCGCACCGCCTTCATCGCGCTGATCAACTATGGCACCGCGGAAACGCCGGACTATGCCTATATCATCGCTCCCCAGCGCCTTGGCGTTGGCGACAAGGTGATCGCGGGCAAGAAGACCGACGTGAAGCCGGGCAACGCCATGGAGCTGGGTCAGATGCCGGTCGGCACCATCGTCCACAATGTGGAGATGAAGCCGGGCAAGGGTGGTCAGATCGCACGTTCGGCCGGCACCTATGTGCAGGTCGTCGGTCGTGACCGCGGCATGGTGATCGTTCGCCTGAACTCGGGCGAGCAGCGCTACATCCGCTCGGATTGCATGGGCACCGTTGGCGCCGTGTCGAACCCCGACAATGGCAACACCAACCTCGCCAAGGCTGGCCGCAACCGCTGGAAGGGCATCCGCCCGCTGACCCGCGGTGTTGCCAAGAACCCGGTCGACCACCCGCACGGCGGTGGTGAAGGCCGGACCTCGGGCGGCCGTCATCCGGTCACCCCGTGGGGCAAGCCGACCAAGGGTGCGCGCACCCGTCACAACAAGGCGACGGACAAGTTCATCATCCGCAGCCGCCACGCGAAGAAGAAGGGCTAACCTATGGCTCGCTCCGTTTGGAAGGGTCCGTTCGTGGACCTCCACCTCCTGAAGAAGGCGGAAGTCGCTCAGGAGAGCTCGGGCCGTAGCGGTCCGATCAAGACCTGGTCGCGTCGTTCGACCATCCTGCCGCAGTTCGTCGGCCTGACCTTCAGCGTCTACAACGGCCGCAAGTTCGTGCCGGTGTCGGTGAATGAGGACATGGTCGGCATGAAGCTCGGCGAGTTCGCCCCGACCCGGTATTTCCCGGGCCACGCGGCCGACAAGAAGGGTAAGCGCTAACATGTCGAAGCCCAAGGCTCCCCGTCGCGTCAGCGACAATGAGGCGCTGTCGGTCGGCACGCAGATCCGTGGTTCGGCGCAGAAGCTGAACCTGGTTGCTGGCCTGATCCGCGGCAAGCGTGCCGGTGACGCACTCAACATCCTCTCCTTCAGCACGAAGGCGATGGCGGTTGACGCGCGCAAGGTGCTGGCTTCGGCCATCGCCAATGCCGAGAACAACCACAATCTCGACGTCGACGCGCTCGTCGTCGCCGAGGCGTCGGTCGGCAAGTCGATCACCATGAAGCGGTTCCACACCCGTGGTCGCGGCAAGTCGACGCGCATCCTGAAGCCGTTCAGCCGTCTGCGCATCGTGGTGCGCGAAGTGCAGGAAGAAGCATAATGGGTCACAAGAGCAACCCGATCGGTCTGCGCCTGCAGATCAACCGCACCTGGGACAGCCGCTGGTTCGCAGAAGGCGCCGACTATGGTCGCCTGCTGCTTGAAGACCTCAAGATGCGCCAGTTCATCATGAAGACGCTGCCGCAGGCGGCGATCTCCAAGGTGGTGATCGAGCGTCCGGCCAAGCTGTGCCGCGTCAGCATCTTCGCTGCACGTCCCGGCGTGATCATCGGCAAGAAGGGCACAGACATCGAAAAGCTTCGCAAGAAGCTCGCATCGATGACCAGCTCGGACGTGTCGCTGAACATCGTCGAAATCCGCAAGCCGGAAGTCGACGCCAAGCTCGTCGCGCAGGGCATCGCCGATCAGCTGGAGCGCCGCATCGCGTTCCGTCGTGCCATGAAGCGTGCCGTTCAGTCGGCGATGCGTCTGGGCGCGGAAGGCATCCGGATCAACTGTGGTGGCCGTCTGGGCGGCGCGGAAATCGCGCGTTCGGAATGGTATCGTGAAGGCCGCGTTCCGCTTCACACGCTGCGCGCGAACGTCGATCACGCCACCGCCGAAGCGCACACCGCCTATGGCGTGTGCGGCGTCAAGGTCTGGATCTTCAAGGGCGAGATCCTGGGCCATGATCCGATGGCGACCGATCGCCTGAACATGGAATCGCAGACGTCGGGCGTTCGCCCTGCGCGCGATGACCGTCGCTAAGGGTTAGAGACAATGTTGCAACCGAAGCGCACCAAGTTTCGCAAGGCCTTCAAGGGCCGGATCAAGGGTGAGACCAAGGGCGGCGCGACGCTGAACTTTGGGTCGTACGGCCTGAAGGCGATGGAGCCGGAGCGGATCACCGCCCGTCAGATCGAGGCGGCTCGCCGCGCGATCACGCGCCACATCAAGCGTCAGGGCCGTTTGTGGATCCGCATTTTCCCGGATCTGCCGGTGTCGAGCAAGCCTGCCGAAGTCCGCATGGGCTCGGGCAAGGGTGCCCCTGAATATTGGGCAGCGCGCGTTGCGCCCGGCCGCATCCTGTTCGAGCTGGACGGCGTTCCCGGCCCGCTCGCTGCAGAAGCGTTCGAGCGTGCGGCGATGAAGCTGCCGATCAAGACCAAGGTCGTGGCCCGCCTCGGCGACACGTCGCACCTGGAGGGTTAAGAGATGACCAAGGCAATCGATCTGCGCGCCAAGAGCGACGATCAGCTGGGCGAGGAGCTGGGCAACCTGAAGCGCGAGGCATTCAACCTGCGTTTCCAGGCGGCGACCAGCCAGCTCGAAAAGCCGAGCCGCGTGAAGGAAGTCCGCAAGGACATCGCCCGCATCAAGACGCTGCAGAACGAGCGTTCGCGCTCGGCTGCGAAGTAAGAGGACAACGAACATGCCGAAGCGCGTGCTGACCGGGCAGATCGTGTCCGACAAGGGCGACAAGACGGTGGTCGTGAACGTGGAGCGCAAGGTCAAGCACCCGCTCTATGGCAAGATCATCCGGCGCTCGAAGAAGTATCACGCCCATGACGAGGCGAACGAGTATAAGGCGGGCGAGACCGTGCGCATCGAAGAAACTGCGCCGATCAGCAAGCTGAAGACCTGGAAGGTGATCGAGCGGGTGAACACCCACGCGACCCCCGAGCGGGCCGACATCGCTTAAGATCCGTCAGGGTCTCAAGAGTTCAACTGGAACCCCCGGGACGTGTCCCGGTAGGCCAAGAGAGAAGGAACCGGATCAATGATCCAGATGCAGTCCAATCTCGACGTCGCAGATAACAGCGGCGCGAAGCGGGTGCAGTGCATCAAGGTGCTGGGCGGGTCGAAGCGTCGCTTCGCCGGCGTCGGCGACGTCATCGTCGTCAGCATCAAGGAAGCACAGCCCCGCGGCAAGGTGAAGAAGGGTGACGTGCATCGTGCCGTCATCGTCCGCACCGCCAAGGACGTCCGCCGCGCCGATGGCTCGGTGATCCGCTTCGACGGCAATGCTGCCGTCCTGGTCAACAAGAACGAGGAGCCGATCGGCACCCGTATCTTTGGCCCGGTGGTCCGCGAGCTCCGCTCGAAGGGCTTCATGAAGATCATTTCGCTCGCCCCTGAGGTGCTGTGATGGCTGCTGCCAAGATCAAGAAGGGCGACCAGGTCATCGTCCTGTCCGGCAAGGACAAGGGCAAGACCGGTGAAGTCGTCAAGTCGATGCCGAAGGCCGACAAGGTCGTCGTTTCGGGCGTGAACATCGCCGTGCGCCACACCAAGCCGAGCCAGGGCGACCCGCAGGGTGGCCTGAAGCGCGCCGAGGCTCCGCTGCACGTGTCGAAGGTTGCGCATGTGACCAAGGACGGCAAGGCGACCCGCGTCCGCTTCGAAGAGCGTGACGGCAAGAAGGTCCGCGTTGCGGTCAAGACCGGGGATGTCATCTGATGGCTGATACCTACACCCCCCGCATGAAGTCGAAGTACGACGCGGAAATCGCCAAGGCGATGACCGAGAAGTTCGGCTACAAGAATGCGATGGAAGTGCCGAAGATCTCGAAGATCGTGCTCAACATGGGCGTCGGCGAAGCGACCCAGGACAAGAAGAAGGTCGAGCAGGCAGCGTCCGAAATGGAGCTGATCGCTGGCCAGAAGCCTGTCGTGACCAAGGCCAAGAAGTCGATCGCGCAGTTCAAGCTGCGCGAAGGCATGGCGATCGGTTGCAAGGTGACGCTGCGTCGGGAGCGTATGTACGAGTTCCTCGACCGCTTCATCACCATCGCGCTGCCGCGCGTGCGCGATTTCCGCGGCCTGAACGACAAGTCGTTCGACGGCCGTGGCAACTATGCCTGCGGCATCAAGGAACAGATCGTGTTCCCCGAGATCAACTATGACCGCATCGACAAGGTGCGCGGCATGGACGTGATCGTGACCACCACCGCCAAGACGGACGAAGAAGCCCGCGAGCTTCTGCGTCTCTTCGGTTTCCCGTTCCCCATCGAGGCGGACGGCGAAGCGAAGCAGGCAGCGTAAGGGAAAGAGAACTTAAGTCATGGCGAAACTGAGTTCCGTGCTCAAGAACGAGCGTCGCAAGCAGCTGGTGAAGAAGTACGCCGGCCGCTACGCGAAGCTGAAGGCGATTGCGAACGACAAGTCGCTCGATGAGACCGAGCGTCTGATCGCGCGTTTGAAGATGGCCGAGATTCCCCGCAACGGGAACCCGACCCGCATCCGCAACCGGTGCGAGCTGACCGGTCGTCCGCGCGGTTACTACCGCAAGTTCCGTCTCGCACGTGTCATGCTGCGTGATCTGGCCAACAAGGGCCTGATCCCGGGTGTCACGAAGTCGAGCTGGTAAGGATCACGAAGATGGCATTGACCGATCCTCTGGGTGATATGCTCACCCGCATCCGCAACGGCCAGCGCGCCCGCAAGGACTCTGTCCTGACGCCGGCGAGCAAGCTGCGTGCGCGTGTCCTCGACGTGCTTCAGCGCGAGGGTTATATCCGTGGCTACAGCGAAGAGCAGATGGGCCCTGCGGCCGGCATCCGCATCGAGCTGAAGTATTTCGAGGGGCAGCCTGCGATCAAGTCGATCGCGCGCGTCTCGAAGCCGGGCCGCCGCGTCTATTCGGGTTCGAAGGAACTGCCGAAGGTGCGCAATGGCCTGGGCATCACCATCGTTTCGACGCCGCGTGGCGTTCTGTCGGACGCCGAAGCGCGTGAGCAGAATGTCGGTGGCGAAGTGCTCGCGGAGGTGTTCTGATGAGCCGCACCGGTAAAAAGCCGATCCCCGTTCCCGCCGGCGTCACCGCCAGCGTCGAAGGCGGCGTCGTCAGCGTCAAGGGCCCCAAGGGCACCCTGACCATGCCTGCGTCGGACGACATCTCGTATGAGATGGGCGAGGGCACGATCATCGTGAAGCCCGCCAACGACACCAAGCGTGCCAAGGCATTCTGGGGTATGCAGCGCACGCTGGTCCAGAACCTGGTGACCGGCGTGACCGAGGGCTTCACCAAGAAGCTGCTCATCACCGGCGTCGGTTATCGTGCGAACGCACAGGGCCGCAAGCTGAAGCTGCAGCTCGGCTATTCGCATGACGTCGATCTGGACGTGCCGGAAGGTGTGGAGGTCAAGACCCCCGACCAGACGACCGTCGAAATCTCGGGCAACGACAAGCAGGCCGTCGGCCAGTTTGCCGCGGAAATTCGTCGCTGGCGTAAGCCTGAGCCCTACAAGGGCAAGGGCATCAAGTACGAGGGCGAGTTCATCTTCCGCAAGGAAGGGAAGAAGAAGTAATGAGCAAGGGTCTCTCTCTCTTCGAGAAGCGGCGTCGCCGCAACCGCACCGCGCTCCGCGCGCGTTCGGGCGGCCGTCCGCGGCTGTCGGTACATCGCTCGGGCAAGCACATCTATGTGCAGGTGATCGACGACGCCCAGGGCAAGACCCTGGCCGCCGCCTCGACGCTGGACAAGGATGTCCGTGGCACGAACGGCGGCAACGTCGATGCGGCCAAGGCCGTCGGTGCGCGCATCGCGGAAATCGCCAAGCAGGCGGGCGTGACGCAGGTCGTGTTCGACCGTGGCGGTTTCCTGTTCCACGGACGCGTCAAGGCGCTGGCGGATGCCGCGCGTGAAGGCGGATTGGAGTTCTAAGATGGCTGACGAACAGAACCAGACGCCCGTCGAGGGCGCAGCAGCCGAAGCCGGCACCGAAAACCGTCGTGGCCGCGGTGGCCGTGGTGGCGACAATCGTGGCGGTGGTGGTCGTGGCCGTGACGGCCGTGGCCGCCGCGACGATCGCACCCCGCGCGACGAGCAGGGCGAAGAGCTGATCGAAAAGCTGGTCCACATCAACCGCGTCAGCAAGACCGTGAAGGGCGGCAAGCGCTTCGGCTTTGCAGCTCTGGTCGTTGTCGGCGACGGCAAGGGCCGGGTCGGTTTCGGTCATGGCAAGGCGCGCGAAGTGCCGGAAGCCATTTCGAAGGCGACTGCCGCTGCCAAGAAGAAGATGGTCCGCGTGCCGCTGCGCGAGGGCCGGACGCTGCATCACGACGGCAAGGGCCATTTCGGCGCTGGTCAGGTGACCCTCCGCTCGGCACCTGCCGGTACCGGCATCATTGCCGGCGGTCCGATGCGCGCCGTGTTCGAGAGCCTGGGCGTTGCCGACGTGGTGACCAAGTCGGTCGGTACGTCCAACCCCTACAACATGATCCGCGCGACCTTTGAGGCGCTGGGCGACCAGTATTCCCCGAAGGCAGTGGCCCAGCGTCGCGGCAAGAAAATTGCCGACCTGCTTGGCCGCGGCGGTTCGCAGACCGCCGAGGCTGATGCCGCGGCGATCGTGGAGTAATCGACATGGCAACGATCAAGGTGAAGCAGATCGGTTCGCCGATCCGTCGGACCAAGGACCAGCGCGCGACGCTGATCGGTCTGGGCCTCAACAAGATGCACCGGGTCAGCGAACTGGAGGACACTCCCGAAGTTCGCGGCATGATCCGGAAGCTGCCCCACATGGTGGAGATCGTCGAGGGTTGAACCCCCCGGCATCTTTTCCAGGTGACAATATGAGGGGAGGGGGCTATCGGCCCCCTTTCCGATTTTCCCGGCCTTGTCGGGAATTTGACCAGCGCGACTAAAGCGAAAGCGAGTGCACGACATGAATCTGAACGAAATCCGCGATAATGATGGTGCCCGTAAGGGCCGGATGCGCGTCGGACGCGGCATCGGTTCGGGCAAGGGCAAGACCGCAGGCCGCGGCCAGAAGGGCGCCAAGGCGCGTTCGGGCGTCGCGATCAACGGTTTTGAGGGCGGTCAGATGCCGCTCCACATGCGGATCCCGAAGCGCGGCTTCAACAACCCGCGCGGCAAGGATTATGCCGAGGTCAACCTGGGCATGATCCAGAAGCTGATCGATGCCGGCAAGCTGACCGCGACCGAGATCGACCACGCTGCGCTGCAGGCCGTCGGCCTCGCGCGTGGTGGTAAGAACGGCGTCCGCCTGCTCGCCAAGGGCGAACTGACGGCGAAGCTGAGCTTCACCGTCGCCGGTGCGTCGAAGGGCGCGATCGAGGCGGTCGAGAAGGCTGGCGGCACCGTCACCATCCCGACGATCGTCCCCGCTGCTGACAAGCATGCTGCCAAGCATCGCGTGAAGCAGAAGGAAATCGCCGCGAAGAAGGCCGGTAAGGCCTGACTTTAGCTGTGGACGGGGCTGGCAAGCGCATTGCCCTGATCTGACAGTAACCTATATGGGCGGCGGGGGGCGGCAAACGCTTCTCCGCCGCTTTGGTTTCCGGGATAGAATTTCAATGGCATCCGCAGCCGATTCAATGGCATCCGGCCTCAACCTGTCCAAATTCGGACAGGCCACCGAACTCAAGAAGCGCCTGTGGTTCACGCTCGGTGCGTTGATCATCTTCCGGATGCTCAGCTTCGTGCCGCTGCCCGGCGTCGATCCGACGCAGCTCGGCCTGCTGGCCGATCGTACCCAGGGTGGCGTTCTCGACTTCTTCAACACCTTTTCGGGCGGTGCGCTGGAGCGCATGTCGGTGATCGCGCTGGGTGTCATGCCCTATATTACCGCGTCGATCGTGGTGCAGCTCGCGACGTCGCTGTCGCCGACGCTCGCCGCGATCAAGAAGGACGGGGAGAGCGGGCGTAAGCGGCTCAACCAGTACACCCGCTATGGCACCGTGGCGCTGACCGCGATCCAGGGCTATTTCATCGCCGTTGGCCTCGAGACGCTCGGCGCGAGCCAGGGGCTGGCCCCGGTGGTCGAGCCGGGCATGCTGTTCCGCATCGCGGCGGTGATCTCGCTGATCGGCGGCACCATGTTCCTGATGTGGCTGGGCGAGCAGATCACCAGCCGTGGTGTCGGCAACGGCATTTCGCTGATCATCATGGCGGGCATCGTCGCGCATCTGCCGACGACGCTGGTGCAGCTGTTCGAAGGCGGCCGTTCTGGCTCGATGAACCCGGTGACGCTGCTCGCGATCCTCGCGGCGGTGGCGGGCCTGATCCTGTTCATCTGCTTCATGGAGCGCGCACAGCGCCGCATTCTGATCCAGTATCCCAAGCGCCAGACCCAGCGCGGCGTGCAGAGCGAACGCAGCCACCTGCCGCTCAAGATCAACACCGCCGGCGTCATCCCGCCGATCTTCGCCAGCTCGCTGCTGCTGATGCCGCTGACGATCAGCCAGTTTGCCGGTCAGTCGCAGGCGGGTGAAAGCTGGGGCGGCGATCTGATCATCACGCTCAACCAGTATCTGCAGCATGGCAGCCTGGTGTACATGCTGCTGTACGGTGCCGGCATCATCTTCTTCTCGTTCTTCTACACCGCGGTTGTGTTCAACCCGGAGGAGACGGCCGAGAATCTGAAGAAATATGGCGGGTTCATCCCCGGCATCCGCCCGGGCAAAAATACCGAAGCCTATTTCGACTATGTGCTGACGCGCATCACCGTGATCGGTGCGGCGTACCTGACCGTCATCTGCCTGTTGCCGGAATATCTTGTGTCGGCGCTCGCGATCCCCTTCTATCTGGGTGGGACCAGCCTGCTCATCGTCGTGAACGTGACGATGGACACGGTCACGCAGATCCAGTCGCATTTGCTGGCGCACCAGTATGGCGACCTGATCAAGAAGGCGAAGCTGAAAGGCGGCCGCCTGCGTTAAGCAGGGGCATGGAAGGGGAAGCCAGTTGAACATCATCCTGTTGGGGCCTCCGGGCGCAGGCAAGGGGACCCAGGCGTCGCGTCTGGAAAGCGAGCGCGGCATGGTGCAGCTGTCGACCGGCGACATGCTGCGTGCGGCAGTCAAGGCGGGCACGCCGGTCGGGCTGCAGGCGAAAGCGGTGATGGAGGCAGGCGAGCTTGTCTCCGACGCGATCGTCAGTGGCATCATCGGCGAGAGCCTGGACGCGCTGGGCGACAAGGGTGCGATCTTCGACGGCTATCCCCGCACGGCCGCACAGGCGGAGTCGCTGGATAGCCTGCTTGCCGAGCGCGGTCGCAGCCTCGACCATGTGATCGAGCTGGTCGTCGATGAAGACGCGCTGGTGGCGCGGATCACCGGTCGCTTCACCTGTGCCAATTGCGGTGCGGGCTATCACGACAGCTTCAAGCAGCCGGCGGTTGCGGGTGTGTGCGACGTGTGCGGGAGCACCGAGTTCAAGCGGCGTCCCGACGATAATGAAGAGACCGTGCGGACGCGCATGGCCGAGTATCGGGCCAAGACCGCGCCGATCCTGCCGATCTATGAAGCGCGCGGTCTGGTCCAGCGGGTCGATGGCATGGCGGACATTGCCGAGGTGACTGCGGCGATCGCGGCGATCCTCGACGGGCGCAGCTAAAGCCGCGCGGCGCGGCGGGAACGTCCCCTGCGCTGATCGATTGACCGGGGAGCGCCCTTGTCGCGGGTCCCCGGCGAAACATATTTTCGCATCCGGCACGCGACGTGGTCGCGAGCGTTTGGGTGCCCGTCAGCTTATTGGAACGAGCCATGTCTTACAAAGAACCGTCATTTCAGGATCGCACCGCCGCCGCCGCCAAGGCAAAGCAAAAGGCGCTGGACCTGTTGCGCGCCAAGCCGGCGGTAGATCCGGTCGAGCTTGAGGCGCGGCGCAAGGCGCAGGAAGAACGCGACCAGGCGCTGGCAGCGGAGCGGGCAGCCAAGGCGGAGGCGCTGGCAGCGGCCAAGGCCGAGAAGCTGGCGAAGAAGCAGGCTGAGGCCGATCGGAAAGCTGCGGAGCGGGCCGAGGCCGATGCGGCTGCAGCGCTCAAGGAGGCGCGGCTCAAGCCGCCAAGCGCGGCGGAGATGAAGGCGGCGCGGGATGCGCGCTATGCGGCGCGGAAAGCGCGGAAATAGTCCCAACGAAAAGGGCCGCTCTCCTTTCGGACAGCGGCCCTTTCCTTATCCGTTGAGCCTGCTCAGCGGCGCGCGCGGCGCTTGAACTGGTCGAGGCTGACGACGTTGGTCGGACGCTCGATCGCGATGCCCGAATAGAGCGTCGCCATCGGTTCGTCGGTGACGACATGGACACTGTCCGAGCCGAAGCCGTTGAACGCGGTGCGCATCGCCGAGCCATAGGCGCCCAGCATGCCCACCTCGATATAGTCACCGGCCTGAATGTCCGACGGCAGTTCGAATGGGCCAGCCATGTGATCGAGATCGTCACAAGTCGGGCCGTAGAAGCTGTATTCGGTCATCTCGGTCGCTTCATCGGAATCGTCGCGCAGCACGCGGACCGGGAAGCGCCAGCCGACATGCGCCGCGTCGAACAGCGCGCCATAGGCGCCGTCGTTGATGTACAGCTCGTCACCGCGGCGCTTTTCGACGCGGACGATCAGCGAGCTATACTCGGCGCACAATGCCCGGCCCGGCTCACACCACAATTCAGCGCTGTACGAGATCGGCAGATTCTCGAACGCATTGTGGATCACGCCGAAATAGGTTTCGAGCGGGGGCGGTTCCATGCCCGGATAGCTGGACGGGAAGCCGCCGCCGACATCGACGATGTCGACCGTGACCGACGAGGCGACGATCGCCGCGCGGACGCGCTCCATCGCTTCGGCATAGGCCGCAGGGGTCATCGCCTGGCTACCGACATGGAAGCAGATGCCCAGCGCATCGGCGGCCTGACGGGTCGCAACCAGCAGGTCCTTCACATCCTCGGGCTCCGCACCGAACTTTGCCGCGAGGCTCAGCTTCGAGTGATCGGACGACACGCGGATGCGGACGCACAGATTGAGGTCGGTCGCACCCCGGGTGGCGCGGACGATCTTCTCCAGCTCGTCCATTGTGTCGAGGCTGAACGTGCGGACACCGTGAACGAAATAGGCTTCCTCGATCGCTTCCTCGGCCTTGACCGGGTGCATGAAGCACAGGGTCGCCTTGGGCAGGGCACGGCGCGCCATGCGCACTTCGCCGATCGACGCGACGTCATAATGCGTCACACCGCTGTCCCAAAGGATCTGGAGCAATTCAGGAGAGGGATTCGCCTTGACCGCGTAGAGCACCGTTCCCGGAAACTTCTCGACAAAGAAGCGGGCGGCGCGCTTTGCAGCGTGCGGACGAACGAGCGTTACCGGCTCGACGGGACGAAGGGCTTTCGCTAGCCCCAGCGCGCTATGATGCTTGTGCAACTCAAGGGACCTCCAATTGCCTTGCGGCAGACGATAAAAACACTGCCTTGCGGTGGAAGTCCCATGGGGCAGCGGAGGGGTCATTTAGGGTCGGGGGTCCCCCCTGTAAAGGGGATTCGGGGCCATAGTGGGAATGCGGGGTGATTTGTGACAATTTTGCGACAACCTACCCGGGCCGGGGTGCGCGATGCAGCGGCGAAGGTGGCGGCGATCCTGCCGCCAACTCCCTTGTTTGTGGCCGAAATTCGCGGCGTGCCGGTGATGTTCAAGGCCGAATCGCTCCAGCCGATCGGCGCGTTCAAGATCCGTGGTGCCTGGCACCGGCTGACCGCGATCGACCCGGACGTCCGCGCCAAGGGCGTGGTCGGATTTTCGTCGGGCAACCATGCACAGGGTGTTGCCTGGGCCGCAAAGCGACTCGGGGTGCCGGCGGTGATCGTGATGCCGAGCGACGCCCCGGCGCTGAAGCGCGAGGCAACGCTGGCGCTGGGTGCCGAAGTGGTCAGCTATGACCGTATGACCGAGAATCGCGACAAGATCGCGGCGCACCTTGCCCATGCCCGTGGCGCGACACTGGTCCCGCCGTTCGACGACCCATGGGTGATCGAGGGGCAGGGGAGCATCGGGATCGAGGTGCTGACGCAAGCGGCCGAGATGAAGCTGCCCGATCCGGCGCATGTCGTGCTGCCATGCGGCGGCGGGGGACTGGCCGCCGGGGTCACGCTGGCCCTGCCCGATGCACAGGTCACCGTGGTCGAGCCCGAGGGCTGGGATGATATGTGCCGCAGCCTGGAGGCGGGGTGGATCGAGCCGGTCGGCGACAATCCGCCGCCAACGGCCTGCGATTCGCTGCAGACGCTGCGCGTGTCCCCGCTGACCTTTGACGTGCTGTCGCGGCGCGGGGCTACGGGCGTGCGGGTGACCGAGGCCGAGGTGCGGGCGGCACAGCGCTGGGCGGCGCGGCGGCTGCGGCTGGTGATCGAGCCGGGCGGATCGGTGGCGCTGGCGGCCCTGCTGGTCGGCAAGGTCGAGGCGCGGCCCGACCTGCTGGTCGTGCTGAGCGGCGGCAATGCCGACCCGGCAGCCTATGCCCGGGTGCTGGGCGGGGACGATTGACGGTGTCGCGTCGGCGTTCCGACGAAGCTGACGAAAAATGCGGGGTTTTGGCGCGAGCGGACGGGTTTGCGACCGGCTGACACCTGCGACGCGATCAGGACGCGACAGCTGGGCGACGCGCGGGCGACGGGTGCGCGACGGCGACGCGACACCTGCGCGACGGGTGTCAGGCGCGGGGGTTTTGGGAGGGGAATGCGGCGGGTTGGAGTTCACCGATCAGTTTAGATCAGGGAATTTCCAACATTGGAAGGGGGCGGCCTGACGCCGTTACTTTCCCGCCGCCGCGAGCTGCCAGTCTGTGCGCACCAACCAGCGGAACAGTGGCGCGCGTGCGCGCAATTCGCCCTGCGCGGCGTCATCGAAGTCGGGTGTCGTAGCCAATCGACGCAGCGTTCTCGCCTGTGCCGACATCAGCAGCCGCCGTGAGCGCGCATTGTCGCGGGCGATCATCGCCGCCCCGCCATAGCCAACTTCCTGCTCGATCAGCATCGGGTCAGTTTCGTGGAACGCGAGCAGCGCAGCGCGATGTGCGGCGGCGAATGCAGCAAGCGCATCGGCGTGCGCGCCGCGCCGCAGGTGATAGCCGGCAAATGACCAGAAAATGCCGTTGCGCACACGCGGCAGCGTCGCAGGATCGGCCAGCGCCGCGTTGAGGCGCTTCATCATGTCGACCGTCTCGGCACGGCGACCATGTTCCTCGAGCCAGATCGCCAGGCGAGCCTCGACGAGCAATACTACTGGCGAGTCCGCTCCTTGCTCCCGGCGTATCATGTCGATCTGAGCGCGCATCGCCGCCTCTTCCGGCGCGACGGGGGCTGACGCCAGCAAGTCGGCGGCGCGCGCCGCCTGCACCGACCCCGGACGTGCGGTCGCCGCGACGCGTCGCGCCAGCGTCGCAGCCATAAGTTTTTCGCCACGCGCGTCGAGAAGCTTGGCGAGGTCGAGGAGAATGGCCCGCTCTGCGTTGGCATCCTTTGCCGCCAGCGCGAGCGGTAACGCCTCGCGATAGGCCACCTCGGCGCCACGGGTGTCGCCGATCGCGACCAGTGCGTCGGCAAGTCCGCGCCGCAACGCGAGCTCGACCTTCGGGTCCGCTTTCGCGGCAATCGCGGCAGCGAGCAACGGGCGCAGACGCGCCACCGCCTCGCTGGCGCGCCCGACAAGACCATAAAGGCTCGCCTCGAACACCGCCGCGTCGACCGCGCGTTGCGATGTCGCCCCGCGCACGGCGACCCACAACCGCGCCGATCGCTGGGCGTGCGGCAGCGCCTCGCGTGCGCCGCCCTCGCCGACGAGCGCAGTTGCGAGGCTGCCAGCGAGGAGCGCATGATCCTCGCCTTCGGGCTGCACCGTGCGGTCGGCCAGCGCCAGTGCTGCTGCAAAGCGTGCGCGCGCCACCTTGGGCTCGACGTCGACTGCGAGGGATGCGACGAACCCTGCCATGTCGACACAAATGTCGTCGTTCGGGTGCGCCCTTAGACAGGCGTCAAGCTGCGGCACGGCTGCGGCATAGGCGGCGCGTTCGTCGCCCCGCTCAAGCGCCGCGACCACGGCGGGGTTCGCCCGTTCACGTTCGACCGCAACTGCGGGTACGCTGACGGCTGCGAGCAGCAAGAATGCTGGCGCAAGCTTCATCACCGTCGCATCAGTGGCTCGCGCGCGCGCCGCTCGCTACACAATTTGATCGAAATCGACACCAACACGCCGCAGAATGCCTCCGGTGCGAGTACAGCATTTGCATGTTCGGGCGTCAACGCCGCCAGCTTCACCGTCCGCTCGTCGCGCGCCCAGCGTAGATCGCCCCCATCAACGGCGCATCGCACGATATCGCTACCACCCATTCCGCTCCAGCATCGGCTTCATGAACGCATTCAGCCCGGCGGCCAGCACCGCAAGGCCGGCGCGGCGGGGGGCGGAGAGGTGGCGACCGTCCACCGCCATATATTCGATCACCCCGCGTGCGCCGCGGCTGCGCTTGAACTCGCCTGCTCCGGACGAACCGTGGAAGCGCAGGCCTGTGTCCATCGCGGCTTCGGCGGCCATGTAGCTGGCGATGCGGCATAGTCCCTCGCTCTGCGGGCGCGTCATGTCATAGCCCATCAGCGGCACCGTGCCGACACCGCCCGCGCTGCGCAGTGCGGAGAACGCCATGATCTGACCCTGTGCATCGCGCGCGACGAGGAAGGTCAGCAGGCCGATGGCGGCCGCCACGCGGACAAATTCGGGCGTGAAGATCGGATTGATCGCCGAGTAACGCCCGACATAGAGCTGATGATACAGATCGGCGATCCGCGCGCAGTCGCGTTCGCTGAGATTGTCGGCGCGTCCGGTCTGCAAACCCGACCGGCGCAGCGCCTTGGCATCCGCGCGCGTCTGGCCACGGGGGAGCCAGGACGCCGCCAGATCATCGGTGACCCAGACTTGCCGCGCGGGGAGCAGGGTCCAGCCATCGTGGCAGACGGCGTCCAGCAGCGCCGGGCAGGTCCACGGGTCCAGCGAGCGGATGATCAGAAAATGATCGGGAAAGCGCGCCGACAGCAATGTGCGCATCGCGGCGAGACCCGTGCCTTGCCATTCCCCGTGCAGATTGGTCGAGAGCAGCCAATTGTCGAGATGCACCGCGCGGTTGAGCCGCATTGCGCGCAACAAGCCGCTCAATGTCCGCAGCACGGCCTCGGCTGCAAATCGCGCATGGCCGAGGCCGAGCAGCGCGATCTCGTCACGGGCATAAAGCACATAGGCGCTGTGCGGGCTGCTGACATAGGAGTGGCCCAGCGTGCCATCGTCGACGGTCACCGGCAGATCGATGGGACCCGAGCCTAGCAGCAGCACCCGGCTGGCGGCATTGGTCACCAGGTTGCGCGTCCCGTCGCTGGCGAGGCGTGCGACATAGGACGCGGCCAATGTGCCCGGCGCATGCGTAAGAAGCGTGGCCCCCTCAAGCAATTCAGGGGCGTGGCTGGCTGGCGGGATAAAGAGCACCGGTGCGCTGCGCTTCTTTACCGGCGATGGCGGCGCGGGGTGGGGAGTGCACGGCGCTCACGCCGCTGCCGAGTATCTCGCGATGCCATCCGGTCCGGATAGCGGCCCATCGTGACGGCGCTGTGAAAGCGTGGCGGGGGGCAGTTTACCCCCGCATCCGCCCATCCGGCATCAGCTTCACCGTCCGGCCGGTGCGGGCCGAGGCATAGATCGCCTCGATCAGCCGCAGGTCGCGCAGGCCCATTTCGCCGCCGGTGAGGATCGCCGTCCCGTCCCGGATGGCGTTGGTGAAGTGGTTGAGCTGGCCGGCGAATTGGACATTCGGGTCGCCGGGGGTGAAGTCGCGGGCGCCGCGGCCTTCGATCCGCATCCTTTGCCCGGCATAGCCGGTGGCCGGATCCATGATCAGCGTACCGTCGGTCCCGCGGACCTGGGCGAAATTGGCTCCGGCGCTGTCGTAGGCGGTGGCGAGCTGGGCGACTGCGCCCGAGGGGAAGGTCAATTGTGACCCGACATGCGCAAAGATTTCGGTGAAGCGCGGGTCGCCCTTGGGCTGAAAGGTCGTGGCGCTGATGCTGTCGGGCATCTCGCCGCTGAGGTAGAGCGCGGATTGCAGGCCGTAGATGCCGTAATCCTCAAGCGGGCCGCCGCCGGCCAGCGCGCGGTTGAAGCGCCAGTTCTGGGCCGGGGTGGTGGGGCCGGCGCGATAGGATTGGTCGGTGCGGATCAGCCGGATGGTGCCGACCGCTTTCTCGCGCATCAGGCGCATCGCCTCGAGATTGTACGGCTCGAAATGGCAGCGATAGGCGATCATCAGCGTGCGGTTGGCACGGCGGCCGGCGGCGATCATCGCTTCGCATTCGGCGCTGGAGAGCGCCATCGGCTTTTCGCACAGGACATGCTTGCCCGCGGCAAAGGCGCGGATCGTGAAGTCGGCGTGAAAGGCGGTGGGCAGGATGATGTAGACCGCCTGGATGCGGTCGTCGGCGGCGATCTTGTCGAAATCCGCATAGGAATAGCGCGCGTCGGGTGGAACGCCGTACGCGTCGCCGACCTGGGCGAGCTTTTCGGGATTGCCGGAGACGAGCGCTGCGATGTGCGCGCGCTCGGCCTGATCGATGCGCGGCATGATCTGGTTGAGGGCGTAGCCGCCCAGGCCGACGATCGCGATGCCGACGCTGTCGTCGCGCTTGCGGCGCGGCGGGGTGGTGGGGAGGCGGACGCCGCCGGGGAGGGGGAGGCCCTTGAGCTGGGCGGCGGTGCTGGATTGGAGGGGCGTGGCGACGCTGGCAGACGCGGTCAGCGTGGCAGCGAGGGCACCGGTGCTCTCGATGAAGCTGCGTCGTGACAGGGTGGTGTGGGGCATCGCCGTCCTCTCCGATACTGTGTCGGAGGGGATGATAGCGTTACCATTGCCGGGTGGGCAATCGGGGATTGTCAACAATCCTCCCCCTGGCGGGGGAGGATTTTCATGGCTCAGCCGACGAAGGCGCGTTCGATGACGTAGTGGCCGGGCTTGCTGTTCGAGCCTTCTTCGAAGCCCAGACGATCGAGCATCGCGGAGAGATCCTTGATCATCTCCATGCTGCCGCACAGCATGATGCGGTCGGTTTCGGGGTCGAGGCGCTTTTCGCCCGCCATGTTGGGGCCGGTGAACAGCGCACCATTTTCGATCAGCGTGCCGATGCGCTGATTGGTCGGGAACGGCTCGCGCGTGACGGTGGGCAGGTAGCTGAACTGGACCAAAGCCTGATCCTGCACCAGCGGGTCGCCGGCGAGTTGCGCCTCAAGCTCCTCGCGGAAGGCGAGGTCGCTGACGCGGCGGACCGAGTGGACCAGCTGGATCTGATCGAACATCTCATAGACGTCGGGATCGCGCGCGAGGCTGAGGAACGGGGCGAGGCCGGTGCCGGTCGAGAGGAAGAACAGCCGCTTGCCCGGGAGCAGCGCGTCGGTGACGAGCGTGCCGGTCGGCTTGCGGCCGAGGAACAGCTGGTCGCCGGGCTGAATCAGCTGGAGCTTCGAGGTCAGCGGGCCGTCGGGCACCTTGATCGAGAGGAATTCGAGCTCCTCGGCCCAGGCGGGGCTGGCGATCGAATAGGCGCGCAGCAGCGGTCGGCCTTCGCCGGGCAGGCCGAGCATCACGAATTCGCCCGAGCGGAAGCGGAAGCTTTGCGGACGCGTGATGGTGAAGCTGAACAGGTGCTCGTTCCAGTGACGGACGCTGAGCACGGTCTCCACGGTGAGCGCGGCGGACGGGGCGAGGGGGATGGCGTTACGGTCAGACATTGCGGGCTCGGCTAGATGCCAGCGGTGCGCGGCGCAACCTTTTCTGGCTAGGGCGGGGAAAGGCTAAACTTTCAGCGGCCCTTGGCAGGGCGGGTTTTGCGAGTCAATCGCATTAACCAACCTGCGACTCGACGGGCGCGGGAAAGAACGGCAGGAAGCCCGCATGCGCCCCGAATTGTCCCCCGCCGCCAACATGACCCTGTCGCTGCTGCTGATCGCGGCAGTGGTGCTGGTGTGGGGCGGGGTGACGATGATCCGCAAGGGCGACCGCACCAAGGGGGTGCTGATGATCGTGTGCGCGGTGGTGCTGGTCGGGAATGTGCTGATCTGGACGGTTTAGCGGGCTAGCCGCCGTCGGGCGCCTGATTGTTGCTTGCGGCAATTGCGGCGGCCCAGCCGGGGTCCTGCGCTTCGGTTGCGCCTTCGTTGTGTAGCGCGGGCAAGTCGGCGAACCACGGCATGCGCGATTCGCTGCCCATCTGCGTTTTCGGCGGAAAGGCGGCGGGGGTGTCGAGCGAGCCGATGGTGAGGTTGGTGCGCCCGGTCTCGCCACGATAGAAGAGCGGCGTGCCGCAAGCGGCGCAGAAGCCGCGATCGACATGCGCGGAGCTGCGAAACGTGGCCGGGGTGCCGCGCGTCCAGATCAGCGCATCATTGGGCGCGGCGACGAGCGCGGCGAACAGGCCGCCGGTCGCCTTCTGGCACATGCGGCAATGGCACAGATGGGCATTGTCGAGCATCGCGGTCGCGCGGTAGCGGACCGCGCCGCACTGGCATCCGCCGGTGACGGTGATGTCGATCCGGTCCATCAACCCTGCTGCGTGATGCGCAGCGCCCAGCGGTCGTAGCCGAGTTCCTCGACCCGGGTAAGCAGCGTTTGGAGCAGCGCCGGGTCGGGCCGGGGATCGCGGGCAAGGAGCCAGAGGTAGCGGCCCGACGGCTCGCCGACGATCGACCAATCGTAGTCGTCGCCATGGTCGAGCACCCAGTAATCGCCGGTGTAGAGCGGGCCGAAGAACGAGACCTTGAGCTTGGCGTTCGTATCTTCGTCGGCGACGATCGCGGTGCCTTCGCTGACGTCGCGTTCGGTTTCGCCGGTGCGGATGCCGCTGTTGACAATGCTGACCTTGCCGTTCGGCTCGAGGCCATAGTCGGCGGTGACCGAATCCATCCCCTTCTGAAAGCGGTTCTCGTGCCGGGCGAGTTCGTACCAGGTTCCGGCGTACCGCGTCAGGTCGACCGGCTTGGCCGGCTCCGGCACCTTCGGATTGATCACCGGCGGGCGCGTCGCGCGGGAGTAGAGGAACAGGCCACCAATGGTGGCAGCGGCGACGCCGGCGGCGATCTTGATCGCGGTGGATTGCTTCATGGGGCGATCATGCTTCGGTCGCGTTCAAAAGGATAGAGGTGCCGGACAGTCAGCGTTCAGTGAGGAGTCGCAGCCCGACCGCGCTGATTTCATCCCACCAGGCAAGCCGAGCGCGCCATGGCGCGGGAATGGCCCCGGCCCCGTAGACTGCGCCAGCAAGCTGCCCGGTGATCGCCGCGACGGTATCGGCGTCATCCCCAAGATTCGCGGCGAGCAGCACCGCCTCGTCGAAGCCATCGGAGTTGCCGACGCACCATAACGCAGCCTCGAGGCTGTGAACGACATAGCCGCTCGAGCTGATCTGTGATCGCGCCTTTTCCTGCCAAGCGCCGCCGAATATCTCCGCCACGGCACGGGGGGCATCGACCTGTTGCGGCGCGAGTAGCGTGGCCTTCGGTTCGCCACGGATTGCCCGGACGAGCAGCGCGGCGAAACCTTCGCATGCGGCGAGGCATTCATCTGCGCCGTGGGTCAGGCGGCTCTGATCTCGGGCGACCCGAGCGACCAGCGCGGCGTCACGATCCCAGCCCCACAGCGCGACCGGTGAAAGGCGCATGAGCGATCCATTGCCGGAGCTGCGTGAATGGGTCGGCCCGGAAAAGGGCTCGCCCGTTTCTTCAGCAACCTCGATCGCGGTCCGCGTGGTGATGCCGATGTCGAAACAGGTTCCGGTGCAGCTATGTGCGCCCCAGCGGTACCAGTTCACGAAGCGATTCATGCACGCCTGCGGATAGAACTGGTCATGCCTTACGAGCGTCTCCGCCAGCGCGAGCGCCATCGCGGTGTCGTCGGTCCATTGGCCGGGTTCCAAAGAAAACGGGCCGCCGCCAACCATATCGGTCAGCGGCGGCCCGGAATCGCGTGCGGAGAACTCAAGCGTCGTGCCCAGCGCGTCACCAACAGCGAGTCCAAGCAATGCGCCCAGACCGCGGTCGATCGTCGCTGAGTCCGGCCCGATCACCGGATCGGCGAATTGGGGTCGAGGCGCATGTCGAGATAATTGTCCACGCTGCGCATCAGCTGGTCCATTTCATGTTCGAAGAAATGGTTGGCGTGGGGAATCGTGTCGTGGTGGATGGTGATGTGCTTTTGCGTGCGCAGCTTGTCGACCAGCTTCTGCACCGCGTTCGGCGTCACCACTTCGTCACCCTCACCCTGGATGATGATGCCCGAGCTGGGGCAGGGGGCGAGGAAGGTGAAGTCGTACATGTTGGCGGGCGGCGCGACGGAGATGAAGCCGCGGATTTCCGGGCGGCGCATCAGCAGCTGCATGCCGATCCACGCGCCGAAGCTGACGCCGGCGATCCAGGTGGTCGAGGCTTCGGGGTGGAAGCTCTGCACCCAGTCGAGCGCCGACGCGGCGTCGCTCAGCTCGCCGATGCCGTTGTCGAACGTCCCCTGGCTCTTGCCGACGCCGCGGAAGTTGAAGCGCAACGTCGCGAAGCCGCGGCGCTGGAAGGTCTTGTAGAGCTCCTGCACGATGCGGTTGTTCATCGTGCCGCCGGCATTGGGATGCGGATGCAGGATCATCGCGACCGGTGCGCGGGGACGGGGGGCGGGGGCGAAACGCCCTTCGAGGCGGCCTTCGGGACCGGGAATGATGACTTCGGGCAAAGTGGACCTGCTCTATGATGGGCGCGCGGTAGCGCGGAAACGGGTGCAGGCTATATAGACTTCACGCCCCGACAAGCAATTGGAACGATTCTCCTGACCGACCGCATCTATCTGGACCATGCCGCGACCACGCCGATGCTGCCCGAGGCACGGGCTGCGGTGACTGAAGGCATGGCGCATTGGGCCAATCCGTCCTCGCCGCATGCCGAGGGGCGCGCGGCGCGTGCTGCGCTGGAAGGCGCGCGGCGCGCGGTGGCCGGCGCCTATGGCTGGCCGCACGAGCTGATCTTTACTAGCGGGGCGAGCGAGGCGCTGCACATCGCGCTGCGGCGGAGCATGGCGCGGGCGACGCTGATCACGGCGGTCGAGCATGATGCGGTGCTGCGGCTGGCGGAGGGCGTGCGGACGCTGCCGGTCGATGCGCAGGGCATACTCGACCGCGACGCACTGAAGGGGGCGGTCGGGTCGGACACGGCATTGTGCGTGCAATGGGCGAACAGCGAGACGGGGGTGCGCCAGCCGATCGCCGAGATTGCCGAGATCGTCCATGCGGCGGGCGGGACGCTGATCGTCGATGCGGCGCAGATGCCGGCCGGCGCCGATCCCGCGATCAAACAGGCCGATCTGGTGGTGGTGTCGGCGCACAAGCGCGGCGGGCCGCCTGGCATGGGCGCGCTGCTGGTGCGGGACTTTGGCAAGCTGATCCCGACCGGGGGGCAGGAAAAGGGCTATCGCGCGGGGACGGAGAATCTCCCCGGCGCTTTGGGCTATGCCGCCGCGCTGGCGGTTCCGGAGGATTTGGGCGCGATGGCGCGGCTGCGTGCGCGGCTGGAGGCAGCACTGCCCGGCGTCGAGGTGGTCGGGGCGGCGAGTCCGCGCAGCCCGTTGATCGGCGCGTATCGCATGCCGGGCGTGTCGTCGGCGGCGCAGCTGATCCGGTTCGATCTCGCCGGGATTTCGGTGTCGGCGGGCAGCGCGTGCGCGTCGGGCAGTCTGCGCCCCAGCCATGTGCTGACCGCGATGGGCTGGGACGAACCGGCGCTGCGCGAAGTGGTGCGGGTGAGCTTTGGGCGCGGGACGAGCGAGGCTGACGTCGATGCGTTCGCGGCGTTGTGGCGCACGGTCGCCGAGGAAGCGCGGGCGCGGGCGGCATGATCTATCTCGATTATCAGGCAACGACGCCCTTGGCACCCGAGGCATTGGCCGCAATGGCACCGTGGATGACGGAGAATTTCGCCAATCCGCATTCGGCCCATGCGGCCGGGCGCAAGGCGAAGGCAGCGGTCGAGGTGGCGCGGGAGCAGGTCGCGGGGCTGATGCCCGCTGGCGGGACGGTGAGCTTTACGAGTGGCGCGACCGAGGCGCTGAACTGGGCGATCAAGGGTAGCAGCGGCGGGATCGTAACGATCGCGACCGAGCATGCCGCCGTGCTCGACACGGTGGCGGCAGAGGCGCGGCGCGGGCGGGACGTGACGGTGCTGCCGGTCGGGCCGGAGGGGCTGGTCGATATCAATGCCGCGCGGGCGGCGATCGGGCCGGGGACGGGGCTGGTCGCGGCGATGCTGGTCAATAACGAGGTCGGGGTGATCCAGCCGGTCGAGGCGCTGGCGGAGCTGGCCAAGGCGGCGGGCGCGCTGATGCTGACCGACGCGGTGCAGGGATTTGGCCGCGTGGCGATCCCCGACGGCGTCGATCTGGTCGCGGTGTCGGCGCACAAGGTGCATGGCCCGAAGGGCGTCGGGGCATTGTGGGTGCGCGAGGGCGTGACGTTGGAGCCTTTGATGCACGGCGGCGGGCAGGAGCCGGGGGGACGATCGGGGACGTTGTCGCCCGCCTTGTGCGCCGGGTTTGGCGCGGCGGCGGCGCTGACCAAGCAGCGCTTCGGCGCGGATCGCGCGCATGCGGCGCAGCTGTTTCGCGCGGGGTTTCAGGCGCTGGGCAGCGCGGGCTGGACGCTCAACGGGTCGAAGGATGAGCGCTATCCCGGCAATCTCAACCTGTTTTATCCGGGGCTGGACGTGGCGCGGCTGATGTCCGAGCTGCGCGATATCGCGTTTTCGGCCGGGTCGGCCTGTGCCAGCGGATCGGGGCGGCCGAGCCATGTGTTGCAGGCTTTGGGCCTGAGCGATGCCGAGGCGCGGTCGAGCATCCGGCTGGGCTTTGGCCGCTACACCAATGAGGAGGAACTGTTGGACGCCATCCAGCGCATCGACGCCGCCGCCCGCGCGCAGCGGATCGCCGCATGATCAAGGTGCGGTTCCTGACGCCCGACGGCGATCTGGCCGTCGAAGCCGAGGCTGCACCGGGCGACCGGTTGCTCGAGGTCGGCCAGGCGCGCGGCATGCCGCTGGAGGGGACGTGCGAGGGGCAGATGGCCTGCTCCACCTGTCACGTCATCGTCGCGGCGGCGGATTTCGCGCGGCTGCCGCGTGCCAGCGAGGAGGAAGAGGATATGCTCGACCTTGCCGTCGGGGCGACGCGGACCAGCCGCCTGTCGTGCCAGATCGTGCTGACGCCGGAGCTGGACGGGCTGACGGTCAGCCTGCCTTCAGAACATCGTGATATGCAGGGACGATGATGATGACGACTCGCCGCACCGTGATTGTGGGCGCCAGCGCGCTCGCTGCCTTGCCAGCCTTTGCGCAAAAGATCGGGCCGTTCGACCGCATCCGTGCCGAGACCGGGGGGCGGCTGGGCGTTGCGGTGTATGACAGCGGCACCGGGCGACGCTTTTCGGACGGGGCCGAGGCGCGCTTTGCGATGTGCTCGACGTTCAAAATGCCGCTGGTCGCCGCAGTGCTGGCGCGGGTGGATCGCGGCGAGCTGAACCTCGCGAACGAGATTCGCTTCGGTGAGGCTGACCTGCTCGATTACGCGCCGGTGGTGAAGGCGAACCTGGCCAAGGGCGCGATGTCGATCGACGCCTTGTGCGAAGCCGCCGTGGTGATGAGCGACAATAGCGCGGCGAACCTGTTGTTCGGGCAGATCGCCGGGCCGCGTGGGTTGACCAAGTTCATCCGCGACGCGGGCGACAAGCTGACCCGGTCGGACCGTGACGAGCCGTCGCTCAACAATGTCCGCAATGGCGAGGTGCGCGACACGACGACGCCCGATGCGATGCTGTGGCTGATGAACCGGTTGCTGCTCGGTGATGTGCTGACGCCGGCGTCGCGGGCAAAGCTGATTGGCTGGATGGAGGCTTCGCCCACCGGCAAGGCGCGGCTGCGCGCCGGGCTGCCCAAGGACTGGCGCGTCGGCGACAAGACCGGGACGAGCGGCGAGGGCTATTTCAACACCATCGCGATCGCGACGCCGCCGGGGCGCAAGCCGATCCTGATCGCCTGTTACCTCGACGCGCCGGGGCTGGAGTCGGCGAAGGCGAATGCCGCGCATGCGAAGGTGGGGGAGCTGGTCGGGGCGCTGTTCGGGTGATTGACAGCGCGGTCGGCAGGGGGGACATTGCAGCCATGATCGAAATGCGGATTTCCTTGCCGGAGGATATGAAGCCGCTGGTTGACGCGCGCATCCGCGACGGGCTGTATGCCGATATCAGCGACTATGTCCGCGATCTGATCCGGTCGGATCTGAGTGTACAGGGTGAAGGCGAGCCGAGCACCGAACTGATCGCTGCGCTCGAAGAGGGCGAGGCGAGTGGGTTGAGCGATAAGACGTTCGACCAGATCGTCGCCGAGGAACGCGCGCGATTTCGCTCGAGCTGAAATTCGCCAAACGCGCTGAGGACGACCTTCAGCAAATCTGGCGCTACTCAGCGATCGAATGGGGCGTCGAGCAGGCCGATGCCTATATCACTGGGATGCGTGCGCGATGCATGCTGCTGTGTGACAACCCCGCACTTGGTCCCGAGCGCTTCTATGGACGACGGGCGTTACGCCGCTGGCCAGCGGGTTCGCACATTCTCTATTATCGTATCGAGGGGCGGCGGGTTCGCGTTGTTCGCATCCTTCATTCGGCAATGGACCCGCGTCGCCACCTCAGCTGACCGCTCACCACAATTGCGGTTTGGCGACCATCAACCAGAAGACCGCCGTCAGGCCGAGAAATGCGGGCCAGCCGAGGATGAACCACAGCCGCATCGCGCGGCGATAGTCCGGGCCCAGCGGCTGGCCGCTGGCGAGCGCGGCGCGGGCGAGGTCGCGGGCACGGATCTGCAGGCCGACCACCGGCACCCAGCAGGCGAAGGCGAGCAGATAGAGCGCGACGCTGGCCAGTACCCAGCTTTCGGTCAGCGATTTGCCGAGCAGATGGAGCAGGATCAGGCCGCTGACCGGCTGAACCACGCCGCTGGTGCCGGTGAAGATCCAGTCGGCCCGCACCACCATCGTGCCGACGCTGGCAATCGTCGCCGGATCGCCGCTGCGATGCGCGTTCCACAGATACCAGGCGGTGCCTGCGCCGAAGCCGAACAGCACGGTGGAGCTGAGGATATGCACCCATTTGACCAGCAGATAGGTTATCGTCGGTCTCCAATGGCGCCATGGACGAGGATCAGCAGCAGGATCGGGAGGTTCTTGAGCAGCGGTCCGAGCGGATCGGTCCAGAGTGCGGGCAGGCCGAGGGTCAGGACCAGCGTGTATCCGGCGACCACTGCGAGCTGGACTGCGGTCGCGGTGCGCGCGGTGCGGTCGCGCAGGACAAGCGCGGCGATGGCGAGGTCGAGCAGGGCGGTGCCGATCTGGAGCGGGAGTGCGGCACCCTCGGGCGCGCCGATTGCGGCGAGCCACGCGAGCGTCTGCGCGCGCCCCGCGAACAGGCCGAGCAGCGCCGAGGCGAGCCACAGCAGCGCGAGGCCCCAGCGGATCGCGGGGGCGAGGAAGAACAGGCGCGCGTGCCAGCGGTCCTGCACCCCGGCGGCGCGGTCGCGCATCGCCTGGCCACGCTGCGCGGGCGGAAGCCGACCGCCCGGGCGAAGGCGGCACCGTCGGCGGCGTTCCCCGCGACGAGCTGGGTCAGGCTGTTGGTCGAGACCGGGCCGGACCCGGCAAGGTCGCCGATCCGTCCGAGCGCGCGCATGACCGGCATCGGCACGCGGACGAAGCGGCTGGGGCCGAGGCCGAGCCAGGTGCGGTAGCGCGTCATCAACTCGCGCAGGCTGAGCGTTTCCGGCCCGGCGGGTTCAAAGCTCTGGGCGACAAACCACAGATCCTCGCACGCCAGGCGCACCGAGCGGGCGAGATCGTCGGCGTGGATCGGCGACAAGGCGAAGTCGCCCTCGCCCGGAAGCGGCTGAGCCAAGGGCAGGGCGGCGAGGCCGCGCAGAAGCGAGGTGCCGCCATAGCTGCCCTCCGCGATCACTAGCGAGGGGCGGAAGATCGTCCAGCGCAGGCCCGAGTCGCGCAGCGCCGCCTCGCCCGCCAGCTTGGTCGCGGCATAGTCGGTCGCGACATCGGGCCGCGCGCTGACGGCGGAAATCAGGATGACGCGGCGGACTTCCGCCCGCTTGCACGCGGCGTGGAGCGCGTGCGGCATGTCGACATGGACCGCCTGCATCTCCGGCCCGCGCAGCACGCCGGCGGCGTTGACCACGCAGTCGATGCCGGACAGATGCGTGCGCCAGCCTTCAGGATCGGTAGCGCGGGCGAGGTCGATCGCGACCCACTCCGCGCCCGGCTCGGCCTCGCGCAGCCGCGTCACGTCGCGCGCGACCGCGCGCACCTGATGCCCGCTCGCCAGCAATTCGGACAGGATATGCCGGCCGATGAACCCCCCGGCGCCCAGCAACAAAATGCGCATCGTGCAGCGGCTTAGCAGCGCGATGCGGCGGAGTCATTGCAATCGCGCGATAGTCGGCCTATCTGCGCCGCGGGAGTCGGGCGGACGATGCCGTCGCCAACCCGGTCAGATCCGGAAGGAAGCAGCCGTAACGATTTTCGTGTCGGGTCGTCCCGGCTCCCACCTTCCCCACATGACGCGCGCCGCATGACCCGCTAGGGTCCTTCGCAATGTCCGATTCACTCCTTGGCCTCGACGAACCGCCCCAGCCGCGCGACAGCGTGTATCGTGTGCTGGCGCGCAAATACCGGCCGCAGACCTTTGCCGAGCTGATCGGGCAGGATGCGATGGTGCAGACGCTGGGGAACGCGATTCGGCGCGACCGGCTGGCGCATGCGTTCCTGCTGACCGGCGTGCGCGGGGTCGGCAAGACGTCGACCGCGCGGCTGATCGCCAAGGCGCTGAACTGCATCGGTCCGGACGGGCAGGGCGGACCGACGATCGACCCGTGCGGGGTGTGCGAGCCGTGCCGCGCGATTGCCGAGGGGCGGCATATCGATGTGATCGAGATGGACGCCGCCAGCCATACCGGCGTCGACGATGTCCGCGAGATCATCGATGCGTCGCGCTATTCGGCGGTCAGCGCGCGGTACAAAATCTACATCATCGACGAAGTGCACATGCTGTCGAAGAACGCGTTCAACGCGTTGCTCAAGACGCTGGAAGAGCCGCCGGGACATGTGAAATTCCTGTTCGCGACGACCGAGGTGCAGAAGGTGCCGGTCACGGTGCTGTCGCGCTGCCAGCGCTTCGATCTGCGGCGGATTCCGGCGGAAAAGCTCGCTGCGCATTTCGGCGAAGTGGTCGCGAAGGAAGGTGCGCAGGCCGAGCCCGAGGCGCTGGCGATGATCGCGCGCGCGGCGGAAGGGTCGGCGCGCGACGGCCTCTCGATCCTCGATCAGGCGATTGCCCATGCCGGCATGGAGGGCGGGGCGGTCACGGCGGATGCGGTGCGCGACATGCTCGGCCTGTCCGACCGCAATGCGATCCGCGACCTGTTCGGCCAAGTGATCGCGGGCGATGCCGCGGGTGCGCTGGCGGCGCTGCGCGGCCAATATGATCTGGGGGTCGATCCGCAGGCGGTGCTGAAATCGCTGCTGGAGATGGTCCACCGCGTGACGCTGGCGAAGCTCGGCAATGCCGTGATCCCGGGCCAGGCGACCGAGGAGAGCGCGGCGCTGGCCGAATGGGCGGGGAAGCTCGGTTTTCCGGCGCTGCATCGGCTATGGCAATTGCTGCTCAAGGGGCATGACGAGGTGATCCGCGCCGCGCTGCCGATCGAGGCGTGCGAAATGGCGCTGCTGCGCGTGATCCACGCCTCGACCCTGCCCGATCCGGGCGAGCTGGCGCGCAAGATTGCCGAGGGCGCGCCGATGGGCGGCCCCGCACCCGCTGCCGCCCCAAGCGCACCCGTCGAAGCGCCCGCGCCGCGCAGCATGGCCGAACTGGTCGAGCGGCTGGCGGCGGCGCATGAGGAGCATCTGGCCGCGCGCGTGCGGAACCTTGTCCGCCCGATCCGGTTGGAAGAACCGGTGGTCGAGGTCAGCAGCCATGGGCTGCCCGCCGATCTGGTCCATGATTTCGAGAGCACGTTGCGGCGCGTACTGGGCAAGCGCTGGTCGCTGCGGGTCACCGATGCGCCGGGCCAGAAGACGTTGAACGAAGAGCGCGCGGAGCGCGAGGCGGCGGAGCGCGATGCGGTGCTGGCCTCGCCCGTGGTTGCCGCCGCGCTCGAAGCCTTTCCCGATGCCGAGCTGATCGGCTGGACCCGCGAAAACAGGAGAGTTGGGTGAAGAGTATCGAAGACATCATGGCGATGGCGCAGAACGTCCAGAACGAGCTGACCAAGGCGCAGGCGAACCTTGACGGGATCGAGGTCGAGGGCGCGTCGGGTTTGGTATTCGAATGTTCAAAAGAATGTAAAGACTATTAAGTGTAAAATAGTTGAAGAAACTAAGGAAAAAGCAAGCAAAAGGAGAAGAAAATACAATAATA
>NCEF01000064.1 GCA_002280565.1 Sphingomonas sp. 32-66-10
AACGATCTGCGACATGGCGATCGCACCGCGGTGATGCTCGATCATCTTGCGGACCCACGTCTCGCTCGCATTAGCGCCCTTGGCCTTCATCATCTTTTCATGCATCGCCATTTCGGCGGGCATGAAGGGCGTGTTCATGCCAGGCATGTTGTCGTGGTTCATGCCTTGCATTTTCGAGTGGTCCATGCCCTGCTGAGCCAAAGCGGGGCTCGCCGACATCGCGGCCAGAGCCAGAAGCGTTACTGCCTTGAACATCGATTTCTCCTTCTTGGCCTTGGCCAACGCAACAAGACTAGTTGGCCTTAGAACCATGTGCGAATGCCCAGAACGAGGCTGGTCGACGCCGCGCCCTGGCCTTCGGCGCGCGCGAAGCGGGCTGTGTCCCCGAAGCTGCGGTCGTACGATATGCCCACATAGGGCGCGAACTCGCGCCTGATCTCGTAGCGGAGACGCAGACCGAGTTCGGCCGTGGAAAGGCCTGAGCCGATGCCGATTTCCGGCACGTCCTGCGCGGCGAAGTTGAGTTCGGCGCGTGGCTGAAGAACCAGCCGCTGCGTGATCCGCTGATCGTAATAACCTTCCAGGCGCCCCAGCAGGTCGCCCTTGTTGGACAGGAACAGTGCGCCCTCGACATCGAAGAAGCCGGGTGCCAGCGTTTCGAAGCCGACCGACGCATAGACGCGCGAGGGGTTGGGCTTGAAATCGTAGCGGACGCCAAGCTGTATATCGGTGTATGGGCCAATGGCGCGCGAATAAAGCGCCTGTACCTCCGCCGCTTCCAGACTTCCCCCGATATTCCCTTCGCCCTCGGTCTTGAGCACCAGCCGGTTGATATCACCCCCATACCAGGCACTGCCGTCCCACCGGTAACCATCGCGACCGTCCCGGATCTGGACTTCAGCCAGATTGAATATGACCTGGGAGAAATTCTGCCCGCCGTGCATCGACCGCAGATGCTGCTGCGAATGCGCCATAGCAGCGGCAGAGTAGACCTGGTCCGCGGCCCGATCGGTCGGGATGGGCGGCGGCGGAGCGGTGCCGGCCTGAAGGTTGGTGCCGATCATCGCCGCGCCCGTGGCTGAGGGCATGCTTCCCATGCCGTGTCCCGGCATGCCTTGCATCGCGCCCGAACTTTGGCCCATTCCCGGCATCGATCCATGGTCCATGCCTTGCATAGCACCTGGCTCAGCGGGGTTGGCGCCGCCGGACGCACCTGGCATCGCGGACATGTCGTGCCCCGAACTGGCATCAGGTTTGGCTTCAGGCATATTCATACCGGGCATGGCGGACATGTCATGACCGGCGTGAGGATCAGCAACAGCCGGTCCACCGACCGGAGGCTTGGCGGACCGACTTGCGGCAGGCTTGGCCCCCGATCCCGCCTTCGCGCGCGGTGTCGACCTGGCGGCAGGCTTCGCGGACTCCTTGTGCACGGCGGGCTTGGTCGCTGAGGGCTTCTTGGCGGCAGGCTTTTTTACCGCTGGCGCCTTTGGCGGCGGCATCTTCATGCCGGGCATGTTGGAATGGTCCATCTGCGCGGCCGCCGGCGTTGCGAGGCCAAGCGCCGCGCCGCCGGCGATCAGGAGGAACTTAGGCTGCATCGCGATTCTCCTCGCCCATCGGGCGAACCGTCACGACACGCATCATCCCCGCGGTCATGTGATAGAGATTGTGGCAGTGGAACGCCCAGTCGCCGGGCGCATCGGCCGTTACGTCGAATGTCATCTTACCGCCTGGCGCCACATTCACAGTGTGCTTGCGAGGCCCAAAGTCGCCATGTCCGGTCACCAACTCGAAGAAGTGGCCGTGCAAATGGATGGGGTGCGGCATCATCGTGTCATTGACCAGGGTAACGCGCGCGCGCTCGTCCTTGCGGAACGGGATGGGGTCGGCAGGGTCGCTCATCTTCTGGCCGTCAAAGCCCCACATGTAGCGCTCCATATTGCCCGTCCCCGGCCCCATCTTGACGCCGGGCGCGTTCTTGGGGTTGCGCATGTTCATGTCCATGCTGCCGCCTGACCCATGATCCATCCCGGCCATGCCGCCGCTGCTCATCTGACCATGGTCCATGCCCGCCATCCCGGCAGCGCCCGCCGCCATTTGGCTATGGTCCATCCCTGGCATAGCGCCGCTCATCTGGTCGCCCCCCATCCCAGCCATGCCGGCCATCGCAGCGCCTACCGCCTTCGTTCCGTGATCGGTGGGCTCTTTCCACCCGGTGAGCTTCCACAGGTTGCGCGAGGCATTCTGCATCAACGTGGGATCCGGCCCGCGCTTTGCGACCGGGTTCTCGTCCGCCATACCGGACATCCCCTCCATCCCGCTCATG
>NCEF01000041.1 GCA_002280565.1 Sphingomonas sp. 32-66-10
GTCGCTCTCGATCTTCTTGCCATAGCGCCGCTGCAGCCGCTCGGCGGCAAGCTGGATCGGGGTCAGCGGATTCTTGATCTCATGCGCGATGCGCCGCGCCACGTCGGACCAGGCCGCGCGGCGCTGGTCGAGCAGTTGCTGGGTGATATCATCGAACGTCAGCACCTGACCCGCCTCATCGCGGGTGATCTTCACCGCCAGCGTCCGCGCCTCGCCCCTGCTGGTCAGCTGCACGATATCCTCGCGAGTCTCCCCGCCCAGCACCGCGTCCAGCTCCGGCGCGACTTCGGCCAGCAGCTTGCCCACCGGCGCATCGCCCGGCTGCAACAGCACCATGGCGGAGCTGTTGATCAGCCGAATCCGCCGCTCCGCGTCGATCGACAGCACGCCCGCCGTCACCCCCGACATCACCGCCTCAATCAGCGCGCGGCGGCTTTCGGATTCGGCATTGGCGTCGACCAGCGCATTGGTCTGCTCCTGCAGCCGGTCGGTCATCCGGTTGAAGGCGGTCGCGAGCGTTCCGATCTCGTCGTCAGCCCGCGGCGTCGGCACCCGGGTGCCCAGGTCGCCGTCTGCCACCTCGCGCGCCGCTTTCACCAGATCGCCGACGGGGCGGACGAGGCGATCGGCGATCTCCAGTGCAGCCCAGACAGCAAGGCCCACGACCAGCACCGAAATCAGCAAGAGCGCGACGTTGAACTGCAGTTGGAGCGCGCGCGACCGTTCGGTCAACGTCTTGTAATCGGCCAGCACCGACTCGGCGCGAGTCCTGCGCTCGAACAACACCGGATCGACCACGCGCGCCACATAGAGGTACAGGTCGGGCGATTGCGGCAGTCGGATCAGCGCGCGAACGCGCCCACCCGCGTCTTCGACGACCGCCTTCGTCTCGCCGGCCTTGATCTTTCGGATGGCGTCACGGCTGATCTGTTGCTCGATCAGCGCTTCATAGGGGTTCAGAATCGCGAGCGTCTGAAATTCACCCGATGGTGTTTCCCGCAACAATGCTGCTTCTGACAATTCACGCTGCTGCGTTTGGAACGCGAAAAAGCGGGTGAAAATGGGCGCGTCGATCGGCGTCTCGATGAGTTCGACGGCGATATCCAGGGCCATCTTGTCGGCATTTTCGCCGACGCGATATTTGAGATCGTCAAAACTGCCTATCGCGACCGCCGATGCATTCTCCAGCATCGACCGTGCCCGGTCCGAAAACCAGAACTCGACGCCATATTGGAAGAGCAACGACGCCACGATCGATACAAAGATCGTCGGCACGCTCGCCAGGATCGAGAAGATCGCCACCAGCCGCACATGCAACCGCGCCCGCCCGCCCAGCGGCGACCGCGCCGCACGCCGCATCGCCACGCGCCGCCCGACCAGCACGATCAGCGCCACCAGCGGAATGAGGTTACCGACCAGCAACAGCGCCACCAGCGGCGGGGTCAAAAGCCGCTGCGACCCGGTATTCCCGCTCACCACGAAATAGCTCGTCAGCAGCACCGCCAGCGCAATGCCCAGGACCAGCAGCTCGACGAACGGGGTGATGCTGACCCGCCAACGGGAACCATCCGCGTCGATCAGTGGCTTTGCGGCAACATCCATCGTGACATGGCTACAACAACCTTGTTGCCATGAAAACACACTTGTCGCTCAACCTGTCGCTAAACGGGCCAATTCCGCCGCTAGGCCGGGTCGTCCAGCCGTCCGCCTACATCGATGCCTAGTGTATCCAGCCGCTTGCGCAACGTATTGCGGTTGATCCCCAGCGCCCGCGCCGCGCGTAGCTGGTTGTGCCCGTGCCGCGCCAGCATCGCTTCGATCAGCGGGCGTTCGACCTCGCCGATGATGCGGTCATACAGCGTCCCGTCCTCCAGCACCGCCGGCTCCTCCGCCGCGAGCCGGGTCAGCCGCGCGATCACCGCCGCCTCGATCCCCGCATCGCGCGTCGGCGCGGCAAGCCCGCTGCCCTCGCCCAGCATCGCGCGCACCGCATCGCCGTCGATCCACTCGTCGCGGTGCAGAGCGGCCATGCGCCGCATCAGGTTCTCCAGCTCGCGCACATTGCCCGGCCAGTCATGCGCCTCAAGCACCGCAATCGCATCGTCGCCGACATGCTTGCGCGGCAACCCGTCCTCGACCGCGCGGTCCAGAAAATGCCGCGCCAGCAGCCGGATATCCTGCCGCCGCTCGCGCAACGCCGGCAGCGCGATCGGCACGACGTTCAGGCGGTAGAACAGATCCTCGCGAAACTGCCCGGACACGACCTGGTTCATTAAATCCTTGTTGGTCGCCGCGACGATCCGCACATCCGCCCGGATCGCCCGCGCCCCGCCCACCGTGGTGAACTCGCCCGACTGCAGCACGCGCAACAGCCGCGTCTGCGCCTCCATTGGCATGTCGCCGATCTCGTCGAGGAACAGCGTGCCCCCGCTGGCCTGCTCGAACTTGCCCGCCACCCGTGCCGCAGCACCCGTGAACGCGCCCTTCTCATGCCCGAACAGCTCGGCCTCGATCAGCTCGCGCGGGATCGCCGCCATGTTGATCGCGACGAACGGCGCCCGCCGCCGCGGTCCCAAATCGTGGATCGCCTGCGCCACCAGCTCCTTGCCGGTCCCGCTCTCGCCGGTAATCAGCACGGTCAGCTCGTTCGACACCACCCGCGCGATCACGCGATACACGTCCTGCATCGCGGGTGATCGCCCGATCAGCGCCACCGCCTGCTCCTCCGACGCGGGCAGATCGTCGACCAGTCGCCGCCCCCGCGCCAGCGCGCTCGCCACCGTCGCGGTCAGCGCATCCAGGTCGAACGGCTTGGGCAGATAGTCGAACGCCCCCGCTTCGGTCGCGCGCACTGCGGTCGACAGCGTATTCTGCGCCGACAGCACGATCACCGGCACATCGGGCATCTCACCGGTAAAGGTCGCGACGAAATCCAGCCCATTGCCATCGGGCAGCACGACATCGGTCACCAGCACATCGGGCCGCGCCGCCGCCAGCTCCCGCCGCAATTCGCCCAGCGACGCCGCCGCCGTCACGCGATGCCCCGCGCGGCGCAGCGCCTGCGTCACCACCATGCGGATCGCGGCGTCATCGTCACAGATGAGGATGGAGGCGCTCACCCGTCCGCCCTTGGCAAATTCACCCGAAACACCGTCATCTCCGGATCGCCTGCCCGCGCATATTCGACCACCCCGCCCATATCGCGCACCAGCTTCTCGACCAGCGGCAGCCCCAGCCCCTTGCCCTCGGGCTTGCCCGACACGAACGGCTCGAACAAATGGCTGGCGATGTCCGCCGGCGCCCCCGGCCCGTTATCGGTCACCGAAAATTCGATCGGCAGCCAGCGGCGCGGCTGGTCCGGCCCCGGGCGCATCGCGACGCCATGGCGGTATTGGGTCGACAGGATAATCTTCGGATCGGGCACATCGCGCAGCGCCTCGGCGGAATTCTTCAGCAGGTTCATCGCGATCTGCAGAAACGCGTCCTTGTCCATCATCACCGGGGGCAGTGACGGGTCGAACCGCTCCTCGATCACCATCCCGCGCGCAAACCCGGCCAGCGCCACGCGCCGCGCATGATCCAGCAGCGGATAGATATTGTGCGGCGCAAGTTTAGGCGGACGCGTGTCGGTGAAATCCTGCATCCGGTCGATCAGCGCAGCGATGCGGTCGACCTCGGTGGTGATCAGCTGGGTCAGCTCCGCCCGCGCCTCGGCATCATCGTCGCCGCTCAGCAATTGCGCCGCGCCGCGAATGCCCGACAGCGGGTTCTTGATCTCATGCGCCAACATCGCCGCCGCGCCCACCGCCGCCCGCGCGCCCGCGCTGCGATCCGCCCCCACCGACAGCCGGCGCGAGGTCGGTGCCTGGTGCAGCGTCACGATCCGCCATCCGGGATGTTCGGTAATCGGCTGCTCGATGAAATCGACGCGCGTGCGGGGTGAGCGCGTCGGCTCGATTTCGACATCGAACGCGGCAAAGCCATGCCCGTCGCGCCGACCGGCATAGCCCTCGGGCAGCGCAAAGATGCGGTCGAGCCGCTGCCCCAGCATCGCCTTCTCGCTATGGTTCAGCAGATGCTCGCACGCCATGTTGGCGCGGGTCACGCGGTCCTGCGGGTCGAGCACCAGAGCGGCAACCGGCAGCCCGCCGAAAATCTCGGTCAGGTCCGGCTCACCCGGCTGCGGCGGCGGCCTCAGGCCGCTTCGCGTGACGGCCATGATCCCAGCGCCGGCATGCCGCGGAACGGCGCATAAAATTCGTCGAGCATGCCCAGCACGGTCGCGGCCTTCGGCTCCTGATTCACCTTGTTGCGGAACTCCGCCGACCCGGGCAGCCCCTTGGTGTACCATCCGATATGCTTGCGCATCAGATTGACGCCGGTCATTTCGCCATAATGGTCGAGCATCATCGCATAATGCTCTGCGATCAGGGCATATTGTTCGTCGATATCCGGGTCCGCCCGCTCGCCCGCACCCGATAGCGCGTCCATCACCTGCCGTAGCACCCATGGCTTGCCGTAAGCACCGCGCCCGATCATCACGCCATCCGCGCCCGATTGTGCCAGCGCGGTGCGTGCATCTTCGACGGTGCAGATGTCACCATTGACGATCACCGGGATCGACACCGCGTCCTTGACCTTGCGCACGAACGCCCAGTCGGCGCTGCCCTTGTACATCTGGTTGCGGGTGCGGCCATGGACCGTCACCATCTTCGCGCCAAGCTCTTCGGCCACGCGCGCCAGCTCGGGCGCGTTCAGGCTGTCATGGCACCAGCCCATGCGCATCTTGACCGTCACCGGAACCGACACCGCCTTGACGCAGGCTTCGATCAGCTTCGCCGCCAGATCCGGCACCCGCATCAGCGCCGAACCAGCATCGCCGTTGGTCACCTTGCGCACCGGACAGCCCATGTTGATGTCGATGATCGCCGCGCCGCGGTCCTCGTTCAGCTTCGCCGCCTCCCCCATTTCATAGGGGGTACAGCCGACCAGCTGCATCGACACCGGCTCTTCGATCGGATCCCATGCTGCCTTCTGCACCGACTGCCGCGTCTCGCGGATCGCCGCCTGGCTCGCGATCATCTCGGTAACGTTGAGCCCGGAGCCATAGCGCCGCACCAGCCGTCGAAACGGCAGATCGGTGACGCCCGTCATCGGCGCCAGAATCACCGGCGTCTCGACCGTCACCGGCCCGACCTGGATGGGGTTCAACATCGTCATCTGTGCCCGAAAAATAGGCACGAGCGCCTACAGCGGCAAGGGCGGGGATGCAAGGGCGACCACTACGACCTTCTTCTTTGCCCCTCCCGCTTGCGGGAGGGGTTGGGGAGGGTCTTCTTCTGCCTTTCTTCCCGGTTTCTTCCTACCGACTCACCGAACCCGGTCGGCCTTCCCGAAATCACTGTCCAGCCGCATCACCAGCTTCTTCAGCGCGCCATTGATCGCAGCCTCCGGCTTCGCGCCCCGGTCGGTCACCGCAACCGGCTGGGCCCCAGCAGGCCGCGCCTCGATCGCTGCCTCGACACCCTCGGCACCATTTGTCGTCCCGTCGATATCCCGAACATGCACCTCGACTCGCGTGAGGCGGTACTCGAACCGCGCCAGCCGCTCGCGCACCCGCGCTTCGCTCTGTTCAGCCATCGCGTCGGTGCCGTCGATCCGGTTGTCGCTGTTGAACTGGAAATCCATGCATACCTCTCTGGTTGGTGGGTTGCATGAAGGACGCCCCAACGCGGAAGATCGTTCCCCGCCACCCCGCCACCGCCCTCCCGCTTTCCTACAAGCGCCCCAATCGCTAGGCAGGCCGGATGCAGCCCGCACGATCCACCCAGCAAATCGGCACCGCAGGCGCGACCCCGTCGCGCGGCAGTCGCGCCGCCGCCACATCGCGGCGCGATCCTGTCGCGCACGGGTCGCGCAAGTGTCTGACAAGCGTCGCCAATCCGTCCAAACCCGTCGCTTCGCTGTCGCGTGGCAGTCGCGTGACTGTCGCGTCATGACCACCGCCGCCATCATCGTCGCCGCTGGAAAAGGCGTCCGAGCGGGTGGAAGCGTCCCAAAACAGTTCGCGAACCTCTGCGGAAAACCCATGCTCGTGCATAGTGTTACCGCGCTAACCTCCCACCCGGTGATAACCCGGACCATCATCGTCATCGGCGAGGGCCAGCACGATCACGCCAGCGCAATACAGCTCGAAAATGTCAGCTTCGTCGAAGGTGGGGCCGAGCGCCGCGACTCGGTCCGCGCCGGGCTGGAGGCACTTGAAGGCAACGGCGTCACCCGCGTCCTGATCCACGATGCCGCCCGCCCCTTCATCCCCTCATCCGTGATCGACGCCCTGCTCGCCGCACTCGACCACGCACCCGGCGCAGTCCCCACCCTCCCCGTCGCCGACACGCTCGCCAGGGGCGCCGAAACCCTGGGCGACAACGTCCCCCGCGCCGGCCTCAACCGCATCCAGACGCCACAGGCCTTCCACTTCGACGCCATCCTCGCCGCCCACCGCGCCTGGCCCGACGGCGAAGAAGCCACCGACGACGCCCAGATGTTGCGCCGCGCGGGCCATGACGTCGCACTCGTCCCCGGAGACGCAATGCTCGAAAAAATCACCCACCCCGCCGATTTCGCCGCGGCGGAGGCGCGCCATGCCGCCAACCTCATCTCCCGCAGCGCAATGGGCTACGACGTCCACCGCCTGGCAGCGGGTGAAGAACTCTGGCTCGGCGGCGTGCTGATCCCGCATGACAAGGGGCTGGCCGGGCACAGCGACGCCGATGTCGCGCTGCACGCGATCACCGACGCATTGCTCGGCACGATCTGCGCCGGGGATATCGGGATGCACTTCCCGCCCAGCGACCCGCAATGGCGCGGCGCCGCGTCCGACCGTTTCCTCGACCACGCCGCATCGTTGGTACGGGCAGAAGGCGGCACCATCGACTTCATCGACCTCACGCTGATCTGTGAGGAACCCAAGATTGGCCCGCACCGCGCCGCAATCCGCGCGCGCATCGCCGAAATCCTCAACCTCCCGCTCGGCAAGGTCAGCCTCAAGGCCACCACCACCGAACGCCTCGGCTTCACCGGCCGCGGCGAAGGCATCGCGGCACAGGCAATCGCCACCGTCCGGCTACCGGAGGCAACCGAATAAAGCGCGCCGGTTCAGGCTTGGCACGACGTCCCCTTGCTACAAGTCCCTGATAGGGCCGCGTGCTGTGGCCAACGACGGAGTAAGTCGATGCGTATCCGCCACCTTGCCGTTACCACCCTGCTCTGGACCGGCCTCGCCGCGTCCAGCGTTCAGGCTCAACCGCGCCCCTGTCTCACCGATGGCGAGGCCGAAGCGCTGTTTCAGGTCTTGTTGCCCGACATGGTGAGCGAGATGGGCCGCGTCTGCACCGCCCTGCCCCCTTCCGCCTTCCTCCGCCGTCCCAATCCCGCATTCGCCGCCCGCCTCCAGTCCGGAGTTGCCCCGGCGCTTCCGGCCGCACGCAGCGGCATCGCCAAGCTGCTCGGCCCCGATATGCAGGCCATCGCCGGATCAATGTTCGTCCTCCCCGCGATCAAAGTGATCATTGTTCCACTCGCCGGACAGATGATCGAACCTGCCGATTGCCCGAAACTGGACAAGATTGTCGCCAATCTCGCGCCCTTGCCGCCCAAGAATCTGGCAGGCGTATTCGTTGGCATGGCGCAGCTCGACGCCGACCGTCGAAAAGGCGGGCCAAAGCTTCCGCTTTGCCCTATGCCCCGCCCGAAATGATGAACACGATTCTCCCCAAAGAGCTGGTCGACGCCGCACGCCGCGTCGTCGAAACCAACCGCGCCGCCGGTCGCACGGTGGCAATTGCCGAAAGCTGCACCGGCGGACTGGTCTGCGCTGCGATCACTGAAATCCCGGGCTCGTCCGAGATTCTGATCGCCGGATTCGTCACCTATTCCAACGCCGCCAAGATCAAGCAGTTGAAGGTCAGCCGCGACGTGCTCGAAACCTTCGGCGCCGTTTCGGTCGCCACCGCCTGGAGCATGGCCCAGGGCGCGCTGGAACAGAGCGGCGCAGATGTCGCGGTCGCGATCACCGGCGTCGCCGGTCCCGGCGGCGGCAGCGACAAGAAGCCGGTTGGCCATGTCGTCTTCGCCCGGGCCGAAAAAAATGCCGACCCCGACGTCGTCGTTGCCGACACCCGTGACTTTGGCGATCTTGGTCGCGGCGGCGTTCGCCTTCAGGCGGCGCTGTGCGCGCTCGAACTGCTGCTGCCCGCCGACCCGGAATAAAGCGCCGCCGCGCGCTGTTCGAACGCCCCGATCATCATGCGCAGCGCGCGGTCGAACACCTGCCCCGCCAGCATTTCGAACACGCGGTTCTTGAACGCGAAATCGACCTCGAAATCGACCAGCACCCCACCCTCGCCGTCGGGCCGGAATTTCCAGTCATTGTGCAGGTGCTTAAGCGGCCCTTCGAGATACTCGACCCGGATATGCCCCGGCCGTTGCTTTTGAACCCGGCTGGTAAAGGTCTCGCGCAGCCCCTTGAACCCGACCATCAGGTCCGCGACCATCTCGGTCTCGCTGTTCGACCGGACCCGTACCGCGCTGACCCAGGGCAGAAATTCGCCATAGCGCCCGACATCGGCGACCAGGTCGAACATCTGTTCCGGCGTATAGGGCAGTCGGCGGGTCTCGGCGTGACGTGGCATCAGGCAGGAACCACCGCCTTTGCCAGCTTTGCATCGCGCGCCGCCTTCATCTTCGCAAAGTCATCGCCCGCATGATAGCTCGACCGCGTCAGCGGCGAGGAAGCGACCAGCAGGAACCCCTTTGCCCGCGCGATTGCCGCATAGGCGTCG
>NCEF01000012.1 GCA_002280565.1 Sphingomonas sp. 32-66-10
GCCGTCCCCAACCCCGAACTGATCCCGACCCTGCGCAAGCAGGGCGTAACGATCACGGCGCGCCCGGAAGAAGGCCCGTCGATCTGGCAATATGTGCTGGTCCAAGCGCTCCCGTTCCTACTGTTCCTCGGCATCGCCTTTTTCGTGCTGCGCCAGATGCAGAAGGGCTCGGGCTCGGGCGCGATGGGCTTTGGCAAGTCGCGCGCCAAGCTGCTGACCCAGAAGGAAGGCAAGGTCACGTTCGACGATGTTGCCGGCATCGACGAAGCGCGCGAGGAACTGGAGGAAGTCGTCGAATTCCTCAAGGACCCGAGCAAGTTCGCACGCCTTGGCGGCAAGATTCCCAAGGGCGCGCTGCTGGTCGGCTCGCCCGGCACCGGCAAGACTTTGCTCGCCCGCGCGATCGCGGGTGAGGCGGGCGTGCCGTTCTTCACCATCTCGGGCTCGGATTTCGTCGAAATGTTCGTCGGCGTCGGCGCGAGCCGCGTGCGCGACATGTTCGAACAGGCCAAGAAGAGCGCGCCGTGCATCGTCTTTATCGACGAAATCGACGCGGTCGGCCGCCATCGCGGCGCGGGCCTCGGCAATGGCAATGACGAGCGCGAACAGACGCTGAACCAGCTGCTGGTCGAAATGGACGGCTTTGAGGCGAATGAAGGCATCATCATCGTCGCGGCGACCAACCGTCCCGATGTGCTCGATCCTGCGCTGCTGCGTCCGGGCCGCTTCGACCGCCAGGTCGTCGTCCCGCGCCCGGATATCGAAGGCCGCGTGAAGATCCTGCAGGTTCACATGAAGAAGGTGCCGCTGGCACCGGACGTCGATCCGCGGGTGATTGCGCGCGGCACGCCGGGCTTTTCGGGCGCGGATCTCGCGAACCTCGTCAACGAAGCTGCGCTGATGGCGGCGCGCAAGGGCAAGCGCCTGGTCGCGATGAGCGAGTTCGAGGATGCCAAGGACAAGGTGATGATGGGCGCCGAGCGGCGTTCGATGGTGATGACCGACGATGAGAAGCGGATGACCGCCTATCACGAGGCCGGCCACGCGATCGTGTCGCTGCACGAACCGGCATCGGACCCGATCCACAAGGCAACAATCATCCCGCGCGGTCGCGCGCTGGGCATGGTCATGCGCCTGCCCGAGCGTGACAGCTACAGCTATCACCGCGACAAGATGTACGCGAACCTCGCCGTCGCCATGGGCGGCCGCGTGGCCGAGGAGATCATCTTCGGCTATAACAAGGTCTCGTCGGGCGCGAGCGGTGACATCCAGTATGCCACCGGCCTTGCCCGCGACATGATCACCAAATGGGGCATGTCGGACAAGCTCGGCCCGGTCGAATATTCGCAGCCCGAGGGTGAGAGCTTCCTCGGCTATTCGGCCTCGCAGCCGCGGCACATGTCGAACGAGACGCAGCAGCTGATCGACCGCGAAATCAAGGAAACGGTCGAAGGCGGCCTCAACCGCGCGCGCGACGTGCTGACCGAGCATATCGACCAGCTGCACCAGCTGGCCGGCGCGCTGCTCGAATATGAGACGCTGTCGGGCGATGAGATCAAGAAGCTGCTGAGCGACGGCGATATCGGGCGTCCCGATCCTTCGACGACCAAGGGTCCGGTCGCGGCTGGGGGAACCTCGATCCCCAAGACCCGCCGTCCCAAGGGCCCGTTCGGCAACCCCGCTCCGCAGGGCGCGTAAATTCCCAAAATCCTCCCCCGCAAGGGGGAGGTGGCGACGGAGGGGGGAGGACGGTTGAGTCCTCTCGGCCGTCGTGCTTCCTCCCCCTCCGTCAGCTGCGCTGACACCTCCCCATGGCGGGGGAGGATAGTGCCTCTACTTCTTCTCCGCCTCGGCCCTGGCCCGGGAGGTCAGTGCAGTCCGCATCGTCCGGGCGATATCGATATCCGGCAGCGCCACCAGCGCCTCCAGCATCACAATGCGCGCGTCGCATTTGGCCGCCGCATCCTTGCCCTCCAGCGCGTCCGCGAGCTTGTTCGCCGCCGCGTCGTTGCCATTGGTCGCCGTCCGTAACAGCTCCATCAGCGGCACCTCGCGCCCCTTGCTCAGGTCACGCAAGACCAGCAGCGGTGCGCCCGCCACCTTCAACGCATGCGCATAGTGCCGCCGGCGAAAGTCGCGGCTAAGCGACCCTGCGCTGACGTCGCGGTCCCCCGCACAGGCGCGCACATCGGCCTTGCGCAGCTCACGTGCCCGCGCGAGGCGGATGTCCATTTCTGCGGCGATCAGCGCCGATCCAACCAGCGGCAGACGCGTCTGATAAGCCTTGTTGACCAGCGCATCGATCGCGCGATAGCCCTCGTCAGCGTTCCGCGTTCCTGCCGCCATTTCCTTACGGATCGCGGCGACCGCATCATAGACTTGGGGGTTCCCCGTCTTGAGCGCGCGAAAGCCCGGCTCGGACGCTTCCAGCGCCTTCATCGGATCGGCCGGCACCACCGAAATCGGCGGCGGTAGCGGGCCGCCCTTTTGCCGCTCCGGCACCGACAGAATCGCCGCGATAATGACGATCGCCCAGAGCAGCATGTTCGCCAGTGCCGCGACGCCGCTACCCCGCCCGTCGGGATCGCCCGCGCGCAACCCGCTCATCAGCACCAGCGACGTCCCGGCCGCCGCGCCCCAGGCGATCAGCGGCGTGCCGGGCAGCATGTTGCTGCGCACGATCGCCCCGACAATCAGCGCAGTCATGATGCCGAGCGCAATCAGCACAGGTCGCGGCGCGATCACCCGTGCGATCGCGTCCCGTGCCGACAATCCGACGATGCCAGCGGACAGGCCGAAGACGACGGTCAGCGCCTGCTCGCCCACGGTCATCGCGAAAAATGCGGGGCCGATAAAGGCGCCAGCAATGGCCAGCATCACCATCCGCTGCCAGGCTAGCCCGCCGATCTCCTCCGCACTGTCGAGCACGAAGATCGCGATCGCCAGGATCAGGAATGCAGCCGCCAATCCGCCCGCAATCCACGGTGTCGCCGGCGCAGCGATAGCGGCGGCGGTCAGCACCAACCACAGGCCGAGCCGCCAGCCGGCACCGCGCGACCGCACCGTCCCCTCCCGCGCCGCGCGCCATCGCATCGGCGTGACGAACCGCCAATGCGCCAGCGACAGCACGACGCCGCCCGCCACCGAACCCACCGCGCCCCACAGCCGCACTGCCGGACTCGCGCCCAGCACCGCAAACAGCGTCGCCACCACCCCGCCGAGCAGCAACAACGCCATTTCGACCGACCCGAAGCGCGGCGCATCGAGATGCGCGTGCCACCATTCCGCCGCCTTGGGGTGAAAGCTGTGCGATATGCCTGGCACGTCGTAATCGGCAAGCTCGAACAGCTGACGCACCTGGCCCGCAGTTCCGGGCCGCAGCGCGCGTATCCGCCGCAGCCAGCCCGGAGACTTTCCGTCGATCAGTGCGCGCCACCCACGCTCCAGCGCATGGCCGCGCCCGAACGACGCGATCAACCGCCATTCGTCCAGCCGCGCCCGCAGTGCCCAAATGGCGGGTGGGTGGTTGCCCTCCCCCTCCCAGCCGAACGCCGCCATCGCCTCACGCAGGATCGCGTCGCTGCGCGGAATCGTGTCGGCGATCAGCGCAGCCAGCCGGTATTCGGCATAAGCGCGCCGGTCGAGTTCGATCAGCGCGGGCGCGGCCATCACCGCATCGAACGCAGCACGAACGCCGTCGCGGTCCTTGAACCACGGCCCGCGCAGTCCCGACTCCAGCTCGGCAAAGCGCCGCTCGAACTCCGCAGCATCCGCCGCCCGCTCGACCTCCAGCGGGTCAGGCTCCGGGGGCGGCAGCGGTTCGGCCTCGGGCAGCGCGGCGTGGTCCGGCGCGAGCGGTTCCCCGACCGGGACCAGCGTCAGCCCAGCGCGCTCGCCCGCCGCCTCCTCTTGCTCCGCGTCGTCCCAATCGTCGAAATGCTGGTAATCGACCCAGCGCAGCGCCTCTTCATAGGCGGCGCGCAATTCCATGAAGCCGGCGGCGTCATCCTCGGGGTTGGTGACCTTGAGCTTGGCGGCATAGGCGCGGCGGATCGTCGCGCGGTCGCTGCCGCGCGGGACGCCCAGTACGCGCCACCATTGCCTCACAGAAAGGTCTCGCCCTCAAGCTGGTCGAGCGCGGTGTGGAGCTCCTTGCGTGCGGTTTCGATCACGCGCGGGTCCTGCGTCTCCAGCGCCGCCATGAAGCGCGACAGCACTTCATCGACCCAGTAACGCTGCTCGCCCAGGAAATTCTCGAAGCATTTCTCGCCGCGCGCGATTGCCGCCTTGTTTTCAGCCTCGTCGCGCGGATGGACCTTCAACCCCGCCAAGGCGGCGCGCGCCTTTTCCAGCGCTGCCGGATCGGAGACATTGCCGTCATTGATCGTCAGGCTGACCCGCTGGCCCGTTTCGGGCACCAGAATATCGACCTCCAGCAACCCCGATACGTCATAGGAAAAGCGCACATCGATCGCCTGCCCCGCCGGCGCGCGCGGCACCTGAACCTTGGTGTTGCCGATCTCGACATTGTCGCGCACCAGCCGCGCCTCGCCCTGATAGATGCCGAATTCGACCACGGTCTGGTTGTTGTGCATCGTGCTGAAGCGATGCTCGCGGCTCGCCGGGATGACGGTGCCGCGTTCGATGATTGGGGCGAACAGCCCGTCCTCGAACCCGCCGCCGGGCAACCGCCGGGCGACGCCGACCCCCAGCGAATAGGGGCAGACATCGGTGACGACGACTTCCTTCAGCGCCGAATCGCGCGACTTCAGCCCCGCCTGCACCGCCGCGCCCAGCGCCACCGCCTCGTCCGGATTGACCGTCGCATTGGGGAAGCGGCCGAACATCCGCGTCACCGCGCTGCGCACCACCGGCATCCGCGTCGCGCCACCGATCAGGATGATCTCGCTCAGCTCCGCGCTCTTGATCCCCGAATCGCGCATCGAGCGCAGCACCGGTTCGCGCAGCCGGTCGATCAACGGCTTGGCCGCCTCCTCAAACATCGCGGTTGTGATCGTGTGCCGGTATTCGGCATCGTTCCACACGATCCGCATCTCCGCCTCGCCCGCGCTGCTCAGCGTGCGGCGCGCGCGTTCGGCGGTCTCGCGCAATTTCTGGTGCAGCCCATCGTCGCCGCGCCCGGCATTGCCGAAGGCGGTCGCATGCGCGTCGCGCATCAGGGCGACCAGCAGCTCGTTGAAATCCTCCCCGCCCAGATGATTGTCGCCGGTCGAGGCGCGGACTTCGATGATCCCTTCGAAAATCTCGACGATCGACACGTCGAACGTGCCGCCGCCCAAGTCGAACACCAGGAAGCGCGATTCATCGGCGAGCTGGTGGATGCCATAAGCAAGCGCGGCGGCAGTCGGCTCGTTCACCAGTCGCTCGACCTTCAGCCCCGCCAGCTCGCCCGCGCGATGCGTCGCCTTGCGCTGCTTGTCGTTGAAATAGGCGGGGACAGTGATCACCGCCTCGGTCACTTCCTGCTTGAGGAACGCCTCGGCATCGGCCTTAAGGCTGCGCAGGATCAGCGCGGACAATTCCTCCGGCGCAAAGCTGCGCTTGCCGAGCTTGGTCGTGCGCTGCGTACCCATGTAGCGCTTGAACGCAGTGATGGTGACATCGGGGTGGCTCGCCATCCGCTCGCGCGCGGCAAGGCCCGTGATGACGTCGCCATTTTCATCGATGCTGACCGCCGAGGGGGTGAGGAAATGGCCGAGCCGGTTGGGAATCAGCTCCGCCGCCCCGTCGCGAAACACCGCCGCGGCACTGTTCGTGGTGCCGAGGTCGATACCGATAATCATGTAACTGGTTCCCCCGTCGAATCGCGGTGACTCTAACGGGCGATGCGCAGCTGTGAAGCGGACGAATTCATATGGCGTTCAAGCGGCTTGTCGTGTTGTGTTGCGGGACCGAGGGAGGATTTGAATGCGGGCGATTCTGGCAGTGATGGCGGGTGCGGCGTTGGTGCTTCCGGTAAGCGCGCAGGCGATGAGCGTCGCCGAGTTTCTGGCCAAGGCGAATGCGCTCAAGGCCAAGGGCTTCCTCGCAATGGGCTCGCCCGACATCAAATTGCTGCGGACCGAGGTCGAGCGCGCGTCGGACGCCTATCGCGCCGATCTGGCCAGCGCCAAGGCCGCCGGCCGCGCCCCGCACAGCTGCCCGCCGCCCAAGGGCAAGGCCAAGATCGGCAGCAACGAGTTGATTGCAGAGTTCCAGTCCATCCCCGCCGCACAGCGCGGGATGAGCGTCAAATCGGCCTTTTACGCGATGATGAAGAAGCGCTTTCCCTGCAAGGGCTGAACTTCAGCCGAGCAGGCCAAGCCCCAGCAGCAGCAGCCCGAACAGCGTGACGATGATGCTGATGAAGATCAGCAGGGCGAAGGTGCGCAACAGCGCCTTCCACCCACGCAGACGGTAGGCCCCTTTCATCTGGAAAAAGATGTGCACGGGCGGTGCGAACACTGCGATCGTCGCAATCGCATCGTCCGGCACTCCCAGCGCTGCGCCGATCATCAGTGCAATGAACAACAGCGACATGAAGGCGAGCGAATAGGTGACGAAGACCGCATGGTCATAGCCGCGATATTGCCGCCGCCATGCAAACAGCATCCACACGAACGGGATCGACAACGGAATCAACGCCCAGCTGAATTTATAGCTGTTGGTCTGAAGCTTGTAGAGCGCGAGACCGGGGTTCCGCTCCATCTTCTCGATGCCCTTGTCGAGCCGCTTCCACCCGGTCTTGATGCCGGAGGGCAGACCGGTGCGCCCGCTCAGCGTGGTCGGGATGCGGTTCAGCTCAGCCAGATCGGTCGACAGTTTTGCGATCTTGGCATCGAGCTTCGCGGCCCGCTCGCTCCCCGGCTTGGCGCTGGTCCGCGCTTCGCGCGCATCGGCCAGCGCCTCCTGCGTATTGTTGCGCGCAAACTGCAGGCCTTGCTCGAACTGCGCCGTGCTGCCGACCTCGGCCGGTGGCGACACACCCATGATCTGCAGCACCGCGAACATGGTGAAGACCGAGAACAGGAACATCGCCATCGGCGACACGAAATGCGCGCGCTCGCCGAAAATGTAGCGGCGGGTCAGCTCACCGGGGCGAAAGGTGAGCAGCGGCAGCGTGTTCCACAACTTGCCTTCGAAATGCACGACGCCGTGCAGGATTTCGTGCCAGATCGCACCGATCGTGCGGTGAACATGCCCGACCTGCCCGCAGCGATGGCAATGCGGGCCGAGCAATTCCGTCCCGCAATTCAGGCAGATGCCGCCATGCCCATCGCCATCATGCGCGTCGGATCGCTCGACCGCGCGGGCCAGCAGCGTCCCCGTGACCAGATCCCCGGCTGCGTCGAATTCCCCCATGAAGCTCATCTATCAGCTTGGCAAAGCGCGTGCGATAGGGACTTTGCAGTTGCAGCATGATAGCAAATCCAGATGGACCAGGATGCGCAAACTCTGATCGCTGACATGGGCGCCCGTGCCCGCACTGCTGCTACGCTGTTGGCGGCGCTGCCGACCGCTGCCAAGGCCGCCGGACTCCGCGCCGCCGCCGCCGCGATCCGTGCCGATGCCGATGCGATCCTCGCCGCCAACGCACGCGATATCGAAGCGGGTACGGTAAACGGCCTGTCGGGCGCCTTGCTCGACCGGCTCCGGCTCGATCCGGCGCGGCTCGAGGGCGCGGCAGCGGGCGTCGAAGCGGTGGCAGGGCTGGCCGATCCGGTCGGCGCGGTGATCGATTCCAGCGAACGCCCCAACGGCTTGCAGCTCAGCCGCGTGCGCGTGCCGATCGGGGTGATCGGCATCATCTATGAAAGCCGCCCCAACGTCACCGCCGACGCGGCGGCGTTGTGCGTGATGAGCGGCAATGCCACGATCCTGCGCGGCGGGTCCGAAGCTGCACACAGCAATCGCGCGATCCATGCTGCCTTCGCGCGCGGCCTGGCCGACGCTGGCTTGCCCGCCGACGCGGTTCAGCTGGTGCCAACCACCGATCGCGCCGCAGTGGGCGCGATGCTCAAGGCCGATGGCGCGATCGACCTGATCGTCCCGCGCGGCGGCAAGAGCCTGGTCGCGCGCGTGCAGGAAGAGGCGCGGGTGCCCGTGCTCGCCCATCTCGACGGCATCTGCCACACTTATGTCGACCGCGCCGCCGACCCCGCGATGGCAGTCAAACTCGCGGTCAACGCCAAGATGCGCCGCACCGGCATCTGCGGCGCGACCGAAACCTTGCTGATCGACCGCGCCTTCGCCGATCCCGCCCCGATCCTGTCCGCGCTTGCCGACACCGGCTGCGAGCTGCGCGGCGATGCCGACATCCGCGCAATCGAGCCACGCGCGGTCGCAGCGAATGCAGAGGATTGGGACACCGAATATCTCGATTCGATCCTGTCGGTCGCGCTGGTCGATGGGGTCGAGGGCGCGATGGCGCATATCGCGCGCCATTCCAGCCGCCACACCGACGCGATCGTAACTGAAGACGCCGCCACGGCCGAGCGTTTCCTCAATGGCGTCGACAGCGCGATCGTGATGTGGAACGCCTCGACCCAGTTCGCCGATGGCGGCGAGTTCGGGCTGGGCGCGGAAATCGGCATCGCCACCGGCCGCCTGCACGCCCGCGGTCCAGTCGCGCTGGAGGGGCTGACAACCTATAAATGGATGGTGCGCGGGAGCGGCCAGGCGCGTCCTTGAAACGCATCGGTCTCCTCGGCGGGTCGTTCAATCCCGCGCATCGCGGCCATCGCGCGATCTCGCTCCATGCCCTGCGCGCGCTGGACCTGGACGAGGTGTGGTGGATGGTGTCGCCCGGCAATCCGCTCAAGGAAAAGGCGGGCATGGCCCCCTTTTCAGCGCGGATGGCGTCGGCGCGGGCAATGGCGCGGCATGCGCCGATCCGCCCGAGCGCGGTCGAAAAGCGGCTCAAGACCCGTTACACGGTCGATACGCTCACCAAATTGCCCCGGCTGTACCCCCGTCATCAATTCATCTGGTTGATGGGGGCGGACAATCTGGCGCAGTTCGACCAATGGCGCGGCTGGCGGCACATTGCGCGACAGGTTCCGATTGCGGTGATCGCGCGTCCGGGCTATGATCGCGATGCTCATGCGAGCCCCGCAATGAGCTGGCTGCGGCGTTTCGTGCGGCCCGCACGCCAGGCGAAGAACTGGACGAAGTGGAGTTTGCCGGCCCTGGTGCTGTTGCGCTTCCGCCCCGACAAGACTTCGGCGACCCGCCTCCGCGCCGCCGACCCCGGCTGGCACCGGCGTTTTACCCGTGCCCGCACGCCGCCCCGTCCCGACCCGATCTAGCCCCGATGCACACGAACCCAGGAGTCCTCTTGCCCGCTTCCCCTCACCTCGATGCCGCCCCCGTGGCGCGTGCCACCGTCGCTCCGGATGCCGAGGCGCTGCATCGACTGGTCCTGACCTCGCTCGACGACGATCAGGCGGTCGAAACCGTCTCGATCCCGCTCGCCGGGAAAAGCAGCATCGCCGACTATATGGTCGTGGCGAGCGGCCGCTCGACGCGTCAGGTCGCATCGATGGCGCAGAAGCTGGCCGAGAAGATCAAGGCCGAGCGTGGCCAGAGCCCGCGCGTGGAGGGGCTGCCGACCGCCGACTGGGTCCTGATCGATGCGGGCGACGTGATCGTCCATCTGTTCCGCCCTGAAGTCCGCACCTTCTACAATCTCGAACGCATGTGGGCATTTGGCGACAGCGCGCCGGCCGGCAACGCGTGATCCTTCCGCTATGCTGCTGCACATCGTCGCCCGCGGGCGGATCGGCCGCAGCCCCGAGGCCGAGCTGGTCGACCGCTATCTGAAGCGCGTGACGCTGCCCACGCGCATCACCGAACTGCCCGATACCGGCGGCAAGATCCCCGCGGTCGAACCCGGCACGCGCATCGTGATGCTTGACGAGAAGGGCGAGAACCTGCCCTCACGCGTCTTTGCCGAACGCATTCAGGCATGGCGCGAAGATGGGGTGCGCGAGGCGCGCTTCCTGATCGGTGCCGCCGATGGCTTCGACGATGAAGCGCGCGCGCAGGCCGATCTGCTGATCTCCTATGGCCGCGCCACCTGGCCGCATATGCTGGCGCGCGCAATGCTCGCCGAACAGCTCTGGCGCGCGACCAGCATCCTCGCCAACCATCCCTATCATCGCGAGGGATGATGCGCAGGCTCGCCCTTGTCGCAGCGATCGTCGCAACCGCATCGGTCGGTGTCGCCGCGCTTTCCGCGCAGACCCCGTCGCTCACCGATCAGCGCGCTCAGCTCAATGCCGCGAACAAGGCCGCGAAGGACGCCGAGGCGCGCGCCCGGCAGCTGCAACGCGCCGCCAGCGCCGAGCGCGACGAGGCGCGGCGCGCCCGCACCCGCGAAGCCGCAATTGCCGCGAGCATCCAGGCGGCGGAGGCTGAGATCGTCGCAGCCCGCGCCCGCATCGCGCTGGTCGATCGCATGCTGGGCCGGCAACGCACACGCCTGGTCGAGCGCCAGGGACCGATCATGCGGCTGATGGCGGCGTTGCAATCGCTCGCCCGCCGTCCGGCAGTGCTGGGACTTGTCCAGCCCGGATCGACCAGCGACATCGTCCATGTCCGCGCGGTGCTGGGCGCGGTCACCCCGGCGGTGCGCGCCCGGACCGCCGATATCCGCGCCGAGATCGCCCGAACCCGCCGTATGCGCGAGGGCGCACAGCTCGCGGCCAAGGCCCTCGCCGACAGCCGCGCGCGGCTCCAGAATGATCGGCTCGCGCTCGTGCGCGCCGAGGGCGAGCACCGCCTCAAATCGGTCGGCTATCGGCGCGAAGCGATCTTCGAATCGGATCGCGCGCTGGCGTTGGGCGAACAGGCCCGCGACCTGGTCGACCTGATGGACACGATGGGCGAGGCCGCCGAAACGCGCGCGGCGCTCGAGGCGCTGCCCGGCCCTCTGCCGCGCCCCGCCGATGGCGATGCAGCCGCGACCGAAGCCACCCCCGCCCCGAAACGCATCGGTCCCCCACCCTATCGCCTGCCCGTCTCCGGCACTGTGGTCACGGGTCTGGGCGAGCTGTCCGACACCGGCGTCCGCGCGCGCGGCCTGACGCTGGCGACCTGGCCCGGCGCACAGGTGGTCGCCCCCACCGCTGGCCGCGTCATCTATGCCGGCCGCTTCCGCCGTTACGGCAATATCGTGATCCTCGACCATGGCGGCGGCTGGACGTCGCTCGTCGCCGGGCTCGACGCGGTGATGGTCAAGGTCGGCGACACGCTGATCCAGGGCGCCCCGCTCGGCCGCGCGCCGCAGGGCGAAGCGCCGCGCATCACCGTCGAACTGCGCCGCCAGGGCCGCCCGGTCGATCTGGCGCAATTGCTCGATTGACGCCCCGCCGCAGACACGCGCTTGCCGCTTTGCGGCCACGCGGTTCCGGTCTATCTTGTGCCAAATCCCGTTGAGGCCCGTATGCGTATGATCCGTCCCATCCTTCAGGTTTCCGCTGCCGTCGGCGCGCTGGCGCTGATCCCCGTCACCACCGGCGCGATGGCGAGCGTCGATACGTCGAGCTATCGCGAGCTCGACGCGTTCATGGACGTCTACACCCGGGTGAAGGCCGCCTATGTCGAGAAGGTCGATGACAAGACGCTGATCAAGGGCGCGATCGACGGCATGCTCGCCAGTCTCGATCCGCACAGCTCCTATGTCGATGCGCTTGCCTTCGACAATCTGCGCCTCGCCACCGACGGCAATTATGGCGGCCTTGGCCTCTCAGTCACGCAGGAGGATGGCGCGGTCAAGGTGATTACCCCGACCGAAGATACCCCGGCGTGGAAGGCGGGGATCAAGGCCGGCGATTATATCACGCATCTCGACGGCAAGCTGATCTATGGCGGCACGCTGGATGAAGCGATCACCCAGATGCGCGGGCAGCCGGGCACCAAGATCACGCTGCGCATCGTCCGCCCCGGCCGCGACAAGCCGTTCGACGTCCCGCTGATCCGCGAAACCATCGTGCAAAAGGCGGTGAAGTGGGAGGTGCAGGACGGCATCGGCATCCTCAACATCAACACCTTCAGCGCCACCACCGCGGCGGACATGCGCGCCGGAATCGCGGCGATCGAAAAGCAGCTGGGCGGCAAGCCCAAGGGCTATGTCATCGACCTGCGCGGCAATGGCGGCGGCCTGCTCAACCAGGCGATCGAGGTCAGCGACGCCTTCCTGACGCATGGCGAAATCGTGTCGCAGCGCGGGCGGGAGAAGAGCGATATCGAACGCTGGTATGCCGAATCCGCGATCCGCGGTGACCTGACGGGCGGCGTGCCGCTGGTCGTGCTGGTCGATGCCGGCACTGCGTCCGCTTCGGAAATCGTCGCCGGCGCGCTGCAGGATCATCACCGAGCGCTGGTGCTGGGCGAAAAGACGTTCGGCAAGGGATCGGTCCAGTCGCTGCTCCAGCTTGGCCCACGCACCGCGCTGCGTCTGACCACGGCACGCTATTACACCCCGTCGGGCCGGTCGGTGCAGGAAGGCGGGATCGAACCCGATCTGGCCGTGCCGCAGATTTCCGACCCCGATTACAAGACGCGGCCCGTCTTCCGCGAAGCCGATCTGCGCCGCCACCTGATCAACGAGACCAAGGTCGATAACGCGGTGCTGGAAGAAGATACCAAGACCGATCCGCGCTTCGCCGCCACGCCGGAGGAGCTGGAGAAGAAGGGCATCAAGGACTTCCAGCTCCACTACGCGCTGCAGACCATTGCCCGCACCGCCGCGCCCGCGCGCGTCGCCGGGGGCGGCACGGCCAAGGCGGGCAAGCGCTGAGCACGGCGATGACCCCCAACCGTACCGCCCAGACACTCGCCCTGTTCATTCCGCTCGCCCTGATCGCCGGCGCGCTGACCAGCCAATATGGCTTTGGCCTGTTCCCGTGCGAGATGTGCATGTGGCAGCGCTGGCCGCATTACACCGCGATCCTGCTGGCGGCCTTGTCCTTCATCGTCGCCCCCGCGCGCACGCCGCTGGTGGTACTCGCCACGCTGGCGATCGCGGTCAGCGGTGCGATCGGCGCCTTTCATGCCGGGGTCGAATATGGCTGGTGGGAAGGCTTCACCCAATGCACCAGCAACCTTGGCGGTGAGGGCAGTGCGCTCGACCGGATCATGAACGCCCCGGTGATCCGCTGCGACGTCGCACCCTGGGATCTTTTCGGAGTGTCACTGGCCGGATGGAATGCGATCTTTTCGCTCGGTGGTGCGTTGGTGATCGCGATTCTCCTGCTGAAGGGCCGTAAGACGTGAAGTGGAAACCCGGAGATCCCCGCCGCGACGTCGATTCGATGATCCGCGTCGATCAGGCCGGCGAATATGGCGCGACGCGCATCTATGCGGGTCAGCTCGCCGTGATGGGCGACCGCCACCCGATGGCGCGCGCCATTGCGGGCATGGCCAATCAGGAAGAACGCCATCGCGCATTTTTCGACGCGCTGATCGCTCGACGCGGTGTGCGCCCGACCGCGTTGCAGCCGGCGTGGAATATCGCGGGCTTCGCGCTCGGCGCAGCGACGGCGGCGATCGGCCCGACAGCGGCGATGGCCTGCACCGTGGCGGTGGAGACCGAAATCGACCTTCATTACCAGGAACAGCTCGACGCGCTGGGCGCAGACGATCCCGAACTGGCCGCTGCGGTGGCCGAGTTTCGCGCCGAGGAACTGGAACACAAGGATAGCGCGCTCGCAGCGGGCGCGGAAACGGCCCCGGCCTATCCGCTGCTCGCCGGCGCCATCCGATTGGCATGCAAGACCGCGATTGCGGTGTCGAAGCGGCTGTAAGCCGTTAAGGAGTCGATAATATGAAGACGTTCCTGCTGACCCTCTCCGCCGCCGCGTCCGCGCTGGCGGTCCCGGCGCTTCCGGCCACCGCCGCGATGGCACCGCAAAATGGCGTGCTGATCATCTATGGCGACGACAAATGCCCGACCAATAATGACGGCGAGGAAATCGTCGTGTGCGTGCGCCGCCCGGCCGGTGAGCGCTTCCGCATCCCGAGCGAGCTGCGCGACACCGAAGTGACCCCGGAACGCGAAAGCTGGGCCGTGCGCCAGCGCTCGGCGCTGACCGCGGGTGATACCGGCATCGGCAGCTGCACCACGGTCGGCCCCGGCGGCGGCATCGGCTGCTCGACGCGCGAGATCCAGGCCGGCAAGGCCGAGGCCGACAAGCGCAAAAAGGCCGAGCAGGTTCTGCCGGACTGAAATCATAGCGGCGCATTCCAACATCCGTTTGCCCTGAGCTTTTCGAAGGGCCACTCCAACACTCCGAGAGTGCCGGAACCGTGCTTCGACAAGCTCAGCACAAACGGGTTTGGGCAGTCGCGCCACGCTGCTGGCACGTCCCCACCCTGCTCTTCGCGCTGGTCTGGCTGTCCTGTACCTGGTTCGGCTCCTGGGCGTTCAACCCCAACAGCGCCACGCGCATCCTCGCCGCCACCGCGATCGTCGAGACCGGCAGCGCGCGCATCGATCCCTATGCCGCGATGACGATCGACAAGGCGCAGTTCGACGGCCATCTCTACATGGACAAGGCGCCTGGCATGACGCTGATGGCGCTGCCTTTCGTCGCCGCGACCAACTGGGTGACGCAGCAGACCAGCGCGGACGTGCCGCACGTGCTGTTCGACCCCGCTGCCGAGGCATTTCTGCGCCTGCGGATGCGCATGGCCATTGCCGGGATCGGCGCGGTGCTGACCGCGCTGGCAGCAGTCGCGCTGCTCGACCTTGGTACCGGCCTCGGCGGCAGCCGCACGGCGGGGCTGTTCACCGCAGTCAGCTTTGCGCTCGGCACCACCGTTTGGGGTTGGACCACGACGTGGTTCGGCCATGCCGCGGCGACAGCGCTGATCGCCATCGCGCTATGGGCCGTATGGCGCGGCACGCGCGACGGCCTCGTCCCCCGCTATGCGCTGATCGCCGGTCTCGCGCTGGGCTGGGCCGTGGTGGTCGAACACGGCGCACTGCTGCTCGGCGCACCCGTCGCGCTCTGGGCCTTGTGGCGCATCCGCAACGCCGACCGCGCGAGCCAGATTCGCACCATCGCCCTCGCCATCGCCGGGGGGATGATCGCCGCGATTCCCCTCGTAGGCTACAACCTCGCCACCTTCGGCCACCCCTTCACCACCGGCTATTCGGGCGTGGTCGGCTTTGAGGGGATGAAGCAGGGCCTGTTCGGCCTCACCTACCCCAAGCTCGACATCTTCATCGAAATCCTGTTCGGCAAACGGCGCGGGATGATCTGGGTCGCGCCCATCCTGGCCCTCGCCCCGTTCGGCATCTGGAGCCTGCTGCGCGACCCGGCCCGGCGCGACCTCGGCGTGGTGGCGGCAGGGGGCGCGCTCGCCTGCTTCCTCTACCACGCCGCCTATGTCTATTGGGACGGCGGCAACGCCACCGGCCCGCGCCACGCGCTCCCCGCAATCGCCTATCTCGCCATCGGCCTCGCCGCCTATTGGGGCGGCGCCAGCCGGATCGAGCGTGCACTCGGCCTCGCTTTCCTTGCCGCCAGCGTCGCGATCAACCTGCTCATCGCCGCCGTCGATATTCAGGCCCCGCACAAGTTCGCCGCGCCGCTGACCGACCATATCCTGCCCGGCTTCCTCGCCTTCAACCTGCGTACGATCCCCAGCGAGTTCTGGGGCTGGTCACCCGCCACGGGCCTCACCCTTTATCTTGTGCTGGCAGCCAGCCTCGCCGCCCTGCTCGCGCTCGCCTGCCGCCGCCGTGCGCCGGACTGACTGGACAGCCAAGTCGCTGGAACGTATGAAGAACATATGGCCCAGCTCGACCTGCGCGAAAAGCTTCAAATCCTCGCCGACGCGGCGAAATATGACGCGTCCTGCGCGTCATCCGGCACATCGAAACGCAAGTCGTCGGGCGGCAAGGGGCTGGGTTCGACCGAGGGGATGGGCATCTGCCACGCCTATGCGCCCGATGGCCGCTGCATCAGCCTGCTCAAGATCCTGCTGACCAACAGCTGCATCTTCGACTGCCATTATTGTATCAACCGCAAAAGCTCGAACGTCCGCCGCGCGCGCTTCACCGCGCAGGAGGTCGTCCGCCTCACCCTCGATTTCTATCGCCGCAATTATATCGAGGGGCTGTTCCTCTCCTCGGGCATCATCCGCTCGCCCGATTACACGATGGAGCAGATCGTCGAGGTCGCGCGCAGCCTGCGCGAGGATCACGACTTTCGCGGCTACATCCATTTGAAGACGATCCCCGACGCCGATCCTGGCCTGATCCATCAGGCCGGGCTGCACGCCGACCGCCTGTCGATCAATGTCGAACTGCCCACCGTCGCCGGCCTGACCCGCCTCGCCCCCGAAAAATCCGCGCCCCGGATCGAGGGGGCGATGCGCGACCTGAAACGCGATATCGAGGATACGGGCGACGCGCGCAAACGCTATCGCTCCGCCCCCAAATTCGCCCCCGCCGGCCAGTCCACCCAGATGATCGTCGGCGCCGACGCCGCGACCGACCGCGACATCGTCGGTCGTGCGGCGGGGCTCTATGGCCGCTTCGGCCTGCGCCGCGTCTATTATTCCGCCTTCAGCCCGATCCCGGACGCGAGCGCGGTGCTCCCGCTCCAGCGCCCGCCGCTGATGCGCGAACATCGCCTCTACCAGTCCGACTGGCTCATGCGCTTCTACGACTATCGCCCGGACGAGGTCGCCGACGCCGCCGATCCCGCGACCGGCATGATGCCGCTCGACATCGACCCCAAGCTCGCCTGGGCATTGAAGCACCGCGCCAGCTTCCCGGTCGACGTCAACACCGCCCCGCGTCAGGCGCTGCTGCGCGTCCCCGGCCTGGGCGTAAAGGCGGTCGACCGCATCCTGATCTCGCGCCGCTGGCGACGCCTGACGCTGGCCGATGTCGCGCGGCTCACCGTGTCGGTGAAGAAGCTCAAACCCTTCCTGATCACCAGCGACTGGCGCCCCACCCTCCTCGCCGATCGCGCCGACCTGCGTCCGCTCGTCGCCCCGCCGGCCAAGCAGATGGAGCTGTTCGCGGCATGAGAATGAGTCGCGGGTGAAACAAGCCGTCGCTCGGGCGGTTGAGCGCGCAAAGGAGACTTTGCATGGCCGACGAACGCATTTTCGAGGATCTGATCCAGGACCATAACCGCCAGCGCGATCTGCTCGAGCGCATCGGCGAGACGAGCGGCGACAGCGACGATCGCCGCACGCTGTTCGAGGAACTGCGCGTCGAGCTTCAGGCACACGCCGCGGCGGAGGAAGAATCGCTCTACGCGACGATGCTCGCCAACCCCGATCTGCGCGACGATGCCCGCCATTCGGTGTCGGAGCACAAGGAGGTCGACGACATGCTCGGCGAACTGGTCGAGATGGACATGGCCGCATCCGGCTGGCTGACCAAGTTCAAGACGATGCGCGACCGCTACCTCCACCATATCGACGAGGAGGAGGAAGAGATGTTCCCCGCCGCGTCGAAGGATCTGGACGAAGCGACCAAGGCCAAGCTCGCGGCGATCTTCGAGAAGCGCAAGCCAAAGGAACTGGAACGCGCCGAAGACGAAATGCCCGGCGACGCGCGGGAGTGACCCCGCTCCCGCCCCTGCCGCGCCACGGTAATGTCGCCCCGGACAGGGTCCGGGGCGACGCACGCGCGTCCGCGTACAACCGGGCCGCGTCCGCGTCAGCCCAATGGATCGAATCGCTCCCCGCGCGTTAAGGGGACACATGCGGGTCGTTGCACTAGCCTCACAGGATGATTTCGACGGCTGGCGCGACGCCGCCCGCGCGCTCGCCGCAGCGCGGGTCGATCCGTCGGAGGTGGTGTGGCAAGTCGGCGACCAGCCCGCCGACCTGTTCGGCGACGAAGCCGTCCTTCCCGCTACGGCCCCCGAACTGCGCGTCTCGCGCCGCTTCGTCAGCCTCGCGCGCGAGGCGATCCTGCACAGCGACCCCGAACGCTTTGCGCTGGTCTACACGCTGCTGACCCGCGTGATCGCGCGACCGGGCAGCATCGAGGACAAGGCCGACCCGCTGCTCCGCCGCCTCGATGACATGGCGAAATCGGTCCGCCGCGACATTCACAAGATGCGCGCGTTTTTGCGGTTCCGCGAGGTGGCGGACGATGCCGGCCCCCGCTTCATCGCGTGGTTCGAAGCCGACCATCACATCGTCCGCGCCAATGCCCGTTTCTTCGTCGACCGCTTCCACACGATGCGCTGGTCGATTCTGACGCCCGACATCTCGCTCCACTGGGACGGCAAGACGCTGTCCGAAGGCCCCGGCGCGAGCAAGGCCGACGCGCCGCAGGACGATCCGGTCGAGGCGGTGTGGAAGACCTATTACGCGTCGATCTTCAACCCTGCCCGGCTCAAGACCGGCGCCATGCTCAAGGAAATGCCGCGCAAGTACTGGAAAAACATGCCCGAAACCGCGTTGGTGGCAGAGCTGATCAAAGGCGCGCGCGCCCGCGAGCTGGCAATGGTGGAGACGGCACGGTTGACCGGACCCGGCGGCAACGCGACCAAGGCGTGGGCCGCGCTGCGCGACGAAGCAATGGCCTGCACCCGCTGCCAACTCTACAAACCCGCGACGCAAACCGTGTTCGGCGAAGGCCCGGTCGATGCTCCCCTCATGCTGATCGGCGAACAGCCCGGCGATCAGGAGGATCTAGCCGGCCGGCCCTTCGTGGGCCCTGCGGGGCAGCTCCTCGACGATGCGCTGGCCCAGGCCGGGATCGACCGCGCCGCCACCTATCTCACCAATGCGGTCAAGCATTTCAAATTCGAACCGCGCGGCAAACGCCGCATCCATTCAACGCCCGATGCGGGTGAGATTAGCGCCTGCCGCTGGTGGATCGAACAGGAATTGCTGATCGTCCGACCCAAAGTGGTGATCGCCCTCGGCGCCACCGCCGCCCGCGCGCTGCTGAGTCGGGCGGTCACCATCTCGCGCGAACGCGGCCGCGCCATCCCGCTCGACTCGGGCGCGGAGGCGTGGATCACCGTCCACCCCAGCTATCTGCTGCGCCTGCCCGACCCGGAGGCCAAGGCGGCACAGCACGCCGCCTTCATCGCCGACCTGCGCGCTGCAGCTGCGCGGCTTTAATCCAGCTGCTTCTTCAGCTTCGCCAGCGCCGCGAACGGCCCGGTTTCATCCTCGCCCAGCACTCCGGCATCGCGCAGTGCCGCGTCTGCGCCCGCACTGCGCGGGAACGGGTCGAGCGCCAGCGCAAGCGTCTCCGCCGCCGCCTCGCCCAGGTCGATCGCACCGCCGGCGTAGAACACGGTATCGCAATCCTCCCCCGACAGTTCGACCTCGTCGCCTTCGGGCGTGCCTTCGGGGACGAAGCGGATCGCGAAATCTTCCTCGACCTGCGCCGGAACCCGGTCGCCGGTGACGCTGCACGGCTGGACCACCGCGCCCGACAGATGCCCGCGCGCGACCACGCCGGTCGCGTCGCGATGCACCGTCATCACCGCATCGAGCCGGTCGATCGCGATCAGCGCGAATCGCTTGGCCAGCGCCGCGCGCTCCCCGGCATCGGCGGAAATCTCAACGCGATGCTCGCCCTTGCCGATCGCATCCAGCCGCTGGGGCCGCGAAAATTCCGGCGCGATCACGCCAGCCGCCCCGCCAGCAAATCGCCGTGCGACACGCCCGCCAGCCCATCGTACAGCGCCCGCAGTCCCTCCGCCGCGTGCGCCAGCGCCGCGTCGCCCGGATGCGCGCCACGATACAGGTTGCGCAGCAGCGCGTCGGAAAACGCCCCCGGCGCCGCCCCGTCGGCCAGCGCATCGCGATACGCCCCGATCCGCCCGCCCAGCAGCGCCATCATCTTGCCGATCCCCTTGCCGACCACCACGTCGCCGATCCCGATCTGGCGCAGCTGCCCGTCCATGTCCTCGACGAAACATTCGGTCAGCCGCGCGGTCGTCTCGGCTGCCTCCGCGTCATGCTCGATCCGCAGCATCACCATGGCGAGCACGCTCGCGATCATGTCGAACCGGCCGTTCACCGTATCGGGCACGGCGCCCGCCTCATACCAATGCGGTTCGCGCCCGCGCGCGACCACCGCCTGATACAGTTCAGCCGCCGGATTCTCCGCCTTGCGCCCGGTCAGCCTGTCCCACAATCGCATCGTCTCACTCCAATGTCTCTCGGCGCTTGTTTGCCGGAGCCGCCCCGCATATTGAGGGGAACGGCACGCGATGCAATGCGTGGCCTGTGCCCGTCTGGGGAGAGTGAGTTTGATGAAGTCCGCCCGTATCCTGACCGTCGCGCTCTGCGGCACGATTCTGCTCGGCACCAGTGCCTGTGTGAAGCCGCTGCGGGGGTATCAGGGCTATGTGGTCGATGCCGATCTGGTCAACTCGGTTCAGCCCGGCGTGGACAATCGCGAATCGGTACTGCAGACGCTGGGCAAGCCGACGCTGACCAGCCAGTTCAACGAAGGCGAATGGTATTATGTCGGGCGCCAGACCCGCAACTTCGCGTTCAACAACCCCACCGCGAAGGAACAGACGACGCTGCGCATCCGCTTCGACGCGGCCGGCAACGTCACTGAAGTGACGCGCACCGGCGCGGAGCAGATCGCGTCGATCAACCCGTCTGGCGAAAAGACCCCGACGCTGGGCCGCAAGCGCGGGTTCTTCGAGGATCTGTTCGGCAATATCGGCACGGTCGGCGCGCCCGGCACCGGCGGCGGTCCGGGCGAAGGGCCCTGATCCTCCTTTCAATCGGCTGAATCAGGCGTTCCCGCATCGTTCAGTCAGCGGGTCCTACTTTCTGCTCATGCCCAACAACCGGGCCGAGTCGAAGGAGGACGTAATGAGGAAATTCATCGCAACCGCGCTGATCGCCGCTGTCGCCATGCCGGTCATGGTTCCCGCCGCCAGCGCCCAGTCGCAGCGCGAAGTGCGCCGCGAGCGCCAGGACCTGCGTGAGGAACAGCGCGAGCTGCGCGACGCCCGCCGCTATGGCGACCGCCGTGATGTCCGCCGCGAACAGCGCGACGTGCGTGAAGAGCGCCGCGAATATCGCGACGCGGTTCAGGACCGCAACCGCCGCTGGGGCGACAATGACTGGCGCACCTATCGCGGCACCCATCGTGGCGTCTACGCCCGTGGCGGCTGGCGTGCGCCGTTCCGTTATCAGGGCTTCCGCGCCGGCGTGCGCATCGCGCCGACCTATTATGGCAGCCGTTACTTCATCGCCGACCCGTGGCGCTATCGCCTGCCCCCGGCCGGCCGTTATCAGCGCTGGGTGCGCCACTATGATGACGTGCTGCTGGTCGACACCCGTCGCGGCGTCGTGGTGCGGGTCTATCGCAACTTCTACTGGTAAGTCGTAACAAAATGGCCGCGCCGACGGATACGCTGTCGGCGCGGCCTAGACTCGTTCCGGCCCAGAAAGGGTAAGGGACCGGATGCGACAACGCGCCGATTCCGCTTTGGTTCAGCGGACGGTAAACATCACCTGATCGACCACCCGACCGCCCGGCGCCACCAGCCGCAACTGATGCCGGCCCGGCCCCGCCAGCACCAGCGGGCGCGCATCGGCAGCGCCCAGATCACGCCCGTCGAGCAGCAGCCGGTGGCCGATCATCTCTCCTGATACGCTGATCGCCATGCGTTGCCGCGCGATCGGGATATCCGGGTCGAGCGCATAGACGCTGCCCGCAACCGGGCTGACAATGCGCGGTCGCCGCGCCACGGCCGGTGCCGCCGCAACGCTGGTCATCCCGGTTCCCGCAAGGAAATATTCCCGACGCGGCTGTTCGATATTGCCGCCAAAGCTGATCCGCCGCTCCTCGATCCCCTTGGGTCGCTCCGGCGCGCGACCGGGCCGCTCGGCATGCAGCGCCATCATCACGTCGCGCCACACCGGCGCCGCGCCGCTGGTCCCCGACACCGCGCGCATCGGATCGCCTTCAAGGTTTCCGACCCACACACCGACCGTGTAGCGGTCGGAAAAGCCGATGCACCAATTGTCGCGCATCGCCTTTGACGTCCCCGTCTTCACCGCCGCCCAGAAGGGCAGGCGCAACGCCGAATCCATGCCAAAAGTCGATGCCCGCGCCGCTGGATCGGCGAGCATGTCGGCGACCAGCCATGCGGCCTGCGGCGTCGTCGTCGGACGCGCCTCGGCGTCCTTCGCCTCCGCTTCCACATGCAGCGGCGACCACCGCCCACCGCGCGCGAGGCTGCGATATGCCGCGACCTGCTCGACCAACGTCACCTCCGCCGACCCCAGCGCCAGGCTGAACCCATAATAATCGCCGCTCTCGGTCAGCCCGCGATAACCGCTGTCCCACAGCCGGTCGCGAAACGCCTCCACGCCCGTCAGGATCAAGGTCCGCACCGCCGGCACGTTGAGCGACCCCGCCAGCGCCGATCGCGCGCTCACCGGTCCCTTGAACGCGCGGTCGTAATTCTGCGGCACATACAGCCCCGACGCAGTGTCGAGCTGCACCGGACTGTCGTCGAGGATCGAGGCGGGGGTCAGATACCCCTTCTCGATCGCCTGCGCGTAGAGGAACGGTTTGAGCGTCGAACCCGCCTGCCGATAGCTCGCCGCGCCATCGACCGACGGCGCGGTCGACGCCCCGCCGATCCCGCCGACCCAGGCCAGAATCTCCCCGGTCGCATTGTCCGCAACGATCACCGCCCCGTCGCGCGCACGGGTGCCGCCAAGGCCAACCAGCTGCCGCCGCAAGGCCCGGATCGCGACGCGCTGCACGTCGAGATCGATGGTCGTCTTCACCCGCAAACCCGGCTGGGTCAGCATCCGGTTGGACAGGTGCATCGCGAGGCCGGGATCGAGCGTCAGGCTGCGCGCCGGGCCGAGCATCGACGCCGCCGCCCCGGCAAAGCGGCTGCAATCATCATCCCGCGAGAGCGCGCACGCCCGCCGCGCCACCGCATCCGCCCCCGCAGAGGGATCGGGCAGCAATGCCGCAAGCAGCAGCCCATCGTCGCGCGTCAGCGCATCGGGCGTCTTGCCGAACAGCCCCAGCGCCGCCGCCCCGATCCCCTGCGCCTCACCCCGAAACCCGGCCAGGTTGAGATAGGCCTCAAGGATCTGATCCTTGCTCCACCCGCGCTCCAGCGCCGCCCCGGCGCGCATCTGGCGCAGCTTGTCGATGAACCCGCGCGATCCCGGCGCGGCCAGATCGGGCGACAGATAGCCCGCGACCTGCATCGACAGCGTCGACGCCCCGCGCGCGCGCTTGCCCTCAAGTCTGTCGCGGATCGACCCCGCGACCGCCCACCAATCGACCCCGTCATGGTCGCGGAACCGCCGGTCCTCGGCATTCGCAATCGCCTCGACCGCTTCGGGCGCGATCTTGTCGAGCGGCGTCCATGCCAGCCGCCGCGCCTGAAAATCGACCCGCGAACTGTCGAGCAGCCGCCCCTCACGGTCGTATAGCCACGCCTCGGACGGCTTCCACCCCGCCACCGTCGCGCGATGCGACGGGAGCGGCGGCGGCAGCGTCGCCCAGTCGACCGCGACGTGCACGCCGGCCAGCGTCAGGATCGCCGCGACTGCAATGCGCGGCCCGGTCCACCACGCGCGATGCGTCGCGGCTTCGATCCGGGTCCACAGGCCGCCGACGCGCTCGATCAAGGACTGGAGAAACGCCACACCCATCCCTTGTCGTCAGGGCGCATCGCTCACCGCTGCGCCACCACCATCGGCTGGTTCGGCACCGCCGCGCGGATTTCCGGCGAATACATCGCCTCGACCCGGCTCGGCGGCAGCTGCAACCGGCCCGCCGCGTTCAGCCGCATCGCATAGCTCACCGTATGCGTGCCGCGCGGCATCCACGCGAAATAGCCGCGCCACGCATCGCGCCCGCGCTCGACATAGCTGGTTCCACCGCTGCTGGTCCCTTCGGCCAGCATCTCCGACTGGCCACCCAGCGACCCGATCACCGTCGCGCCCGCCGGCACCGGATCGCTGATCACCACCCAGTTGCGATCCGCGCTCGCCTCGACCGTCAGCGTCACCTTCAGCACGTCGCCGCGCGTCAGCACGCCCTTGGTCTTGGCCTGCACCACTTCGACCGTGCGGGTCAGCTTGTAGCCGGCGTTGAGCGGTTGGGTCAGCGGCACCGCCGCCTTGACCTGCACGCTCGCCCACGGCCCCGCCCCACCCGACTGAGCGAGCACCAGCGGCGTCTGCCGTGCGGGCAGCGCGAACAACAGGCTGCGCTGCGCCTCGGCCAGCGGCCAGCTGCGCGTCACCGTCTGCGTGCCGATCGTCGCCGTCGTGATCCCCGCGACCTGCGCCGCCGGATACACGCCCTCAAACTTGCGCGCGGCGATCACGCCCCAGGCATTTGCGGTGGTCGTGTCCCAATGGCCGCGTTGCTGGCGCAGCGCCGCACCGACCATCATCTTCGGCCCCTCACTCTGGAACGCCGGACGCCCCAGCGTCGCGACCAGCGCCTTGAGCACCGATTCGTCACCCGACGCCATCAGCCACCACGGGGTATTGCCCTTGTCGGACAGGTCGATCCGCGTGCCTTCATAGACCAGCCGCGTCTTGAGCACGCCCTCCGCCGCCGCGCGCAGCTGCGCACCATTGGCAAGGCCAGGCACCCGGCCGAGCGCCGCGATGTAATCGGCCAGCGTCGAGGTCGGCATGTCCGCCGGCGTGATGCCAAGCTGCCCCAGCATCGCCGCCGACGCCGCGCCCTGCCGCGCCAGCGCCGCGAACGCCGCGACCTTTTGCAGCCGCACATCGCCATAGTCATCGTGCCGCAGCCGCCCGTCGAGCACCGCCTTCAGCGCCTCGATCATCCGGCTCCGCGACGCGTCGGGAATCGGCAGCCCGGCTTCCGCGGTGATCGACAGGATATAGCTGGTCAGCGCCTCCGACCCGCGCAGGCTCTCCGACGGGAAATACCGCAGCAACCCGTCGCGATCGAGATAGACCGGCAACTCGCCCGCCAACCGGTTCCACGCGCCCATATCGCCCAGCACCACCGCCTGCGACGTGCGCTGCTCGAAACAGCCATAGGGGTATGCCGCCATATAATCGCGCACGCCCTGCAGCGGCGGGACCAGAGTCTGCGTCAACCGCACCGTGACGCTGCCGACACCCGGCAGTGCCCCCGCGGGCGGCGCAATCGAAATCGGCCCGCCCTCGCCCACGCGCGCCAGCGTCGCGGCCCAGGTTTCGACCGGCACCGCGGGCGCAATATCCTGCACCACCGTCACCGCATCGACCGCCTTGCCCGACTCGTCGCGCGCACTGACCTTCCACTGGAGCTTGTCGAAGCCCTTGGGCGCAGTCAGGTTCCACGCGATCGGCACCGCGCCGCCGGCCGGAATCTCCACCGTCAGATCGCGGCCCTGCGCCACCTTGGGCGACAGCTCGACCTTCGCCGTCACCTTCATCGGCTTGTCGGAGCCATTGCGCAGCGTGAACCCGGCCGAGAAGAAGTCGCCATCGCGCACCAAAGGCGGGATGCCGGCAAAGATGCTCAGATCCTGCGCCGTCCGCACCGCCGTTTCGCCCATGCCGAACGTCTGGCCGTCACTGCCGACCGCCACTGCGACCAGCTTGAACGCGGTCAGCGCATCGCTCAGCGGCACATCGACCTGCGCGCGTCCCTGGGCGTCGAGCGGTACGGTTCCCCGCCACAACAGTACCGGCTGGAAATTTTCACGGTTCAGCGCCGACAGATCGCCGCCGCCACCGCCGCCCGCCGCCACCGCCTTGCGCCCATAATGGCGCTTGCCGACCACCTGCGTCTGCGCGGTGGACGTCAGCACCGACAATGGTCGCTCACCCATCATCGCCTTGAGCACGTCGAGGCTCTCGTTCGGGGCAAGCTGCAACAGCGCCTCGTCGACCGCGACGAACGCAACATCGGCCTTGGGCGCGACACTGCCATCGGGGTTCTTGACCTGCAGCGACACCTTGGCGGTGTCACGTGCGGCATAGCGGTCCTTGTCCGCCTTGACGGTCACGCCCATGCGGTGACCTTCCCAGCCGACCTTGATCTTGGCGATGCCCATGCGGAAGCTCGGCTTGGCCAGATCGACCAGCGCCGTGGGCTTCGCCCCCTCGCGCGAGAAGAAGGGCAGGTTCCAGCGCCGCGCCAGATCGGCCCACCACAATTTCCACCCGCCGACACGCCCGCGCACCGCCATGACCGACACGAACACATCGGGGGCATAAACGCCCTTCAGCGGCACCTCGACTACCGGATTGTCGCCCGACAATGTGGTGACAAAGCTCGACAGCACGCCCTCGCGCTCGACCGTGACCAACGCGGTCGCCTCACGGAATGGCATGCGCACCTGGAAGCGCGCGGTGTCGGTCGACTTATATTCCTGGGCTTCGGCGATCACGTCCATGCGGTCGCCATTGTCGCCGCCGAACCACCAGTCATCCTCGCCCGCCAGCCACACCGACGTCGTCGCACGCGCCACATTGCCTGCGCTGTCGGTGGTCGTCGCCACGACATGCACCTCGCCCGACACGCCCGGATCGATCGAACATTGCGCCAGGCCGAGCGCGTCGGTCTTCGCCGAACAGGATCCGCCGATCTTCGTCGTGCGCATGTTGTTTTCATACGCGTAGAAGCCGCCGATCAGCCGCCGCCGCGCGGTCAGAATTTCGCGGCTGTACACCGCGACCTGAACCTTCTGCCCCTTCAACGGCTTGCCCTGCGGATCCAGCGCGACGAAGCGCAGCCGCAGATCATCCTCCTTCATCAACCAGCCATCGGTCTTGATGCCCAGCTGTACCGACGCGCCGAACAGGGTGATGCCGCGCGATGCCGTCAGCACCTCGCCATTGGCGTCCTGATAATCCATCTCGACGCGCATCCGGCTGGTGCCGCTCAGCGTCTGCGGGATTTCGACGCTGGTCCGCGCGGTGCCATCGGCGCCGAGCGTGACGGGGAGCGTCTGCATCGGCGGCAGGTCGGTTGAATCCTCCTCCTCGCCATCGCCGTTGAGCGGCTTGGTCCCCTCCTCGATCGCGCGCCCGCCAAAGCTATAGCCGTCCCAGCCATCAGGCGTATCGCTCTCGTCATAATAGCCGATGCGCAATTCAACCGGCAGGTTCGACGCCCCGCCGCCCGACAGATATCCGACGAACAGGTCGAGCGGCAGCGTCTTGGGCCGCACCGCCGCTTCCTTCGGCCCGGCGACCGACGCCTTCATCGTTGGCAGCTTATACTCGTCGACCTTGATCGACTGGCTGGTCCAGACCGTCTCCTCGCCGCCCTTGCCGTCCGATTTCACGAATTGCAGGTTGTAATCGCCCATCGGCGCACCCTGCGGCACGTTCCATTGCGTTTCGCCGCTGCCCATGGCGCTGATCGCCACCGGCAGCTCGAACTGCGTGTCCGATCCGCTGTGCGACAGGCGCAACTTGCCGCTGAAGCCTTCGGGGAAGACGAAGCCATTGGCGACCGGACGGCGCAAAATATGCTTCATGTTGACGCTCTCGCCCTGGCGGACCAGCGCGCGGTCGAACACGGTGTGAACGATGTCGCTCGCGGCCTCATAGCCATAGCGCAGGTCGAAGTCGTACGGCCGAATGCCCTCGCCCCACGCGGTCAGCGTAAAGCTCATATCATCGCCCTTGCGCGCCGACACCATCAGCGGCGGGGCGTTGCCCGCCTCGCACCCGCCCCAACTTTGCGGCTCGGGAATCCCCGGTGCCACCGTCAGGCGGCCAAATTGGTCGGTCTTGCCGGTGGCGAGCGACTGGCCCGAACAGCTGTCGGTGACGCGCACATCGGCTCCGCCCACCGGCTTGCCGCTGTCGAGCGCGGTGACCCACACCAGCGATCCCTCACGCCCCCATTTGAAATGCACCGCCATGTTGGTGACCAGCGCACCCGCGGCGACATAACGCGGCGCATCGCGGCCCAGCAGCGCCTTGCCCAATTGCGGCGATGCCAGCTCGACGACATAGAATCCGGGCTTGCCCAGCGGGATGCCGACGACCTCGAACTCCTTGCCCTTGCCCGGCAGCGCGATCGGCTGCAGCGCGGCACCGACAGTGCCGGTCAGGATCGACTTGGCCCCGGTCTGGTTGATCGTGACCGTCTCGGTCCCGCGCTTGACCTCGTCGCTCTTATAGTCGTCGGCGTCGTCGATGGTGCGCAGCCATTTGGCGATCACCCCGTCCGACGCGTCGACGCGCAGCTGCTGGCCCGCAACGGTCAGCCCCTTGCCCTGCAGCGAGGGTTCGACATTGCGCACCGTGACGGGCAGCACGCCACCCTCCTGCGCCTCGATGATCCCGAACGGTGCGGCGAACTTCACCAGCGGCGGCGCTTCGTCGAAGCGCACCTCCAGCGGGAAGCGCTGGCCGTTGGACAGCACCCGCCCGCTTTCGTCCTTCAGTCCCTCGGGCAGCACCAGCTTGGCGGTGGTGGACGCGGGCAAGGGCCCCGCAAACTTGATGTCGCTGATCGTGTTGGCGCGCTTGTCCTCGTCGCTCAGCGCAGGCTTCAGCTCCTTGCCATCGGGCAGCGCAATGCGAATCGCCTCGGCCTGCTCACGCGGGATGCGCGCGGTAAAGCGGACATAGGCCTCCTTGACCGGGTTGCACCCGGCCTGCGGGTTGACCCGCGAACATTCGAACCGCGCCTCGAACGGCTTGCGCACGGTGAAATCGAAGCGCTGGTCGGCACCCGCGGTCTTGCCGCCCGCACCCGCCACGCCCGCGCCCCATACCAGTGACACGTCACGCCCCGGCGGCAACGGTCGCCCGCATTTCAGTGCGACGACATTGGACAGCACCTTGGCGCGATCTTCCGCCTTCTCCGGCAGCGCCTCGGCCATCCCGGCTTCACTCAGGAAATTGCGCACTTCCCAGCGTTTGGGGTTCAGGTCCTGCAGCAACTTGCCCGGCACGTCCTCGGCCAGCAGCTCGACCGGAATCTTCTCGCCAATGCCCTCGACCGCGCAATAGGCGTTGGCGGCGACCGACTGGCGCGTGGCGAGCATGTTGGTGCCGATCAGGAAGACCTGATCCTCCTCGATCTCACCACCCCAGCGCTGCGGCAGCATCGCCTTGACCGTCGGCCCACCGGCATCAATCGTGAACTCGCGCTTACCCGCCACGGCATAGCCGGCAACGCTCTTGAGCTTCTCTTCCAGCGCGACGGTACAGGTCGTTCCACCCGGCAGCGGGCTCGCAAATTCCCAGACATAGGTCTGCTGATCGACCCAGCGCCCCTCGCCCCCTACGGCGCAGGCCACCTTGATCGGGGATGCAGCGCGCGGATCGCCCAGCGGCACCATCGGCTGGCTGAAGCGCACGGTATAGCGCTCGATCGCGCCGTCACCCATGCCGGGCGTGGCCAACACCACCTGCGGACTCGAATCACCCCAGGCGGCAATCGGCGTCAACGCCAGTGCCAGAACTGCGGCGGCGCGTGCGAGCTGCTTCATCGAACCTCTTCCCCCAAAGGCGATGCGCGCGACCCTACGCCCCTCGCGGCCGGAGTCCAGTGTCAGCGCGGCGTTCTTCTCAGTTTCTGTCAGTGGTTCGGGCGCGGCCGCTCCAGCACATCGAAGCCACCGCGGCACGACGCCGCGTCGCCATTCGAAGTTGCAAGGAACGCATGACATGAAAAAGATCGCTCTGGCCCTCGCCGCCGCCCTCGCCACCGTCGCCACCCCCGCGCTGGCACAGGACACCGAAGATTTCAGCGGTGCCAAGGCTAGCGTCCTCACCGGCTATGACGTGGTCGATCTCAACACCCCCGGCGTGCGCAACCCCGACGGCCTGATCTATGGCCTGGGCCTTGGCTATGACGTGCAAAAGGGCAGCACCGTGTTCGGCGTCGAGGCCGAAGTGTCCGACTCGACCGCGCGGCTCAAGGCCGGTGCCGCCACCGTCGCCGAAACCAGCCGCGACCTGTACATCGGCGGCCGCGTCGGCGTGGTGGCCGGCAAGACGCTGATTTACGCCAAGGCGGGCTATTCCAACTTCCGCCTGCTCAGCATCGCCGGCAACGGCAACGCCGACGGCTTCCGCCTCGGCGCGGGCGTCGAGCACAAGCTGGGCGAGAAGGTCTTCGCCAAGGTCGAATATCGCTACACCGATTACGAAGCCGGCGTGACCCGCCATCAGGGTGTTGCCGGGATCGGATTGCGGTTTTGATCTCTACGCGATGCAAGAAGGGCCGGTTCCCGATGGGGAGCCGGCCTTTTTGCGTGTCAGCCCGGGCAAAGCCCGCGCTTGGCGTCGGACGGGTTCCGCTTGCGCGGCCCCGCCGGCCGGGCGGGGCGCTGCGCCGATTGCTCGGCGCACCGGGGGCGGACGTGGCCGCCCCTGCGCCCCTTAGTACATATGCTGCCCACCATTGATGGACAGCGTCGACCCGGTAACGAACCCGCCCTCTTCCGAGCACAGGAACGCCACGCCGCGCGCAATCTCGTTCGCCTGACCGAGCCGGCCGACCGGAATCTTGGCGACGATCTTCTCCAGCACTTCGGCCGGAACCGCCGCGACCATGTCGGTGTCGATATAGCCCGGTGCGATCGCATTGACCGTCACCCCGGCACGCGCGCCTTCCTGTGCCAGCGCCTTGGTAAAGCCGTGGATGCCGCTCTTTGCCGCAGCATAATTGACCTGGCCGTACTGGCCTGCCTGGCCGTTGATCGACCCGATATTGACGATGCGGCCCCATTTGCGGTCGCGCATGCCGGGGAACACGCCCTTGGCCATGTTGAAACACCCGCCAAGATTGGTGTCCATGACCTCCTTCCACATCTGGTAGGTCATTTTCAGGATCGTGCCGTCGCGGGTGATGCCGGCATTGTTGACCAGCACATCGACCGGCCCCAGCGCCGCCTCGACTTCAGCAATCCCCGCCTGGCACGCGTCATAGTCCGACACGTCCCATTTGAACGCCGCGATCCCGGTGCGCTCGGTAAACTCAGCTGCACGCTGATCGTTGCCGGCATAATTCGCCGCAACGGTCATGCCCATATCCTTGAGCGCAACGCTGATCGCCTCGCCAATACCGCGCGTGCCGCCCGTAACGATCGCTACCCGTGCCATACTCTCTCCTAAACCGATTTTGACAAAGGCTAGGGAAGGTCGGCCCAACCCGCAAGTTCCGATGCGACAATGCTGCGCAACATCGCGATGCCCGGAACGCTGTCGTTGAGGCACGACAGATAGGCGAAATGCGTTCCCCCCGCTTCCTCGAAGCTCTCGCGCCCGCGGATCGCCAGCTCCTCCAGCGTCTCCAGGCAGTCGGCGGAAAAGCCCGGCGCGACGATGGCGATCTTCTTCACACCCTTGCCCGGCAGCGCTTCCAGCACCGTATCGGTCGCCGGCTCCAGCCACTTGGCCCGTCCGAACCGCGACTGGAACGTCACCGTCAGTTCACGCCCAAGCGCCTCGCCCAGCAGCCGCGCGGTCTTGCGGCAATGGCAGTGATAGGGGTCACCCAGCTCCAGCGTCCGTTGCGGCATCCCGTGAAAGCTCGCCAGCACCGCGTCCGGCTCGAACTCGAGCGCGGCCAGCTGCGTCCGCACCGACTCCGCCAGCGCGGCGATGTAGCGCGGATCGTCAAAATAGGGCGGCAGCGTGCGCAGCGCCGGCTGCCAGCGCATCGCGGCCAGCGTCTCGAACGCCTTGTCCACCACCGTCGCGCTCGTCGCCGCGCAATATTGCGGGTAGAGCGGCGCGATCAAAATGCGCTCGCACCCGGCATCCTTCATCGCCTTCAGCTTCGCAGGGATCGACGGATTGCCATAGCGCATCGCCCAGTCGACCGTCACTTCGGGCCAAGCCGCCTGCAACGCCACCGCCTGCCGCTTGGTGATCGCGGCGAGCGGCGAGCCGTCGTCGGTCCACACCTGTTGATAGGCATGCGCCGACTTGGCCGGGCGCGTGCGCAGGATGATGCCGCGCAGGATCGGCTGCCAGATCAGCGCCGGGATCTCGACCACGCGGCGGTCCGACAGAAATTCGCCCAGATAGCGTCGCACCGCGCCTGCATCGGGCGCGTCGGGCGTGCCGAGGTTGACCAGCAGCACGCCGATCCGCCGCGGCGCAACCGCGGGATGGCCTTGCGGTAACAGCATCATTCGCCTCCGGGAATCAAAGGAAGTTGCCGCAACCGCACGCCGGTCGCGGCATGGATCGCGTTAGCAATGGCGGGCGCGACCGGCGGCACCGCCAGCTCGCTCACCCCGCCGGGATCGGCTTCGCTCGCGATCAGTTCGATCATGATCTCGGGCGTATCGGCCAGGCGCGGCAGGTCGAGATCGGCGAACCCGCGCGCCTCGGCCATGTTGCCGGTAAAGCCGGTCGTGACGCCCAGCGCCCCGGCCATGCCGAAAATCAGCCCGCCCTCGATCTGCTGCTGCACCACATCGGGGTTGACCACGCGCCCGCAATCGACCGCCGCGACGATACGATCGACCTTGATCCGCTGGTCGCCGCCGACCGACGCCTCGACCATCACCGCGATGTACGATCCGCGAAAGGCATGGCACGCCAGCCCCTGCCCGCTGCCGGCAAGCCCCCCCTGCCATCCGCCCAGCGTCGCGACGGTGGACAGGCACCGCGCCAGCCGCGGCTCGCCGCCCAGCATCGCGATGCGGAAACTATGCGCCTCGATCTGCGCAACATGCGCCAGCTCGTCGATGAAGCTTTCGGTAAAGAACGCCGTCGCGCCATGCGATCCTGACCGCCAATAGCCGGTCGGCAGGCCGATCTCGGCCGGGTGGTGATCGACCGCCAGATTGGCGATGCGATAGGGCGGCCGTGCCCCCGCCACCGCCGCCGGATCGCCGCTGCCCGCCAGCGCCAGCCCCGCCGCAATCGCGCTGTCCCCGCCCATCAGCCGCGCCGCCAGCTCATGCCCGCTCGCCGGTGCCGCAATCTTCGCGAGCCACCCCGCCACCGCACCATTGCTGCCCAGCCGCGCGGTCATCCGCGCGGCGGCAGGCGCGCGATAGCGGTCGTGCAGGCACGTCTCGCCGCGCGACCAGGTCAGCTGCACCGGCTTGCCCACTTCGCGCGCGATCAGCGCAACCTGCTGGGCGACCGCATGCTCCAGATTCTGCCCGAACGATCCCCCGGCGAACACCGGATGGATGATGACGTTGCTTTCGCTCATGCCCAGCACATCCGCGACCGCCGCGCGGGCAAGGCCGGGGGCCTGCGTCGCCATCCAGATGCGACAGCGCCCATCGGCAAAGCTCGCCGTCGCCGCCATCGGCTCGATCGCGGCGTGCAGCGCCACCCCGACGCGATATTCGGCGGTGACCACGCGCGCGCCCTTGAACGTCGCGGACAGGTCCCCCGCCGACTCGATCCGGGTGCCATCGCCATTCAGCGCGGCGTCGAGCGCCGCCTGAATCGACGCGCTGTCGACCTTGGTCGCCACCTCGAAGCGCGGCTTCATTGCATCGAGTGCGCGCTGCGCTGCCCAGCTGTTATTCGCCACCGCCGCGACCCAGCGCTCATTCTTCACGATGTGCAGCATGCCCGGCACCGTCCGCACCGCCGCCTCGTCCAGCGCATAGAGCTTCACCGTCCCGACCGGCCCCTGCCGGATCGCGGCGAACACCATGTCGGGCAGGCGAATGTCGGCGGCAAAATTTGCGCTGCCAGTGACCTTGCCCGGCGCGTCGAGCCGCGGCACCGGCTCGCCCATCAACCGCGCGCCATCGCCCTCGCGCAGCGGCAGATCGGCCGGCACCGTTTCGCCCGCCGCCTCGACCGCCAACTCGCCAAAGCCGATCTTCTGCTTGTCATGCACGACAAAGCCGTTCGCGGTGTCGCACGCCGTCCACTCTACGCCCCAGCGCCGCGCCGCCGCCTGGCACAGCATCGCCCGCGCCGCCGCTCCGGCTTCGCGCAAGGGCTCGGCAAACTGGCGCATCGATGTCGACGCCCCGGTCAGCACCAGCGCAGTGCGCCGCGCATGAGTCGCGCGCAGCCGTTCGGGCAGCACATCGGGGAACAGCTCCCCTGCCGCCATGGCATTGGCATAAAGCGGGCTCAGCGGTGCCTGCTCGACCCCGACCCGCCGCCAGTCCGCGCCTAGTTCATCGGCAACGATCTGCGGCAGCGTCGTGAACACGCCCTGTCCATATTCGCATTGCGGCACCGCGACCGTGACCTGCCCGTCCGGCGCGATCTTCAGCCACGCGCCAAACGCCGCCTCGCCCTCGCGTACCGGCAGATTGGGCAGATAGGTGCGCGGCCACGCCGCCCATGCGACGATCAGACCGATCCCCGCCCCGCCACCGATCAGCAGCGTGCGCCGGTCGATCCCCTTGAAACCCGTCCGCTCCATCCCCGCCGCTCTAGCGGGGCCGATACCGCTGCGCCACACCATTCCTCCCCTTGGCCCCGCCGTCATATCCCGATAGGACCGCGCCGAACTCCCGGGGAGCCCGACACGTGATCCTGACCGCCGCCGCGCAAGCGACCTCGCATATCCAGTTCAGCGACCTTGGCCTGCATTCGGTCGCGCTCGATCTCGGCTTCTTCCAGCTCAAATGGTATTCGCTCGCCTATATCGCGGGCATCCTGGTCGGCTGGTGGTATCTGCTCAAATTGCTGGCCCAGCCGGGTGCGCCGATGGCGCGCCGCCATGCCGACGACATGGTGTTCTATGCCACCATCGGCATCATCGTCGGCGGGCGGCTCGGCTATGTGATCTTCTACCAGCCCAGCCTGTTCCTCGAACCGCTCAAGCTGCTGCAATTGTGGGAAGGCGGCATGTCCTTCCATGGCGGCACGATCGGCGTGATGCTCGCGATCCTGTGGTTATGCCGCAAGGAACAGCTGAACTGGCTGCGCGTCCATGATTATGTCGCCTGCTGCGTCCCCTTCGGCCTGTTCTTCGGGCGCATCGCCAATTTCGTGAATGGCGAGCTGTGGGGCCATCCCACCACCGTGCCCTGGGGCATCGTCCACGACATGAACGACCGCCAGCAGCTGACCGGCGAAACCTTTGCCCGCCACCCCAGCCAGCTTTACGAGGCCGGCCTCGAAGGGCTGCTCGTCGGCATTATCCTGTGGTTCCTGTTCTGGAAGACCGACGCCCGGTATCAGCCCGGCAAGCTCGTCGGCACCTTCATCCTCGGCTATGGCCTGTCGCGCTGGTTCGTCGAATTCTTCCGCGAGCATGACGCGCAGTTCAACGACACGATCTTCGCCACGCCCGGCCTGCACATGGGCCAGCTGCTGACGCTCCCGATGATCTTCGGCGGCATCTATCTGATCGCCACCGCAAAGAAGCGGCGCGAGCGCGTCGAACCCTTTGCGGGCGACCAGACCATTGCGTAAAACGCCTCTTCCGTTGCGGGAGGGAAACCAAAATCTCCCCTCCCGCTTGCGGGAGGGGTCGGGGGAGGGCATGTCGCTCAGCCATGACCGAACAGGCTAATGCCGAAGGCCCCCTGCCCGAGCGGATCGCCCGCGCGATCACGCTTGCCGGGCCGATTCCGCTCTCGCAGTTCATGGGCGCGGCCAACACGCATTATTACGCGACGCGCGACCCGCTCGGCACGCGCGGCGACTTCACCACCGCGCCGGAAATCAGCCAGATGTTCGGCGAGCTGGTCGGCCTCGCGCTCGCCGATCTGTGGGACCGCGCCGACCGCCCCGACTGCCATTATGTCGAGCTTGGCCCGGGTCGCGGCACGCTCGCCAGCGATGCCCTGCGCGCGATGCGCAGCGCCGGCCTCGCCCCACCCGTCCATTTCGTCGAAAACAGCCCGATGCTGCGCGCCGAACAGGCCAAAGCGGTGCCGCACGCCGAATGGTCGCTCGACCTGGTCGGCATCCCCGATGACAAGCCGCTGCTGGTCGTCGCCAACGAATTCTTCGACGCGCTCCCGATCCGCCAGCTGGTCAAGACGCAACAGGGCTGGCGCGAGCGGCTGGTCGCCTGTCAGGACACCTTGTTCCTCCCCGTGATCGGCAACACCATCTTCGATCCGATCATCCCGCAGCAGTTCCGCGACGCGCCCGACGGCTCGATCCTCGAAACCTCGCCACCCAGCGTCGCAATCCTGCGCGCCCTCGCCGCGCGTTTGCTGGAACAGGGCGGCGCGGCGATCGTCATCGACTATGGCTATGCCGGCCCCGCGATCGGCGACACGCTTCAGGCAGTGCGCGGCCATGCCTATGTCAATCCGTTCGAGGATCCGGGCGAAGCCGACCTCACCGCCCATGTCGATTTCGGCACGCTGATCGAAGCCGCGCGGGTCGAGGGGTTGGAGGCGTATGGCCCGGTATCGCAGGGCGCATGGCTGCGCGATCTTGGCATCGAACCGCGCGCCGAGGCGCTGACCCGCACCGCGCCCGACCGCGCCGCCGATGTCGCCGCCGCCCGCGACCGCCTGATCGGCGACGACGCGATGGGCGAATTGTTCAAGGTCGTCGCACTCACCGCCCCCGGCTGGCCGATCCCGGCGGGGTTTGCGGAATGACCATCGCCGCCGCCCTCGCCATCGACACGCCTACTCCCGCCGACGCCGCCGCGCTCGACGCGATGGCGGAAGCAAGCTGGCGCGACACCTTCGCCCACTTCTACAAGCCGGAGGATCTGGCCGCCTTTCTCGACGAGAATTTCGGCGAGGATGGCCGCCTGACCCGCGACCTCGCCAATCCGGCGATCACCTGGGCCGTCGCGCGCGCCGATGGGGTCATCGCCGGTTACGCCAAGATGGTGCCCCCGACCCTCGAACAGGCCGGCCCGGCCGATGCGCAACTGGCGCAGCTCTATGTCGCGACCGACTGGCACGGGCGCGGTGTCGCACAGGCGCTGATGGACTGGGCGATGACCACCGCCCGCACCCGCCGCGCCCCCGCCTTGCTGCTGACGGTGTTCGAAGAGAACCACCGCGCGATCGCCTTCTACGCCAAATATGGCTTCGTCCATGTCGGCGACTATGCCTTCCCCGTCGGCCGCCAGATCGACCGCGACCTCGTGATGCGGCTCGCCCTGTGAGCGACCTCACCATCCTGCGCGCCGCCGCGCTCGACGGCGTCGCGCACGGCTTTGTCGGCCGCACCGGCGGCGTCACGACCGGTCCCACCGCCAGCCTCGACATGGGCCGCCGCGGCCTGCCCGCCACGCCGGAGCTTCAGGAAAACCAGCGCCGCGTCATCGCCGCCATCGCACCCGGCAGCAGCTTCGCGACCGTGCATCAGGTCCACTCGCCCGACGCAGTGATCGTCGCCGACGGCTGGGACGAGGACAATCGCCCGCACGCCGACGCCCTCGTCACCGACCGCCCCGGCGTCCTCCTCGGCATCCTCACCGCCGACTGCGCCCCCGTCCTGTTCGCCGACCGCGAAGCCGGCGTCGTCGCCGCCGCCCATGCCGGGTGGAAAGGCGCGTTGCACGGCGTCACCGACGCGACCCTCGCCCACATGGAGGAACTCGGCGCCGACCGCAGCCGCATCGCCGCCGCCGTAGGGCCCTGCATCGCCCGCGCCAGTTACGAAGTCGACGAGGCCTTCCTCACCCGCTTCGCCGCCGCCGACCCGGCGAACGAGCGCTTCTTCACCCCCGGCAAGCCCGGCCACCACCAGTTCGACCTCGAGGCCTATGTCGTCCACCGCCTCGCGCTCGCTGGCCTGCGCCGGATCGAGGCACTCGGCGCGGACACCTATGCCGTTCCCGCGCGTTTCTTCAGCTATCGCCGCGCCACGCATGAAGGCGCCCCCGACTATGGCCGTCAGATCAGCGTGATCGCATTGACGGAATGATCCAAGGGTGCGACGGCTGCGGCAACTAGTTTCACTTGATACCAGGAGCGGCCCGCATGACCGACACCCCCGACCAGACCCCCGACGAAGCCGCCCTCACCGGCACCACCCCGCGCCGCCGCCCCAAGCCCCCGGTCGACACCGTCGGCGGCCGCAAGCTCAGCCCCAGCACGCTGATGATGGGCCATGGCTATGACCCGGTGCTGTCCGAAGGCTCGTTGAAGCCCCCGATCTTCGCCACCTCGACCTTCGTCTTTCCCAACGCCGCCGCGGGCAAGCGCCATTTCGAAGGTGTCACCGGCAAGCGTCCCGGCGGTGCCGAGGGCCTCGTCTATTCGCGCTTCAACGGCCCCAATCAGGAAATCCTCGAGGATCGTCTGGGCGTGTGGGAAGAGGCCGAAGACGCGCTCGCCTTCTCCTCCGGCATGTCCGCCATCGCCACTTTGTTCCTCGCGATGGTCAAGCCCGGCGACACGATCGTGCATAGCGGCCCGCTCTACGCCGCCACCGAAACGCTGATCGCCCGCATCCTCGGCAAGTTCGGCGTCCACTGGGTCGACTTCCCCGCCGGCGCGACGCGCGAAGAGATCGACGCGGTGCTGCAAAAGGCATCGTCGGGCAATGTCGCCCTCATCTATCTCGAAAGCCCCGCCAACCCGACCAACGTGCTGGTCGATGTCGAAGCCGTCGCCGCCAGCCGCGACGCGATCTTCACCGGCGACACCAAGCCGCCGATCGCGATCGACAACACCTTTTTGGGTCCCCTCTGGGCGCAACCGCTCAAGCAGGGCGCCGACCTCGTCGTCTATTCGCTGACCAAATATGCCGGCGGCCATAGCGACCTCGTCGCGGGCGGCGTGCTGGGCAGCAAGGCGCACATCAACACCATCCGCATGATGCGCAACACAATCGGCACGATCTGCGACCCCAACACCGCCTGGATGCTGCTGCGCAGCCTCGAAACGCTCGAACTGCGCATGAGCCGCGCAGGCGAAAACGCCGCCAAGGTCTGCGAATATCTGCGCACCCACCCGAAGGTCGAAAGCGTCGGCTATCTCGGCTTCCTGCCCGAAGGCAGCCGCCAGCGCGACATTTACGACCGCCACTGCACCGGGGCGGGATCGACCTTCTCGCTCTACCTCAAGGGCGGCGAGAAAGAGGCATTCGCCTTCCTCGACTCGCTCAAGATCGCCAAGCTCGCGGTCAGCCTCGGCGGCACCGAAACCCTCGCCAGCGCCCCCGCCGCCATGACCCACCTCTCGGTCCCCGACGCGCGCAAGGCGGCGCTCGGCATCACCGACAATCTCGTGCGCATCTCGATCGGCGTCGAAAATGCCGACGATTTGATCGCGGACTTCGAGGAGGCGTTGAAGGCGGTCTGAGAGTCTTTTTCGAAAGGCGGCACCGGCCCAGCGAAGCTGAACACCGCCGCCGCGCTCAGCGGCGGCGGTCGAGAAACGCGAGCGGAATGTCGATCCGCTCGCGCCAAGCCCGTTCGTTATGCTCGGTGCCGGTAAAGCTGCGCAGCTCGAACGTGCGCCCCGGCACCCAGCCCAGCGTCGGCAGCATCGCGTCCACCGCCTTTCTTGCGCGCCGGGTTTTCCTGCCCCGGCGGGATGAACATGAGATTCCCCATATCCACCACCGAGGCGAAATAGAGATTGCGCGTGGGATCGAACGCGCTCCCCGCCAGCCACGCACGCAGCGCCCGCGCCACCGCCTCCGGCCCTTCGGGCGGGCGGCTATAGGGTGCCATGGGTGCCGCCAGCGGCAGATGGATCGACAGGCACGCCGCTTGCCCGAACACGCGCGGATATTCGCCGATCGCATAGAGCGAGATCAGCCCGCCCATCGACGATCCCATCACCGATGTATCCGCCGCCCCCGCCAGCGTGCGGAACTGCCGGTCGATCGCCGGCTTCAGCTCCTCGACGATGAAGTGCAGATAGGCGTCACCCCGCAACGCCCCGCCCGCCATCTCCATCACCGCCGCCCGATACGCCTCGGGCAGATGCGCCGCGACCTTTTGCGGGAAATATTCGGAATAGCGCGCCGCCGTGTTGACGATCCCCACCACGATCGTGTCGCGCAGGTCGCCGCGCGCCGCCATCCGCGTGATCGCCTCGTCCACGCCCCACTCGCCGGCGAACGCCGACTTGCCGTCGAACAGATTCTGCCCGTCATGCATGTACAGCACCGGAAACCGCGCCGACCGCCGCGCGTCATAGGCCGCGGGCAGCCACACCAGCACCTTGCGCGCCGCGACATGGCGCGAAGCGAACGATTCCAGCGTCACGATCCGCCCACCGGTCACCTGCGCGCGGGCAGGCAACGCTGCGACTCCAAACCCGGCAAGCGCCCCGCCCAACACCGCGCGTCGCGTCCAGTCCATGCACCCCTCCCGTCCTGATTGCTGCCAGACTATCATCCCCACGCCCCAGCGCGATGCTGCATACGAATGCGACGGCGCCTAACCTGCCCGCATTCGTCTGTTGCCCCGCGCGCGGCGGCGTCTCACAAGACTGCATGCGCCGCCTCGCCCTGCTGCTCGCCCTGATCGTCGCCACGCCCGCCGCTGCCGACGAATTCAAATTCGGCCTCCAGCTCGACGAAAGCGCGACCGCACTCCCGCGCGAGGCGGTGCTGACCGCGACGCAGGACGCGCGCACCAATTGCACCCCTGCCACTGCGCCGAGCGAAGACTGCGCGCTCGGCCTCGTCGCCGCCGCCGAACTGCTCGCCACCGCCGGCCTGTTCGACGAAGCCGAACGCGCCGCCCGTACCGCTCTCACGATGATGGAAACACTGCGCGGCCCCGCGCATGAGGATACCAGCGTCGTACGCGGCATGCTCGGCGCGGTGCTGCTGCGCGGCGGCCGCTATGGCGAGGCCGAACCGGTGCTGCGCGTCGCGGCACAGACGCTTCAGGCCAGCGCGAGCGGCGACCCCGAACTGCTGGCCGACCATCTGATGAACCTCGGCATCGTGCTCGCCGAACAGCGCCGCTATGCCGAGGCCGAACCCGCGCTGCGCCGCGCGGTCGCGGTGCGGCAGGACAAGCTGCCCGACAACCTGCTCGCCATCGCCACCGCGCGCTCGAACCTCGGCGTGCTGCTTGCGCGCATGGGACGGGATCAGGACGCGCTGGCCGAGCAACAGGCCGCGTTCGCGATCCGGCGCGATCGGTTGAAGGCCAGCCATTACGACCTCGGCACCTCGATGCTCAACCTCGCCGAACTGCTCGCGCGCCAGCCCGATGCTGCGCGCCTGATCGCCGAACCCTATCTGCGCGCCGGGCTGATGACGCGCGAAGCGGTGCTGCCCCCCGGCGACCCGCGCACCACGCTCGCCCAGACCATGCTAGCCGAGAATCTCGACGCCCAGGGCAAGCGCACCGGCGCGCTCGAACTCTATCTGCTCGCCTACGCCGGGGGCCGCGAAACCCTCAGCCCCGACGCCCCGCTACGCATCCGCGCCGCCCACAACCTCGCCCGCTTCCTCGCCGCGAACGGAACCGGCCTCCCCGTCGCCCGCACCCTGCTCCGCGAAGCCGCCACCGGCGTCCTCACCCGCACCGCCCGCGCGCCGGGGTTCGACGAGTCCAGTCGCGCCGATTTGTCGCAATGGCGCGGGGTGTTTGCGGGCGGGGTGGCGGTGGCGTGGCGGTTGGGGGCAGCCACGCAGTAAAGCGGTGTCGGCCTCCTTCCCCTCGCCCCTCCGCAGGAGGGGGAAAGAAGGCCGTGCTGGCACCGCATCCTTACTATGGCTACACCCGCCAAGTGCCCGACGAGTTCACCTTCCTCACCGCCCTGCGCGCGATCGCGACGCATCCTGCAGCG
>NCEF01000065.1 GCA_002280565.1 Sphingomonas sp. 32-66-10
GGAGCAGGAATTCACCCTGACCAAGATTGCGGGCGGCAACCGCATCAACGTTACGGGCAAGCTTGAGGATGCCAGCCCGCTGACCGAGGCGGAGCGCGGGATCATCCAGCCCGGCACTTCGGCGACGCGCGTTGCGGGCGATCCCGATCCTGCCGCTTACCGGCCGGACAACGACAATTGTAGCGCGACGATTACGGTGTCCGGTCGGCGTCAATTTTGATGGCCGATAGGTGGCCGCGCCGGTTGGTGAATTCTGGCTACCATTTGCTGTTGCGGGGAGCAACCGTCGAGCGACAATTACGACGCTGGGTAATTGTCGCTGACGCTGGCCGGAAGCGAGGGTCTGAAGCGCATGGGATGGTTGGCATGTAATTGCCGCTGGCGACAATTACCCGTTGCCTCAGCAAGGGTGCTCCCGAGCGCGAAGCCAGCGACAATTATGATGGCCGGTCCGGGGCGCCATTCGGCGGGTCGTAATCGCCGGCGTTGATACGGGCGACGGCGGAACGTTTGCGGTAGCTTTCGCCGTTCATCTCGATGATGGTCGAGTGGTGCACGAGGCGGTCGATCGCGGCGACAGTCATAGCGGGATCAGGGAAGACGTTGTCCCATGCCGAAAATGGCTGGTTGGCGGTAATGGCGAGCGAGTGGCGTTCGTAGCGGTGGGCGATGAGCTCGAACAAGGCGCTGGTCTCGACCTGGTCCTTGCGGACGTAGGACAGATCGTCGAGCACGATGAGATCGAACTTGTCGAGCTTGTCGAGCATGGCGGGCAGGCTGAGGTCGCGGCGCGCGGACTGGAGCTTCTGGACCATGTCGGTGGTGGAGCAGAACAGGACGCGCCGCCCCGTGTCGATGAGGGCATGGCCAATGGCGGCAACTGCGTGCGTCTTGCCGGTCCCGCTCTGGCCGAACAGCAGCAGGTTGCCGCCGTTCTCGATCCAGTCGTCACCGGCGGCGAGGGACAAGAGGTGCGGTTTGCGGATGCCGGGGGCGGCGTCGAAATCGAAGGTGGCGAAGGTCTTGCCTGCGGGCAAGCCGGACTGGTCGCGATGGCGCTGGATGCGCCGGGAGGAGCGATCAGCCATCTCGATCTCGAGAAGCGAGGCCAGCAGGTTGGCGGCCGGCCAGCCATCGCGATCGGCGGTGTCGGTGAGGCGCTTCCAGTTGCGGTTGATGCTCGGCAGGCGCAAGGCCTTCAGCAGGGTAGGCAGTACGGCGGCGGCCTGATCCTTGGTGCGGGTCATCAGTGCACCTCCCCGCTGGCGATCAGGCTGTTGTAGCTGTGCAGATCGGGTGGCGGGATAGCGACATCGCGCTGCGATCTTGCGGTTGGCAGGAACTCGTCCCTGAGCGCATCGACATCGGGCAAGCGCCCGCTGTCGAGAGCCTCATCGATCCGCCGGGCCAGCACGTCGACACAGTCGCCCCTGGCGGCGATATCGAGCAGCGCGACGGCATCGCGGCAGGCCTGCCGTCCATCGAGTTGGGCATCGAAGGCTTGCCAGGCCCGCCGGTAGGCGTGATCGGGGAACAGGGCTTCGCGGTAGACGAGGTTGCGCAGTGCACCGGGCTTGCGGCGCAGGTTACCGATCATGTGCCGGAAATCGATGCTATGCCCCCGGTGGGGATGACTGATCCGCACACGCGGCGTGGACATTACCCTGTCCGGACCGAGGAAGAGCTCGATGCGATCGTCAAAGAGATGCGCGTTGAGGCGCCGTCCGACGAGGCGGGAAGGCACCGAATAGGTAACCCGATCGATGGCGACGGTGCCGTTGCGGGTGACATCGACGGTGACCATGGC
>NCEF01000013.1 GCA_002280565.1 Sphingomonas sp. 32-66-10
CTTGATATCCTCCGAATGCTCGCCGAACGCCGTCGCCGCCATTTTGATCTCGTGGCTCAGCATCCAGTTCTTGTTGCCGCGGATCGTGTTGATCTCGCCATTGTGCGCGAGGCAGCGGAACGGCTGCGCCAGCCACCATTGCGGGAAGGTGTTGGTCGAATAGCGCTGGTGAAAGATCGCGACGCGGCTGACAAAGCGTTCGTCGCGCAGGTCGGGATAGAATTCCGACAGCGACTCCGCGAGGAACAGCCCCTTGTAGATGATCGAGCGGCACGACAGCGAGCAGATGTAGAAACCGCTGATCTGCGCCGCAATGATCCGCTTTTCGATGCGGCGGCGGACGAGGTAGAGGTTCTTCTCGAACTCCGCCGCGCTCTGTTCGTCGGGCATCGGCCCGGCGATCATGATCTGCTCGATCTCCGGCCGGGTCGCCTGCGCCTTTTGCCCGATGACCGAGACATCGACCGGCACCTGCCGCCAGCCATAGATGGTATAGCCGGCGTCGATCAGCACGCTTTCGACGATCGTGCGGCACGCCTCCTGCGCGCCCAGATCGACGCGCGGCATGAAGATCATGCCCACCGCAAGCCGGTTGGGCAGCACGCGATGCCCGCTGGCGAGCACCGCATCGTCAAAGAAGCGCAGCGGCAGGTCGACATGCAGCCCGGCGCCGTCGCCGGTCTTGCCATCGGCATCGACCGCGCCGCGATGCCACACGGCCTTCAACGCATCGATCGCACCCTGCACCACGCGGCGCGAGGGCTGTCCGTCGATCGCCGCGACCATGCCGACGCCACAGGCATCGCCCTCGAACTCGGGGCGGTACATGCCCTCACGGGCGAGGCGTTCGTGCTGGGTTTCCATCGGTTCAGTCACTTGGAAGCATCCTGCTTGGGCGGCGGGGGCAGATGGGCGGTGGCCTTTTCGACCTTCGCCATGATTGCCGGCATCGCCTTCATCAATTCGGGCATGGCCGCAGTCATTTCCTGCATGACCTCCGGGTCCATGAAGGTCGCGAGATAGTCGGCGGAGAATGCCTTGCCGGTTGGCGTCGAGAAGAAATTATCGAGTTCGGTCAACTGGGCCGTCGTGAACTTGCGGGCAAACGCGCGGGACAGGCCTGCGCGCAGGCCGGGTTCGATCTTGTCGAAAACAACGCCCATTTCTTCGGACATGACCCGGGACATGATCGTCATGCGCTCGCGAAAATGCGGATCGGCCTTGGCCATGGCGTCGCCCAGGCGCACGTCGCTCTCCGCGCCGTCCGTCCCGGTCAGCTCTCCGGCGGTCATGCCCATCATCTGCCCCATCATCGCGTCCATCATGGCGGGGAACTGATCGCGCATCATCCGCAGATAGGTGCCCGGAGGGACCAGGGCGGTGGCGACCCGTTCGGCGGCGGCCAAACGGGCGGGGTCGATTTGAGGCGTTGCAGCGGGCGCGGCCGGCGCGGTTTGCGCCAGCGCCGGTCCAGCCATCGTCAGAACCGCGGCAAGCATCAGCGGGCGGATCATGCTGCAACCTTTCCGGCGGGGACCGCCATTTTCTGCGCCTTCAACCACGCGTGCATCCGCTCGCTCACATCGCGCCCGTCGCGGATTGCCTGCACCACCAGGCTCGCGCCCTTGACGATGTCGCCCGCCGCGAACACGCCGTCGAGGTTGCTCATCATCGTGCGCGCGTCCGTCCGCACCGTGCCCCAGCGGGTGACACCCAGCTCGGGTGCATTGAACAGCACCGGCAGGTCTTCGGGGTCGAAGCCGAGTGCCTTGATCACCAGATCGGCGGGGACGTCGAACTTGGCATCAGGATCGGGTTCGGGCGCGCGGCGGCCGCTGGCGTCGGGGGCGCCGAGGCGCATGCCGACCGCCTTGACCGCCTTCACCTGCTCGCCACCCTCAAACGCCTCGGGAGCGGAGAGCCAGACGAACTCGACGCCTTCCTCCTCGGCATTGGCAGTCTCGCGCTGGCTGCCCGGCATGTTGGCGCGGTCGCGTCGATACAGGCACTTTACCGATTCCGCGCCCTGACGGATCGCGGTGCGGACACAGTCCATCGCGGTATCGCCGCCGCCAATCACCACGACATTCTTGCCCGCGGCGTTGAGACTGCCATCCTCGAACGCCGGGACGCTGTCGCCAAAGCTCTTGCGGTTCGACGCGATCAGATAATCGAGCGCGTCGACCACGCCGTTCGCACCGACGCCCGGTGCCTTGATCGCGCGCGGCTTGTACACGCCCGTCGCGATCAGCAGCGCGTCATGCTTGTGGCGCAGCTGCTCCAGCGTCGCGTCCTTGCCGACCTCGAAGCCCAGGTGAAAGACGATGCCGCCCGCCGCCAGCCGGTCCGTGCGGCGCGTGACGATGTGCTTCTCCAGCTTGAAGCCAGGGATGCCATAGGTCAGCAGCCCGCCCGCGCGGTCGTGGCGGTCATAGACATGCACGTCATAGCCGAGCACGCGCAGATATTCCGCCGCCGTCAGCCCCGCCGGACCCGCACCGATCACGCCGACCGACTGGCCGCGCGCCGGGCCGGGCTGCAGCGGCTCGACCCAGCCTTCTTCCCAGGCCGTATCGGTGATGAACTTTTCGACCGACCCGATCGTGACCGTGCCGTGGCCGGAAGATTCGATGACGCAATTGCCCTCGCACAGCCGGTCCTGCGGACAGATGCGGCCGCAAATCTCGGGCATGGTCGAGGTGCTGTTGGACAGCTCATAGGCTTCGCGCAGCCGCCCCTCGGCGGTCAGGCGCAGCCAGTCGGGGATGTGGTTGTGCAGCGGGCAGTGCACCGTGCAGTAGGGCACGCCGCATTGCGAGCAGCGCCCGGCCTGATCCTCGGCGGTGGGTGGCGCATAGCGTTCCGCAATCTCGCGAAAATCCTGTGCGCGCATCTCGGGGTCACGCTTGGGCGGAAACGCCTGCGCGACATCGACGAACTGAAGCATCACATCCTTTGCCATGCGGCGCGGATGACAGGCTTTGCCTCCAGAGTCACGCAAAAATGGCCCAATAGGTCAGCAATACTGACTCATTAACTGCGGTTTTGAGGACGAGGCAGCCGTCTGCGCAACATCATTTCAGCTTTAGGGCCGTATCGGCCCTTAGCGCAGCGAGAGGAAGAGGATCGCCGCCGCGCCCAGTATGATTCGATACCAGGCAAAGGGCGCAAAGCCGAAGCGGCCGACGATCTTCACGAACGCCTTCACAACGAGCAGAGCGACGATGAACGACACCCCCAGCCCGATCGCGATGCCGCCAAGATCGTCGGCGTTCAGCAGGTCGCGGTCCTTGTACAGCGAGTAGGCGGTCGCCCCGGCCATGGTCGGCACCGCGAGGAAAAAGCTGAACTCGGCCGCCGTCTTGCGCTCCACGCCCATCAGCAACGCGCCCATGATCGTCGCGCCCGACCGGCTGACGCCCGGGATCATCGCGATGCACTGAACCAGCCCGATTGCGACGGCGGTGGGCAGCGGCATCGTCTCGACCCGCTCGACCTTGACCACCTTGACCATGCGTTCGATGATCAGGATCGCGATGCCGCCGACGATCAGTGCGACCGCAACCGTCATCGGCGACTGGATCAGCGCGCGGATCCCTTCATAGGCGACCGCGCCGATCAGCATCGCGGGCAGAAATCCGATCAGGATGTTGCGCGTGAACCAGATCGCCTCGCGCTCCCCGCGCAACAGGCCCATGCCGATGCCCCAGAAGCGCTGCCAATAGGCGACCAGCACCGCCAGGATCGCGCCGAGCTGGATCGCGACCTTGAATGCGACCGATCCTTCGCCGGTAAAGCCGAGCAGCTCGCCCGCCAAGATCAGATGCCCGGTCGACGACACGGGCAGGAATTCGGTCAGCCCCTCGATAATGCCGAGGATGATGTAGATCGCGATGTCGCTCACGGCGCGCTCCCCCTGCCGGGTGTGCCCGGTCGTTCAACTGTGCCGGATGTGGCGGTCAGGCGTGGCGCGCGTCGGCGAACCGGCCATGTTTGCGATACTGGACCAGCCAGTGCGGCGCGACTGCGCCCAGCGGGGTCGGTGCGATGTCGAACGCCGCCAGCCCGTCGCCCGATGCGACATTGTCCTGCTGCAGCATCAACCACTGGTCCCAGCTGATCGGTGCGCCCGGCAGGAAGCCGAGCGATGCCAGCGCTGCACCGGCAACATCGGGCAGCTCGACCACCGGCTTGTCGCGCCCGATCGCGCCGAGCAGCCAGTTGTGGAACTGGGTAAAGGTCAGCACGTCCGGGCCGCCCAGCTCAATCGTCTGGCCGGCATAGCGCGCGGGTTCGGCGATCGCGCGGGTCACGGCCTGCGCGACATCGGCGACCCAGACCGGCTGGATCTTGGTCCCGCCCTTGAGCACCGGGACGAACGGCAGCGACACGGCGAGCGCGGCGAAGCGGTTCACGAACTGGTCCTCGCGCCCGAACATCAGGCTGGGGCGCAGGATCGTGGCGGTGGGGAAGGCGGCACGGACAGCCGCCTCGCCATCGCCCTTCGACCGGCCATAGGCCGAGGGTGAGTCGGAATCGGCGCCGATCGCGGACATCTGCACGAAGCTGGTGGCGCCAGCCGCGGCGGCCGCCTTGGCGGCGTTGCCCGATCCGCGCGCGTTGACGAGGTCCATGCGGCTGCCGAACACCCCGACCAGATTGACCACGGCGTCCGACCCGGCGACCGCGCGGGCAAGCGTATCGGGTCGCGTCACGTCGGCGGCAACGAACTGGGTCTGGCCCAGGCCGCCCAGCGGCTTGAGGAACCATGCCGCGCGGGGATCGCGCTGCGCAATCCGCACCCGCGCGCCGGCCTTGAGCAGGCTCTGCGCGATATAGCGTCCGGCGAAACCGCCGCCGCCGATCAACGTCACCAGCTTGTCCTTCATCGCGTCCTCGAACAATTTGACCAAAGTCTGCGCTCCCCATGCCGCGCGATCCGGCAAAGGGCAATGCCGGGATCGCCGTTCCCCCTCCCGCTTGCCGCGCCAAGGGTCTATGGCGGGGGCATGACCGACGATCCCTTTGCCCTGTTCGATGCCTGGTACCGCGAGGCGCGGACGACCGAGATCAACGATTCCAACGCAATGGCGCTGGCGACGGTGAGCGCCGACGGCCAGCCATCGGTGCGGATGGTGCTGCTCAAAGGGCATGGCCCTGAAGGCTTCACCTTCTATACCAACCGCGAAGGGCGCAAGGCGGGCGAGCTGGAGGCAACACCGCGCGCGGCATTGCTGTTCCACTGGAAATCGCTGCGCCGCCAGATCCGCATCGAAGGACCGGTGAGCCGCGTGACCGACGCCGAATCCGACGCCTATTTCGCCACGCGCAGCCGCGACTCGCAGTTGGGCGCCTGGGCCAGCGACCAGTCACGTCCGCTCGCGGATCGTGCGACCTTCGAAGCGCGCTTTGCGGAGATGCAGGCGCGGTTCGACGGCGGCGATGTGCCGCGCCCGCCGCATTGGGGCGGCTATCGCGTGGCGCCGGAGCGGATCGAATTCTGGATGGACCGCGCGCATCGTCTGCATGAACGTCGCGTGTTCACGCGCAACGGCGACGGCTGGGACCAAGGCATGCTGTATCCATGAGCGCGACCCCGACCCGGGCGGCGATTGCCAGCGTATGCGCGGCGCTGCTGCTGGGCGGGCTCAAGGCTTATGCGGCCTGGACCACCGGATCGGTGGCGATGCTGGCCAGCCTGTCGGATTCGGTATTGGATCTGATCGCGTCGCTGGTCACGCTGGCCGGGGTGCGCATCGCCGCGCAGCCCGCCGACGCCAATCACCGCTTCGGCCATGGCAAGGCCGAGGCGCTGGCGGCGCTGTTTCAGGTGGTGTTGATCTCGGCCTCCGCCGCGTTCATCGCCGTGCGCGCGATCGAGCGGCTGGCGAGCGGCGAAGTTGCCGCCGACCCCGAAGCCGGGATCATCGTTTCGGTCATCGCAATTGGCGTCACGCTGCTGCTCACCGCCTATCAGGCGCGCGCCATCGCGGCGAGCGGATCGATCGCGATTCGCACCGACCGGCTGCATTATCAGTCGGACCTGCTGCTCAATTCCGGGGTCATCGCCGCGCTTGTGCTCGAATCCGTACTGCATCTGCGCGGGGCCGACCCGGTTTTCGGTATCGGCATCGCACTATGGCTGCTGTGGGGCGCATGGCACGCGGCGAGCGACGCGATCGGCCAGCTGATGGACCGCGAATGGCCGGAGGAAAAGCGCCGCGCCTTCATTGCCTGCGCCGCCGCGATCCCGGGCTTTGAGAGCCTGCATGACCTGCGCACCCGTACCAGCGGATCGCAGGATTTCGCGCAATTCCATATCCACGTTCCCGCATCGATGAGCGTCGCGCAGGCGCATGACGTGATCGAAGCGCTTGAAGCGCGGCTAGAAGCCGAGTTTCCGGGTACGGAAATCCTGATTCATGTCGATCCGGAGGGGCAGGTCGACCGCCCCGGCGAACCGCTGCGCGAAGCCAACGAGCTGGGCGGTTAGGCCGCGACCATTTCCGCCCGCTCGGTCTCGGCGATCCACCCGCCGCCGAGCACGCGCTCGCCGGCATAGAGCACCGCCGCCTGGCCCGGCGCGACGCCATATTCGGGCGCGTCGAACACCACCCGGTCACCTTCGAGCCGCGCCGGAACCGGGCGCGCCATCGACCGGACCTTGGCGGTCAGGGGGCCACTATGGCTGCCGCCGATCCAGTTCAGCCCCTCGATCCGTGCCGCGCTGACCGCCAGCGCGGATTTGGGGCCGACCACGACGTCGCGCGTCGCAGGGTCGAGTCGCAGCACATAGAGCGGCTCGGGGCTGCCCCCGATCTCCAGCCCCCGGCGCTGGCCGACGGTGAAGTGGATCAGCCCCCTATGCTCGCCAAGCTTGTTGCCAGCCTCATCGACGATCGCGCCGGCGGTGTCGGCCTCGGGCCGCAATTTCTTGACCAGCGTCGCATAGTCTCCGTCGGGGACGAAGCAGATGTCCTGGCTGTCGGGCTTGCCCGCAACGCCCAGGCCGATCTCCGCCGCAATCTCCCGTACCCGTGCCTTGGGCAGGCCACCCAGCGGGAAGCGCAGGAAATCGAGCTGCGCGTCGGTGGTCGCGAACAGGAAATAGCTCTGGTCGCGCGCCGGATCGGCTCCCTTGTGCAGTTCCGGTCCCTCGGCCCCCTCGACCCGCTGCACATAATGGCCGGTGGCAAGGCAATCGGCACCCAGATCGCGGGCGAGCGCGAACAGGTCGGTGAATTTCGGCCCCATATTGCATTTGACGCATGGGATCGGGGTGCGGCCCGCGAGATAGGTGTCGGCGAAATCGTCGATCACCGTTTCGCGAAAGCTGCTTTCATGATCGAACACATAATGCGCGATGCCCAGGCGCTCGCATACGGCGCGCGCATCGCGAATGTCGCGGCCCGCGCAACAGCTGCCCGCGCGCCCCACCGCCTCACCATGATCGTAGAGCTGCAAGGTGACGCCGATCGTCTCGGCGCCCGTCCGTGCGGCGAGCGCGGCCACGACCGAACTGTCGACCCCGCCCGACATGGCGACCACGATTCGCCGCTTTGCGAGCGGCCCGGTCAGCTGAAAATCTGCGGCAAACATCGCGGCGCACATAGGGGTTTCACGGGGGCGATGCAAAATCGCTGTATTTACCGGGCTTTCAGCCTTCGCGGTTACACGGGGTCGGATGAGTTCGACCGATGACAGCAGGCTCCAGTGGATTTGAGCTTCCGATTCGACCGCGACGTCGCGGCGACGCCGATCGCCGCGCCGGTCGCCGTGCTGCTGGCGGCGGCGGCGGTGCGCCAGTCGGCCAGCCCGACCGCGCGGCTGCAGTTCCGGCTCGACCGGCTGGCGCCAGCGCACGGTCTGCTCGCGCCGCCGCATGGCGCGTTCAACCTGGCGGTCGAGCGCACGCTAACCCGGTGGCAAGTTCGATGAAGGCGCCATTTACCGTGCCGTTTAGGCGAAGCGAAATCCGCAGAGGTTATGACGGGTTTCGGATGCAGTTGGGGACCCCCCGCCCTGATCGAGGTATTGAATGATTGAGAACCAGAAGATCCGCCCAGCGAAAGTGATCGGTCCGCTCGGCGAACCGCTGACGCTCGATTCGCTGCCGCCGCCCGAAACGACTCGCTGGGTCGTGCGCCGCAAGGCAGAGGTGGTCGCGGCGGTCAATGGCGGCCTGCTCAGCATCGACGAAGTGTGCGAGCGCTATGGCCTGACTGTCGAGGAATTCGCCGGCTGGCAGCGCGCAATCGACCGGTCGGGCATGCCCGGCCTGCGTGTGACGCGGATCCAGCATTACAAGTCGCTCTACGAGCGCCAGCAGAAATATTGAGGATCGGCCGATCGCGGCCGCACTCTCATCACCCGCTCTCCCATCCGCCCGCGCCTCAAAACGCGGGCGGAACCATTTTCGGGCCCTGCGCGTCTTCGCCTCACATCGTTCGTGACCTCGCGAACGTCACAGTGGAGGAAGTTATGGACCTGGTTGGACTGATCGTCTGGCTCGTGATCGGCGGCGTGGTTGGCTGGCTTGCCAGCATGGTCATGCGCACAGACGCCCAGCAGGGCATTTTGCTCAACATTGTCGTCGGCATTGTCGGCGCGTTCATCGGCGGCCTGCTGTTCGGCGGCTCGATCAACAGCGCAATCACCGTGATGACCTTTGTGTCGTCGCTGGTCGGCGCGATCATCCTGCTCGCGATCGTCAATCTGGTGCGTCGCGGCTCGGTGCGTTAATCGGTTGATTCAGCTTCGCTGAAACGGCGCCGGCCCGCTCCCCCACCCGGCCACCCATATCATGCTACCGCTGGGTGGCCGGGTGGGAAGCGGGCCGGCGCCGCAGCCCAAAAAAAGGGGGCCGTCCCAGCTGGGGCGGCCCCCTTTTCTTTACTTCAACAGGAAGCGGACGCGGACGGTCGCGCTGACCTGTTGTTCGCCTGGCGCGATCTGGGTCGAATCCTTGGCTTCGGCGCGGACCATCATCTGTGGCACCGGTCCCGGCGCGCCGCCCTCGCTACCTTCGCTGACCATCAGGATGCGGTCGATCCGCATGCCGAGCGCACCGGCATAGAGGGCAGCGCGGGTACGCGCGCGCTTGACCGCATCGACGCGCGCTTCGTCCATTGCGGTATCGATCGCATCGATCGTCAGGCTCGGCCCGTCGATCTGGTTCGCGCCCTGCTTGACCAGCGTATCGAGGATCGTGCCGCTGCGCGCGATGTCGCGAAACTTCACCGACACGCTGTTGCTCGCCTGATAGCCGGTGATGACCGGCGGTTGATTCTCGGCATAGCGGTACTGCGGGCTGAGCGAGATGGTGGCGGTCTGAATGTCGCGATCGGCGATCCCCGCTGCCTTGAGGGCGGTCAGCACCGACGCCATCTGCCGCGCATTGGCCGACAGCGCCTCGGCGGCGGTCGCGCCCTGGCTGACGACGCCGGCGCGGATCACCGCGATGTCGGGAACGCGATTGACCCGGCCCTCGGCCACGACATCGAGCAGCGTGCCTTCGCTGGCGATTGCAGTCGGGGCGGTCTGCGCGGCGGCGGCGAGCGGCACGGTGGCGGCAAGTGCGGCGGCGCTCAGCAGTCGGATCATGGAGTTGGGCCTTTCAGCAAAAAATTGTCCCGCCGCTGCGTAAGGCAGGGCGGGACAACCGGGGCTGAACGCCCCTTGCAGTATTGGTTCAGCGCGTGCGGCGCGTCATCACCAGGCGATACAGCGCGAGCAGCACGACCGCGCCGACCGTGGCGGCAATATAGCTGTTAAGGGTGCTGGTCAGGTCGACGCCGATCGACGGCGCGACAAACCCGGCCAACAATGCCCCGGCAATGCCGATCAGAATGGTGACGATGATACCGCCCGGGTCCTTGCCCGGCATGATCAGCTTGCCAAGGACGCCGGCCACCAGGCCGATCAGGATCCAACCAAGAATTCCTTCGGGCATGCTTTCCTCCTGTAGTCGTCTCCGTCCCCCGATCAGGCTGGAGCGATTGCGAGATTGCATGATGAACGCCCCGCTGAATACCCCCATTTGCGCGAGACTTGAGCTTGCGCGGAATGATCAAAACAGGCATTTGCCGCGCACCTCAAAACTGCCCTTGAGGCAAGTGACTTATTCAGATAATACAGCGCGACGGGGAGGACCCGCGCCGGCCATCGGTCGGGGGTGAAAGAGGTCGCGCATGAATTACGAGGCTCGGATGTTCGGTGGGGAAGAACGACTCGCTCTGGCGGGTGAAGGCGAAAAAAGCTCGCGTCGCAAATGGTGGATCATCGCGGGCGTGATCGCGCTCGTCGTGATCGTGGCGGCCTATTTCGCCTTTGCCTCGGGCGGTGCGACCGACAAGGCTGAGCCAGCCAAGACGGGCGCTGCTGGCGCGGCCAAGGGCGGGCAGGGCGGTGATCGTCAGTTGCCGACCGTCACCGTCGCGGTCCCGGGCCGCAGCACCATCACCAGCGTGATCAACGGCACCGGCTCGCTCGCCGCGCGTCGTGAAATGCCGGTCGGCGTCGCGGGCGAGGGCGGCATGGTCACCCGCGTGCTGGTGGAGCCAGGCGATTGGGTCAATGCGGGTCAGGTGCTCGCCACGGTCGATCGTTCGGTCCAGAGCCAGACCGCCCAGTCGCAGGCGGCAAACATCCGCGTCGCGCAGGCCGACCTCAATATTGCACAGGCCGAACTCGATCGCGCGCAGCAGCTGCTGGGGCGCGGGTTCGTGTCCAAGGCGGATATCGACCGCAAGACCGCGACCCGTGACGCCGCCGCCGCGCGCGTGCGTGTCGCCCAGTCGCAGCTGTCCGAAACGCAGGCGCGCAACCGCCGCCTCGACATTCGTTCGCCCGCCGCTGGTCTTGTGCTTACGCGCGCGGTCGAACCGGGTCAGATCATCAGCTCGGGTTCGGGCGCGCTGTTCCGCGTCGCCCAGGGCGGCCAGATGGAATTGCGCGCGCAGCTGAGCGAAGCGGACCTCCAGCGCATCCCGGTCGGCGCGCGCGCTGACGTCACGCCGGTCGGGACCGACCGCAGCTTCACGGGCGAAGTATGGCAGGTGTCTCCGGTCATCGACCCGCAGACGCGGCAGGGCATTGCGCGGGTCGCATTGTCGTTCGATCGGGCGCTGCGTCCAGGCGGCTTTGCCTCGGCGCGGATCAATGCGGGCGGTGCAGTCGCCCCGCTGCTGCCGCAATCGGCGATCCAGAGCGATGCCAAGGGCAATTTCGTGTATATCCTCAACGCCAAGGACGAGGCTGAACGCCGTGACGTGACCACCGGTGACGTGTCGGATGTCGGGGTCGCGATTACCGCCGGTCTGACTGGCACCGAGCGGGTGGTGCTCACCGCAGGCGCGTTCCTCAACCCGGGACAGAAGGTCAAGCCGAACCTCACCACGCTGAAGCGTTAAGGGACAACGGGATATGAGCTTTCGCAACATCTCCGCCTGGTCGATCCGGAACCCGGTTCCGCCGATCGTGCTGTTCATCGCGCTGACCATCGCGGGCTTTGTCAGCTTTGCCCGGATGGACGTGAACAACGATCCGGACATCGATTTCCCGATCGTCTGGGTTTCGATCAGCCAGCCCGGCGCCGCGCCGAGCGAGCTCGAAACCCAGGTCACCCAGCGGGTCGAGGCGGCGGTGCGCAGCCTGCAGGGGATCGATCAGATCGAATCCACCGTCAGCGAAGGCAATTCTCAGACTGTTATCCAGCTGGACATCGGCACGCCGATCGATCGTGCGGTCAGCGATGTGCGCGACGCGATCGCCCAGATCCGCGGCGACCTTCCCGACGGGATTCTGGAGCCGCTGGTCGGACGCGCCAATACCAGTGACCAGGAAATCGCGACCTTCACCGCGACCGGCACCGACATGACGATCGAGCAGCTGTCCTGGTATGTCGACAATACGGTCGCCAACGAGCTGCTGTCGATCGACGGCCTGTCGGGGGTCGAGCGCATCGGCGGGGTCAGTCGCGAAATCCGCGTCATCCTCAACTTGCCCAAGATCCAGTCGCTCGGCCTGACCGCATCGCAGGTCAACCAGCAGCTGCGTCAGGTCAATCTGAACGCCGCCGGCGGACGCACCGAGATTTCGGGGAGCGAGCAGTCGGTCCGCGTGCTCGGCAACGCCGCGGATGCGCGCGCGCTCGCTGAGACGCGCATCAGCATCGGCGGTGACCGCAATGTCCGGCTCGGCGATATTGCCGACGTCAAGGATCTCTATGCCGAACAGCGCAGCCTGGCCGAGTTCAACGGCCGGCAGGTGCTGTCGTTCAACATCAAACGCGCCAAGGGTGCGTCCGATGTGACCGTGTTCGACGAAGCGGAAAAGAAGCTGGAGGCGCTCAACAAGCGCAACCCGGCGGTGCAGTTCAACGTCCTGTTCAACAGCGTCAAATATACCGAAGCCCAATATCACTCGGCGATGGTCGCGATGATTGAGGGCGCGGTGCTCGCCGTCATCGTCGTGTTCCTGTTCCTGCGCGACTGGCGCGCGACGCTGATCTCCGCACTGGCGATCCCGCTTTCGGCAATCCCGACCTTCTGGTTCATGGAGATGCTGGGCTTCACCCTGAACCAGATGACGCTGCTTGCGCTCAGCCTGGTGGCGGGTGTGCTGGTCGACGATGCGATCGTGGAGATCGAGAATATCGTCCGACATATGCGCATGGGCAAATCCGCCTATCAGGCATCGATCGATGCGGCGGACGAGATCGGCGTGGCGGTGCTGGCCACCACCATGTCGATCGTCGCGGTGTTCCTGCCCGTCGGCCTGATGCCGGGCATTTCGGGTCAGTTCTTCAAGAATTTCGGCCTGACCGTGGTCGCCGCGGTGCTGATGTCGCTGGCGATTGCGCGCCTGTTGACGCCGATGATCGCGGCCTATTTCCTCAAGGCCAAGGGCCATGCCAGCCATGGCGAGGGCGCGATGATGGACGGCTATGTCCGCGTGCTGCGCTGGACGCTGGTGCATCGCTGGGTCGCGGTGGTGGCATTCCTGGTCGCCTTTGCGCTCGAAATCTTCCTCGCGGCGGGCGGCCCGCTGCCCTTCACCTTCCAGCCCAATCAGGATCAGGACGATATTACCGTCCAGATCGAAATGGTGCCCGGAACCAGCCTTGAACAGACCAAGACGGTGGTCGACAAGGTCACCGGCATCGTCGCGGCACGGACTGACGTGGTCGCGAATGTCTATTCGCGCACCTTTGTCGGCAATGGCCGCGTCGTCGCGATCCTGAAGGATGAGCGTCCGATCACCAGCGTCGAGCTGGAGCAGCAGCTTCAGCCCGCGCTGGCCCAGATCCCCGATGCGCGCGTCAATGTGCGCTCGCAGGGCGGCTGGGGCGGCAGTGGCCGGGCGGTGTCGATCGTGCTGGGTGGCGAGGATCCGAAGCTGCTCAACGATACTGCGCTCAAGATCGTCGCCGAGATGGAGAAGATGCCCGAGCTGCGCGCACCGCGCATCACCGGCGATCTCCAGCGGCCGGAGATCGTGATCCAGCCGCGCACCGAACTGGCGGCGGACCTTGGCGTGACTACTGCGGCCCTGTCCAATGCGATCCGGATCGCGACGCTGGGTGACATCGATCAGAACAGCGCCAAATTCTCGCTGTCCGATCGCCAGGTTCCGATCAAGGTCGCTCTCGCCGAAAGTTCGCGCGCCGAACTGGAAACGATCCGCAATCTGCCGGTGCCAACCGCGTCGGGTGGATCGGTGCCGCTGGGCGTGGTCGCCGAAATCAAGTTCGGCGTGGGCGCGACGCGCATCGACCGCCTGAACCAGAAGCGCCGCCTTGTCGTCGGTGCCGACCTTGCGTCCGATCCCAAGACCGGCAAGCCGTTTGTCCTGGGCGCGGTGATGCAGAAGGTCGATCAGCTCCCGACGATGCGCAACCTTCCGATGGGCGTCGGCAAGCTGGAGGTCGGCCAGGCCAAATGGCAGACCGAAATGCTGGTCAACTTCGTCGTCGCGCTGATTTCCGGCATCCTGCTCGTCTTCGCGGTGCTGGTGCTGCTCTATCGTGGCGTGATGGCGGCGATGGTCAATCTGTCGTCGCTGCTGATCGCGGCGCTGGGCGGGTTCATCGCGCTGTGGCTGACCGGCAATCCGATCTCGATGCCGGTGCTGATCGGCGTGCTGATGCTGCTCGGCATCGTTGCGAAGAACTCGATCCTGCTGATCGACTTCGCGCTGGAAGAGATGGAGAAGGGTGTCGACAAGATCACCGCGATCGTCGACGCCGGGCACAAGCGTGCGCAGCCGATCGTGATGACCACCGTGGCGATGGTCGCCGGCATGGTGCCGACCGCATTGTCGCTGAACGGCGACGGATCGTGGCGCGCGCCGATGGGCATCACCGTGATCGGCGGTCTGATACTGTCGACGCTGCTTACCCTGCTGATCGTCCCGGCCCTGTTCAGCCTGGCGCTGGGCATGGAGCGGCGGGTTGGTCCGTGGCTTGGCCGCAAGCTGCTGACCTTCCGCCCGGGTGACGATGCCGATGACAAGGCGCGGATCGGCGGCACGGTTCCTCCCCCCCAGATCGGCCATCGCGGCGAAGGTCCCGCACCTGCCGAGTGAACCAAAAAGAGGCACGCGGATTGTTCCGGCTATGAACCCGGCAATCCGCGTGCTTTCTGGTCCAGTGATTCGCTCATATGACCCTGTCCCGCCTGGCCTCAGGCGGATGCGCATCCTCGCCACCGGCCTGCTGGTGCTGATGGCGGCGGTGTATTTCACCGCGCGCAGCTTCGAACCCGATTATACCGTCGCGGGCTTTATCCGCGCCTTTGCCGAGGCGGCGATGGTCGGCGGTCTTGCCGACTGGTTCGCGGTAACCGCGCTGTTCCGCCACCCGCTCGGCCTGCCCATCCCGCACACCGCGATCATCCCACGCAACAAGGAGCGGATCGCCAGCTCGCTTGCCAATTTCCTGCGCGACAATTTTCTGATCCCCCGGGTCGTCGCACGGCGGATGCGGACGATCGACGTGGCGGGCGCGGCGGGCAAATGGCTGGCCCAGCCGCCCGAACGCTCGGGTCGTCTGCGCCGCGGCGCATCGCGCATGGCCGCGAACCTGCTCGAATCGCTCGACCAGGACCAGCTCGGCGGCCTGATCAAGGGCGCGGTCGCCAATCGCCTGCGCCAGACCGACATCGCGCCGCTGCTGGGACAAGCACTGGGCGCGGCGATTGCCGAAGGGCGGCACCTCCCGCTGATGGATTCGATGCTGCGCTGGCTGGCGAAGATCATCGACCAGAATGAAGCGCTGATCCGCAAGATGGTGCATGAGCGCGCCGGTTCGATCATGCGCTGGACCGGGCTCGACGAGACGCTCGCCAATGCGATCATCGACGGTCTGTACAAGCTGGTGTCCGACGTCGCCGAGGATCCCGGCCACCCGCTGCGCGCCAAGGTGGAAGAGGGCCTGGAAAAGCTCGCCTTCGACTTGCAATTCGATATCCCAACCCGGTTGAAGGTCGAGGCGTTCAAGGCCGACATGCTCGATAATCCCGCCCTCGCCCGCTGGATCGAGGGGATGTGGGATCAGGCACGCGGCGCATTGCTGCGGGTCGCGCGCGATCCCGATGCGGCGCTGGCAGGCAAGTTCGGCGACGCGCTGCGCCAGCTTGGGGGAACGCTGCAAAGCGATCCGCGCCTTGCCCATATGATCAACCGTTTCGTCCGCCGCGCCGCAGTCGGCACCGCCGCCGATTATGGCGACGGCATTGTCCGGCTCGTGTCCGACACGGTCCGCGGCTGGGACGCGCGCACGATCACGGGCCGACTCGAAAATGCCGTGGGCAAGGATCTGCAATATATCCGCATCAACGGGACTTTGGTTGGCGGGCTGGTCGGGCTGACGTTGCACACGCTGCATACGGTTTTTTGAGACTGACCTAGTCCTCGCCCTGGCGGAGGGGGATTGGTGGTTAGTGCTCCCAATCCAGCACCGTCCAGCCCTTCGCTGCCGCCAGCTTGCGCAGCGGACCGTGCGCGTTGACCGCGAACGGCTCGTCCGCCCATTCGAGCACCGGCGCATCAGAGACATGGTCGCTGTAGAAGCGCACGCGGATATCCCCGCGCGACAGCCCTTCCCGCGCCATCCACGCCTCGATCAGCCGCAATTTGGCAGGGCCGTAGCAATTCTCGCCCTCAAGCCCCGCCAGCACATTGCCGTGTGCATCCCGCCGTGCGGCGGTGGCGATCACGGCACCGATGTGCAGCCGCGCCGCGATGGCTTGGGCGTAATAGCCATGGCTCGCGGTCGCCAGCACCGGCTCCCAACCCGCCGCGCGATCTGCCTCGACGCGCGCGCGGGCATCTGCGAACAGGTTGGTCGCCGCCATATCGTCCGCGAATGCCTCCGCCACCACTGCAAGCTCGGCGGGCGGGATCGCGCGACCGATCATCAGCCGGTGCGTAATTTCCTTCAGCCGTGCGCGGTCGATCGCCTTGGCCAGATAGGCGAGGCTGGCAAGGCCGGCGAGCGGGAGCAGCGCCAGCCGCCACGGTGCCCGCACGCGCGCGGCATGAACCAGAAACGGCGTCCATGTCGCGCGCCGCGTGATCGTCTTGTCCATGTCGTAAATGGCGAGTCGGCGCATCGGAACCTTTCCTGGTCGTCCGTAATTGGTTCGGTCGGTATCTTATCCTCTAGCTACAGGTGCTTGCCGTTCCAGTGCGAATCAACGATGGGTGGTCGCGATGAATGCGCCAGCCGACTTTCAGCACGACGCGGCCGCCGGGGCGCTGCGGTTCAGCGGCAATTTGTCGCTGCGCAGTGTCGGCGATCTGCCCGATCGGCTTAACGCGGTCGAGGGCGATGTACGCACGCTCGACATGCGCGGGATCGACCGAATCGACACGGTCGGCGCGTGGCTGATCCACCGCTTCGCGCGTGACCATGATGCGCAGGTGACCGGGCTCGACGCCAACCAGCAGCTGCTGTTCGACCATGTCGCCCAGGCCGACCACCCGATCGAAGCGCCGCCAAAGCCCATGGGCGCATTTGCCCAATTGCTCGCCGAAATCGGCGAAGCCGTGATTCAGGCGGGCAAGACCATGTTCGGCCTGCTCGGCTTCATGGGCGCGACTGCAGTCGCGGCGGGCCGGGTGATCGCGAACCCGCGCCGCTTCCGCTATCACGCAACGGTCCACCGGTTCGAAGTGGTCGGCGTCTCCGCGCTCGGCATCATCGGGCTGATGAGCTTCCTGATCGGCATCGTTATCGCGCAACAGGGCGCGGTTCAGCTGCGCCAGTTCGGTGCGGAGGTGTTCACGATCAACCTGGTCGGGCGCATCACGCTGCGTGAACTGGGCATCCTGATGACCGCGATCATGGTCGCCGGGCGTTCGGGATCGGCCTTCGCGGCGCAGCTCGGCACGATGAAGCTGACCGAAGAGATTGACGCGATGCGCACCATCGGGGTCAACCCGATGGAGGCGCTGGTCTTGCCGCGCGTGATCGCCGCCGTGCTGATGCTGCCGTTGCTTGGCTTCTACGCCTCGCTGCTCGGGATGATCGGCGGCGGCCTGCTGTGCTGGATCGCGCTCGACATTCCGCCGGTCACCTTCGTCCAGCGGCTCCGCGAAGTGGTGCCGATCACCGACCTCTATGTCGGCCTCGTCAAGGCGCCGGTGTTCGGCGCGATCATCGCGATCGCCGGCTGTTATCAGGGGATGCAGGTCGAAAGCGACGCCGAACAGGTCGGCCTGCGCACCACCACCGCGGTGGTTCAGGCGATCTTCCTCGTCATCGTGCTCGACGCCTTTTTCGCGGTGTTCTTTACCGAAGTGGGGTGGAACTGATGACCGCCCCCATTTTCGACGGCGAAGAGGCGGTCATCCGCATCCGTGGCCTGCGCAACAGCTTTGGCGATCAGGTCGTGCACGACAATCTCGATCTCGATGTGCGGCCCGGTGAGATTCTGGGCGTGGTTGGCGGATCGGGCACCGGCAAATCGGTGCTGATGCGATCGATCATCGGCCTGCAACCGCCCGATGCAGGCGAAGTGCATGTGTTTGGCGAGTCGGTGATCGACGCCGATGAACAACAGGCGATCGACATCCGCCGCCGCTGGGGCGTGTTGTTTCAGGGCGGCGCGCTGTTCTCGACCCTGACCGTCGCCGAAAATGTCCAGGTACCGCTCAAGGAATTCTATCCGCAGCTCGACGACCAGCTGCTCGCCGAGATCGCGGCCTACAAGGTGGTGATGACCGGCCTGCCGCCCGAGGCTGGCCCCAAATATCCCGCCGAGCTTTCAGGCGGCATGAAAAAGCGCGCGGGCCTCTCGCGCAGCCTCGCGCTCGATCCCGAATTGCTGTTCCTCGACGAACCGACCGCCGGGCTCGATCCGATCGGTGCGGCGGCGTTCGACGAGCTGACGCGGTCGCTGCAGCAGACGCTGGGGCTGACGGTGTTTCTGATCACCCATGACCTCGACACGCTTTATGCCATATGTGACCGCGTCGCGGTGCTGGCCGACAAGCGCGTGATCGCGGTCGGAACGATCGACGAGCTGCTCGCTTTGGATCATCCGTGGATCCAGGAATATTTTAATGGCCCGCGCGGACGCGCGGCGGTGGCGAGCGTGGAACGCGCCGGGGCCATGGGGGCATGAGGGACTGATGGAAACACGCTCAAACCATGTGCTGGTCGGCGCGGTCGTGCTGATCCTGCTTGCCGTGCTGGCGCTGTTCACCGTGTGGCTCGCCCGGGTGAGTACGACCAACGAGAAGGAATATGACATCTTCTTCAAACAGGCGGTCGACGGGTTGAACAAAGGGTCGCAGGTCGCCTTTTCCGGCGTCCCCGCAGGACAGGTCAAGGAAATCGGCCTGTTCAAGCCCGACCCCAGCCTGGTGCGCGTGCGCATCGCGGTGAACAGCGATGTGCCGATCCTGCAGGGCACGACCGCGACGATCCAGGGCGTCGGGTTTACCGGGGTCAGCCAGATCCAGCTCGACGGCGCGGTCAAGGGCGCGTCCCCGATCATATGCCCCGACGTCAATCCGCGCAGCGTCTGCCCCCTCGGTGTGCCGGTGATCCCGACCAAACAAGGTGGCCTTGGCGCATTGCTCAATTCGGCACCGCGCCTGCTCGAACGGCTCTCGACCCTGACCGAGCGGCTGACCGAATTGCTGTCCGACCGCAATCAGGCGTCGATCAGCGGCATTCTCGCCAATACCGAAAAGCTGACCGGCGAACTGGCCAAGGGCGCGCCGGACATGCGCGCGACGCTCGCCGAGCTGCGCATCACGGTGCAGAAAGCGGGCGTCGCCGCCGAACAGATCGGCAATCTCGCCGGCACCACCGACCGCGTGCTCGACAAGGAAATCGCGCCGACGATGAAGGATCTGCGTGGCGCGATCGCCTCGGCCGACAAGAGCATGAAGGCGCTCGAGCGCACGTTGAGCAAGGCCGATGGCGGCATCGACGAGGTGACGACCAAGACGCTCCCTGAAATCAACCAGCTGATTCAGGATCTGCGCCAGATGACCGCCGCGCTCGCTTCGGTCGCGGAAAAGATCGACCGTGAAGGCGCCGGATCGCTGATCGGATCGTCCAAGCTGCCCGACTACGAACCCAAGAAGAAGTGAGCCCGATGATGCGCAAGCTCCTCCTCGCCCCCGTCCTGCTTGCCGCGCTGCCGCTCGGCGGGTGCATCAAGTTCGGGGCCGAACCGCCGCCCTCGCTGCTCAAGCTGGAGGCCGACGCGGCGATGCCGACCGGCCAGACGGTCAGTTCGGCGACCGCGCGCGCGATCACCATCGCCGTCCCCTCCGTGCCGCAGGAGCTGGCGGTGACCCGCGTGCCGGTGCGCAGCAGCGACACGGCGGTCGCCTATCTCAAGGACGCGCAATGGGTCGAAGCGCCCAACCGCATGTTCGCGCGCGTGCTGGGCGACACGATTTCGGTACGCACCGGCCGCGTCGTGCTGAACCTGCGCCAGGCGCTGTCCGACCCCGGTGCGCGGTTGGGCGGCGAGCTGCGCCAGTTCGGCGTCGATGCCGACAGCAGCGCGGCGGTGGTGGTCTATGAGGCGACGCTGGTGCGCGACCGCCCCGCCGGCACCGATGGCACCCGCCCGGCGATGGTGTTCGAAAAGCGCCGCTTCGAAGCGCGCGTGCCGCTGGCTCAGATGACGCCGACCGCCGCCGGCGCAGCGCTCAATCAGGCTGCCAATCAGGTGGCGGGTGAGGTTGCCGACTGGGTTGGAAAGTAAACCCCATTACGGTGTGCGCCTGACCGGCGGCATCACATTGCAGATGTCCGCCCCGCCCGCGGGCAGGTTGAAAAAGGGCGGCTGGCGGTTCTCGCGCACCTTGATCCACGCGGCAAAGCGGGAATTGTCTGCCGCGCGATATTGAAAGCGCGGGCGCTCCGTTTCGGGCAGGTCGCTGGCCAGCCGACCTCGCACGAACGGCACATGCTGGCTCGCCTCCTTGTAGAGACCCAGGCCGCCCTCGGTGCCGCGCGGGAGCGACGCGAGATGCTCGATCCCCTCCAGCACCCGCCCGACGATCGCGATGTTGCGGTCAAGATGGCGCGGGCCATGGCCGATCACCGCATAGAGATCGCCGCCGCTACCGGTGCTGGGGGCCAGATCGCGCGCGACCCCGACCATCCCATAGCAATGGGGGAGCCACGCGACCGTGCCGTTGGTGGCAAGCGGCCAGCCATCGGCGCTGTGTCCAGCGGCGGTCGAATAAGGGTCGCTACGCGTCAGCCGCGTCACGGCGTCAAAGCCGGGCCAGTCATATTCGGCCGGCGGCTGAGCGATCATGCCGGCGGGCAGCGGCTTCTTCTCGGTCGGGTCGCCCCATTGCACGACATAATTGTCCTGCACGCGATAGATCGACGCCGTATCCCACCAGCCTGCGGCGGCGAGCCTGCGGATATTGGCGACGTGCACCGCCGCATAGCGCGGAGCGAGGCGGATCACGACCTGCCGCTTGTCGGACAGGGTCAGGACTAGCAGCTCGTCGGCCGGAATGTCCCGCCAATCGGCAGGGTGCGGGTCGAACGGGGCCGGGGCGGGGGCTGGTGTCGCAGCCTGCAGCGCGAACGCAAGGGTGAGGGTCAGCATGGGGTAAAGCTGTCACGCCGCGCCGCAGGACGCAACGCGCTTGCACAGCGCCCGGCAAATCTCTAGGCAGCGCGCTTCCAGCGGTGCGGAGCGGTGGCCGAGTGGTCGAAGGCGCTCGCCTGGAAAGTGAGTATACGCCAAAAGCGTATCGAGGGTTCGAATCCCTCCCGCTCCGCCATTTTGGCCCTTTCTTAGGTCGCCTTACCCGTCGAAAATCGCTAAAAACTCTCGGAAATCAGCGATTTGTTCATCCCGCTGGGTCCCGCTCTGTTCGACTGCTTCCCGATCGAAGTGTGGGGCAAAGTGTGGGGTAAAATGGAGTAGGGTGCGATGGGGAAGCTCACTGCGGCCGGGATCCGATCGTTGTCCGAGCCCCGCCTATGCCTTTCCGGCATTTGGCGAGCGACCGGTGAACGCGATCGAAGGGCCGACCATTCGTGACGTGCTCGCCCCGATCTGGTTGAGCAAGCCCGAAACGGCGCGTCGCGTGCGCCAGCGGATCGCCACGGTGCTGGACTGGGCATGCGCGAAGGGCTTCAGGGCGACCGAAGCGCCGATGCGGTCGATCGCGAAGGGCCTGCCGCGGCAGCCCAAGAAGGTTCAGCACTTTGCCGCGATGTCCTATGCCGATGTCCCAACATTCGTCGAAAAGCAGCGGGAGAGAGAGTCGGTCGGCCGGGTTGCGCTTGAAGCCCTGATCCTGACTGCTGGGCGGTCGGGGGAGATTCGCGGCGCATGCTGGTCAGAGTTGGAGCTGCAGAACCGCATCTGGTCGGTTCCTGCCGAACGCATGAAGATGGGGCGGACCCATCTTGTGCCGCTATCGGATGCGGCCGTGGCCGTGTTCGAGCGGGCCAAGGCGTTCAAGGTCGGGGCGAGTGACCTCGTGTTTCCGGGGCAGAATGTGAAGCGTCCGCTGTCCGACATGACCCTGCTCAAAATTCTGCGCGACATGGAGCTAGGCGTCACGGTCCATGGATTCCGCTCTGCGTTCCGGGACTGGGTTGCGGAACAGACCGACTATCCCGGAGAGGTCGCCGAGGCTGCGCTGGCGCATGCGGTGTCGAACAAGGTCGAGGCCGCGTATCGGCGCACCGATTTTCTCGACAAGCGCCGGCTTCTCATGCGCGATGGGGGGGCGTTCGTCTGCGGACGTGAGGCCGCTGGAAAGGATGTGGCCGGGGAAGCTGACAATGGGGCATCATAGCCGGAGCTACCTTAGCTCAGGATTTTCATTGCCCGTTTCATCGTGTCCCAAGACTGTCGGTCGCGCACCTTACTCCGCACGCCCGGCACAGCGAATGCCTCGGCAACGAATCGGTCGTTGACCCGAGCCGTCATGCTGCCCAATAGCAGACACCATTGTCGCCAACATAAGCCGGTCGGCAAGCAATCGGATTTCAAGAGTCCTTTGAGCGCTGGCGCCTGAGCGAAGCCTTCCTTGATCGCCACATTGGCCGCCGGCGGCATCACCAGAACAAGCACTGGGCTCCCGAACCTCCCGGCAATGACCACCGATTCATAGGGCGCGATGGGGTTGGTGCCGGGGGTTGCACGGCTGGATGGCTATCCGGCGCTCAGGGGAGCGAACAGGCGGTCGAGGAACCCGTCATAGGCGCTCGGGTCGTCATGCGCGGGGCTGGTGCGCCAGAAGCCCATGCCGATGCTCGACAGCACGGCGGCAAGCGCAATACTCTCCGATTCGCTGCACCGGACCCGCTCACGCACGGTGTGGATGCTGGTTGTACCGCGCAGATAGCGGAGCATGCCGACCAGCCCCGGCTCCGCCCGGCCGCGTGCGACCGCGAGGATGAGCTCGTCGAGCGCGAGCAGGCGCGCTTCGGCCGAGGTCGGGTCAGACGTGGGCGGCGTGGCGGGGGAGGCGGCGTCGAGGCGGTCGGGGGCGCCACCGGTCAGCTGAAGATAGATCTGGGCATAAGCGAGCCGCAGCAGATCGTCGGTACGGCGGCATACATGCGACACGGCGCCGAGTGTCAGTCCGGCCTGCGCCGCGACCGCGCGATGGGTGACGGCACCTAGGCCGCGTGCGGCGAGCAGGGCGGCGGCGGCCTCTGCGACCGCCGCTCCATTGCCGTCGGGGATCGCGACGCCGCTGAGCGTCGCGCGGGCTCGGGCTCGGGCGTGAAGCCGCCATGGCGTGTCGCCGGGCAGGTTGCCGCCGATCCAGCGGCCCCAGGTCGCGCAGGATTCGTCGAGCGCGGCACGGTCGATGGTCGGGTGCCAGCGCATCAGGTGCAGCATGCTTTCGCCGTCGAAGAAGAGGAAACTGGCTTCGGTCGCGGCTGCGGCGCCGAAGCGCGGGCAGATCGCGGCGAAGAAAGCGCGCCAGAGGGTCGCCCACTCGACGCGGAGCGGGGCAAAGCGGGGATTGCGGGCCGCGAGCAGCTGACACTCGCGCCAGGCGAAGCCGAGCGGGCGGGCGTCCTCGCACCAGGCGTCGGTTAGTTGGGCGAGGAACGATCCGAGCGCAGAGGGGGGCAGGTCGGTCGCCTGCAGCTCAAGGATCAGCGTGTCGCGGCGCTGGGCGATCCAGTCCGACGCTTGGGCGATTGCGGCGCGCTGAGCAGCGTCATACAAATGTTCTAGATCGTCGAAATAATAATAGATGGCGGAGGCGTTGACGCCAGCGATTGCGGCGAGGCCGCGTGCCGATAGTTCTCCGCTGCCTTGGTCCATCCATGACAGGAGCGTTGCGCGGACAAACTGGTCGCGACGTGAGGTTTCCGGTGTCACCAACCCGCTCAAACTCCACTCCTAACCCGTTGCTGCGCCAATAGAAACGCTGCTGCCGCCCTAATGTGATCGTCATTGAACTGCAAATATTGCAGTGCGTCAAACTGCCACGCGCGCGTCATTGCGTTGCAATACGATCGTTCTAATCACCCCCTCGACCACACACCGCAGGGGGACTCACAATGCGTTTCAATTCACGTTTCGCGCAGGGGCGGCGCAACCTGATTCTCGCCACCGTAGCGACGATCGGCCTGACCGCCCCGCACGCATATGCGCAGGAGACTGCGCCCGAAGCCGAGCCAGACGAGATCGTTATCACCGGCTCGATCGGCCAGTCGCAGGCAGCGTCGACCCGCGAAAAGCGCCAGGCGGACAATCTGGTCGACATCGCCGCCGCCGACTCGGTGGGCCGCTTCCCTGACCAGAACAGCGCCGCCGCGCTGTCGCGCCTGCCCGCCGTCGCGGTGCAGCGCGACCAGGGGCAGGAGCGCTATATCCAGGTGCGCGGGGCGCCCAATCGCTGGACTTCGGTCAGCATCGACGGCGTGCCGATGATCGGCGTCGACGAAGGCGGCACGACCCGCGCCTATCGCTTCGACGCGGTGCCGGCGGTGCTGCTGAGCGCGATGGCGGTGAACAAATCGCTGACCGCGGACCTGCAGGCCGAGGCGATCGTCGCCAATATCGACCTGCGCACCTACTCGCCGCTCGCGGTCAAGGGGTTCAGCCTGCAGGGTGACCTGGGTTACGGCGTGATGGAGCTTGGCGGGGGCGAGCAGCGCCAGGGATCGATCCGCGCGAGCTGGTCGAACGACACGCTGGGGATCGTGGTCGGCGCGTCGCATTATCGCCGCCACCAGACCACCGACAATCGCGAGGTGGGTGCCTATGACGCGCTCGGCCCGACCGAGTTCGACATCCGCAACTATGTGCTGGATCGCGAGAACAATGGCCTGTTCGGCGCGGTGGAATGGGCGCCGGTCGAGGGCGCGAAGATGTGGGCGCGGGCCATCTATACCGAATTCAAAGACGACGAGCAGCGCAACCAGTATGAATTCGACATCGACAGTTCTCAGGCGATCGGCACCCGCTCGATGGCACGCGGTGAGCTGATCGGGGTGCCGCTGGTCGGAACGTTCAACGACGGCGAATACCGTACCCGCAACTATATCAACACGATTGGCGGCAGCATCGACGATGGCAACGGATTGAAGGCGAAGCTGAACCTCAACTATACGCGCACGGAGAACGTTACCAATTTGCCGCTGGTCCAGGCCCGCACCTCCGGCCTTGCCTCGCCCTCGATCATCTATGACAATAGCGATCCGCGCTTTCCGCAGGTGCAATTGTTCACCACCTTGGCAAGCGGCGCGACGCGCGTGCGCGGCACCGCGGTGTCGGCAATCGATCAGGCGTCGCTGACCTCGAGCGGCATCGTGATCGTCGGGCGCCAGGATACGTTTTCGGACAACTATACCGTCAAGGCGGACGTGACCAAGGAGTTCGGGGCAGACACGACGGTGTCGGCGGGCATGCTCTATGCCGATCGCACCATCACCGGCTTCACCTTCGCCACTGCCAACATCGTCCCGCTCGCATTCGGAGCCACCGTGGGCCAGCCGTTCAGCATGGCCAAATACGTGACCTCGACCCCGTGGGACACGCGCTTCCCGCTCGGCTTCAACTTCAACTACATCGACAATCAAGCAATGCGCCGCGACATCGACTCGCTGCTCGTCGCGCTGCAAGGGGCGGGCCTGTACAATCCGGCCAACGACGTGCCGGCCGAGAACCGCTATAAGCTGAATGAGCGCACGCTGGCAGGCTATGTCTCGGGCAAGTTCGAATTCGGCATAGGCCAGGTGGTCGCGGGACTGCGCGTCGAGCATTTCGACCTCGACAACAAGGGCACTGCGCGCGTCACCGGCGGGTTCGCCCCGCTGTCGGCACCGCAAAGCTATACCGACCTGTTCCCGAGCATCAACGCGCGCTTTGACCTGTCGGACGAACTGGTGTTCCGCATCGCGGGCCAGCGCGGCATCGCGCGGCCATCCTTCGGCGAGATCCGCGTCGGCAGCTCGATCAACGATACCGCCTCGCCCGGCACGATTTCGGGCGGCAACCCGACGCTGAAGCCCGAATATACCTGGGGTCTCGACGCCAGCATCGAATATTACCTGCCCGGTGGCGGCATCGCCGCGATTTCGGGCTTCCACCGCTGGGTCGACAATGTCCTGTACCAGAATGCCCAGCCGGTCGGCAGCGACGTGTTCAACAGCGGCGGGATCGATCGCTCGGCCTATCGCCTGACCTCGACCTTCAATGGCGAGAGCGGCCGCCTCTATGGCATCGAGTTCAACCTGCAGCAGCGCTTCACCTTCCTGCCCGGCGCGCTCGACGGCTTCGGCTTCCAGGGCAACCTCGCGCTGCTCGGCGGCGAATTCGACACCCCGACGCTCAAGGGCATCGCCTTTCAGGGCTTGTCCGACACCGTCGCCAACGCCTCGCTCTATTATGAGAAATACGGCCTGTCGGCGCGCGTCAGCTATCAGTGGCGCAGCGACTGGCTCGACACGCTGGGCGGCTTTGGCAGCGGCGAATATCGCCAGGGTTATGAGAATCTCGACGTCTCGCTGCGCTACGCCGTCAACGACCAGCTGACGCTGTTCGCCGACGCCAGCAACCTCACCGACGCGATCTATGTCGCGTACGAGGGCACCCCGGCCAAGCCGACCGAGGTCGAGCAGATCGGCCGCCGCTTCCTGGGCGGTATCCGCTTCTCCTTCTAAAGGAATTTACGATGACCAAGTTCAACCTTGCCGCAATCGCCGCGATCGCGCTGCTCGTCGGCGCTCCCGCGCCGCTTGCCGCGCGCCAGACGACGGCGCCGACCGCCGCTTCGCAGGAGGCGTCCAAGCGCCTCCTGCCGCTGGAGGGCGGGCAGAATTTCCGCGACCTTGGCGGCTACCGCACCACCGACGGGCGGATGGTCAAATGGGGCACGATCTTCCGGTCGGGCACGATGACCAAGCTGAGCGACGCGGATTTCCGCTACCTCGCGGACAAGGGCCTCAAGACCGTGGTCGACCTGCGTTCGACCAGCGAGCGCAAGAAGGAGCCGGTGGCATGGCCGCTGCCGGGCAGCCCGCAGGTCCACGAGAAGGACTATGAGATCGATTATTCGATGATGGCGGTGCTCGCCAAGCCAGGCCTGACCGGGGCAGAGGCGCGCGCGGTGATGGCGACATTCTACCGCGAGGTGCCGAAGACCTTTGCCGACCAGTATAAGCTGATCTTCGCCGAACTGCTCGGCGGCGACGCGCCGCTGGCGTTCAACTGTTCGGCTGGCAAGGACCGTACCGGGGTCGCTGCGGCGCTGGTGTTGAGCGTGCTGGGGGTGCCGCGCGAGACGGTGATCGCGGACTATCTGCTGTCGAACGAGACGTTCAAGCCAGTCGAGAGCGAAGCCGACAAAAATGATCCGCAGATGCTGTTCTTCGCGCGGCTGCCCGCCGATGTCCGTCAAGCGCTGATGGGTGTCGACCGGTCGTATATCGAAGCCGCGTTTGCGACGATCGACAGCTGGCCCGGAGGGGCAGAGACCTATTACCTCGAGCAGCTTGGCCTCGACCCCAAGGCAATCGCGACGCTGCGCGACAAGCTGCTGGTTCGCGCGCCGGCCTGATCGCGCGATTTGGTTCCCCGACTTCATGGCCCGGTGCGAAAGGCGCGCCGGGCCATTTTTTTTGCGGATTGCTGGAGAGATTTCCACGCCTTCGTGCTGCGGGTGGCGGGCCGGTGCGAGGTGTCGTCGATGCTCGATGCCCATGCGTTGCGCGCGGCTGTCCATCGGCATGCGCCCGACCAGGTGGTGTCAGAGATCAAGGCTATCCGCGCCGAGGTGCCTGTCCACTGTCGGCGACGGATCTGCCCCTCCGGGCGCTCGGGCTGAAGGCGCCCTGATGGCCACCATGCGAGTCATTAACAGACGAACCCGAAGGGCGTCGTTGTCGTGCGGATCACGGGTCGAGGACCATCGTTATGCCCCCGGTCGTTCACTTCGGCGTTGTGGAGCGGTCGGTACGTCGCGCTTCTGCGCAGAAGAACTCGCCGCAGTGGGCCGGGCGACACGACGGCGCCGGCCCGATCCTCAGAAGCGATGCCGCGCGGTCAACCGCAATGTCCGCCCAAATTCGGGGCGCGCGAGAAAATACCGACTTGTGGGATCCCCCGCTTCGAATGCACCGGTGCGCGGGTTTCCTTCGGTCAGGCCCAGACTGTTGGTCACATTGTCCACCCGCAACGCGACCGACCAACCCGACTTCAATTGCGCAGTCGCGGCTAGGTCGAGCAATGTGTAGGGCGGCAGCTCTCGCGTGTTGGCAATGTCGGCGTAACGGCGTCCGAACAGCGCAAGGCTCGCCTCGACGCGCAGCCGCCCCCCGGCAAGGGTCAGGGCCGGCATTGCCCGCAGGTTCAGGGGTGGCACGCGGACCAAATGATTTCCCCGATAATCGCGCTTGATGGGGACGCCACCGACCAGCTCGGTGAACTGGAAATCCCGGTAGCGCGAGTCCTGAAGCGTCGCGAGCAAGGTGAAGTCGAATGGCTCGACGGGTCGGAAGACCGCCTCGATCTCTGCACCGAGCGCACCGGTCCCGGCAATCGCAGTGCGCTCGACATAGGTGTTGGTCACGGTGTCGAACCGCCGATCGACAAAGGGAAGCCGATCGAAACGCGTGTAAAAGAGCGTCGCGGACAGGGTAAGATGCTTACCCGCGTGCTTGACTCCTGCTTCGGCCATGCGGATCGGCACGCTTGCTTGGTCGCTGCGCATCGGATTGCCGATGAATTCGCTCGAGCTGGGCAGACGGAAGCTGTCGGTATAGCGGGCGAACAGGCTGCTGCGGGGCGACAGGCCGACGCTGGCACCAATCGACCAGCCGGCATCCGCATAGTGGTGGCGCACCTGCGTGACGGTTCCCGACGGCGCGGTCACCGCATCATCGGCGAGCGTCGTCGGGTCGCCCAGATCCACGGCGATGGTGCCGGCGACGCGACCGCGCACCCGTACCCGCTCCCAGCGCAGTCCCAAGTCGATCCGCACCTCTGGCGCGACTTGCCATTCGTCGGCAGCGTAGAAGGCCAGGGCGCTGCTGCGCATGTCTGCATCGTCATACAGCGAGCCATAGCGCTGGAAACCATTGTCGGTGACGCGTCCGATGACCGCACCAGCTTGGTCCAATGCAACCACGTCGAGACGTCGGGCCTGTCCTTCGACCGCCAGAAGCGCGGTGCTGGTGTAACGATGAAAGCCGTAGCTATAGTCGGCGACGGTGAGCCCGGCGGCGATTTGATGGGTCCCGCCCCAGCGCAATGTCCCGGAAAGCCGCTGATCGGTCACGACCTCACGCATCGGCAAATCGATCGTCATCAGGTTGCCGCCCAGGGTCAACCCGCTCCCGGCCATGTCGAATGCCGCCCCGCTCCCCGCATAACGCAGCGCCAGCGCGGTGGTGTTGGGGAACGCGGAGCGCGCGGTCGCCGTCAGACCGGCAAGGAATGTCTCCGCCGGAACGGGAGAGCCGGTCGGGAACAGGGCATTGCGTTGCGTTTCGCTCCTCCGAAAGCGGCTGCGCGATGTGATCGACCAGCCCGAGCCGAGCGGAATGCGCGCAGCGGCGGTCATGCTGGTCAGCCGGGTTGTGGTACCGCGGTCCAGGTTGAAATCGACCGTTCCGCGCGCGCTGCGCATCGCTACGCCATTGGTGTCGGGGCCGGCAAGTGTATCGGCAAGCGGGTCAAAGCCGGGGATCGGCACCACCGACCCGTCATCGGCAAAGCCCAGGGGAACCGGGAGGTAGAACGCAACGCGATCGGCGATATGCTTGACGTCCAGCATCAACTCATGACCGCCGTCGCGCCAGATCAGGCTGGCGCGCGCCTGCCCGCCCTCATCGGCGCGAAACCCAGTGTTCCGGCGTCCGTCGCTGATCCGGAAGAAGCCGCCGACAGTCGCCCCGATATTAGCGCTCAACTGCCATGCGGCATGCCCATCAACCCGCGCATAGGCCTCTGGTCCGACTGTCAGCGCAAGTGCGCCCCCGCGATGGTCCAGGCCATTGCGGCTGATGAAATTGACCACACCGGCGGGCGCGTTGGAGGAGAAGAGCGACGAGGGCCCGCCGCGGACGGCTTCCACCCGCGCGATCGTGTCGTCGACGCGAAAGGACTGGTCCGTGTTGAAGAAGCCGAGCGCGCCGTCATACTGGACCGGCAGCCCATTCTCCTCGATCGCGACGGATGAAAATCCATCGGTCGGAATCCCGCGTGCGCGGACATTGTTCGCCGCCTCGCCACCCGACGATTCGATCCAGAAGCCGGGCACCAGCTTCAGCAATTCCGCCGTTGGCCGGGTGATATTGGCAGCGAGCCGGGCGTCGTCGATCACCGTTACCGAATAGCTGGTCTCGGCGGCGGTCAGGGGGGAGGACATCGGACGTCCGGTGACGACGATTTCAACTGGGTGATCGGCCTCGCCCGGGCCGGTTGGGGGTGGGCTGCGCCAAGCCGGCTTGCGGGCTGGTGCAGCGGCGGGGGCGGCGCGGGTGCGCGGCGGCGCGAGCCCCAGCGTCACGACGCGGGGCCGTGCCGAAACAATGCGCAGCCCGCTTCCTGCGATCAAGCGTTCGATCGCGGCGCGCGGCGTCATGCGACCGCGCAGCGCGCGGCTGTTACGGCCACGGATCGCCGCGTGCGGAAACAGGATCTGGACCCCCGCCTGTCGCGCCGCCTGGGTCAGGGCATCGGCAAGCGGCTGAGCCGGAACGTCGAACGCGATCGTCTCGGACTTCTGCGCTGCGCTGCTCGGCGGCGCCAGCACCAGTGGCAGCGGCGCGGCCAGCGCGAGCGCGCCGACCCACGCCCGGCGCGCCCGTCGCACCGGGACGGGCGCGCCTGAAGTCAACGGTGCGGGGAATGGGCTCGCCATGCGCGTCTGATGGCCATGCTCGGCGACAATCGTGTTGCACCGGTCATGGGACCACGCGCACCGCATTGCCGATGGCGATCAGCTTCCCATCCCGATCGCGCATTTGAATGCGGATTGCACGCAGGCCGGGCGCGGCTGGGAGATCCAGCGTCCGGGGCAAGTTGGCCAGGGGGTAGCGGGCGATCGGCTTGGCCCCGTCGAGCAGTTCCAGTTCGGCACCCTCCGGACCGCGCAGGTCAGGGGTCAGCGCCAATGCCGCACCCGAATTGCGCAGTTTGTCGCCCATCGCGGCCTGCGCTCCGCCGCTGGCAAGCGTGAAGTCCAGATGCACGTCGCCAGCGCCGGTCAGGTCGATAAACACGCGGCCACTGCGGATCCCGGCCAGGATCGCCGCCTGGCTCAGGTCCTGCGCATGGACGACAGTGGTCGGCACGCCGACAGCACCAAATCCGGCCTTGGCGGGATCGTGATTGTCGCTCCCGCCCACTGCGGTGACGGCATAGCCTGCAGCGAGGCCGTCGAGCCAGAAGGGCGTGCCTGTCAGCGGCCCTTCGGGCCCGAGCGGCGTTCCGCCATTGACCGCCTCGACCGCATCGACCTTGCTCCAGTCAAACCCGGGCATGGTCCAGCCACAGCCCATGCACGCCTCGCCCGAGGGCATGCGCGGATGGTTGATCGACAAGATGCCGCCGAGTGCATGGACCCGGTCGGCAATGCGTGCAAAGCCATTGTCGATCCCTTCTGCGATCCGGAAGTCGATGTCCGACGTGATGCCGAAAATATTGAAGTGGCCGAAAAACGTCGTGACCTCGCGGCCCGGGATCAGCAGCATGTCGTCATAAGCGGGGGCGAGTTCGCGCAGCGCCGCCGCATGGGTCGACGTATTATGTTCGGTCATCGCGACGAAATCGAGATGACGCGCGCGCGCCGCGTCGAGCGTGCGGACCAGCGGGCACGGGACGCGGCGCCCGCGCGCGCTGTCGCACGATCCGTCGCTATGGCCGCTGTGCAGGTGCAGGTCGCCGCGATACCAGCCGGGGCCGCGGCCCTCGCTCGGGCTGGGCAGCACCTGCGTTTCGGCGCCGCGCAGGAACCACACCCGCGCGGTCCAGCGCGCGGACACGCCCTTGCGGATATTCGGCACGGACAGCGACAGCGCCCATTCGCCCGGCGTCAGCGGGCCGGGAAGATAGGATGGCGTGGCGTCGGACCGCGCAATGGTGAAATTGGGCTTGTTGCCGCCACTGGCTCCACGGAACCCGTTCGGGTCGGTGATGCCAAGGTCGATCACCGTCCGGTCTTCGCGCCGGTTATAATCGAACGCGACGACCAGCCGGTCGACGCCGTCGGGCATGACAAAGGGTGCGCGCAGATAGCGTTGATGGTCCCCGCCGTTGATCATGCCGCTCAGCTGTAGATCGGGCGTGCGGGACGGAATCTGAGCCGCGGCAGAGCCGGGCCAGAACAGGGCGATGAGGAGCAAAAGAGCGGCCACCGGTCCGAAGACCGGCGGCCGAGAGGCTTCCTCTGGGGACCAGAGGCGAACCATCAGAAGTCGAACGAAACCGAAGCGCGCACGGTCCGCCCGAAGGTGGGCCGCGCAAGGAAGTAGCGTGCCGTGGGATCGCCCGTGTTGAACGACCCGGCCCGCGGATTCCCCTCGGTCAGCCCCAGCGCGTTGGTCAGGTTAGACACGTTGAGACCAAGCGCCAGCGCATCGGTGACCTGAGCGCGGGCGTTGAGGTTGAACAGCGTGAAGGCCGGGAGACGCTGCGAGTTTGCAACATCGGGATAGCGCTTCGTGTAATGTTCGACCTCGAGCTCGGCGCGGAACTTGCCGTCGAACAGGTTGACGCCCGGGACGGCGCGCAAGGCGAGCTGCGGAACGCGGATCAACTGGTTGCCGTCGAAGTTGCGAACCACCGGGCTGCCATTGACGACCTCGGTATAGGTAAAGCCCTTATACTGCGGGTCCTGCCAGGTCGCCTGGACCGACAGGTCGAAGAACTCGGCGGGACGGATCAGCGCCTCGACCTCGACGCCCCAGGTTTCGGTGTCGGCAAAGACCGTGCGGAACTCATAGCTGTTGGTCGTGGTGTTGAACCGTGCGTCGGTGAACGAGATGCCCTCAAACTTCGAATAGAAGCCGGTGGCGAACAGGTTGAAGACGCGACTGCCATATTTGACGCCGAGTTCGGCCATCGTGATCGGAACCGCCAGTTGGTCGGTGCGGGTCGCATTGCCATTGAACTCGCCGGCGCTTGGCAGCTTGAACGTGTCGGTGTAGCGCGCGAACACGCCCATATCGTCCGAAAGCTGATAGTTGACGCCCAGCGTCCAGCCCCAGTCACTATAGCGGCGATCGATCGCAGTGTAGGTGCCGGTGCCGGTCAGCACCTGGTTGTCGGCGAGTGTCGTCGGATCGCCCAGATCGACCGTGCGCTTGTTGGCAACCAGACCAGAGATTTTGGTCTGTTCCCAGCGCGCGGCGACATCGATGCGCAGCGCGTCGGTCACCTGCCATTCGTCGCCCGCATAGAATGCGAGATTGTCTACGCTGACCCCGACATTGTCATAGAGCGAGCCGTAGCGCTGGAACCCGTTGTCGGTCGCGCGACCGACGACGGTGCCCGCCGCGTTGACCGCCACCACATCGACGCGCCGCGCATTGCCAGTGACGTCGAGCAGGGTGGTCCCCATGTAGCGGTCGAACCGATAGTCATAGCCGCCAACCGTCATGCCGAGCGCGAAACTGTGCTTGCCTGCGGCCTCAAACTGCGCGGTGAAGCGATTGTCGACAATCAGTTCCTCGATCGGAACGCTGACCGACAACAGGTTGCCGCCGACCACCAGGCCGTTGCCGTTGGTGGTGCTGGTCACCGGACCGCTGCCGTCGACATAGCGGGCCTGAAGCGCGGTCGCGCCCGGGAATGCCGCGAGCACGGTCGGCGCGACCCCGGCGAGGAAGGTCCCCACCTCGGTCACATTGCCGGTCGGGAACATCGCGTTGCGCAGGATGTCGGCATCCTTGTAACGGATCCGCGTCTGGAAACCGAAGGTATCGTCGAGGCGCAGATCGGCCGAGAGCGTGACTTGAGTCAGCTTGGTATGCGACCCTTCGGTCAGGTCGAAGGCATAGGGCTGACCGACATTCTTGATCAGCACATCGTCGGTGCCCGGCCCGGCCAGCGTGTCCTTGCGCGAGTCAAAGCCCGGCACATCGATGATCTCGCCATTCGCGCCGAAGGTCAGCGGAACAGGAAGGTAGAAGGGGACGCGATCGTCGATATGCTTGACGTCCAGCATCACGCGGTTTTCGCCATCGTCATAATCGACCGTACCGCGAATCTGGCCGCCTTTTTCTGCAGTGAAGCCCATGTCGCGCATGCCATCGCTCTGACGATAGAAGCCGCCGACGAACACGCCGATCGTGTCGGTCAGGCGGGTGCCGTAATAGGCATCGACGCGGTGCAGATCATAGTCGCCCCAGGTGTACTTGACCCGGCCGCCGGGATTTTCCGTGCCGCGACGCGTGATGAAATTGACCACGCCACCCGGTGCGAAGGGGGCAAAGATCGACGCGGGGCCGCCGCGCACCGCCTCGACCCGCGCGACCGTCTCGTCAAAGCGGAACGACTGGTCGGCATTGAGATAGCCCAGACCGCCGTCATACTGGACCGACAGGCTGTTCTCCTGAAGCGCAACCGACGAATAGCCATCGGTCGGGATGCCGCGCGCCCGGACATTGTTCGACCCTTCGCCGCCCGAGGACTCGACCCAAAAGCCGGGCACTTGCTTGAACGTTTCCGCCGCCGACACCGGGTTGGTCAAGCGAAGGGTGTCATCGCTCAGCGTGGTGATCGCGTAGCTTGCCTCGGCCTTGCGCAGATCGCTGCCGCCGACGCGACCGGTCACCACGATCTCGTCGAAATCGCCCCCGCGCGTGGCATCGCTCGCCGCGGCGTCGCCAGGAGCTTCGCGATTATCCTGCGCCAGCGCGGGCATCGCCAGCGCGCATCCGAGCGCCGCGAGCGAGGCCTGGAACATGTGCTTCTTCATAAATTCCCCTTCCGGAACTTCCCAAGCGGGCGGGCGGCCCTGCGACCGGGCGGAAGCGCGGCGATCTGCGTCGGACACACACCTCCGACGCGCGCCGGAACGGCCCGCGGGAAGTGGTTCGGTCATCGCTCTGTCGGGTGCTTCCGCTCGTACCCTGCCCGCTAGACGGCGCAGCCAATCGAAACCGCTATCGGCTGCTCAATTTTTTTGTTGCGGCGCAGCGGAGGGTGCGGGCGCGCTGTGGCGCAGCACGATCCGGTCGCCCTCATTGCGGCTCTCGATCGCGAAACCCTCGGCAAGAGCGCGCAGGAAGTCGCTTGGCTCGTCGATCAGGAAGCGCCCGCCCAGTCTCAGCCGCGCGACGCGCGGATCGGCGACCACGATCGGCTTCTCCAGATAGCGGCTATATTCGGCGGCTGCCTCTTCGAGTGTCATCCCGTCGAGATGAAGCTCGCCGCGCCGCCATGCTGTGACCGACTCAAGCCGGTCGGCGGTCAGTCGCCGCACGGTCAGCGCGGCGCCGCGCGCCTCGGCCTGATCGCCCGCCGTCGCTGTTGTGGTGCCCCCGGCGAGCCCGAGCCGCGCACGGCCGGAGAAGACGGTCAGCCGCGTCGCGATACGATCCTGACGGAGATTGTAGCGGCCGGGGTCAACAGCGACGCGCAGTGCCCCCGCCTCCAGCAGCAGTGGCCGGACAAGATCGTCTGCGATTGCGAAACTGGCCTCGCCGCGGCTCAGCCAGAGCTCGCGCCGCTCGCCGAAGCGCCATTCGACGCGGCTATCGGTGTTGAGTTCGACCCGGCTGCCGTCGGGAAGCGCGACAGTCCGCCGTTCGCCACGCGCGGTTTCGGCCGAGGCTCGCCGCGTGGTCAGCACCAGCGCAGTCGCGCCCAGACCGATTGCTGCGACGCCGCTGGCGGCGAGGCCGCGCAGCAGGGTGCGGCGATCCGCACGGGGCGCGGCGACTTCGACCGTTGGCGTTTCGGACGGCGGCAACACCGATCCGCGCAGGTCGCCGGTGCGCTTCCACGTGGCCGCGACCTGCGCAAAGACCGATGCGTGGCGCGGATCGGCGCTGCGCCAGGCTTCGAAGGCTTCGGGATCTGCGGTGCCCGCGTCGAGGCGGACCAGCCAGTCGGCGGCCTGATTAGTCAGTTTTTGTCGTGTCGGGCCGTTCGCGTCCATGCCGTATCTTGCGTCGCCGCTCCGCTATCGTCGGGTAAGGCGAGGCGTTCGACGAGCAGACGCAGCCCCTTTACCAAATGCTTTTCGACCGTAGAGACGGCGATCCCCATTCTTTCCGCTACTTCGCGCGGGGGCAAGCCCTCGATTCGTCGCAAATGCACCGCTTCGCGACAACGCTCCGGCAAGGCGTCGAGCGCATGGGAAACGCGCCGCAGCTCCGCCCGGGCGGCAGCGATCTGATCGGGTCGCGGGGCATCGTCCGCGGGATCGAGCGACTGGAGCGCAATGCCACGATCAAGATGCACCACCTCGGCGCGCCGAAACCGTTCGACCGCGAGATTGTGGATGATCCGCATCGTGAACGCGTGCGGGTTTCCGATGCTGGCCCAGTCGCTCAGCGCGAACAGCCGCGCATAGGCCTCCTGCACCAGCTCCTCACCCTCTTCGGCGGAGCCTGTGAGTCGGTGGGCATAGCGCCGATGCACCGCCTGATGTACGTACACCGTGTCGGCGAACCAGCTGTCGATGGGACGCAGCCACGTCACCGCAATGTCCTTTAAAATGGCGCTGGGCGCGGGCTAGCGCCCATTCATGACGGCACGTTGACACGCGGTCCCAGGCACCACGTGCCGGGCGCCTTGGCTCGTCGGTCAGGAAGCCCACCTGCTACAAGAGGAATGCGCAGCTATTGTCCCTGTTGCCGGGACGGAACTCAGAGCGGCGAGCCCGTCCGCCCCGCCAGCCTGCGGTGACGATATGATTGCGCCGTGCAGTCTTGAGCGAAGTGCCACATGCGACTGATACGTCGGTCGATGCGAAGACCCCTTTTCCACCTACGTGGCCAAAAGCTGACTGGGCGCGGTCGGCCCGAAAGCAGGCATTTCATACCGATCTGCGCCGTTCTCTTCAGACGCCATGTAGGTGTCGGGCGTTGCGCGCAACTCGAGATGGTAGGTCCGCCGATCGGTATTGATGACCAGATTGGTCGTCAGCCCGGGCCGGGTCGGCTTGACCAGAATGTGGACGCGCTGGGCGGGCCCTGTGCCGCTCACGGTGTCACCGATAATCCGGCGGACCGTATCGCCTGCGGCGACAGGGTCGGGGCCGACGAGCTGTTCGCCGTCCTGAAGCGCGATGTCGGTGACCTGTCCCGGGGTTGCGTGGAGCTGGTAGAGCGCACCCTCGCTCCAGGGATACTGCTGGATGGCGTTGAGGAACCCGTCGCGCACCGGCTGCATTCGGGCGGCCGCGTTCGCCTTGCCGATGCGAAGCTTTGGATTGTCGGTCTCGGGCGCGGCAGAAGTTTCGATCGACTTCAGCTGCCCGGGAAGGGGCAGCGGCTCGGGTATCCTGACAATCTCGATGGTGCGGGGCTGTTCGGGCTCGGGCGAAGCAGCAGCAGCGCTCTCGAACGCCAGCGCTTCCGTTTGCGCATGCGAGGCCGAACAGGCCGCAAGGGTAACCAGCGCGGCAGCGAGCAGGGAGTGGCGCGATTTAAGGAAATAGCCGCTCGGCTCGTGGACCTGGGTCGCCTGCAGTGACGGACGGACGGGCCAAAACGGTCGCCGCTCTTGCGCCACGCTGTCCTTCGTTGCGACGCCGCACGCTTCCGCTACGCTTCCAACTCAGGAAAGTCTCGCGCACAGACCCCGGAAGGGGTGTTTAAATCACTGATTGTAAAAGGAAAAATGGTGCTGCCGGTGAGGATTGAACTCACGACCTCAGCCTTACCAAGGATGCGCTCTACCACTGAGCTACGGCAGCACTCGGCGCGGGCGGAAGGTCGTTCCACGCTGGGAGGCGGCCCTTTCGCGCGGGAGCGGCCCATTGTCAAGGCGCACCGCCCCGGTTTATCGCCGCGCGATGACCGACGCCGACAAAAAGGCCCGCCTTGCCGCCGCGCTCCGCGAAAATCTGCGCAAGCGCAAGGCTCAGGCGCGGCAGGCGGCGGACGGGCCGGTTCGCCGGCCGGTCGCGCCCCTGCCATCGCCCGACTCAGCGGACTGACTGCGCAACTCACCCCTTCATGATGAAGGCGTTGAGCTTGTTCCCGTCCGGGTCGCGGAAATAGGCGGCGTAAAAGCTATCCCCGCGTGGCCCGGGCGCGCCTTCGCAGCTTCCGCCAGCGGCAAGCGCCACGGCATGGAGCCGATCGACCTGCGCTTCGTCCTTCGCCTCGAACGCGACCATCACGCCATTGCCGACGCTCGCCGCATTGCCATCGAACGGTCGCATCAGCGCGACGCCGGCACCCCCACCAGGCGTCCCCCAGGCGATCGCGCCATCCCATTCCATCATCCGCGCAGTGCCCAGCTCGGCTGCAATCGCGTCATAAAATGCCGCCCCACGCGCGAGGTCATTGGTCCCCAGGGTCACATAGCCAATCATATCGTCCTCCCGAATCGTTACAGCTAGAACGTATCGTGAACAGGTGCCCCGGGCAAGCCGGAGTCAGCGTGCCGCAATCGGCCGGCACTTCGCCTCCAGCCAAACCCGCTCTTCCGGCGACAGCTGCGGGCCGAGGATCTCCAGCACGCGCGCATGATAGGCGTCGAGCCAGCGACGCTCGTCTTCGGTCAACAGCCCCGGTTCGATCAGGCTGCGCTCGATCGGGCAGAAGGTCAGCGTTTCGAACCCCAACATCACCGATTCGGCGCCGGGAATGTCCTTCTCGACCACCAGCACCAGATTTTCGATGCGGATGCCGAACTCGCCAGCCTTGTAGTATCCGGGCTCGTTCGACAGGAACATGCCTGCGCGCAACGGTTCGGCCGGGCCGCCACCGGGATAGTTGGGCGCGGCAATGCGCTGCGGCCCCTCATGCACCGAGAGGTACGCGCCGACGCCATGGCCCGTGCCATGGCCATAGTCACACCCGACTTCCCATAACGGGCGGCGCGCGAACGCATCGATCTGCCCGCCGGTCGTTCCCGCCGGGAACACCGCGGTCGCAATCGCGATATGGCCCTTGAGCACCCGGGTGAAGCGGTCGCGCATCTCCTGCGTCGGCTCGCCCACCGGGATGACGCGGGTGACGTCGGTGGTGCCATCCGCATATTGCCCGCCTGAATCGACCAGGTAGAGCTGCCCGTTCTCAACCGGCAGGCTCGATTCGTCGGTCACCTTGTAGTGCGGGATCGCACCGTTCGGGCCGGTCGCGGAAATGGTGTCGAAGGACAGGTCCTTGAGCGCCCCCGTCTCTTCGCGGAACGCCTGCAACCGGTCGGCCGCCGACATCTCGGTCACCCCGCCCTTGGGCATCTCCGCCTCGGCCCATTTCAGGAAGCGGGCGAGCGCCGCGCCATCGCGTGCCTGCGCCGCCTTGTGCCCGGAAATCTCGGCGTCATTCTTGATTGCCTTGGCCAGCACGACGGGATCGCGCGTCGCGAGGATCGTCGCGCCACCCGCATCGAGCGCATCGAAGATCGCCGCAACCGAACCTGCCGGATCGGCGGCAACCCGCTTGCCCGCAAACTGCTCCAGCGCCGGGGCAAAGGCCGCGCGGTCATGCACGCGCACCGCGTTGCCCAGATGCTGGGCGACCTCGTCACCCACCTTGTCCCGTGCCACGAACAGGTCGGCGGTGCCGTCGGCATTGACGATGGCATAGGCCAGCGCAACCGGCGTGCGGCTGACATCCGCCCCGCGCACGTTGAACGTCCACGCGATCGAATCGAGCGCGGACAGCACCACGGCGTCCGCCTTGCGTTCGGCCAGCCAGGCGGCGATCTCGGCGCGCTTGCTCGCGCTGGTCCGCCCCGCCGCGTCGTCACCCTGTACCGCAAGCTTCGCGTCGGACGGCACCGGCTGGTCGTCCCATACCGCGTCGATCGGATTGCGGCTCACCGCCACCAACTCGGCACCCTTCTCGGCCAGCGCCTTGCGCACCTCTTCGACCCAGCCGCGCGTGTGCAGCCAGGGATCATAGCCGATCCGCCCGCCCTGTGGCGCATGGTCGCGCAACCAATCGGCGATGCTCACCTGCGGGACCGGCACATACTCCCAGTGTGCCCCGTCGACCTGCTGGCGCACCTGAATGGTATAGCGCCCATCGGTGAAGATCGCGGCGGCCTCCGGCAGCACCACCGCGCTCCCCGCGCTCCCCTGAAACCCGGTCAGCCAGGCCAGCCGCTGTGCGTAAGCGCCGACATATTCGCTCATATGCTCGTCGGTCAGCGGCACCACGAACCCGTCGAGTTGATCGCGGTTGAGCTGCTCGCGCAGGGCCTGAAGGCGGGCGGCATAGGTCGACATGGGAATCATCCTCGAACTGCTTGGGCGGCACTATCGGCCCGATATGGGGAGCCAACGCCGCGCCGTTAAGCCGCTCTGGTGGCGCAAGCCGGGCGGGTTGAAAAGGGGGCGTACGAATCCTCTCCTGGCGGGGGCGGATAGATGCTGGTTAACGCCCGCCCACCCTGTCCCACGGCGATACGCGCCCAAATCGGGGGGTGGTCAGGCGCATCCCAATGCACGATCTGGCGTTGATGAACTGGAGGAGATTGATGCGCGCAGGCGGATGGATGGTGCGGACGGCAATCGTGGCGGCGCTCGGCGTCGGTGCGATGGCGGCGGCTGCGCTGATCCCCGCGCCCGAACCGGCCCGCAGCGCCGCTCCGGTCAAGGCTGCTCCGGCGCCCGCGCCCAAGCCACTTGTCGCACCGGCCGTCGCTCCGGCTCCGGTCCCGGCCCCAGCCGCACTCCCGCCCGCCGCGCCGGCGCTGGAGGCGATGACGGTCAAGCGTATCCTCGACATCCCCGGCCCGATCAGCTTCGGCACCTATTACTGGAACACCGACGGCGTCCCCGCCGACGGCGCGCTGGTGATCACCGTCGATCTTGAGGCACAAACTATGTCGGTGTTCCGCGACGGCTATGAAATCGGCGCGACCGCGATCCTCTATGGCATGGACGAAAAACCGACCCCGCTCGGCGTGCACACGATCAAGCAGAAAAAGGTCCACCACATCTCGAACCTCTACGGTGCACCGATGCCATATATGATGCGTCTCACCTGGGACGGCGTCGCGATCCACGGGTCGGAGGTTGAGGAGGGCCGCGCTACGCATGGCTGCATCGGCGTCCCCACCGCGTTCGCCAAGCTGGTGTTCGCCCAGGCAAAGCTGGGCGACAAGGTGATCATCACCCGTGGCAAGCGGCTCGGAATGGGCGGCGTCGTCACCCCGGAGTGACCGGCGTTTTGCCCGCAACCGCCGGGATGTCAGGCGGGCGGTTGCCCTCTATTCTGCGTCCTCGGACGGGAGGGATAGGATGACGCTCGCTCACAAGGAGATCGACTCGCCGGTCGGCGCGCTGCGCCTCGTTGCGGGAGAGGCGGGGCTGGTCGCCATTCTCTGGGCGGAGGAACGCGTCGGCCGCGTGCCGCTCGGCCCGACCGTCGCGGCGCCCGATCATCCCCTGCTCAACGAGGCGGCGGCGCAACTGCACGCCTATTTTTCCGGCCATCGGCGCCGTTTCGACCTTCCGCTCGACTTTCGCGGCACCGCATTTCAGCGCAGCGTGTGGCAGGCGCTGCTCACGATCCCCTATGGCGAAACGCGCAGCTATGGCGAGATCGCGCGTCAGATCGGTCGGCCCAGCGCGGTGCGTGCTGTGGGGGCAGCCAACGGGCGCAATCCCTTGTCGATCGTCGCGCCCTGCCATCGCGTGATCGGGGGCGGCGGCGCGCTTACCGGCTTTGCCGGCGGGCTGGCGGCGAAGCGGCTGCTGCTCGACCTTGAATCGGCCTGATCACTCCCGGATCGTCACCGCCTCCCCAATTTTCGCAGCCGCGATCTGCGCCGGGGTGAACGGAAACCGCACCCACTGCTTGGCTGAATACATCCGTGTCTGATCGCCATACCAGGGCGATTGCGGATCGGGTGACTGCGAATAGGACAGGATCGTGTCGGCAACCGGCCCCGCGTCATCGAAGCCGACCACCTGCACATAGCTTGACCCATGACGTGGCGTGACCCCGCCCGGCGCCGGCACCATCATCTGCACGTTGAGCACGCCCAGCGCGCCGTCACCGCCATGGATCGGGATGCGATCCGCAATCCGCCGGGCAAAGGCGACATCGCTCCAGCGCGCATCGAGCGCGATGCCTGCCTTGGTCACTTCCGCCGCCGCGGCCTTGAGCGCCGCGATCAGCTTCTCACCCACCTCACCGCTGGTGACCAGATCGCGCGGGGTGTGGATCGGATCCTTCGCGTCGAACGGCACCGCCCAGATGCCGGGCAGGCGCGCGACCTTTGCCCAGAACCGGTCGAACAACCACGCGCCCCTGCTGTCGAGCTCGAACCGCCCGTCCCATTTGCCCAGCGCCGCGCACGCCTCCGCGACCTCGGCCTTGCCCGCGCACAAGGCCAACAGCGGCTGCAACGCCAGTTCGCCGGCATGGCTCTTATTGGCAAAGGTCATCGCCTTGGCGCGTTCGTGATCCACCTTGCCGCCCGCGATCAGCGCGCGGGTCTCGATAAAGCCCGACCGGGTGCGCAGGGAAACCTGCTTCTCCGCCTCGCCCAGCATCGGCGACAGCACGCGGTGCGGATGGTCGGCATTGCTCAGCCAATAGCTGTCATTCATGTTGGCCACATAATCGCGCCGCTGCTGCACAGCCTGATCGCTTGCGGGCATCAGGCCCGGCACCGCAACGCCTGCAACCACATCCCACGCACAGGCGGCCGTGGACCCGTCGAGCAGGATCGCGGTGCGCGCGACCACCGGGGACAGCGGCGTCGCGCACGCCTTCGCCTTTTCCGCCGACACGTTCGGCACCGCGGTCACATCGGCGTGTAGCGCATCGCCATGGCGATCGGCGACGATCGTATTGACCCACGGAATGCCCAGCGTTTCGCTCACCGCCGCGCGCACTTCGCCGACGTTCCTTGCCGTCGCGATCCGCACCCAGTTACCGATCCCGCGCTGGTTCCCCGCATTGGCGTCGCGCATCGTGAAGGCCGTCGTCTTGCTCCACGTCGCCATCGCCTGCGGGATCACGATCACCGGGCCGAAACGGGTCGAATACAGCGTCCGCGTCACTGGTGCCGCGCCATCGGGCATCGGCACGCTGATCTGCTTGGCGACCATCTTTTCCGATTTGCCGTCGACCAGATAGGCGGTCGGGTCATTGGGATCGAGCGTCAGCTGGTACAGCGTAAAGTGCCGCGCCGCCGTCACCGTATGCGTCCAGGCAATGTCCTTGTTGAAGCCCAACGTAGGGAAGGGCGACCCCGCAATGCCGACCCCCGCGGTATCCATCTTGCCCGGGATCGTGACATGCATCTGCCAGAAGCGGCTCGGGCCAGCCCACGGGAAATGCGGGTTGCCGATCACCATCCCTTTGCCATTGGCGGTCACATCGCCCCCGAACGCCCAGCCATTGCTCGCCACCTCGAACTTCGTCGGATCGGGCATCGCCGCGCTTGTCTTGGTGGGCGGCTCGGTTCCCGGCGGCACCGCATTGGCGATGGCGGGCGCGAAGTTGAGCGAGCTGGCGAGCAGCATCTGTTTCTCGTTCAGCCGCAGCATGTCGTCCGCTGTGATCGGCCGAACCCAAGCCTTGCCCCGGCACTCGGCGGGCACCTTGTCCGGCCCCAGATCCTTCAAATAGCGATTATACCCCGCGACCCAGCCAGCAGTCAGCGCCAGCGCCGCCGCCCCCTGCGCTGTCGCCCCGCGCCGCAGGGCGGGCACATCAATCGCCGAGCGAAAGAACAGGTCCGACGACAAATTGTCGACGCTCTGGAAACCCAATGTCGCGCTGCCCTTCGGCCCGAAATGCAGCGAGCGTTCGCCCGCGACCGTCGCGAACTCCTCCGCGATCATGCACAGATTGTCCTGTGCATAGGCATAGCCCACGCCATAACCCGCCCCGCGCCAGTCCTGCGCGACGATATGCGGCACGCCATGCTGGGTCCGGGTGATCGTCGCCACGTAGCGGTATTTGGCCTCCGCCGCGCCACCCCACACCAGCGCAACGCCTGCAGCCGCCAACAGCATCGCCTTGCCCATCCGATCCACTCCCATATTTTCGGCCAGCCTAGCGCCGCTTCCGGTTACGGCAACCGTTTGCGCCAACCGGCCGCTGCGCTAGACGGGCGCGATGAGCCAGACCAAGCCCCCCGTCGCCGCCACCCGTCCCTTCACCACCGAACGCCATGGCGTGACGATCGACGATCCCTGGGCCTGGCTGCGCGACCCCGGTTACCCGGAGGTCAAGGACAAGGACGTCCTCGCCTATCTCGAGGCCGAAAACAGCTATTTCGAAACCGTGATGGAGCCGCTGAAGCCGCTCGCCGAAACGCTGTTTCAGGAGATGCGCGGGCGGATCAAGGAGGATGACGCCACCGTTCCGCAAAAGGACGGCGCGTACCTCTACTGGACCGATCACGAGACCGGCGGCGAGTATCGCCGCTGGTGGCGCAAGCCCGTTGCCGGCGGTGACGCCGAACTGATTCTCGACGAGCCCAAGCTCGCCGAGGGCAAGGAATATTTCGTGCTCGGCGGCTTCTCGGTCAGCCCCGACGACCGCTATCTCGCCTACGCCTTCGACGACAATGGCTCGGAGCGGTTCGAGGTGCGGGTCAAGGACCTCGCCACCGGCGACCTGCTCCCCGACATGATCCCCGGCGTCCTCTCCGACCTAGTCTGGACCTCGGACTCGCGGGGTTTTCTCTACGGCGTCGCCAACGATCAGTGGCGCACCGACAATGCCCGCTGGCACAAGCTTGGCGATCCGGTCGAAAGCGACATCGAGCTCTTTCACGAGGATGACGAGGGCTATCGCGTCGGCGTGGGCGAAACCCAGTCGCGCAAGTGGCTGGTCATCTCGACTGGCGACCACGTCACCAGCGAAATCCGCCTGCTCCCGGCCGATAATCCGCTCGCCGAACCGATCCTCGTCGCCCCGCGCCAGACCGGTCGCGAATATGATGTCGAGGAGCATGACGGCACGCTCTTCATCCACACCAACGACGCCCACACCAACTGGCGCCTTGTCACCGCCAGCCTCGACGCACCGGGTGAGTGGCACGAGCGGATCGCGCCGTCTGAAACCTTCTACATGACCGGCGTCACCACCTTCGCCGACTATTTCGTGGTCGAAGGCCGCGAAGCCGGGCTCGATCAGATCGAGATCCACCAGTACCAAGGCGGTCCCGGCAAGCGCATCGCCTTCCCTGAGGCAAGCTATGTCGCCAGCCTCGGCGACAACCCCGAATATGCGATGTCGAAGCTGCGCATCGGGTACGAGTCCATGGTCACGCCCGGCACCGTCTATGATTACGACGTCGCCAGCGGCACGCTGGAAACGCTCAAGGTCCAGATCATCCCCTCGGGCTATGACGCATCGAAATACGCGACCGAGCGGCTGCACATCGCCGCGCGCGACGGCACCGACATCCCCTGCTCGATCGTCTACCCGATGGACTTCCCGCGCGACGGTACCGGGAAAGTCTATCTCTACGCCTATGGCGCGTACGGCTATGCCATCCCGCCCGGCTTCTCGACCGCGCGCATGTCGTTCCTCGACCGCGGCGTCGCCTTCGCCATCGCGCATATCCGTGGCGGCGACGATCTCGGCCAGCAATGGTATCTCGACGGCAAGCTCGAAAAGCGCACCAACACCTTCAATGATTTCGTCGATGTGGCGAAGGGCCTGATCGATCGCGGCTACACCCACCGGGGCGGCATCGCCATTGCCGGGCGCAGCGCGGGCGGCGAGCTGATGGGCGCGGTCGTCAACTCCGACCCCGACCTCTGGGCCGTGGTCGTCGCCGATGTCCCGTTCGTCGACGTGCTCAACACGATGCTCGACGACAGTCTGCCGCTGACGCCGGGCGAATGGCCCGAATGGGGCAACCCGATCACCGACAAGGCCGCGTTCGACCTGATCCGCAGCTATTCGCCCTACGACAACGTCAAGCCACAGGGTTACCCGCCGCTGTTCATCTCCGGCGGCCTCAACGACCCCCGCGTCACCTATTGGGAACCCGCCAAATGGGCGGCGAAGCTCCGCGCGACCAAGACCGACGACAATGTGCTGGTCCTCAAGACCAATATGGGCGCCGGCCATGGCGGCAAGTCCGGCCGCTGGGAAAGCCTGCGCGAGGCCGCGGACGAAAACGCCTTCATCCTGTGGCAGTTGGGGCTGGCGAACGCCTGACCTCCCTCCATTCTGGCGGGACTCTCCGCCATGCTGGATGCGTCAGTTAAGGATTTGATCAGCCGGGTCTTTTACCCTCGCGTTCGATGGACGCGAGACGATGAAACACCCCTTGGACCTGCACCGTGGCCGGTACCGGCGACGCGGCTTCGGGCGCAACGAACTGGCAGGGATGCTGCTCGCAGGGATCGTCGGCGGGCTTGCCTGGACGATGCTGCCAGCAGCGGAACCCGCGCCCGCCGCCGCGACCCGCACCAGCTTCGGCTTCTGCCATAGCGGTGGCGGCGATGACTGCGTGGTCGATGGCGACACCTTTCGCATGGCCGGGGACAAGATCCGCATCGCCGATATCGACACCCCCGAAACCCACCCCGCGCGCTGCCCGGAGGAAGCCCGGCTCGGCGCGGCGGCAACCCAAAGGCTTCAGGCGCTGCTCAACAGCGGCACGGTGACCCTCCACCCGATCGACCGCGACACCGACCGCCATGGCCGCAAGCTGCGCCGCGTCGAAGTGAACGGTCGCGGCGTCGGCGACACGCTCATCGCTGAAGGGCTGGCCCGCCCCTATCGCGGTCGCCGCATGGGGTGGTGCGGCTAAGCATCTTGGTCGCGGTCGATCCGCTGAACCGCTCACGTAACGACCGTCGCCAAACCGTCACCAAATTCTCCCGGCTCCGTCATCGAAATCACGTTGCACTGCAACAGATCGAGCGCAGGGGGCGATCACCAAAAACTAACATCACTCAGGGGAATCCGATCATGGCATTGCGCCTTTCCGGCGTCGCATTCGCGGCGCTGCTCACCACTGTGTCCGGCACCGCGCTCGCGCAGGAAACGCCGGCAGCTCCGGCGACCGAGAGCTATGATGGCGACATCATCGTCACCGCGCAGAAGAGCGAGCAGCGCGCGGTCGACGTGCCGATCACGATCAGCGCCAATAGCGGCGCGCGCATGCGCGAGCTGGGCGTGCAGGACCTGGACGAGCTGTCCAACTATGTCCCCGGCCTCAACGTGCAGGAGCAGAGCGCGAACAACCCCGGCATCGTGATCCGCGGCATCACCTCGGACTCGGGGTCGGCGCAGCAGGGTCCGCGCGTTTCGCTCTATTATAACGGCGTCGATATCTCGCGCTCACGCGGTTCGTATCAGGCGATCTACGATCTCGAGCGGATCGAGGTGATCAAGGGCCCGCAGGCGACCCTGTTCGGCACCGCCTCGACGATCGGCGCGATCAGCATCATCTCGGCGCGTCCTGAGCCCGGCTTTTCGGGTGAGCTGAGCGCCAGCTATGGCAATTTCGACGCATGGCGCGTCGCCGGGTTCGTCAACGCCGGCAACGACGTGTTCGGCGGCCGCATCGCGTTCGAAGTGAAGAAGCGCGACGGCTATGTCGAAAATCTCGCCGCCAATCAGGACGATCTCTATGCGCAGGACCAGCTCGGCGTGCGCGGCTCGCTGCGCTGGAGCCCGACTGACGCGTTCCGCGCCGACCTGATCCTCACCTATGACCAGCAGCGCAACAGCGGCACCCCGTTCATCTCGCGCGCGCTGCCGACCACGGCGGGCCCCGGCAACCCGTTCGGCGTCGCGCATCTCGGCGGCTCGCCCGTCTCGGCGACGGCGCTGGGCATGGACAAGCTTGGCCTGAACCGCGAAGTCTATGACGCGAACCTCACGCTTGCCTGGGACATCACCGATCGCTGGTCGCTGACCCTGGTCAATGGCTATCGCGAGTTCGACAGCCTCGAAGTGTTCGATGCCGACGGTTCGGCCGCCTGGTATCTGGAGTTCGCCGAGTACGCCAAGGGTTGGCAGGCGAGCCAGGAAAGCCGCTTCGCCTATACCAGCGACCGTTTCCGCGGTTCGTTCGGCTTCAACGTGTTCGCCGAAGACAGCTTCCAGAATGTTCCCTTCTCGTCGGAAGAAGGCATTTTCCTGCAGTGCGCGGCGAACATCATCCCCGGCCTCGGCTGCATCAATTCGGCTGGCGTCGTGACGGCGGCACAGGCGACGTCGATCGCCACCGGCGGCCTGCTGACGACTGTCCCCTACAGCTCGGTGTTCGAAAATCAGGGCCGCAACAACAGCTATTCGCTGTTCGCTGACGGCACCTGGATCCCGTTCGAGGCGCTTGAGCTGACCGCCGGTGTGCGCTGGCTGACCGAAACCCGCCGCTCGGGCTATTTCGCCCGCGTGCCGCGTTCGGTGCTCAGCGGCGGCGCGTCGCTGATCCCGGGCCAGGTCGATACCGCCGGTCGCACGTTCTATGCCGAGGACAGCTTCACCGCCGTGCTGCCGCGCTTCAACATCCTGTTCCGCGCGACCGACGACATCAACGTCTTCGCCACCGTGTCAAAGGGACGCCGCTCGCCGGTGGTTCAGCTGTCGGCGCGCGCCACCCCCGCCGGCCCGGTCGAGAACCTCAGCCTCGTCGATGAGGAAAAGGTCTGGAACTATGAAGCCGGTCTCAAGGGTCGCGTCGGTCCGGTGTCGGGCTCGCTCGGCGTCTATTATCAGAAGTATGATGGCTTCCAGGTCAGCGTGATTCAGTCGAACGGCACCACCGTCACCCAGAGCGCGGGCAAGGCCAGCAACTTCGGTGTCGAAGCCGAAATCAGCGTCCGCGCGACGCCGTGGCTGACCGTGTTCGCCAATGGCGCCTATATCGATGCCAAGATCGAAGAGGGCAATTCGGTCGCGCCCACCTTCTCCGGCGCACGCTTCCGTCTCCAGCCTGAGGTGCAGGCGGCGGGTGGCTTCACGCTCAACACCGAAATCGGCGGCGTCCGCGTCTTCGCGACGCCGACCGTCACCTATCGTTCGCAGATCTTCTTTGAGATCCCGAACAATCCGCTGATCAGCCAGCCGGGCGTGACCCTGTTCAACGCGCGCGCCGGCGTGTCGTTCGCCGATGATCGCTATGAACTGGCGCTGTTCGGTCGCAACCTGTCGAACGAGGATTATCTGCTCGACGCCGGCAATACCGGCGGCGCGTTCGGTATTCCGACCTTCATCCCGGCCGAGCCGCGCTTCTACGGGATCGAACTGACCGGCCGCTTCTGATCGCAGCCCCTGAAATGCCCCTCCCGCTTGCGGGAGGGGTCGGGGAGGGTCTTCTTCTTCTTCTTCTTCTTTTTCGCATCCCCGTCCGGCGTGCCGGGCGGGGATCACTGTATCTGGTGGGGCGGGGCATCAGAAAGCTGTGGATGAATCGGCCTGCGAAAAAAACCTGCGTTCGCGCGTCGTTCTCTTGCATTCTGAAAAGCCAAGGAAGGTCCGCGCGTCGCGGCGTCTGCGCGGTGGTTAGCGTGCCATGAACCGAGTCATATCAGCGACGAACCGAGTCCCTTAACTGTCATTTACGGTATTGCCTCTGCAGCCGGATTGGCACAATCTCTAGTGGTCACACAGGGGGACAAGCCCAAGCACTGGTGGAGCATCGCTCGCGATCCTATATCGCGGGGGCTTTTCTGTCGCTTGGCGCGGCGCGGACGGACACGTTTTGTTCTCTCCGCATCGGATGCTAAGGTGCTAGGAACGGTACCGCCCCCCGAGTCGTGACGAATGGACGTGCAGGGGACGACCGATGGACTTCAGAGACAGCCAGGAAACGAGCGTGAGTGAAACTGTGACCGATACCGTCGAAACGCCCGTTGCGCCCAAGGCTGCCGCGCCCGAAAAGGCTGCGGCCGAAAAGAAGGCTGGGGCGAAGAAGAAGATCGACACCAAGTCGGTCGCCCCGCGCATCTACCCGGTCGAGGTCGATCATTCGCGCGACGCGCTGCTGACCGAATTCGGCAAGGACACGCTGCGCGACCGCTATCTGTTGCCGGGTGAGAATTTCCAGGACCTGTTCGTCCGCGTCGCGTCGGCTTACGCGGATGACGCCGCGCACGCCCAGCGCATCTACGACTATATCTCGCGCCTGTGGTTCATGCCCGCCACCCCCGTGCTGTCGAACGGCGGCACCGGTCGCGGCCTCCCGATCAGCTGCTTCCTCAATTCCGTGCCCGACAGCCTCAACGGCATCGTCGACACCTGGAACGAGAATGTCTGGCTCGCCTCGCGCGGCGGCGGCATCGGCACCTATTGGGGCAATGTCCGCGGCATCGGTGAGCCGGTCGGCCTCAACGGCAAGACCAGCGGCATCATCCCCTTCGTCCGCGTGATGGACAGCCTGACGCTGGCGATCAGCCAGGGTTCGCTGCGTCGCGGCTCGGCGGCGGTCCGCGCTGGCGAGGACTGGGATCTCAAATCGCCCAAGGACGGCAGCGTCCGCGCCACGGTCAACGCCCGCGCGCTGTTCCAGAAGCTGGTCGAAACCCGCCTCGCGACCGGTGAGCCGTACATCGTGTTCGCCGATCACGTGAACAACAACATGCCCAAGCATCACCGCGATCTGGGCCTCAAGGTCTCGACCTCGAACCTGTGCAGCGAGATCACCCTGCCGACTGGCAAGGATCACCTCGGCAATGAGCGCACTGCGGTCTGCTGCCTCTCCTCGCTCAACCTCGAAACCTGGGACGCGTGGAAGGACGAAAAGGGCTTTATCGAGGACGTCATGCGCTTCCTCGACAACGTCCTTCAGGACTATATCGATCGCGCCGAGCCGGGCATGGAAAAGGCCGCCTATTCGGCTGCCCGCGAACGCAGCGTCGGCCTTGGCGTGATGGGCTTCCACAGCTTCCTCCAGGCGCGCGGCCTGCCGTTCGAAGGCGCGATGGCCAAGACCTGGAACAGCAAGATCTTCAAGCACATCAAGGCGCAGGTCGACGAAGCCTCGATGCAGCTGGCGGTCGAGCGTGGCCCGTGCCCCGACGCCGCCGATATGGGCGTGATGGAGCGCTTTTCCTGCAAGATGGCGATCGCGCCGACCGCGTCGATCAGCATCATCTGCGGCGGCACCTCGGCCTGCATCGAACCGATCCCGGCCAACATCTACACCCACAAGACGCTGTCGGGCAGCTTCTCGGTCAAGAACCCGTATCTCGAAAAGCTGCTGATCGAAAAATCGAAGAACAGCGACAATGTCTGGAACTCGATCCTCGAGCGCGGCGGTTCCGTCCAGCATCTCGACTTCCTCACGCAGGAGGAAAAGGACTGCTACAAGACCAGCTTCGAGATCGACCAGCGCTGGCTGCTCGAACTCGCCGGCGACCGCGCGCCCTATATCGACCAGGCCCAGTCGCTGAACCTGTTCATCCCGGCCGACGTCGAGAAGTGGGACCTGCTGATGCTCCACTTCCGCGCATGGGAACTCGGCATCAAGTCGCTCTATTATCTCCGCTCGAAATCCGTGCAGCGCGCCGGTTTCGCCGGCGGCGTGGAGGCCGACAACACGATCGACGCGCCGCAGTTCAACCTCGGCGAGTCGACCGATTACGACGAGTGTCTGGCTTGCCAGTGATGTGCGGGCGGCTTCGGATTGCGTGAGCAATCCGAAGACTCGCCGCGGCGGCCAGCGGGACGGCGCAGCCGCCACGTCTGACCCCGTGGCCAGATGAAGGAGAGTGCTACATGACGAAGTTTCTCCGCTATGTCCCCCTGCTGGGCCTCACCCTGCTCGCCGCCTGCGCGCAGCAGGTCGGGACGGCGGTGGAGCCCGGCGCGCCCGGCTTTCTGCTCGGGCTGTGGCACGGCTTCATCTTCCCGGTCGCCTGGGTGCTCTCGCTGTTCGTCCCCGACGTCGCGATCTACGCCGTGCCCAATGACGGCGGCTGGTATGATTTCGGCTATTTCCTCGGCATCTGCGTGTTCGGCGTCGGCGCCAATCGCGGGAAAAAGGTGATCATCAAGGAGCGCGTCGTCGTGCGCGACCGCGGTGGGACGGTGGTCGACCAGTGACCCGCGCGCTCGCCATTCAGGCCGGGATCGGCATCGCGTCGGGCGTGGCGGGCCTCACCCTGCTACGCCGCCGCGCCGCCTCGGCGGAGGGCACCTATGCCCTGCGCATCGCCGGCACGATGCTGGTCGCGCTCTGCCTCTTCCTCACCGGCTTCGCGCTGGTGTTCGCCCAATTCAACTGATTTTAGCGTCCAAGGACTGATCCCATGCCTCTTCTCGAAGCCCGCAAGACCTACAAGCCGTTCGAATATCCCTGGGCCTATGACTTCTGGAAGCGTCAGCAGCAGATCCACTGGCTGCCCGAAGAGGTGCCGCTGGGTGAGGATTGCCGCGACTGGGCGCAAAAGCTCACCGACCATGAACGCAATCTGCTCACGCAAATCTTCCGCTTCTTCACCCAGGCGGACGTCGAGGTGCAGGATTGCTACCACGAAAAATACGGCCGCGTGTTCAAGCCGACCGAGATCAAGATGATGCTCGCCGCCTTCTCCAACATGGAAACGGTGCACATCGCGGCCTACAGCCACCTGCTCGACACGATCGGCATGCCCGAAAGCGAATATGGCATGTTCCTCGAATATGCCGAGATGAAGGACAAGCACGATTACCTTCAGCAGTTCGGCGTCGATAATGACGAGGATATCGCCAAGACCCTCGCCATGTTCGGCGGGTTTACCGAGGGGCTTCAGCTGTTCGCATCGTTCGCGATGCTGATGAACTTCCCGCGCTTCAACAAGATGAAGGGCATGGGCCAGATCGTCAGCTGGTCGGTGCGCGACGAATCGCTGCACTGCGAAGGCATCACCCGCCTGTTCCACGCCTTCACCAAGGAACGCGACTGCCTGACCAAGGCGGTGAAGGACGACATCATGGACGTCTGCCAGACGACCGTGCGGCTGGAGGATGCGTTCATCGACCTGGCGTTCGAACAGGGCCCGGTCCCCGGCATGACGCCCAAGGAGATCAAGAAGTATATCCGCTACATCGCCGACTGGCGCCTGAACCAGCTGGGCCTGAAGCCGATCTACATGATCGACGAACACCCCCTGCCGTGGCTCACCCCGCTGCTCAACGGCGTCGAACACGCCAACTTCTTCGAAACCCGCGCGACCGAATATTCGAAGGGCGCAACGCGCGGCAACTGGAACGAAGTGTGGGACAGCTTCGACAAGCGCCAGAAGGCGAAGGCCGCGCCGGCAGCAAACGAGGATGCCGCTGAGGGCGGGTTGTTCGATGGGACGGTTGCTGCGGAGTAGAAGTTGGGCAGCCTTGCAGCCTTCTTTGCGTCCGACGCCGGATTTGCGGCCGCATTCTCTGCGGTCGCAACCTTGGCGGCAACCATTCTTGGTCAGGCGATCCGAGGAAGGGTGCGATTGATTTGGTTTAGCCCAAATTCCACTCATTTTACTCTGCATTCCAATGACGCAGGCGTTCAGCCCGTCCATATTAACTCAGGTCAGATCATCGTTCAGAACCTCGGACGGCAAGCTGCCGAGGGGGTGCAGATTACGTCAATCCCCGGGGCTCCGCCCGCTGGCTACGTCCTAATCCCTTCACTTGTGCATGAGACGCGCTCTGGACCTAGGGGCGAGTGGATTGTCGAGATCCCGTTCATCTCGCCCGGAGAGGTCGTGACGCTCCAAGTCCTCAATGGACCACCGATTGACTCCGTGCGATCGGCTGGTGGGAGTGGTCGACTTGTGCCGGTCATCCATCAGAGGCTTTATCCGAGATGGCTCCAAGCTTCGGCGGGGGGCCTCATGTTTGCGGGTGTTGTGGCGATCTTTTTCGCTTTGGGCTGGCTGATTTCAAGGCTCTAATTCGTCACCCCGGACTTGTTCCGGGGTCCACGCCACCTCACGCCCCGACCGCTTGAGGCTCTCGCGAACTGCTCTCATCGATTCAGGCAGCGTAAAGACGCACCGCCATCACCCGAACCGCGCCCTCCGCGCCTCCTGCACGGTGGACCCCGGAACAAGTCCAAGGTGACGATGGAAAAGGGGACTCATGCCCCCCCCACTCTCATCCCTCTTCCTCATCCCGCGCACCATGCCGGATGCGCAGAATAACCACCCGATCCCCATCGACCCGATAGCGCAGCACATAGGGCCAGACCGTGGTCATCTCGCGACGCCCGTCGCCCACAACGCGACCGCGCTCGGAAAACTCCGCGAGACTATCGGCAACCGCGATCAACCGCTCGCCCAGTCGGGCGGCAGCTGCAGGATTGAATGCAGAGATATAGGCGATGATCGCCTCGAGATGCGTGACCGCTTCGTCCGTCCAGACGATGCGGCGCAATTCAGTCGCCGATTTCGGGTCGTGGCAGGGGGCGCTCGCTTCCCCAGGAGGCGACCCAGCGCTTGACCGATTCGTGGCTCACCACCCGGCCCGCCGCCGCATCGGCATCCGCCCGCGCATCAGCCGCCGCCTCGGCCGTCGGATCGCTTGAATCGAACAGGGCGCGTTCGGAACTCATGGAGTGAAGCTACAGCATCCCCGTCCGGCAGCCAAGACCACCTCAAACCCCTTTCCTACACGAACCAAATAGGTCAACTGAATCGACTCCAATCAACCGGATTCGATCCGATGCCCGACCAACCCACCCCCGCCGCGCCAGTGCGCAGCCACTGGACCCCCGCCAGGCAACGCGTCTTCCTCACCGCGCTCGTCGAAACGGGCAGCGTCGCGCGGGCGGCGCGGGCGGCGGGGATGTCGCGGTCGAGCGCGCATGCGCTGCGCAACCGGCTGACCGGCACGCCGTTCGACCAGCACTGGGCGCATGCGCTTAGGCTCCACGCCGCGCGGCTCGCCGATCCCTTCGCACCCGATCCGCTGGCGCCGCGCAGGCCGCCCGGCGACTCGCCCCGTCGCACACCCGATGCCCCGGCGTCGCGTCCATGACGCGAACCCGTCGCCTCGCCGCCACATCGCGTCGCGCCCGCGTCGCGTCAGTGTCGCGGGCCTGTCGCCATGGTGTCGCGTCGCAGGTGTCAGCCGGTCGCCTCACGGTCGCTTCCCCGGCGATTGACCCCATACCATGCCCCGGATCGTCAGCTTCGTCGGACAGCCCGTCCGCCACTCGCCCGCGACCGGAGCAGATGATGCGACGGACTGCATGGTTAATCTGCCGATCCGCAAAACTCCCGTCTTGTCCGCCTACCCACTTTACGCATAATCTCATGCGTATCCGGAGGGGTGAATCCGGCGTTCCACACTTTTTTGGAGCCTTCAGGTCATGGCCTGCGCCGCCTTTTCACGCCCCGCCGATGCGGGACGCCATTTCTGATGCCCGGGACCCGTCCGCTCCTGTCGCTCCCCAGTTCGATCGATGCCTGCGCCGCGATCGGCGACGTGTTCCTGGTCGGCGGCATCGTCGGCCCGGCGCATCAACTGACGCTGGAAGAGGTGCGGGCCGAGCGTCCGCGCGCCACCTCGCCCGCCTGGCGCATGCCCTATTCGATGTATCTGCGTGGCCCCGCCGGCACCGCCTTGCCGCAGGGGCTCTACTGGCTCTCGCACCCCAGCTTCGGGCGCATGTGCCTGTTCCTGGTGCCCCGCAGCCGCGAACCGCGGACCGGCGCAGTGCGGTATGAGGCGGTGTTCGACTGAGGGAAATTACTTCCGCAGTAATCTTCCCAACACGCTGCGATCCTTCAGGATTTCCCGCGCCGCATTATGCCCCGGCGCACCGGTCACCCCGCCGCCGGGATGGGTGCCCGCACCGCATAAATAGAGGCCGCTGATCGGGCTGCGATAATCGCCATGCCCCAGCACCGGCCGCGCCGCCCAGAGCTGGTCGAGCGACATGCGGCCGTGGAAAATGTCGCCATCGACCAGCCCGAATTTGCGTTCGAGGTCGGTGGGGGAGTGAATCTGGCGGGCGATGATCGAGTCGCGGAAATTGGGGGCGTGCTGCGTCACCGTGTCGATAATGTCGTCAGCCGCCGCCTCCCGCTCGTCGTCCCAGCTGCGGCCATTGGGCAAAGTGGGGGCGAAGTGCTGGCAGAACAGGCTGGCGACATGACAGCCCGGCGGGGCGAGGGTCGGATCGACGGTGGAGGGAATGGTCATCTCCACCACCGGCGCGTTGGACCAGCCATAGCGGACCGCGTCCTCATGGGCCTTGTCCATATAGTCCATGGTCGGCGCGATGATGATGCCACTGCGGTGATGTTCGGCATCCGTGCCGGGAAGGACGGTGAAATCGGGAAGTTCGGACAGCGCGACGTTCATCCGGAAGCTGCCCGATCCGGTCTTGAAGCCAGCAATCCGCCGCCGGAAATCCTGCGGCAAATCGGAAGGATCGACCAGGTGACGGAACAGCAGGGCAGGGCCGACATTGGCGACGACGGTCTTGGCCGCAATCTCCTCGCCGCTGCTCAGCCGCACCCCGACGGCGCGGCCCTTGTCGGTCAGCACCCGGTCGACCGGTTCCTCCAGCCGGATCACCGCCCCGGCCTGTGCCGCCGCTTCGGCCATCATCCGGGTGATGCTGCCCATCCCCCCGACCGGATGGCCCCACGCCCCCTTCTTGCCATTCACCTCGCCGAACACATGGTGCAGCAGGACATAGGCCGAACCCGGCGCCGACGGACCGGCATAGTTGCCGACCACCGCATCGAATGCGAACGCCGCCTTGACGTGCTCATTCTCGAACCACTGGTCGAGAAATTCGCGCGCCGACTGGACGAACAGGGCCAGGGCATCCCGCTGGGCCTCAATAGGCAAGGACGTCACCGCCCGACCCTGAGCCGCCGCTGCCTGCAGCGCCGCGACCCCGCCCCCGGCATTGGGTGGCGTCTTGAGCGCCATGCTCCGCAACAGGTCGGCCACCCGCTCCAGCGCCGCCTCATAACCATCCAGCGCCGCGGCATCTTTGGCAGAAAAGCGGGCAAACTCCGCCCGAGTCCGTTCCGCCCCGCCACCCAGCTTCAGGTAATCGCCGTCCAGCGGAAAGAAGTTCGACACCGGCCGCTCGATCACCCGATAGCCGCGCTCGACCAGCTTCATGTCGGCGATGACCTTGGGCTGGAGCAGGCTGACGGTGTAGCTGGCGGCGGAATTGCGGAAACCGGGGTGAAACTCCTCGGTCACCGCAGCCCCGCCGACCACGTCGCGGCGCTCGACCACGCAGACCTTCAGGCCGGCCCGGGCGAGGTAGAAGGCGCAGGTCAGCCCATTATGCCCCGCCCCGATGACGACCGCGTCGAAGCGCTGCGTCACCGCTTCAGCCGCTCGGCATGCCAGGCGACATGGTCGGCCATGAAGCTGGAGATAAAGTAATAGCTGTGGTCATACCCCGGCTGCATCCGCAGCTGCAGGTCGATGCCGGCGTCGTGGCATGCCGCCGCCAACAGCTCGGGCTTCAACTGCTCGGTCAGGAAGGCGTCGGCATCCCCCTGATCGACCAGCAATTCGGGCAACCGCGCCCCATCCTCAATCAGCGCCACTGCGTCGTGCAACCGCCACGCCGCCCGATCCTGTCCCAGATAACCGCCCAGCGCCTTCTCACCCCACGGGCATTGCGACGGCGCGACGATCGGTGCGAAGGCGCTGACCGAGCGGAAGCGATCCGGGTTGCGAAGGCCCATCGTCAGCGCGCCATGCCCGCCCATCGAATGCCCGGTGATCCCCTGACGGCCCAAGTCCGCCATCGGAAACTCCCGCAGGATCAGTCCGGGCAGCTCGTCCTCAATGTACGACCGCATCCGGAAATTAGCGGCCCAGGGTTCCTGCGTCGCATCGACATAAAACCCCGCGCCCTTGCCGAAATCATAGGCGTCGTCATCGGGCACATCGTCGCCGCGCGGCGACGTATCGGGGGCGATGAAGATCACGCCATGTTCGGCACAGGCCGCGCGATACTCACCCTTCTCGGTGACATTGGCATGGGTGCAGGTCAGGCCGGAAAGATACCAGAGAACCGGCAGCTTCGTCCCCTCCGCATGGTCGGGGATGAAGACCGAAAAGGTCATCGGCGTGCCGGTCGCGGCCCAGTCATGCCGATGGACGCTCTGCACCCCGCCATGCGCGCGATTGGTCGAAACCGTCTCCATCCCCATGCGCCGTCAGCCTGCCTTGGGCACGCGGTACATCGCGCACACCTTGTTCCCCGCCGGATCGCGCAGATAGGCGAGGTATAGCGCACCGAATGCGTTCTCGCGGATGCCGGGAGGGTCTTCAATCGCGCTGCCGCCATGGGCGAGGCCGGCGGCGTGCCAGGCATCGACCATCTCCGGGCTGGTCGCGGCGAAGCCGACCGTGCCGCCATTGGCGTGACAGGCGGGCTGGCCGTCGAGCGGCTTGCTCAGCATGAAGATGCCGCCATTGTGCATGAAGAAAGCGCGGCCCTTGGGATCGACGCTCCCGGCCCGCGCCCCCAATGCGCCCAGCGTGGCGTCATAAAATGCCTTTGATGCTTCGATATCATTGGCGCCGAGCATGATGTGGCTGAACATGGCTTCCTCTCCCCTGTTATGGTTTCAGAATACGACGACGCTGCGGATGCTTGTCCCCGCATGCATCAGGTCGAACCCCTTGTTGATGTCTTCAAGTCCCATGACATGGGTGATCATCGGGTCGATCTCAATCTTGCGACGATCTTGGGCACGTCGGTGCGGCCCTTGGCCCCGCCGAACGCAGTGCCGCGCCAGTTGCGGCCAGTGACCAGCTGGAACGGGCGGGTGGCGATTTCCTTGCCCGCCTCGGCCACGCCGATGATGATGCTGGTTCCCCAGCCGCGATGGCATGCCTCCAGCGCGATGCGCATCACTTCGGTGTTGCCGGTGGCGTCGAAGGTATAGTCGGCGCCGCCATCGGTCATCGCGACAATCCGCGCCACGACATCCTCACGGCTCATGCCGCGCGAATTGAGGAAGTCGGTCATGCCGAACTTGCGGCCCCATTCCTCGCGATCGGGGTTGATGTCGACGCCGATGATCTGGTTCGCCCCAGCCAGCCGCGCGCCCTGAATGACGTTCAGACCGATGCCGCCAAGGCCGAACACGACGACATTGTCGCCGACCTGCACCTTGGCGGTATTGATCACCGCGCCGACTCCGGTGGTGACGCCACAGCCGATATAGCAGCTGCTCTGGAACGGCGCGTCCTTGCGAATCTTGGCGACCGCAATCTCGGGCAGGACGGTGAAGTTCGAGAAGGTCGAACAGCCCATATAATGGTAGATCGGCTGCCCCTTGTAGGAAAAGCGCGTGGTGCCGTCGGGCATCAGCCCCTTCCCCTGCGTCGCGCGGATCGCGGTGCACAGGTTGGTCTTGCCGCTCAGGCACGACTTACACTGGCGGCATTCCGGCGTGTAGAGCGGGATGACATGGTCACCCGGCGTCACGCTGGTCACGCCCGCGCCGACTTCGCGGACGATCCCCGCGCCTTCATGCCCCAGCACGCTCGGGAAGATCCCCTCGCTGTCGAACCCGTCGAGCGTATAGGCGTCGGTGTGGCAGATGCCGGTCGCCATGATCTCGACCAGAACCTCGCC
>NCEF01000042.1 GCA_002280565.1 Sphingomonas sp. 32-66-10
ATCGGCGTCCATCGGAACACCCTTTTCGCGCGTCCGCTCCATGTAGATCAGCAACGTCGCGCGCCAGCCCTCGGCACTGGGATAGGCGGCCATCTGGCGTCCCAGCCATTCGCTCGCCGCCGCCTTCTGGCCACCGCGATACAGGCGGTCGACGGCGAAGCGATACCAGGTCAGCGGCGCCTTGCGGCCAGCCGCTTCCTCGGCCTTGATCGCGGCGTCGATGCTGCCGACTCCAGCTTCGAGCTGGCCGGCGTCAAGCTGTGCCTGCGCGATCAACAGGTTGAGGTTCGCGCCATTGGGGGAATAGCCCAGCTCGCGTGCCTTCAGCAGGAACGGGATCGCGTCGGCGGGCTTCTTCAGGCCCAGCGTCTTGTCGCCACGGAAGAAATAATATTGGCCCAGATTCGCCGGGTCGGTCTTCGGATTGGCGATCAATGCGTCGAGCGCGCTGATCGTCGCCGGATCATCCTTGAGATTGGCAGAGGTGGTCAGGCGGAAATTGGCGACGAAGAATTTTTCGTCCTCATTGGTCGCCATCGCCTCCAGCGCGTCGAGCTTGCCCGCCGCGCCCTGGAAATCCTTGGCCTTGATCAGCGCCTCGATCTCGGCCGCAGATTTGCGGAACGCATCGCTCAGCTTGAACTTGGGTGCCTCCTCCTTCTGCTTTTTTTGCGCGACGGCCGGTGCCGACACGGCGAAGGGCGCAGCCAGCAGGACCGCTGCGGCAAGCGCAGCCTTGGAAACAGACTTCATCCGGAACTCTCCTCACGCATGTGTGCGTAGCGGTTGACGCGACCCGCTCTAGTAATCCGTCCCGCCCGGTCAAGGCGGTGTATCGCGGTTCGCGCTTTTGCACGCGCTCGCTGAACGCATTTTGAATGCCATGGCTCCCGAAATGAGACGCCCTGCCCCCGCCCCTCGCGTGCGCGCGCACGCGGGTGCGCGGGGTTGGCAGGTGGTCACGGGGCGGCTAGAGCGGTCACAACACTGAAACAACCCTTCGAAAGCACCGATTCTTGACCGACGAGACCGTCCTCGCGGACCCTTCCGATATCACCCCCATCTCCATCGTCGATGAGATGAAGACCAGCTACCTCGATTACGCGATGAGCGTGATCGTGGCGCGCGCGCTTCCCGACGTGCGTGACGGCCTGAAGCCGGTTCACCGCCGCATCCTCTACGCGGCGCAGGAGGGCGGCTACCTGCCCGGTCGCGCCTATCGCAAGTCGGCCCGCCTGGTCGGTGACGTCATGGGTAAATATCACCCGCACGGCGACAGCTCGATCTATGACGCGATGGCGCGCATGGCCCAGGACTGGGCGATGCGGGTGCCGCTGATCGACGGCCAGGGCAATTTCGGTTCGATGGATCCCGATCCCCCCGCCGCGATGCGCTACACAGAAGCGCGTCTGGCCAAGGTCGCGATGTCGCTGCTCGACGATATCGACAAGGATACGGTCGACTTTCAGGACAACTATGACGGCTCCGAAAGCGAACCGACGGTCCTGCCCGCGCGCTACCCGAACCTGCTCGTAAACGGCGCCGGCGGCATCGCGGTCGGCATGGCGACCAACATTCCGCCGCACAATCTGGGCGAAGTGGTCGATGCCTGCCTTGCCTATATCGACAATGGCGCTGTCACGATCGAAGAGCTGATGGAGATCGTGCCGGGACCAGACTTCCCGACCGGCGCACAGATTCTCGGCCGTTCGGGCTGCCGCAACGCCTATCAGTCGGGCCGCGGCTCGATCATCGTGCGCAGCCGCTACATCACCGAACAGCGCGGGGAGCGGCGCTCGATCGTCCTCACCGAAATCCCCTATCAGCAGGGCAAGAACGCGCTGGTCGAAAAGATCGCCGAAGCCGCAAAGGAAAAGCGGATCGAGGGGATCAGCGACATCCGCGACGAATCGTCGCGTGAGGGCGTCCGCATCGTCATCGACCTGAAGCGCGACGCGACCCCCGAAGTCGTGCTTAACCAGCTGTGGCGGAACACCCCGGCGCAACAGAGTTTCCCGGCCAACATGCTGGCGATCCGCGGCGGCCGCCCGGAACTGCTCAACCTGCGCGACATTATCGAGGCGTTCGTCAAGTTCCGCGAGCAGGTGATCACCCGCCGCTCGAAGTTCGAACTCGCCAAGGCGCGCGACCGGGCGCACATCTTGCTCGGCCTGGTCATCGCGGTCACCAACCTCGATGAAGTCGTCCGCATCATCCGCGGCTCCTCCAGCCCGACGGCGGCGCGCGAATCGCTGTTGATGCGCGACTGGCCGATTGCCGAAATTGCGCAGTACATCCGCCTCGTCGAAGCGGTCGAGACCGAGATCACCGGCGACACCTATCGCCTGTCGGACATTCAGGTCCGCGCGATCCTCGACCTGCGCCTCCACCGCCTGACCGCATTGGGCCGCGACGAGATCGGCGACGAGCTCAAGGAACTCGCGGATTCGATCGCCGAGCTGCTCGAAATCCTCGCCAACCGCGCCAAGCTCTATGCAGTGCTCCGCGGCGAGCTGGTCGCCGTGCGCGATCTCTACGCCACCCCGCGCCGCACCGAAATCGCCGCCGCCGCCCACGTTCCGCGCCCAGGCACGCGGCGGCAAGGGCCGCGCCGGCATGGCGACCAAGGACGAGGATGTCGTCACCGAGCTGTTCGTCACCTCGACCCACACGCCCGTCCTGTTCTTCTCCACCCTCGGCCGCGTCTATCGCATGAAGGTATGGCGCCTGCCCGAGGGCGGGGCGAACACGCGCGGACGCCCGATGATCAACCTGCTCCCGCTCGCTGCGGGGGAAACGATCTCAACCGTCCTCCCGCTGCCGGAGGATGAGAGCGAGTGGGGCAAGCTCCATGTCATGTTCGCGACCGCCAAGGGCAATGTCCGCCGCAACAGCATGGACGCGTTCACCAACGTGCCCAGCAACGGCAAGATCGCGATGAAGTTCGAGGGCGAGGACGAGGATGACCGCCTGATCGGCGTCGCCCTGCTCGACGAAGGCGACGACGTCCTGCTCGCCAGCCGCGCGGGCAAAGCGATCCGCTTCGCCGGCGACGAAGTGCGCGAATTCCAGAGCCGCAACTCGACCGGCGTGCGCGGCATGCGCCTGCTCGGCGACGATCAGGTCATCTCGCTGTCGATCCTCCACCGCGTCGGCACCACCGCCGAAGAGCGCGAGACCTATCTGCGCTTCGCTCCGTGGAAGGCGGAGAAGGATGGCGAGCCCGACCTCTTGCCCGAACGGTTTGAGGAACTGCGCACCAAGGAGCAGTTCATCCTTACCGTCTGCGCCAATGGCTATGGCAAGCTGTCCTCGGCCTATGAATATCGCCGCACCGGTCGCGGCGGTCAGGGCATCACCAATATCGACAATATCGCGCGCAACGGCCCGGTGCTGGCCAGCTTCCCGGCGACCCAGTCGGATCAGCTGATGCTCGTGACCGATCAGGCGAAGATGATCCGCCTCCCCCTCACCTCGCTGCGCGTCATCGGCCGCGGCTCGGCAGGCGTGCGCCTGTTCCATGTCGCGCCGGGCGAGCAGGTCGTCTCCGCCGCACGGATCGAGGAGAGCGAGGACGACGCCGAGGTCAATCTGGCCGACAACGAGGTTGAAACCGCGCCCCTCCCCGACGCAACCCCCGGCGACGATCTCGCCTCGGGGCCAGAGGGCGGCGAATGATCTTCGTACCGTAACCGAAATGGGTTAGGCTCCCCCGATCTGCATCCGGGGGAGCCGTCCCATGCAATACAGCCTGCTCAAGCACCGCATTCCCGCCGCCGATCGCCCGCGCGTCGTCGCGCATCTTCAGCGGCTGATCGCCCAGCTCGATCGCGATATCCCGGACAAGGACAGCGAGCGTAACCTGCTGCTCGCCACCTGGAACATCCGCGATCTGGGCAAGGCCGGCAAGGGCTGGGGCCATGGCAACCGCCTGCCCGAAAGCCTGTTCTACATTGCCGAAATCATCTCCCGCTTCGATTTCGTCGCGGTGCAGGAGGTGAACGAGCTTGGCCCCTGGTACGACATCATGGCGATCCTCGGTCCCGATTGGGACTTCATCGCCACCGACGTCACCCACCGCAAGCTCGGCGGCAACGGCGAACGCCTGCTCTACGCCTTCGACAAGCGCAAAGTGTGGTTCCAGAAAATCGCCGGCGAAATCGTCCTCCCCGCCGACATGCTCATCTCCGCCACCACCGGTGGCAGCGCCGACAAGCTCGCCCAGGGCAAGCAGTTCCGCCGCACCCCGTTCATGGCGCGCTTCCAGTCGGGCTGGTTCAAATTCGATATCTGCACTGTCCATCTCTATTATGGCGATGAGCGCGGCACCGAGCTGCAGGAGCGCATCCAGGAAATCGACCGCGTCGCCAAATACCTCGCCAGCCTCGCCGATATCGCCAAGGACAATGGCCGCGCGACAATCCTGCTCGGCGACTTCAACATCGTCCATCCCGAGCATGAGACGATGCAGGCGCTCAAGAAGCACGGCTTCAAGACCCCCAAACGCCTCGACGCCCCCAGTAATCTCGACCGCACCAAATATTATGACCAGATCGCGTTCATCGCCGACCCGACGGTGATCGACTATATCGACAGCGGCCCGGCATCCGCACGCAACGCCGGCATCTTCGAGATGTTCGAAAGCATCTTCCGCCCTGAAGACCTGCCCGACTATCAGCCCACTGCCGCCGCGACGACGGAGGGCAAGAAGGCCCCCGACCTCGCCAAATATTACGCAAACGACTGGCGCACCTGGCAGATTTCGGATCACAAGCCATTATGGGTGCGTTTGAACACCCACCACGCCGCGCGCTATCTCGCGTCGCTTGCCGGAAGCTGAAGGAAGCCGAATGACCCGCCCGACGACCGCCTACAAAGTGCTGACCGGCCCACAAATGGCCGACCTTGAGGCGGGCAGCTTCGCAGGCGCACCGATCGACATTCAGGACGGCTATATCCACCTCTCAACAGCCGCCCAGCTCACCGAAACGGTCGACAAGCATTTCGCTGACGAGCCCGATTTATGGGTCGCAGCGGTTGATCTCGAAGCGCTCGGCGACGCGATCCGCTGGGAGGTGTCGCGCGGCGGTGCGGAGTTCCCGCACCTCTACGCCGCGCTGACGCTGGACACGGTCGTGGCCTACTCCCCGCTGGAGCGCACCGAAGACGGCTCGGTCGCACTGCCCGTCACGGGGTAGCGTTCCCCTAACCGCTCCCACCAGCGGAAGGGAAACGCGCCAACGCCGCACTCACCCCCCACGCAATCAACGCCTGCGCCGCAAAATAGGTCGGCCAGATCAGCAACCCCGGCACCACCGACCCTTCCAGCGGCCCAAAGCGCGAAAAGATCAGCAGGTCCGAAACCACGAACAACACCGCGCCCAGCCCGACGCGGTAGCGCGGAAAGCGGCTGGTCCACGCCAGCCCGGCCATCACGCCCAGAAACGCCGAATAGGCCCCCGCCTGCACCGCCCCGCCCGCCGGAGCGGCAAACAGCGCCGCGATCCCGATCGTCGCCGGGGCCAGCAGCCACCCGAACGCCTTCTGGCTTGGCGTCAAGACGTCCCGCCGGTTACGCCAGTAGAGCACACACGCCACCACATGCCCCGCCGCGAACGCCGCGCCGCCGACCACCAGCCCATGCGTCTCCAGCAACAAATCACCGAGCGCCCCCAGCGCCAGCGCGCCAGTCAGCAACCAGCCGTCCAAGCCCCGCGCCCGCGTCGCCGCCCAGATCGCGAGCAATGCGACACCACTGGTCTTCCACGCCGGACCCCACGCGCCCGGATCGACCAGCCCCCACGCCTCCAGGCAATAGCTCGCCCCCGCGACCAGCGCTGCTCCGAACAGCCAACCCATACTTTCCCTTCCGCGTTTCATGCCCTAACCGATGCCCATGTCCGACCATTTAGTCCATATTATCGGCGGCGGTCTCGCCGGGTCCGAAGCGGCGTGGCAGCTCGCCAATGCCGGCATCCGCGTAAAGCTGTCCGAAATGCGTGGGTCAGGCGACATGACCCCCGCGCACCAGACCGACGGCCTTGCCGAACTCGTCTGTTCGAACAGCTTCCGAAGCGACGATGCCGAACGCAACGCGGTAGGATTGCTGCATCAGGAAATGCGCGACCTCGGCTCGCTGATCATGGCCAAGGGCGACGAACACAAGGTTCCGGCCGGCTCCGCGCTGGCGGTGGATCGCGACCTCTTCTCCAAAGGCGTTACCGCCGCGCTGGCCGCGCATCCCAACATCACCATCGTGCGCGAACGCATCGATCAGCTTCCGGCCGAGGGGCTGACCATCGTCGCCACCGGCCCGCTGACCGCCCCCGGCCTTGCCGACAGCATCGGCGCCGCCACCGGCAGCGACGCCCTCGCCTTTTTCGACGCCATCGCCCCGATCGTCCATTTCGAGAGCATCGACATGGACAAGGCGTGGTTCCAGTCGCGCTGGGACAAGGTCGGACCCGGCGGGAATGGCAAGGATTACATCAACTGCCCGATGACCAAGGACCAGTATCTGGCTTTTCATCAGGCCCTGCTCGACGGCGAGAAGACCGAGTTCAAGGAGTGGGAAAACGTCCCCTATTTCGAAGGGTGCATGCCGATCGAGGTAATGGCGGAGCGCGGCGTCGACACGCTGCGCTACGGCCCGATGAAGGGCGTCGGGCTCGACGATCCCCGCACCGCGTGCGACGAGTTCCCCAATGGCCGCTGGCCCTATGCCGTCGTCCAGCTGCGCCAGGACAATGCCACCGGCACGTTGTGGAACATGGTCGGGTTCCAGACCAAGCTCAAATATGCCGAACAGGTCCGCCTGTTCCGCACCATCCCCGGCCTTGAACATGCCGAGTTCGCCCGGCTCGGCGGCCTCCACCGCAACACCTTCATCCGCTCGCCCGAATTGCTCGATCCGACGCTGCGCCTCAAGAGCCGCCCGCACATCCGCTTCGCGGGGCAGGTGACGGGGTGCGAGGGCTATGTCGAAAGCAGCGCCATCGGCCTGCTCGCGGGCCGCTTTGCCGCTGCCGAAATCCTCGGCCGGGAGCTGACGCCGCCGCCAGTCGAAACCGCGCTCGGCGCGCTGCTCGGCCACATCACCGGCGGCGCGGAGGTCGAGACCTATCAGCCGATGAACGTCAATTTCGGCCTGATGCCGCCGATCGAGGGGCGGACGAAAAAGGCCGACCGCAAATTGCTCTACACCGCCCGCGCCCGCACCGCCTTCGCAGAGTGGCTCAAGGCGGCCTGAGCTACTCCTCCGCCTCGGCCAGCGCCTTGGCGACCTCGGCCCGACAGTCGCAGCGCGGGGTCGTCTTGGGCTTGCGCTTTGGCGCGGTGTTGGCGAATTCTGCGCGGGTCAGCGTGCCGGATTTGTCCTTGTCGGCGGCGGCAAAGCGAGTCGAAGTCCGCACCGACCACTCCTCAAACGACAGCTTGCCGTCGCCATTGCTGTCCAGCTTGGCAAAGGCCTTGCGCCGCGGCTGCTGCAATTCGGCGAGAGCGATCAGCCCGTTCTTGTCCTTGTCGTTGCGATCGAACCGTTTTTCCTCCCGGGTCCGATCCGGGGCCTGCGGCACTTCCGCCGCTTCAACCTCCGGTTCCGCAGCAGTCTGAGCAGCCCGGGCCGGCGGCGGCGTTGGCAGCGGATCGGGGGTTGCCCGGCTCTGGAACAGGAACACCCCGGCCCCCGCCATCAGCAACGCCGCCACCCCACCTGCAAGATATCGCCACATCCCGACTCTCCCCCCGTCGCCGCGACAGGCTAGCGCCTCCAGCAGCGGCAGCAAGCGCTCAGCGCCCGGTCATCCGATGCCATAAGGCCCGCAACGTCCGCTTTGGCGATCCCACCGCCACCCCCGCCAAGTCCATCCGCGCCAGTTGCGCCATCGCCCCCAAGGCTCGACCGTTCCGGCTCCACCGCGCCGAACACGCCGCTGCCAGGGCAGCCTCGGCAAGCCGCCGCGCCGCCACAGCTTCGCCGGGATCGCTCAATTTCGCCGAGAGATCGGCCAACGCCCACCCCTCTCCGGCGCGTTCCAACGGATCGGTGGACGCAGCCCCAGCCACCCGCCCGGCCAGCGCGAACAAGGCCCGTCCCCGCTCGCCATGGGTCCGCAGCGCCGCCTCGTCGAGCTCGGCCTCCAGCAACACCCGCCAGCCCTCAACAATCTGCCCGACATCCGCACCGGTCACACCCTCGCGCAGCACATCGCTTGCTATTCCCACCAGCACCGGCTCGGGCGGCGGCGGCGCACTGTCGAGCTTGGCCAGCGCATCCTGCCACCATTGCATCCGGATCTGCCCCAGCATCGGCTCGCTGGTCGTCCGCAGCGTCTCGGCCAGTCGGTCGTCCAGCGCGAACAAGGCCGCCAGCGCCGCCGCAGCACCCGGCGTCGGCATATAGGTCAGCACCAGCCGCCGTTCGACATCAATCACCGGCCTGCTCCGCGCCACATATTGGTAACCTCTGCATTAACCATGCGCCTTCAATCCCCGTTAGCCCAACTTCGCGCATAGCGATTCAGGAACCGGGGACCCCATAGCATGCCGTTGCGCTCAACCGTCGTGACCAGCGCCCGCACCACCATGGCGGCACTTGCGCGTGACAAGCGCGGTAACACGCTCGCGATCATCGCCGCCTCGCTCATCCCACTCGCGGGCATGGTCGGCGGCGGCGTCGATTTGAGCCGTATGTACATCGTCAAGACGCGCCTGCAACATGCCTGCGACGCCGGCGCGCTCGCCGGACGCAAGCAAATGGGCGGCGGCACCTGGGCGTTCAACAGCTATGCGGCGCGCACCGCGGCCGAACGCTTCTTTGACGCGAATATTCAAGCCAGCCCTTATGGTGCTGCCGCGGTCTCTAGGACCTTCACCGAAAGCGCGGGCAAGGTCACCGGCGTCGCCAGTGCGACGCTGCCGATGACGCTGATGCGCGTGCTGGGCAAGACGACCGAAACGCTCAGCGTCACCTGCGACGCCGAGATGCGCCTGCCCAACACCGATGTGATGTTCGTGCTCGACGTTACCGGATCGATGGGCAGCAAGGCGGTGTCGTCGGACAGCCAGACCAAGATTCAGGCGCTCCGGTCGGCGGTAAAATGCTTCTACGAAATCGTCGCGCGGCTCGACACAGCCGAGAATTGCGCGGGCGGCGCGCCATCCGGCGGCACCAGCAATACCGTCCAGATCCGCTTCGGCTTCATGCCCTATGCGTCCAACGTCAATGTCGGGAAACTGCTGCCAACCAGCTTCATCGCCGACAGCTGGCCGTATCAGTCGCGCGAAGCGCAGTACACAACCTCGACCTCGACGACCTGGACAGAAGGAAGCGCAACCGAAACCGGCAGCCCGAATATTCAACAGGGTAGCACGAGCGGCTGGAGCACCATCAGCACGACCTACGATGTCACGCGCGACTGGTGCAACAGCCAGGTACCTCCCGATGGCGAGATCAACTATACCGGCTCACCCACGACCCAGAATTATCAGGAGGGCAGCGGCAACCCGCGAACCGTCACTTGGGAAACCGAGCAGGATGGCTGGCGCTATCAGTACCGGGCCAGCTATCGCGACAGTGACGATCGCTGCCGCATCCAACGGCGCACCCGCAATGTCGAAGTCACGCGCTACTGGACGCGCACCGATACTGGCACCGAGACGACCACCCAGACCTTCAACCGCTGGCGCTATGCCCAGATCACGCACAATATCAGCGGTCTAAAGAACGGTACGAGCTGGAACAATTCAGTCAGTTTGCCGATCGGCTATGAGGGCGCGGCGCGCAGCCTGACCTGGGACGGGTGCATCGAGGAGCGTCAGACGGTCTCGCAATCGAGCTACAGCCCGATCCCCTCGGGCGCCAAGGATCTGGACATCGATCTCGTCCCCAATTCGGGCGATCCGTCAACCTTGTGGGGGCCGGCCCTGCCAGGCGCGATCTATGCGCGCGATGTCGTATCCTACTGGTCGGAACTCGACCGCGACGAGTCGCTGACGACGACCGACTATTACAACAATGTCCCCTATTACTGCCCGACGGAAGCGAAGAAGCTTCAGGCGTGGCCGACCGCGTCGAACTTCGAATCGTACGTCGACGGGCTCTCCCCTGACGGCAACACCTATCACGACATCGGCCTGTTGTGGGGGGCGCGCTTTATCTCGCCGACCGGCATCTTCCGCTCGGAAAATGAATATACCTCGCAGGGTGGCGAGATCGAACGTCACCTGATCTTCATGACCGACGGTCAGGCGTGCACCGGCGACACCGACTATGCCGCCTATGGCTTCCCCTGGCTGGACCGGCGCACAACCGACCCGTCCAGCGCCCCGACCGGCGGCTGCCTGACCACCGGCACCATCACGCAGCAGGTCAATGCCCGGACTCAGGCGATCTGCACGGCGGTCAAGAACAAGAACATCACCCTGTGGGTGATCTGGTTCGGCGCGTCTAGCACGACGATCGAGGGGATGATGCAGAGCTGCGCCACTCCCGGTCGCTATTTCGCCGCGCGCAATGCAACCGATCTGCAAAACACCTTCCGCTCGATCGCGGATCAGATCTCGCAGTTGAGGCTTACCAAGTGAAGCGGCGATTCTCCCTCCGTCGCTTTGCCCCCGGCGCGCTCCGGCGCGACGAGTCGGGCGCCACCATCGTCGAATTTGCGATGGTGGCGCCCGTCCTTGGGCTGGTCCTGCTCGGCGCGTTCGATGTCGCGCACACGCTCTACAC
>NCEF01000014.1 GCA_002280565.1 Sphingomonas sp. 32-66-10
ACGGCCCCGCAGCCCGATCCCGAAGCGGCCCGTCGCATGGCCGAGATGCGCGCAGCCGATGCCAAGCGCCCCGATTCGACCGGCACTGGCCCCTTCACCGCGATCAAGGAGGCCGACCCGGGCCTGCCCGATCACACCATCTATCGCCCCGCCGATTTGTCGACGCTGGGCGGCAAGAAGCTGGGCGTGGTTGTCTGGGGTAATGGCGGGTGCGCCGCCGATGGGGCGAGCGCACGGCATCACCTCGCGCAGATTGCGTCCCATGGCTATCTGGTGGTCGCGCCGGGCAAGATCTACAGCGGTCCGGGCGCCCTGCCCCGCCCCGCCGATGCCGCGGCGCGCGGCCCCGATCCTGCCACCGGCCGCCTGCCCCAGCCGGCGACGACTTCGGCGGACGTGCTCAAGGGGCTCGACTGGGCGCTGGCCGAGAATGGCCGCGAGGGGAGCCGCTACAAGGGGTTGATCGACCCCGCGCAAGTCGCGGTTGCCGGGCATAGCTGTGGCGGGTTGCAGGCGATCGCAGCCGGCGCGGACAAGCGGATCAAGACCGTGCTGGTGCATAACAGCGGCGTGTTCAACGACGGCAAACAGGCGATCGCCGGAATGACGGTGGACAAGGCGATGCTGAAGGCGCTGCACACCCCGACGCTCTATGTGCTGGGCGGAAAGGGCGATGTGGCGTGGCCAAATGGCACCGACGACTATTCCCGGATTACGCATGTCCCGGTGGCGCTGGTCGATGGCGATGTCGGCCATGGCGGGACGTTCCGCGAGGATAATGGTGGCGATGTTGGGCGCTTCTCCGTCGCCTGGCTCAACTGGCAGCTGCGCGGCGATGCTGAAGCGGGCAAGTTGTTCAAAGGTAGCGATTGCGGGCTGTGCAGCGATCCGAAGTGGAAGATCGATCGCAAGGGGATTTGAGAAGGCCGATAATCCTCCCCCGCCAGGGGGAGGTGGCGCCGAAGGCGTCGGAGGGGAGGACGGCGATGCGCTGACAATGGCGCGTGCCCGCTCAGGGCTCCCCTTCCTCCCCCTCCGTCACGCTGCGCGTGCCACCTCCCGCTGGCGGGGGAGGATCATTTAGTTCACCGACATTTCCCCCCGCGCCAGCAGGGGCGCAGCATCGGGGCGGGCTGGTGCGAGACAAAGGCCGCGGGCGTCTGCGGCCATTTGCCGGTCGTGATCCGCGTATCGAGATAACGGATCGTCGCCAGCACGGTTGCGGTGTCGAAGGTGCAATGGCCGGCGGCGTTGACATACAGGCTCTTCACATCGCCGCGTGCCGCTTGGGCATAGCCGCGCTGCATCGCCGGAGCGGTCAGGCCGTCGCCGATCGTCTGCACCGCGACCAAAGGCACCAGCGGGCGGGCATTGGGGGTGTAATGGGCGCGCATATAGGCGACCGCCTTTGGGTCCGCGGCGATGCGCTGCCCCGCGTTGAGCGTCGCAAGATCGGCGTCGAGCTTCAGCCCCGCGCCGCGATACAGTGCCGCGACCATTGCGCGGCGGCCCGAGCGGGCGAGCTGAGCACGATAGTCGATGCCGGTGTTCCAGCTGAACGCTCCGCCCGCGCGCGCCTCCTGATCGGTGCGGGGGAGGTAGACGCCCATGACGAAGGATTTGGCGATTTCCGAGGCTTGCGCGGTGTAATCGGTGGCGGCGGGCTGGGGCTTGTCGCGGCTGGTCCAGTCGGGGATGCCGGCGAGGACGCCAGCGAGCGCGATGCGCGCGCGGCCTTGCGGGGTCTTCGCTGCCTCAGCCAGCGCATCGGCGACGCGCTTGCCGTTGACGCGGTCGTCGTCGATTCCGGTCACCCGGATGCCCGCATCGGGCGCGATCAGCGTGCGGAAGGCGTAAGCGCCGTCGAGCGCCATGTTCATCATGCCGAGCGAGCCGCCGATCGACGCGCACATCGGCGCGGCGCCGTCGATGCCACTGCCCTTTGCCTCGGCCAGCGCGGTGCTGACGAGGCCGCCCATCGAGCTGCCCCAGGCGATGACGCGCTTGGGCTTGCCATGCCTGGCGGCGAAGGCGGCGAGGGTCGCGCGCTGCGCCGGGACCGCTTGTTCGAGCGCCCAGCCGCCGCTGCCATAGTCCGACCCGGCAATGGCGTAGCCGGCGTCGAGCAGTGCCTGACGGTGCTGTTTGGGGGCGGGGTCGGGGTTGCCGGCGCTGGGGGAATAGCCGCGGCTGTAGAGCAACAAGGTGCCGTTCCAGTTCGCCGGCACCTCTGCGGACCAGCGGGCGCCGCCGGGCAGGGTTTGCGTTGGTTGCTCCTGCCGCGCCGCCCCCGGCAGCGTCATCGCCAGCATGGTCACCGCCGCAATCGCGCCCGTCCGCATCGCTCTCTCCCGTTTTTGCTTGCGTTTCGGATAAAGCCGATGAAAGCGTTTGCATAGAATGTTTTGCGATAAAGCTATTTCTGCGGCGATTGCGACGCATTTCGCAGGGCTGACGCACGATGCGCTGTCGGAGGCGACGCGCCATGCGACTCGGCGCGCGCTGCTGGATGCGGTCGGGGTGACCCTGGGCGCGACCGGGCTGGGCGAGGATGCGGTGCCCTATCGCCGCCATGCGCAAGCGGCTCCCGGCCCGTCGCGGCTGATCGGGTTTTCCGGGTCGAGCACACCGGCACTGGCAGCACTGGCCAATGGTGCGCTCGCGCATCAGCTCGACTTCGGAGACACGTTCGATGCCGGGCCGGCGCATCCCAATGCGGCGCTGGTCCCTGCCCTGCTGGCGCTGGCCGATGCGCGGCCCGAACTGGCGTTCGGCGAACTTCTCGTGACGATGGCGGCGGGGAGCGATCTGGCCTGCCGCCTGTCGATTGCCGCGCCGCGCCCTTTTGAGGAGGGTGGCTGGTATCCGCCGCCTCTGGTCAATCTGATCGCGACCGCGGCGGCATGCGCTCGGTTCATCGGGCTGGACGTGGACGGTATCCGGCATGCGATGGGGCTGGCGCTGTTGCAGGGCAGCTTCCCGAGCCAGATCAAATATGATGCGAGCTCGCCGATCCGGGGCGTACGCGAGGGACTCGTGGCGCGTGCGGCGGTCGAGGCGGCATTGCTGGCGGAGGCCGGGGCCACCGCCTTTGCGGAGCCGCTGGAGGGGCGTGCGGGGTTCTTCGCGATCTATGGCGGCGGTGCGCCGCGCGACGCGCTGCTCGACGGGTTGGGTGAGACGTTTCTGGGCGATCAGGTCAGCTTCAAGCCATGGCCCGCGTGCCGGGGGACGCATCCCTATATCGAGGCGGCGCTGGTGCTGCGCGACCGGATCGATCCGGCACAGGTGGTGGGAATCGAGGCCGAGACCGGGCCGATCCAGGAAATGCTGATCCGCCCGCAGGCGGCGAAAGCCGAACCAACCCGTGCGATCGAGGCCAAATTCTCGATCCCCTACACCGTCGCAGCAGCGCTGATCGACGGGGCGGTGACGCTCGACAGCTTCACCGCCGCGCGGATCGCCGATCCGGTAACACGGACGTTGGCGCACAAGGTCGTCGAGCGGCGCAATCCCGATTGGGGCCGGGGCCAAGCGGCGAGCGGATCGCTGACGGTGACACTGGCGGATGGCGCAGTGCTGCACCAGCGTGTGATGCAGGCCGCCGGGCATCCCGACCGGCCGATGGACGACGAGTCGCTGATCGCCAAGTTCGTCGATTGCGCCGCGCATGCCGCATCGCCGATGGATGCCGCTGCCGCCCGTTCACTGGCCAGCCAAATCCTGTCATTTTCGGTGGGCGCGGCGGCCCGCAATCTGTGCGATCCCCCTTGCACCGCCCCGGTTTAGGTTATAATGCATAACAATATAGAGGAGAGGTTCATGGCTACGATCGCACCGCCGGCTCCCGGCGTTACCTTTACCCGTCTGAACCCGGTCACCGGCGCCGTCGCGACCGAGGCGAAGGCGTTCAGCGTCGCCGATGCCGATGCCGCGGTCGAAGCCGCCGCCGCGGCCTTCCCGGCATGGTCGGCGCTTGGCCCCAATGCGCGGCGTGCAGCGCTCAGCAAGGCAGCCGATGCGCTGGCGGCGAAGGCCGATCAGTTTGTCGACGCGATGATGGGCGAGATTGGCGCGACCGAAGGCTGGGCGCGGTTCAACCTGATGCTCGCGGTTGGCATGGTGCGCGAAGCTGCCGCGCTGACGACCCAGATTGGCGGCGAAGTGATCCCGTCCGACAAGCCCGGATGCATCGCGATGGCGCTGCGCGAGCCGGTCGGCGTGATGCTGGGCATCGCACCGTGGAACGCGCCGATCATCCTGGGCGTGCGCGCAGTGGCCGTGCCGCTGGCATGCGGCAACACCGTCGTGCTCAAGGCGAGCGAGCAATGCCCGCGCACCCACAGCCTGATCGCCGAAGCCTTTGACGAGGCGCTACCGAAGGGTGCGGTCAGCATCGTTACCAACGCTCCGCAGGACGCGCCCGAGATCGTCGGCGCGCTGATCGACAGCCCGCATGTCCGCCGCATCAACTTCACCGGATCGACCGCAGTCGGCCGGATCATCGCCAAGCGCGCGGCGGAGCATCTGAAGCCCGTGCTGCTGGAGCTGGGCGGCAAGGCGCCGCTGATCGTGCTCGAAGATGCGGACCTCGACGAGGCGGTCAAGGCCGCGGCGTTCGGCGCGTTCATGAACCAGGGCCAGATCTGCATGTCGACCGAGCGGATCATCGTCGTCGACAGCGTCGCGGACGCGTTCGTGGAGAAGTTTACGGCCAAGGTCGGGACGATGGCGGTCGGCGACCCGCGTGAGGGCAAGACGCCGCTGGGCGCGGTGGTCGATCAGAAGACCGTCGATCACTGCAAGGCGCTGATCGCCGACGCGGTTTCGCACGGCGCGGTGCAGGTCAATGGCGGCGACGCCAATGGCGTGCTGATGCCGGCGCATGTCATCGATCATGTGACGCACGAGATGAAGCTGTTCCGCGACGAGAGCTTTGGCCCCGTCGTCGGCGTGATCCGCGCGCGTGACGAGGCCCATGCGATCGAACTGGCCAACGACACCGAATATGGCCTGTCGGCGTCGGTCTTCACCCGCGACACCGCGCGCGGGCTGAACGTCGCGAAGCAGATCAAGTCGGGCATCTGCCACGTCAACGGCCCGACCGTGCATGACGAGGCGCAGATGCCGTTCGGCGGGGTCAAGGCATCCGGTTACGGCCGGTTTGGCGGCCGCGCGGGCATCGACAGCTTCACCGAGCTGCGCTGGATCACGATCGAGACCCAGCCGGGCCATTATCCGATTTAATTCAAGGAACTTCGTCATTCCCGCGCAGGCGGGAACCCATTCTGGCTGATCTCTCGGATCGAGCCGCTGCGGCAGCCCCAATGGATCCCCGCCTTCGCGGGGATGACGACGAATAGGGAAGAGGTATTTCATGACGGAACTGAGTGCCAACGGCGTCGTCGCCTATGATGTCGAAAACGGCATTGCGTGGGTGCGGTTCAACCGTGCCGACAAGCGCAACGCGATGAGCCCGACGCTCAACCGCGACATGATGGAGGTGCTCGACACGCTCGAGTATCGCGACGATGTCGGCGTGCTGGTCCTGTCGGCGAGGGTCCGGCCTGGACCGCGGGCATGGACCTCAAGGAATATTTCCGTGAGACCGAGGCGGAGGGCCTGAAGGGCACGCGCAAGGCGCAGCGCGAAAGCTATGGCTGGTGGCGCCGCCTGCGCTGGTATCAGAAGCCGACGATTGCGATGGTGAATGGCTGGTGCTTCGGCGGCGGCTATGGTCCGCTGTTCGCGTGCGATCTCGCCTTTGCGGCGGAAGAAGCCAAGTTCGGCCTGTCCGAGATCAACTGGGGCATCCTGCCCGGTGGCGGCGCGACCAAGGTGGCGACCGAGCTGCTGCCGTTCCGCAAGGCGATGTACCATGCGATGATGGGCGAGAATATCGACGGGAAAACCGCCGCCGAATGGGGCCTGGTCAACGAGGCGCTGCCGCTCGCCGCGCTCAAGGAGCGCGTGACCGAGGTGGCCAAGGTGCTGCTGGGCAAGAATCCGGTGGCGCTCAAGGCAACCAAGGATGCGGTGCGCCGCGTCGGGGTGATGACCTATGACGAGGCCGAGGATTATCTGATCCGCGCGCAGGAAGCCGCCAACAGCTACGACAATGAAGGCCGCAAGGAAGGCATCCGTCAGTTCATCGATGAGAAGAGCTACAAGCCGGGCCTGGGCGCGTATGACAAGGATCGCGTGAAGGCTTGAGGCTGTTAAGCCCCTCCCCTTCAGGAGTGCAGGGTCGTTTGTGCCCCCGGCACAAACTGAAATTGCCGGGGGCAATTTCACCCTGCACTGGTTGGGGGTGGGGCAGTGAAGTCTCACCGAGACCGGGGGCTGTGCCGATAGGCCCCACCCCAACCCCTCCCCTGAAGGGGAGGGGCTTGAAAGAGTGAACAATGCCCGACCTTTCCCGCCTGCTCTCCCCGCGTTCGGTCGTGATCGTGGGTGCCTCCCCAACGCCCGGCGCGCTCGGCAATTCGGTGCTGCGCAACCTGGAGCGGCATGGCTATGCGGGCGACATTCACCTGATAAACCCAAAGCGCGACGACATCGACGGGCGTCCTTGCCTGAAGTCGATCGATGCGCTGCCCCATGGCGTTGATGCAGCAGTGCTGGCGATCCCCGGACCGGCGGTGCTGGGCGCGGTGCAGGCGCTGGCGGCGCGCGGCGTGGGTGCAGCGATCATCTTTTCGGCGGGCTTTGCCGAGGGCGGCGAAGAAGGCCTTGCCGCGCAGGCCGAGGTCGCGCGGATCGCCGCCGAGCACGGCATGGTGGTTGAGGGGCCGAACTGCCTTGGCATGGTCAACTATGCCGCGGGCGTGCCTCTGACCTTTGTCGAGACGCCGGTGCTGGACCTGGCGGGCAAGCCCGCGGTGGGCATCGTCAGCCAGTCGGGCGCGATGGCGGTGGTGCTGGGAACGACGCTGATGGCCAAGGGACTGGGCATCACCGTGTCGGTGTCGACCGGCAATGAAGCCGCGTCGGGGGTCGAGGATTATGTCGAGCATCTGCTGGGCGACCCCGCCACTCCCGCAATCGCGATGATCGTCGAGCAGTTCCGCAAGCCCGCGCGCTTCCTCGCGCTCGCGGAAAAGGCGCGCGCGGCGGGCAAGCATATCGTGCTGCTCCACCCGGGCACGTCGAGCGCGGCGCGCGAGAGCGCGGCGACGCATACCGGCGCGATGGCGGGCAACTGGCAGTTGATGAAGGCCAAGGTCGAACGCGCGGGCGTGGTGCTGGTCGACAGCCTCGAAGCGCTGGGCGATGTCGTCGAACTGGCGGTGCGCGCCAAGCCCGTGCGGCGCGGCGGAACCGCGGTGCTGACCGAGAGCGGCGCGTTCAAGGCGCTGACGCTGGACCTGGCCGAGCGCATCGGCCTTGACCTGCCCGCGATGGATGGTGCGACCGCTGAAGCGATGCGCGCGTCGATCCCCGACTTCATCCCCGTGTCCAACCCGATGGACCTGACCGCGCAGGCGCTGGTCGATCCCGACCTGTATCGCCGCACGCTGATCCCGTTGCTGGAGGATGCTAATTTCGCGGCACTGGTATTCGGCATCATCCAGACCGACCCGGCGACCTGCGCGCGCAAATTTCCGGCGATCATCGACGCGGTGACGGCGCTGAAGCCCGAAAAGCCGGTGATCTTCGCCGGGATCGACGACGGGGCGGAGGTACCGGCGGAGTATATCGACGGGCTGCGCGCGATCGGTGTGCCCTACTTCCCATCGCCCGACCGCGCGTTCCGTGCGTTGAGGCAGCTGGGAAAGCTGGCAGAGCGCGATTTTGCGACGGCGGAGGCGGCGCCGGTGGCGCTGGACCTGCCCTCAGGCGTGATCCCCGAATATCGTGCGAAGCAGCTGCTCGGCCCGGTCGGCATCCCCTTCCCTGCCGGCGGTTTTGCCGCGAGCGTGGATGAGGCAAAGGCGAGTGCCGCAAAGGTCGGCTATCCGGTGGCGATCAAGGCGCAGTCGGCTGAGCTGAGTCACAAGAGCGATGCGGGTGGCGTGATCCTCAACATCGCCGACGATGCTGCGCTCGATGCAGCGTGGGAGCGGCTGTACGGCAATGTCGCCGCCTATGACGCGGCAATCGCGCTCGACGGCGCACAGGTAGAGGCGATGGGCAAGCGCGGGGTCGAGCTGATCATCGGCGCGCGCAACGATCCCGAATGGGGGCCGGTGATCCTGGCGGGCTTTGGCGGGGTGACGGCCGAGCTGCTCCACGATGTCCGGCTGCTCCCGCACGACCTGACCCATGCCGCGATCTGCGCGGAGCTGCGCGCGCTCAAACAGGGGGCGTTGCTCGACGGCTATCGCGGGTCGCCCGCGCTGGATGTCGACGCGGTGGCGCGGCTGATCGCGGGGCTGGGACGCGTGCTGGCGGGGACGCCGTCGATCCGCGAAATCGACCTCAACCCGGTAGTGGTCTATCCGAAGGGGGAAGGCGTGGTCGCGCTCGATGCGCTGATTCTGGCGGAGTAAGTTCCCCTCTCGCTCGCGGAAGGGGAGAAGAGCCACAACCCGTTCGGACTTTAAACCGCTGGCGTGCGGCGTTCGATCCGGCCGAGCAGGTCGAGCAATGTCGCGCGCTCCGCCTCGCTCAATCCGGCAAGCATCTCGCGCTCATGCGCCTCGATCCGCGCGAGACATTCGGTCAGCATGGTGCGCCCGGGATCGGTGAGCGTCAGCGAAAAGGCGCGGCGGTCGGCCGGGTCGACGACGCGCGCGATCAGCTTCAGATCGACCAGTTCGTTGATCAGCGCCACCATATTGGCGCGCTTGATGCCGAGCAGGCGCCCGACTGCGCCCTGATTGATGCCGGGATTGCCCGAAACGACCGCCAGGATGCCGACCAGCACCTGGCGCATCCCGGTCCCTTCCATCGCTGCCGCGAAATCCGCCGCAAAGGCACCGAAAGCGCGCCGCAAATGATATCCGACCAGCGGCCCGAGCGCGCCGACCTGTTCCTGTTCCCCTGCCATGCCCCAGCGTGAGCACGATTTCAGTCATTTCGTCAATGCGAGTATCCATCCAGAGGCATAACGTTGACGATACGGATTGTTTATGTTCATATCTATTCGAGTCGATAACGACCGATACATGGTGGGAGGATGCAATGGCTGGAATCGGAAGAGAGTTGCGCTGTGCCGGGAGCGTGCTGGCGATCATGCTGGCCACTCAGGCACCGGCATTCGCGCAGGACGGTAGCACCGCATCGCCCGCCGGTCCCGAGACGCAGCAAGCCGACGCGGAGGCATCGTCTGAAATCATCGTTACTGGCAGCCGCCTGCGTGGCGCTGCCCCGGTCGGGTCGACGGTCATCTCCGTCGATCGCGGCGATATCGAAGCAGCCGGCGCGATCAGCACCGATCGCCTGATCCAACAGATCCCGCAGGTGCTCGACCTTGGCGTCAGCGAAAATTCGCGCGGCCAGGGCGGCGGCAGCGGCAACATCACATACGGCAACACGATCAACCTGCGCGGCATCGGCCCCTATGCGACGCTGATCCTGGTCGACGGGCACCGCGCGGTGAACAACAGCCGCGCGTTCGAACCCTCGGTCATCCCGACGCTCGGCCTGGAGCGGGTCGAGGTCGTCGCCGACGGCGCATCGGCAATCTATGGCTCCGACGCGATTGCCGGGGTCGTCAACCTGATCCCGCGCCGCTCGCTCAACGGGATCGAGGCGACTGCACGTGGCGGCTGGGGCGCGGATTTCGACGAATATCAGGTCGGTGTCGCGGTCGGCAAGGTGTGGGACCGCGGTCAGGTCATGCTGGCCTATGAACATTCGCGCCGCTCGAACCTCAGCGGCGACGACCGCTCCTTCTTCCGCTCGGACCAGCGCGCGTTTGGCGGCAACGACTATCGCGTCACGCGCTGCGCGCCCGGCACGTTGCGTGCAGGCGGCGTGTCCTATGCGATGCCGGGGCAGTTGACCCCGGCCAATGTCGGCAGCCTGGTTGCCGGCACGGTCAATCGCTGCGACGATCTGGTCGGGCAGGACCTGTTCCCGAAACAGACCTATAATTCGGTCAACGGCACCGCGACGTTCGAGGTCACTGACTGGTTTACGGTGTTCGCCGACGGCTTTTACAGCAAGCGCGAATATGAGCGGTTGCCCGCCTATTTCAGCTCGACGCTGACGGTGCCGCAGACCAACGCCTGGTTCGTCCGCCCGACCGGCTTTGCGGGCACGAGCTATACGATCGACTATAATTTCCGCAACGACTTGCCCCGTGACGTGTCGCGCGGCTTTGCCGAAAACTGGCAGGTGACGCCTGGCGTGCGCTTCAAGCTGCCGGGCGACTGGGAGCTGGAAGGGCTGTTCACCTATGGTCGCGGCAACGACCAGTCGGATCAGGTGCGCGGGCTCAATGCGACGGCGCTGAACGCGGCGCTGGCGAGCAGCAATCCGGCAACGGCGTTCGACCCCTATGGCCTTGGCCGAACCTCGGCGGCGACCTTGCTGGCGATCAGCAATTTTCTGACGCTGTCGCCGACGCTGAACGACTTCAACGGCTATGAAGCGCGGCTCAACGGGTCGATCGTCGATCTGCCGGGCGGCAGCGTGAAGCTGGCTGCTGGCTATGAGGGTCAGGAGATCGAGACGCGGCTGGGTTCGGCGCGCGGTGCGGCGGGCACGGCGATCACCTTCCGCCGCTTCACCCGCCGGGTCGATTCCGCCTATGCCGAGTTGCTGGTGCCGGTGTTCGGCGCAGGGAACGCCACGCCGGGGTTCGAGCGGCTCGAGATCAATGCCGCCGTGCGCTACGACAAATATTCGGATGTCGGCGAGACGACCAATCCCAAGTTCGGGGTCAACTGGTCGCCGGTGCGGGGCCTGGTGCTGCGCGGCAGCTATGGCACATCGTTCCGCGCGCCGCTGATCTCGCAGATTTACGGAAACAGCAACAATCTGTTCGGCCAGAGCTATCAGAACCCGGCAGGCGGTGCGCCGCTGACCGGCTTTGCCTATTCGGGGCCGAATACGAACCTTCAGCCCGAAGAGGCGACCACCTGGTCGGTGGGTGCGGATTGGGACGTCACGTCCAATTTGCGGGTCAGCGCGACCTATTGGGACGTGAAGTACATCAACCAGGTCGACAGCTATCTCGCCGACCTCGCCATCCTGTCGCGCGAGTCCGAATTTGCCGGGACGGGCATCATCCTTCGCGGCACGGCGGCGCGCGATCGCGTGCTGCAATTGCTGTCACAGGGCGTGACGCTGGCGCGCGGCACCTTCCCCGGTGGCGACCCCAACAATGTCACGCTGTTCGTCGATGGCCGGAACAACAATCTGGGCCAATCGACCACGCGCGGCATGGACTTCGTCGTCAACTGGCGGGTGCCGACCGAGACTGCCGGCACGTTCAACTTCAACGCGTCGGGCGCCTATCTCTTCCACTACGAGACCGCGGTGTCGCCCGCAGGCACGCCGCGCAGCCGCCTCAACACCATCTACAACCCGCTCAAGTTCAAGGCGCGGGGCAGCGTGGTGTGGGATTATGAGCCGATGCGGGTGCAGCTGACCGCGACCCATGTCGGCGGCTATACCAACACCGCGATCAACCCGAACCAGAAGGTCAAGAGCTACACGCCGATCGATCTGGCAGTCAGCTGGAACCTGGGCGAGATGGGCGCGAAATCGGTGTTCGGCGGGGTCGAGCTGGGGCTGGAAGTCCGCAATCTGTTCGACCTCCAGCCGCCTTATGTGAATGTGGCACCGGGTCTGAATGGCGGGGGCGGATACGATCCGTCGGCGGCGAACCCGATCGGGCGCGTGCTGGCCGCGTCGCTGCGCTTCCGCATGTAAGGGGGCGACGGGGGCGGCGGACGCTGCCCCCGGATGCCTGTGTTCAGCGATGGAAGACCGAATACATCCGGTCGAGCGCGGCGTCGAAAATCGGGCGTTCTTCGGGGCTGAGCTGTGCCAGCACCTCGGCCTCGACGCCCTTCATGATGTTGAACAAATCGTCGAGCGTCTTCTTGCCCTCGGGCTGGATGGTGAGGGCGTGACGGCGGCGATCGACGGTGGAACGTTCGCGCTTTGCCCAACCGCGCCGTTCCAGTTCGTCGACGATCTGGACCGTGATCGACTTGTCGAGGCCGACCGTGCTCGACAATTGCTGTTGCGACAGCCCCGGATTGGCCTCGATCAGCGCAAGCGAGGAGAACAGGCCGGCGCGGATCCCGTAATGGGCGCTCGCCGCGGCGAAATCGGCCGACAGCTGGTTCTGGACGCGGCGCATGCGAAAGCCGACATAATCGCCCAACCGACCGAGCTTCAGCCCGCCCTCGCTCACTTCCTCCGGCATTTTCGACCGCAACTGCGTCACCAGCGTCCCCTTGTCGCCATCTGCCATTCGTGCAATTGACAGATGGTTGAAAATATCTACGGTTTTGATCCTACCATTCAGTTAGACCGCCCCAGCGAGAGGCTGTCAATCAGGAGAGGCAGAGCGTGTCCGACCCGGTGACCGAAGCCGCAGCGCCGCTGCACGACGAGGAACCGCCCCCCGCCCCGATCACGGGCATCGCGGGCCGTGCGGCGTTCTACATCGGGTCCGCTGGACTGGTGCTGGCGATGGCAGCGGATTCAATCGCCGTGCTGGGGCGTCACACCGGCTTCGCGCTGCTCGGCGCAATCGAGATCGTGCAGGCGGCAATCGTGCTCATCGCCGCATCGTCGATGGTCGCGGTGACGCTGTCGCGCGGCCATGCGGCGGTGCACATCCTGACCGACCGCCTCTCCCCTGCCCGCCGTGCGACGCTGGCGCGCGTTGCGAACCTGCTTGGCGCGCTTGCCGTGCTGCTGCTGGCGGCAGGATCGCTGATCCTGCTTGGTGACCTGTGGAACGGGCATGAGCGGTCGGAGCTGCTGCACATTCCGCTGCGCTGGTTCCGCCTGCTGATGATCGCGGCATTGGTGTTCGTCGCGATCCTGTTCGTCCGCCACGCCTTTTCGCGCGAAACGCCGGAGGGTGGTCATGGCGCCTGAACTGATCGGCCTGATCGGCATCCTCGCGCTACTCGGCCTGCTGACGCTCGGCGTGCCGATCGGCGTCAGCCTCGCGCTGACCGGAGTCGTCGGGCTGATGGTGATGCTCTCGCCTGAAGCCGCCCTGGTCAAGGCGGGCGTGGTAGTGTTCGATGTCGCGCAGAAATACGAACTCGGCGTCCTGCCGCTGTTTCTGCTGATGGCGCATCTGTGCTTCGCAGCCGGGGCGAGTCGCGACTTCTTCGATGTCGCCGCGCGGTTCGTCGGGCATCGGCGCGGCGGCCTCGGCCTCGCGTCGATCGCGGGCTGCGCCGGGTTCGGCGCGATCAGCGGATCGAGCCTCGCCACCGTCGCTACGGTCGGCTCCGCCGCGCTGCCCGAGATGCGGCGCGCGGGATACAATCCCGGTTTCGCCGCCGGAGCACTGGCGGCGGGCGGCACGCTCGGCGCGCTGATCCCGCCATCGGGCGCGCTGATCGTGTTCGGCATCATCGCCGAAGTCTCGATCGGCCGGCTGTTCACTGCCGCGATCATTCCGGGGTTCAGCCAGGCGCTGTTCTACATGATCGCCATCGCGATCCTGTGCTGGTTCAAGCCCGAACTGGGGCCGCGTTCGGTGCGCGTCGGCTGGTGCGAGCGGATGCGCGGGCTGCTCGGCATTCTCGACATTCTGGTGCTGGTGGTGTTCGTGATCGGCGGGCTGATGATCGGGTGGTTCACCCCGACCGAGGCCGCATCGGTCGGCGTCATCGTCGCCTTCATCCTGATGGGCATTCGTGGCGCGTTCAACCGGGAGGCGATCGCCGACAGCTTTGCCAAGACGCTGTCGACCACCGGCATGATCTACCTGATCATCTTTGGCGCGATCCTGTTCGCGACCTTTATCAGCGTGACCGGGATCGCCGACCTGATGTCGAACACGGTGCGCGCCATGGATGCGAGCCCGATCGTCGTCGTCATCGTCATCGCACTGATGCTGCTGGTGCTCGGATCGTTCCTCGATGGCCTAGCGCTGATGCTGCTGACCACGCCGATCTTCCTGCCGATCGTGCTGGAGCTGGGCTACAGCCCGATCTGGTTCGGCATCTTCCTGGTCCGCACGATGGAGATCGGGTTCGTCCACCCGCCGCTCGGCCTCAACGTCTATGTCATCCAGGCGATCGGCAAGGACATACCGCTCGGGCAGATTTTCCGCGGGATCGTGCCGTTCCTGATCGCCGATTTCTTCCACCTTGCCATGATCATCGCCTTCCCGGTGGTGACCCTGTGGCTGCCCAGCGTGATGGGGGCCTGACCGATGCGTTTGCCCATGATCCTTGCCGCGCTCGCGCTCGCCGGATGCAGCGTCGCGCCGCAACCGACTGCGCAGCATGTGCTGACCTATGCCAGCCCCTATACCCCCACCCACCCGTTCGGCCTTGCCGATCAGGAGTGGATGAAATGGGTCGAGGCCAAGAGCGGCGGGCGCATCGCGTTCAAGCCCTATTGGTCGGGGGCGCTGATCTCGTCCGACATGAGCATGGAGGAGGTGCGCCACGGCGTTGCCGATATCGGCCTGATCACCCCGATTTACTCCAAGGGCGGCGCGCATCTGCTGCGCGGGCAGGCAGCCTATTATGGGGGAGTCCGGACGATCACCGATCAGGTCGCGATCTATGACTGCCTGGCCGACCGTTTCCCGCATTTCGAGAATGAGCTGCACGGGTTGCACGTGCTGGCGGTCCAAGGCGGGAATTTCCCCGGCGTTCTGACCCGCGACCGCCCGATCCGCAGCCTTGCCGACTTCAAGGGGCTGCGCCTGCGTGCGCAGAGCGACGCGGTCGACATCCTGAAACAGTTGGGCGCGGACCCGGTCAACATGCCGATGGGCGAGGTCTATTCGGCGCTGGCCAAGGGCGTGATCGACGGCGTCGTGGCCCCGGCCGACACGATCCGCAGCCTGCATTTTGCCGAAGTGGCGAAGCATTTCACCACGATCCGCTTCAGCCGCGGCGCGTACCCCGCGCGCGCGATGTCGGACAAGACGTGGCGCACGCTCCCGCCCGACCTGCAGGCGATCCTGACCGAAGGGCGCAAGGTGTGGGAGGAGGCGCTGAACCGCCAGCTGCTCAAGGCCGAGCAGGCGGGAATCGACTATGGTCGCAAGGAAGGGATCAGCTTCTCCGCCATCCCCGCGCAGGAGCAGCGCGCGTTCGATGCGCTCTACAACAAGGACGCACGGATTCAGGCCGAGCGGCTGGGCAAGATCGGGATCGACGCGGTGCCGATCTATGAGGAAGCGCAGCGCTTGATCGCGGGCGGTGACATTCAGTGCGGCGCGAAGGTGGCAGCGCGATGAGCAACCTCCCCCTCGACGGCGTTAAGGTCGCCGATTTCTCCTGGGTCGGCGCGGGGCCGCGCGCGACCAAGGATCTGGCGGACATGGGCGCGACGGTGATCAAGATCGAGTCGCGCAAGCGGCTCGATCTCGGCCGCCTGTCCCCGCCCTTCGCGACCCCCGGTCGCGATCCCGATGCCTCGACCTTCTTCGCGATCACCAACACCAGCAAGCGGGGGGTGACGATCAACCTGAATGATCCGCGCGGGATCGCGGTCGCGAAGAAGCTGGTCGCCTGGGCCGATGTGGTGGTCGAGAATTTCAGCCACGGATACATGGACCGCATTGGCCTGAGCTTCGACACGCTCAAGGCGATCAAGCCCGACATCATCCAGATCAGCGTGAGCGTCGCGGGGCGCAAGGGGCCGCTCGGGACGATGCGCGGCTATGGCAATTCGGCGGGGGCACTGTCGGGCATGGCGGCACTGTCGGGCTGGCCGGACCGCGATCCGCATATGGCGCCGTTCGCCTATGGCGATGTCGTCGCGCCGATGTTCGCGACGGTCGCGACGCTCGCCGCGCTCGAACATCGCCGCCAGACCGGCGAAGGCCAGCTGATCGATATCAGCCAGACCGAGCCGCTGATCCATGTGATGGCCGACCGCTTCCGCGCCGAACAGACCGGCAGCGGCGGGAAGCCCGGCAACCGCTCGCCGCACCGCGCGCCGCAGGGTGCCTATCCGGCGCGCGGCGTGGACCAGTGGGTCGCGATCGCGGCGCGCGATGATGCCGAATGGGCCGTACTGGCAGCGGCGGCGGGCATCGCCGATCCGCGCTTCGACACTCTCGCCGGGCGCAAGGCGCATGAGGACGAGCTGGACGCCGCGCTGTCGGCATGGACGCGCGGGCAGGACAAGCGCGTCCTTGCCGACCGGCTCGCCGCACTCGGCATCCCCGCCGAGCCGGTCAATGACGGCCGCGACGTGTTCACCGACCCCGAGCTGATCGAACGCGGCCATTACCGCCCGGTCACGCACAGCAAGCTCGGCGACACCGAAATCCCCGGCCCGCCATTGCGCTTTTCCGACAGCGCGATCCACGTCGGGCCGCCGCCCAATCTGGGCGAGCATAACCATGCGATGTTCGTGGATCTGCTCGGCATGAGCGAGGCCGAAGTCCGCGACCTTACCGACGCGGGAGCGCTCGCATGATGCTCGCCCACCTCATGATCGTCGACCTGACCGAGGGGCTTGGCGAATTCGCCGGGCGGATGCTCGCCGAACTGGGCGCGCGCGTCGTGCGGGCCGAGCCGGGCGACGCGGCATGGGACCATGGCAAGGGGACCGGCGACACCGAAGCGCTGCTCGCCACCGCCGACATCCTGTTCCGCAATCCCGGTCGCGACCATGACGCGCTGATCGCCGCCAACCCGAAGCTGATCGACGTGGTCGTTGCGCCGTTCCTGCCCGGCGGCCCCAATGACGGGCGGCCCGAGACCGACCTGACGCTGATGGCGCGATCCGGCCTGATGACCATCATCGGCGACCCGGACCGAGCGCCGCTGACCCTGCCCGGCGAACAAGCCTATGCGCTCGCCGGTATTCAGGCGGTGATCGGCGCACTGACCGCGCTCCATGCCCGAGCGGCGAGCGGCAAGGGCCAGCTGGTCGAGGTTTCCGCCTATCAGTCCGCTGTCCTTGCCAATTATCGCGAGCCGCTGACGTGGCAATGGACCGGGCGCGTCGGCAATCGCACCGGCAATCTGCTGATCCGTGGCAAGTCCGGCGTGCGGCAGATCTGGCCCTGTGCCGATGGCTTCGTCACCTGGGCGCTGGTCGACAACCAGCCGATGATGCGGGGGATGGTCAAGGCGATGGACGACGCCGCGGGGCCGCTGGCCGATGTCGATTGGGACGCGATCCTGGTCGCCGACATGCCGCGCGAGACGCTGATCGCATGGGAGGCGGTGGTCGAGGCGTTCTTCCTCAAACACACCCGCGCCGAACTCGGCGCAATGTCGCAGGCGAACGGGCTCGGCCTGTCATGGATCGACACCCCGGCCGATGCCCTGGCGAGCGACCACCTCGCCGCGCGCGGGCTGTGGCGCGATGTCGATGGCGTGAAGCTGCCCGGCAAGCTGTGGGTGTCGTCGCTGGAGGAGGACCAATGACCGCAAGCCAAGGCGCTCTGGCCGGCCTCAAGGTCGTGGACTTCAGCAAGTTCCTCCCCGGCCCCTATTGCACCTGGCTGCTCGCCGACCTTGGCGCCGAGATCATCCGCATCGAAAACCCGCGCGAGCTGGCCAAGCAGCGCAAGGTATTCGGCTGGGACAAGCTGTCGGACGAGGACAATGCCAGGCTGCGCGCGCACGACATCCTCGCACGCGGCAAGAAAAGCGTGCTGATCGACCCCGGCAACGACGATGGCCGCGAAGCGATTCTCAAGCTGATTCATCAGGCCGACATCTTGGTCGAGGATTACCGCCCCGGCGTGATGGCGAGCATGGGTTATGGCTGGCCCGAGATGGCCGCGCGCAACCCGCGGCTGATCTATTGCTCGGTCACTTTGTGCGGGCAAACCGGCCCCTATGCGCGCAAGCCGGGGCATGATCCGGTCGCGCTCGCCATTGCCGGCGCACTGTCGCGGATGGGCGAAGACCCCGAGCGCCCCGCCTTTCCCGGCGTGCCGGTTGCGGACCTGCTCAGCGGTTCCAACGCCGTCATCGGCATCCTCGCCGCCGTCATCGCGCGCGCGACGACGGGCAAGGGGCAGCAGGTCGACATCGCCATGTCCGATGCCTCGCTCGCGCTGATCGGCAACATCCTCTCGCGCAACCCGGACCTGTCCAAGGCACCGCCCAAGGGGATGCACCGCGCCGACAGCGGCATCTGGCGCTGCGCCGATGGCGAATGGCTGGTGACCACCGACATGGAGCCGCGCTACTGGCGCATCTTCGTCGAGACGATCGGCCTGCCGGACCTCGCTGACAAGCAGATGGATCGCGCCAACTGGCCCGCGATGAAGGACCGCATCGCGCAGGTGATGGCGACGAAACCGCGCAATGCGTGGCTCGCCATCCTCGATGCGGCCGGCACGCAGTTCGCACCGATCCTGACCGTCGCGCAGGCGATGGAAGACCCGCACAATCACGCGCGCGGCATGATACTCGATCTGCCCGCGCCCGGCGGCGGGAAGGTGCGCCACACCGGCTGCCCGATCCGCCTTTCCGACACCCCCGCCAGCCCCGCCGCCGTCGCCCGCCCTGCGGGTGCCGATACGGCGGAGGTGCTGGCGAGCCTTGGCTACACCGCGGCACAGGCCGCTGCACTTGAAGGACGACTCCCGTGACCGAAGCCACCCGCGAACGCCCGCTCGAAGGGCTGCGCGTCATCGACCTGACCCGCGCGCTTGCCGGACCCTATGCGACGCTGTTGCTTGCCGGGCTGGGTGCGGAGGTGATCAAGGTCGAAGACCCCAAGGGCGGCGATCTGGCGCGCGACAACAGCCCCTATGTCGGCCGCGACGGCATCACCGTCGAGCGCAAGCATGACGACGATGTCTCGATCAGCCACCTGACCCGCGCGCGCGGGAAGCTCGGCGTGTCGCTCAACCTCAAATCGCCCGAGGCGAAAGAAGTGTTCCTCGATCTCGTCCGCACCGCCGATATCGTCGTCGAGAATTTCACCGCCGGCACCGCCGACCGGCTGGGTGTCGGCTATGAAGCCGCAAAGGCCGCCAATCCGCGCGTCATCTATTGCTCGCTCTCCGGCTTCGGCGCGACCGCGCCCGAGGGGGGCAAGGCGATGGACATCATCATCCAGGCACTGTCGGGCGCGATGTATGCCAGTGGCGGGCCGGGCGAACCGCCGGTGCGCATCGGCATCCCGATCGCCGACATGCTCGCCCCCGTCTTCTCGGTGATCGGCATCCTCTCCGCGCTGGAGCAGCGCCACCGCACCGGGGTCGGCCAGCATATCGACGTTTCGATGCTCGGCGCGCTCACCAGCTTTGTCGCGATCGAGAACTGGTCGGCGATGGCAGCCGCGGGGATGCAGGCGCGCACCGGCCTGACCGTTCAGCGGCTGTCGCCGTTCGGCGTGTTCGAATGCGCCGATGGTTATGTCGCGGTGGTGGCGGTGCATGAGAAGCTGGCGCAGGGCCTGTTCCGCGCAATGGGGCGGCCCGAACTGTCGGACGATCCGCGCTTCGCCAATCGCGACAGCCGCGTCGCCAATGCGGTGGTGCTGGAGGAAACGATCAATGGCTGGTCGCGTCAGCACAGCGTCGCGCATGTGGTCGCCGCGCTGGAGGCGGAGGGTGTGCCCGTCGCTCCCGTTCGTCACCCGGAAGACGCGCTGGACGACCCGCGCGTGGTCGCGCGACACGAGGCGGTGCCGGTCGCGCACCCGAGCTATGGGTCGCAGGTCAATCTGCGCACCGCGGGCATCCCGATCGTGTTTTCGGACGCGGACACCGGCTTTGACGATGTAACCCCGATCCAGGTCGGCGAGCATAATGACCGGGTGCTGGCCGAGACGCTGGGCTATGATGCGCAGCGGATCGCGCAGTTGCGCGAACGGGGCGTGATCTGATGCCGGACGCAGCGGCACGGCTGATCGCGGCGTGCGACGATCCCGGCGCGGTGGCGGAGCGGCTGCGGTCCGAAGGGCAGGCGGTGATCCGCGTGCTGGGACAGGACGCGCCCTATGCGCTGCTGCGCGCTGCGGGTCGCGCGTCGGTGCGCATGGTCCCCCGCCCCGGCCCGACGCCCGATGCCGATATGCTGGCGGGTGACGGCACGCTGTCGCAGCGCGGCCGGTCGCTGTTGCAGCAGATTGTCGGCGATGCGAGCGGCACGCCGCTGTTGTTCACCCATGCCGATAGCGAGTTGCCGCAGCTGTTCGCGACGGTCCGCGACCTGATCCGCGCGGGCGACATCGCCGCGCGGCCGATCCATATGCTGGATCTGGGGCATCAGCCGCGCCAGTCCAGCCGGGACTATAATGCGGCGCGGATCGGCCAGCTGGTTGCATGGCTCGGCGGGGTCGATGCCGATCACCTCGCAGCATATGCAGCCGAAGAGCGCGCGCGTCCGGCGGCGATGCTAAACCTGTCGGGCGTGCTGCGCATCGCGGCGATTGGTGCGGCGCATGCCCTTCCGCCAGCGGAATGGCTGGGGCTGGTCGCCCAGGTTTCGGGCGAAGCCCCCGGCGAGCCGGTATTCGTCCTCGGCTCCCCGCACTTCTCGACCGCCCGCGCGCGCGACCTTGCCGCGCGTGGCCTTGATGCAAAGGCGGACGATCAGGACTGGGGCGATCCGTTGGTCGCTGGCTGGGCCGATAGCCCGGAAACGCCCGACGGCCTGTCCGACCCCTCCCGGCTCGTCCCGCGCAAGCTGATGCCGGTAACCGAGCGCGCCAATGCTGTGATCGCGCGGATGGCGGCGCTGGGCATCGCCCGTGCGGTGATCGTCGAATCCGTCGGTGACGAAGCGGCAGCATGGGATGCGGGCTATTTCGCAAGCACGCTTGAAGCCGCTGGATTGGCGGTCGAACGGATCGGCGCTCCGCCGCCACCTGCCCCGACCGCCGGCACCCCCCGCCCCGCCCCGCGCGGACAGGATGGCCGCCGCAGTCGCAAGTCGCTGACCTCGATCGCCAGCTTCGGCGCCTATCAGCGCGACTGGTTCAAGTCCGTGCGTGACACCGTTGCAGCGGGCGCGCCGCTCGCCATCGTCAACGCCAACTCGCCGCAGGAAATCCTGCGCGCGATGGACGTGCCGTTCGTCGTCAACCAATGGTGGGCATCGATTGTCGCCGCCAAGCAGCAATCGCCGCGCTACTTCCAGCTACTGCGCGACCATGGCTTTCCCAGCGATGCCGAGGCCTATAGCGCGCAGGGCATCGCCGCGATGTTCGACGCAGACCCCGAACAGGCACCGTGGGGTGGACTGCCCCGCCCGGCCTTTGTTCAGGCCCCGCTCGGCACCGACGCGACGCCGCGCATCTTCGATCACTGGGCCCGCGAAACGGGCGCGGAGCCGTTCCTGTTCGAGCGCAGCATCGAAAGCCGCATCGACTTTCCCGTCGAGTGGTGGGACCGGCTGCACGACGATTGGGACAGCGCGATCGAGCCCGAGCGGCTCGACCTCATGACCGCCGAACTCCACGCGGTGATCGCACGGATCGAGGCGGGGACCGACCGCCGGTTCGACCCCGACCGCTTCGCCCACATCATGAATCTGGTGAACGAGCAGGAGGATTATTACCGCCGCACCCGCGACCTGATCGCCGGCGCGTACCCCGCCCCGGTGTCCATCAGCGACACGATGCCCGCGACGATGGTGCCGCAATGGCATCGCGGGACCGAATGGGCGCGCGACGCGGCACGGGACTTCTACCATGAGGTCAAAGCGCGGCACGAAGCGGGCGAAGCGGCCTGCGCCAACGAGAAACTACGCCTGATGTGGGTCGGGCGCGGCATGTGGAGCGACATGGGCTTCACCCAGCGCTGGGAGGCAAGCCATGGCGCGGTGTTCGTGTGGTCGATGTATCTCGCGCTCGCCGCCGACGGCTATATCCGCCGCACCGCCCAGGGACAGGACCCGCTGCGCGCGCTCGCCGCACGCTTCGTAACGATGGGCGACGAGCTGCGCATGCCGACCTGGGCCGGGGCCTGGCATGTCCGGGAGGCGCAGAGTCATGCGGTCGACGGCGCGGTCGCGCTGAGCGATGCCGACCCGTTCGTGCTGCGCGCCCTGCGCCGCGCCGGGGTGCCGGTGCTGAGCCTCGACCTCGACAATTACAATCGCGAGGCGAGCGATGGTGACGCGGTGGATCGCCAGATCGCCGCTTTCCTTGAGGGGCCGGTCAGCGCCTATGCCGCACGGCGCGGCTGAGGCTTGCCAGCGGGCAGCGGGCGGGTCAGTGAACGGCGGCAATCAGTATCGGAGTGTCCCATGAAGCGCCGCCTTGCATCCTCCACCGTCAACCCGGTCGGCCTCGGCTGCATGTCGCTCAGCCACGCCTATGGCACCCCGCCGGCGCGGGAGGATGCGATCCGGTTGCTCAACCAGGCGCTCGACTTCGGCTATGACCATCTCGACACCGCCGCGCTGTATGGCTTCGGTGCGAACGAAACGCTGATCGGGGAGGCGGTCGCGCATCGCCGCAGCGAATATTTCCTCGCGTCGAAATGCGGGATGACCGGCGTGGACGGCAAGCGCGTCATCGACGGGCGGCCCGAGGCATTGCGCGCGACGATCGAGGAGTCGCTGACCCGGCTGCGCACCGACCATGTGGACCTTTACTATCTCCACCGCTGGGACAAGTCGGTGCCGATCGAGGAGTCGGTCGGCGAACTCGCGCGGCTGGTCGCGGCGGGGAAGATCGGCGCGATTGGCCTGAGCGAAGTGTCCGCCGCGACGCTGCGGCGCGCGCATGCGGTGCATCCGATCGCGGCGGTGCAGAACGAATATTCGCTATGGTCGCGCAACGTCGAGCTGGGCGTGCTGGCGACGTGCGCGGAGCTGGGGACCACCCTCGTGGCGTTCTCGCCGGTCGCGCGTGGTTTCCTTGCCGGCGCGCTCGCTTCGCCGGATGAACTGGGTGAGCGCGATATCCGCCGCATGATGCCGCGCTTCCACCAGGAGAACTTCGACCGCAACCTCGACCTGCTCGCGCAGCTGCGGCGCATCGCGTCCGGGCGCGGCATCACCCCGGCGCAGCTGTGCCTGCAATGGGTATTCGCACAGGGCGAGCATGTCGTCGCCATCCCCGGCACCACTTCGCCCGCACACCTTGCCGAGAATTGCGCGACGCCGGTCGAACCGCTGCCCGGCGACGTGCTCGCCGAACTCGAGCGCATCTTCGCGCCCGACGCGATTGCCGGGCCGCGCTATCCCGCGGCGACGCAGGCGGAGATCGATACCGAGGAGTTCTAGGACTCGCTGAGAGCGGCGCGCGTATCCTCAAACGCCAGATCGACCAGTGCGCGCATCGCCGCCTCCGCCGCGTCGGCGTCGCCCGCGATGATCGCGTCGCTGACGCGCGCATGATCAGGTACCGGGTCGCGCGGCAGCGCCTTGGTCCGCTGCTTGAAGCGCGTCGTCCAGTTGACCGCGGCGCCGATGCTGGCGCTCAGCGTGATCAGGGCGTCGTTGTGCGTCGCTTGCAACAGCGCGTCGTGAAACGCGCGGTCAGCGTCGCGCCCCGCCTCGGTCTCCAGCGTGTGTCGCCGCATGCCGGCCAGCGCGGCCTTGAGTGCGGCGATGTCATCCCTGTCCCGGCGCTGCGCCGCGAACCGCGCTGCGGCAGGTTCGACGATGGCGCGCAGTTCGAACAGGTCGCGGATGAAGGCAGGATCGGGCTCGCCCGAAAAGGCCCAGGCGACGATGTCGGGATCGAGCAGATTCCACCGGGCGCGCGGCAGCACCCGCGTCCCCGCCTTGGTCCGGCTTTCAACCAGCCCCTTCGCGGCAAGCACCTGAATCGCCTCACGATAGGCGCTGCGTGACACGTCGAGTGCTTCGGCATTGGCGACTTCGCCGGTCAGGCGCTCGCCCGGCGCAATCGCGCCGCTGACGATCGCACGCCCCAGATAATGCGCAACCGCGCCACGCAACCGGCGACCGGTGCTGCGCTCACGCTTGGGTTCACCAGGTTCGGACGGTTCGTCCAGCTTCAATCCTTGTCGCCTCTCCGTTCGGGGGAGATTTGATTAGGCGTCAACAATCGCCCCCGCAATGCGCAGGATGAACTTCCCTTTCCGATTATGTCCGACTAATTATCGGTAAAGGGAGAAGTTCGATGCTTCGTTTGCTTCAGCACCGCGCACCCGATGGCGCGCGCCGGCTTATCGCCGCGACCGACGGAGCCGCGCGGTTCGTGCAGGGTTTCAGCGATGTCCGGAGCCTCGCTGAAGCGGCGATTGCGCGCGGGATCGGCCTGGCAGCGTTGGTCGAAGAAGCAGGCTATGACGCCGCGATCGACGTCGCCGAGGCGGCAACGGCGGGCGAATTGCTCGCGCCCATCGACCATCTCGATCCCGCGCATGTCGTGGTGACCGGCACCGGCCTCACCCATCTCGGCTCGGCCGAGGGGCGCGACAAGATGCACCGCGCCGCCGCTTCAGGCGAAAAACTGACGGACTCGATGCGCATGTTCCTGGAGGGGCTGGAGGGCGGCAAGCCCGCGCCGGGCGCAGTCGGGCAGCAGCCGGAGTGGTTCTACAAGGGCGATGGCGCACATCTGGTCGGCACCGGCGCGCCGCTGACCATGCCCGCCTTTGCGCAGGATGGTGGCGAGGAGCCGGAACTGGCCGGCATCTATCTGATTGGCGCCGACGGCACCCCGCACCGCATCGGTTTCTGCCTTGCCAACGAGTTCAGCGACCATGTGACCGAGCGGCACAATTATCTGTGGCTTGCCCATTCGAAATTGCGCCCGGCGGCACTCGGGCCGGAATTGCTGGTCGGCGAACTCCCCGCCGATGTGCGCGGGTCCAGCCGGATCGTGCGCGATGGCGCAGTGCTGTGGGAAAAGCCGTTCCTGACGGGCGAGGCCAATATGTCGCACAGCATTGCCAATCTGGAGCATCACCACTTCAAATATGCTGGCTTCCGGCGCCCCGGCGATGTGCATGTCCACTTCTTCGGCACTGCGACCCTGTCGTTCAGCGATGGCATCGCGACCCGGCCCGGCGATGTGTTCGAGATCGAGGCGGCGCCCTTCACCCTCCCGCTACGCAACCCGCTGGCGCGCGCGGAGGCTGAGGCGGTGACGGTGCGCGCGCTGTGACGATCCGGATTGCGCTGATTGGTCTGGGCAAGATTGCGCACGACCAGCACCTCCCCGCCATCGCCGCCGACCCGAACTTCACGCTGGTCGCAACGGCGAGCGCGGACGGGGCGACGCTGGGCGGAGTGCCGGGCTTCGACAGCGTCGAGGCATTGCTGGCGAGCGGGATCGCGGTCGATGCGGTCGCGGTCTGCACCCCGCCGCAGGCGCGCCACCGCGTTGCCGCAACCGCGCTGCGCCACGGCCTCCATGTCCTGCTCGAAAAGCCGCCCGCCGCCAGTCTGACCGAAGCAGCCGCACTGACCGCACTGGCAGAGGAGGCCAAGGTCACGGTGTTCGCCGCCTGGCACTCGCGCTGCGCCGCCGGCGTGGCGGAGGCGCGCGCATGGCTGGCGGAGCGCACCATCCTGCGCGGAACGATCACCTGGCGTGAGGATGTGCGCGTGTGGCACCCCGGCCAATTATGGATCTGGCAGCCGGGTGGGCTCGGCGTATTCGATCCGGGGATCAACGCGCTGTCGATTGTCACCGACATCTTGCCCGGCATGCTGCTGCTGCGCGATGCCGAGCTGGAGGTGCCAAGCAACCGCCACGCCCCCATCGCCGCGCGGCTGACGCTGGAAACCGGCTGCGGCGCGCCGATCGCGGCGGACTTCGACTTCCGCCAGACCGGGCCGCAGAGCTGGGACATAGAGATCGAGACCGATGGCGGGACGCTACGCTTGGCACGCGGCGGGGCCGAACTCACCCTGCCCGACGGCACGCGCAGCGGCGAAGATCGCGAATATCCCGCGCTCTACGCGCAGTTTGCGCGGCTGGTCGCGGAAGGCGCGAGCGACCTCGACACCGCACCGTTCCGCCTTGTCTCGGATGCGTTTCTGCGCGGGCGGCATTGCGTGGTCGAGCCGTTCGAGGAGTGATCGACACGCGCCAGTCCCTGAGCGGGAGGGGTTGGAAGTGGAGTGAGCGCGTCTGCGCGGTTCAAACAGCGCGAGGCCATGCCCGCAAGCGGCGGTCGCGGCATCAAGCATCGAAGAACGGGCGAACTGAAACGCGCGAGCGACTGGATCAGAGTGTCAGCAACTGGTCCCATTGCTGAGATTAGAAAGGTGGGCTGCTCATCGCCGAGAGCTTAAGTCTTAGGCGCTCTCGCGCAACGATATCGTTGACTTCGCTCTTAAAAGCCTCGGGGTGGTGGATGAGCGGCAACACAGATGCGGCGCGTGCTGTGACCCTTTCATCTGTAAGGCTGTTCAAAAAATAGTCCGCGTCTCTTAGGTTTCCGACAAGGCCCGAGGCGATACCCGCTTCGTAGCCCCACCAGCTAGGCCCCATCCGTTCGGGGCTACTTCGGGCACGCTCGACAACAAAACGAGCGATGGAGTCGAACGATGGGAACCGTTCCTCAATCTCCAATGCCTTTGCGCAGGCTACTTTGGCGATCTCAAGGGCCGCGCTCTCAAACTGATCTTCGGTATCAAACTCCGCATGGCAGTTGGATTGGATTGCCTCATTAAAGCTCATGAAGCCCGCGCCCACCCAAAGCCAGTGAGCGGCGTTCATGAGCGATACACTTTTGGACCATCTGCTAGGCGTAAATTCAACCACGTTGAGCCACGACCCGCGATCCGCGATCCATAACCGCGAACGACCCTTCTGTCGGAAGCCAAGCGAAGCCAACTCCGCCTTGGCGGCGGAAGCGATCATCTTGGTGTGAGTGTCGCTCATGCATATAACGCTAATCCCTACGACGACCGCTTTCCAGCCGGTTTCGCCGTTCCCCCGCATGGGGACCGGACGAAAATAGCCCTTTCCTACAAGCCCCGATCCGGCATATCTGCACTGTCCGATGCCAAACCCGGATGCCTTCTCCATCTTCCGACGCGCGGCAGGGACCCCGACCAAAGCTGGCAGAATCGCGCGCGTTGCCCGTAACTTCGTCAGGTTCAGCCGCACCCGCCGCTCCACTTCAGCGACGACGGATGCCCCACTATTCCACGATCTCCAGCATTGTCACCGACTTGGCCGGCAAGCGCACGCTTACCGCGCCGCCCGCGACCCGACCGGCAATCGGCTGGGGCTTCACCACATCGGGTGCGTCGAAGCTGTTGATGCTGTTGACCTTCGCCGCCGTCAGCACGGTGCCGGCAGCGGACTTGGCCTTCACGCCCGGGAGTGCCAGCCGCAATTCGGCTGGGTTGGCCGGGTCGAGGTTGACCAGCGACAGCCAGAGCTTCCCGTCCACGGCGCGCACCGCGACCGAGTCGACACGCGGCAGGGTCACTGCGCCTTCCCGATATTGGCCCGCGTCGAACGTCACCGGGATCAGCGTCGCGTCCTGGAACGGGCGGTACATCTTGTGGATGTGATAGGTCGGGGTCAGCACCATCTTTGGCCCGTCGGTCAGGATCAGCGCCTGGAGGACGTTGACCATCTGGGCGATGTTGGCGCCCTGAACGCGGTCGGCATGGCGCGCGAAGATGTTGAAGTTGAGCGCGGCGATGATGCCGTCACGCAGCGAGTTCTGCTGCTGCAGGAACCCCTCGGGCGATCCGGGCAATTTGGCCAGCCATACGCCCCATTCATCGACGATCAGCGGCACCTTCTTCTCGGGATCATATTTGTCCATGATCGCCGAATGGGTACGCAGCCGTTCGTCCATCAAAAGGGTGGACTGGATCAGCTCGGCATATTCCTTCTCGGCGAAATTGACCGAGTCATAGACCGGCGGCCACTTCACCAGCGTGTAGCTGTGCAGCGACAGCCCCTCGATGCTCCAGCTCCAGTCGCGGCCCTGCCACGCCTTCATCACCCCTTCGGTATAGGCGGTGTCGCCATCGCTCGGCCCGACCGCGACGCGCAGCATCTGGTCGGGATTGGGCAAGGGGGCCGACGGGTTGGCCGGGTTCGGAAAGCTCTGTTGCGCCGGGTGATAGTTGCGCGCGAAGCGGGCGTAGCGCTTCAGCTCATCGGCATAATATTCGGGCCGCATATTGCCGCCACAGCCCCAGCTCTCGTTGCCGATGCCCAGGAACCGGATCTTCCACGGCTCGCTCCGCCCGTTCGCCGCACGCTCCTGCCCCGCCGTGTTGCGGGTGTCGGCGGTCATATAGGCGACCCAGTCGGCGGCCTCCTTGTAGCTGCCCGATCCGACATTGATCGACACGAACGCCTCGGCCCCGATCTGTTCGATGAAGTCGAAGAATTCATGCGTGCCGAACGCGTTATTCTCGATCGACCCACCCCAGTTGGAATTGACCGTGACACGCCGCTTGGCCGGATCGCCGATGCCGTCGCGCCAGTGATATTCATCGGCGAAGCAGCCGCCGGGCCAGCGGACATTGGGAACGCTGATCTGCTTCAGCGCCGCGACCACGTCACTGCGGATGCCGCGGACATTGGGGATGGGCGAGTCCGGCCCGACCCACACGCCGCCATAGATTCCGGTGCCGAGATGCTCGGCAAACTGGCCAAAGATGTGGCGGTTGATCTTCGGCCCGGCCTTGTCAGCCTGAACCTTCACCGTGACCGGAGCCTCGGCTTGCTGGGCGAATGCCGGGATTGCCGTGGCGAGGAGCGATCCTGCCAGCATGAACTGCTTCATCATCCTCTCCCCCGGTCGATACGGTCAATGATTGTCGCGCGGCAGGCCGCGGCTCTGGGCGATGCGCTGATAGGCTTCGCTGCCCTCCAGGATCGCCCCGCCCTCCATCTGGCCGACCAGATTGCGCTGGATTTCCTGCCACGGGGTCTGCGACGCCGGATAGGGATAGCCGCCCGATGCCGCGAGCGCGCGGCGGCGCTCGGCCAGCTCGGCATCGGGGACCAGCATGTTGGCGGTCCCGGCGCGCAGGTCCACCCGCACCCGATCGCCATTGCGCAGCAGGGCAAGGCCGCCCAGTGCCGCCGCTTCGGGCGAAGCATTGAGGATCGACGGGCTGCCGCTCGTCCCCGATTGCCGCCCGTCGCCCAGGCATGGCAGGGCGCGGATGCCGGCGGTGATCAGGTAATCGGGCGGGCGCATGTTCACGACCTCCGCCGCGCCGGGATAACCGATCGGCCCCGCCCCGCGCATGATCAGCAGCGTCTCCGGCGTGATGCCAAGCGCGGGATCGTCGATCCGTGCGTGATAATCCTCCGGCCCGTCGAACACGACCACCGGCCCCTCGAACGCATCGGGATCGTCGGGGTTGGACAAATAGCGGGCGCGGAATTCGTCGGAGATCACGCTGGTCTTCATGATCGCCGAGTCGAACAAATTGCCGCGCAGCACGAGGAAGCCGGCATCGCGCAGGATCGGGTCCTCGAACGGACGGATCACCCGTTCATCCTCGATCGTGGCGGCGCGGCAATTGTCGCCGATCGTCCGGCCATTGGCGGTCAGTGTGTCTTCATGGATCAGGCCGTGGCGCATCAGCTGCGCCACCACCGCCGGGACGCCGCCCGCGCGATAATAATCCTCGCCGAGATATTCCCCGGCGGGCTGAAGGTTGACCAGCAACGGCACGTCGCGACCCACTGCCTGCCAATCGTCGATCGGCAGCTCGACGCCGATATGGCGCGCGATCGCGGCGAGGTGGATCGGGGCGTTGGTCGAACCGCCGATCGCGGTGTTGACCCGGATCGCATTGTGGAACGCTTCCCGCGTCAGCAGGTCGGAGGGTTTCAGATCCTCCCGCACCATGTCGACGATGCGCAGGCCGGTGCGATACGCCACCTCCTGCCGGTCGCGATACGGCGCGGGGATCGCCGCCGATCCGGGCAGCGACATGCCCAGCGCCTCGGCGAGCGAGTTCATCGTCGTCGCCGTACCCATCGTGTTGCAATAGCCGGTCGACGGCGCGGAGGACGCGACGAGGCGGATGAATTCATCCGCGTCGATTTCCCCGGCCGCCAGCATCTCGCGCGCCTTCCACACGATCGTGCCCGACCCGGTGCGCTCGCCCTTGTGCCAGCCATTGAGCATCGGCCCCACCGACAGCGCGACAGCCGGGATGTTCACCGTCGCCGCCGCCATCAGGCATGCCGGCGTCGTCTTGTCGCAGCCGATCGTCAGCACCACCCCGTCGAGCGGATAGCCGTAGAGCACCTCGACCAGTGCGAGATAGGCGAGGTTGCGGTCGAGCCCGGCGGTCGGACGCTTTCCGGTCTCCTGAATCGGATGGACCGGAAATTCGATCGCGATCCCGCCTGCCTCCCGAATCCCCTCCCGCACCCGCTCGGCCAGCACCAGATGGTGGCGGTTGCAAGGGCTGAGGTCCGACCCGGTCTGCGCGATGCCGATGATCGGCTTGCCCGATCGCAGTTCGTCGAGGCTGAGGCCAAAGTTGAGGTACCGCTCCAGATAGAGCGCGGTCATGTCGATATTGTCGGGGTTATCGAACCAGGCGCGCGAGCGCAGTGGCTTGTCGGTGGGCATGTTGCGCTCAGTTTGTCGAGAGGCGGTAGATCATGACGTGGCGATAGGGCTTCCCCGGATCGACCCGCGCCGATGCGAAGGCAGGCTTGTTCGGCGCGTCCGGGAATTTCTGCGGCTCGAGCGCGATGCCATCGCCCATGCGATAGATGCGCCCGCTGCGTCCCGCCGCTGTGCCATCGAGGAAGTTGCCGCTGTAGAATTGCAGCCCCGGCTCGGTGCTCAGCACTTCCAGCACCCGACCCGACACCGGGTCTTCCAGCCGCGCGGCGAGCTGGGGCGTCGCGGTCTGGCCCTTGTCGAGCGCCCAATTATGGTCATAGCCGCGCCCCGCCACGATCTGCGGATCGCGTCCGTCGCGCAGTCCTTCGGCGATCAGCCGGGGCTTGCGGAAATCGAACACTCCGCCCTCGACCGGTTTCAGCTCACCGGTCGGAATCAGCGCGGAATCGACCGGCGTGTAGGCGCGTGCGGGGATGGTCAGCAGCTGGCGCGACGTGCCCTCAGGCGCGCCGTCGCCGGCCATGTTGAACAGCGCGTGGTTGGTCATATTGACGATGGTCGGCTTGTCGGTTGCCGCGTCGAACTGGATCGTCAGGTCGCCCTTGTCGTCCAGCGAATAAGTCACCTGAACCTCCAGCTTGCCCGGATAGCCCTGGTCGCCATCGGGGCTGGTCAGCGCCATGACGACGCGCGCGGTGGGGCCGCTCGAAACCGACAAAATCCGCCAGTTGCGCTTGTCGAAGCCCTGCACGCCGCCGTGCAGCGAATTGGCCTTGTCGTTCTGGGTCAGTTGATAGGCGTGGCCATCCAGCGAGAAGCGCCCACCGCCGATGCGGTTGGCGAAGCGGCCGACCGTGACGCCGAAATAGGCGGGCTTTGCCTCATATTCGGCGACGCTGTCATAGCCGAGCGTGACTTCAGCCGGCTTGCCCGCGCGGTCGGGCGCGATCAGCGATTGCAGGGTCGCGCCATAGGTGAGGATCCGCGCCGATACGCCGCGATCGTTCTTCAGCGTCACCGCCTCGACCAGCGTGCCGTCGACCAGCTTCCCCGCTTCGCTGCGCACCGCGTCTGCCGCGAGCGCAGGGCTTGCCGACGCGCACAGCAACGCCGCGATCATCATCGCCTTCATCATCCCACTCCCCATTCGCCGCCGCAGGATTGACGGTCGCAGCGCTTGCTTATACTCCGACAAAATAACGGGCAAGCAAATTGCCGGGCGTGGAGGGGATGATGGCAGTTTCACCGATCGGCGCGACGATTCCGCCAGGCGAGGGCGCCGCGACGCGCAGCTACCGCCCGGCGCTGACCCTGCTCGCCAGCCTGTTTTTCATGTGGGGGTTCATCACCGTCATCAACGGCACGCTGTTGCCGCATCTGCGCAGCGTGTTCGACCTCAACTATACCGAAACCACGCTGATCGAGAGCGTGTGGTTCATCGCCTATTTCATCGCCTCGATTCCCTCGGCGCGGCTGATCGAGCGGATCGGCTACCAGAAGTCGCTGGTCACCGGGCTGCTGATCATGGCGGCAGGATCGCTCGGCATGATGCTGGCGGCGAGCATCCCGTCCTATGGCGTCACGCTGGCGATGTTGTTCGTGATCGCCAGCGGGATCACGCTCCTGCAGGTGGCGGCGAACCCCTATGTCGCGGTCATCGGCCCGGCGGAAACGTCATCCGCGCGGCTCAATCTGGTGCAGGCGTTCAATTCGCTGGGCACCGTGCTCGCGCCGCTGTTCGGTGCCTATCTGATCCTGGGCCGCTCGGTCGGCGGCACCGCCGAGCAGGGCCGGGTGTTGACGCAGGCGGAGCGCCTGGCGGACGCGCAGTCGGTGATCCTGCCCTATGGGCTGGTCGCGCTGGTGCTGGTGATCCTGGCGCTGATCATCGGGCGCTTCCCGCTGCCCGCAATGGGCAAGGCGACCGCGCGGATCAGCGATGGCGTGGCCAAGACCGGCACCGCCTGGACCCGCTTCGTGACCCACCCGATGTGGCGGCACCGCAACCTGGTCTGGGGCGTACCCGCGATCTTCATCTACCTGATCGCAGAGATCGGCGTCGCCAATCTGTTCGTCAACTTCGTTGCCCAGCCGGAGATTGCCAACCTGACGACCGAACAGGCGGGCCGGCATCTCACCTTGATGTGGCTCGGCATGATGGTCGGGCGGTTTGCGGGCGCCATCGCGATGCGCTGGATCAAGGCGGAGACGCTGCTCGCCTGTTTCAGCGTCGGCGCGTTTATCGTGATGCTGGTGACGGTGTTCGTCGACGGGCCGATCGCGATGTGGTCGCTGATCCTGGTCGGGCTGTTCCACTCGATCATGTTCCCGACGATCTTCACGCTCGGGATCAAGGGGCTGGGCCGCTATACCGAGGAAGCTTCCGGCCTGCTGATCATGGCGATTGCCGGCGGCGCACTGGTCGCGGTGCAGGGCTGGCTGGCCGACAGCTTTGGCCTGCAGATGTCGTTCCTGCTGACCGCAGCGTGTGAGCTTTACGTGCTCTGGTACGCGCTGTGGGGATCAAAGCCCGTCGAGGAAACCGCCGCATGATCCGCGCCACGATCCTTGCCGCCGCCCTTGCGCTGACCCAGACGACAGCGGTGCCGGGATCGAACCCGATCATCCGCGACAAGTTCACTGCCGACCCTGCTCCTTTGGTCGTCGGCGACCGGCTGTACCTCTATGTCGGGCATGATCAGGCGCGCGGCGACGAGATGTTCAACATGCGCGAATGGCTGGTCTATTCGACCACCGACATGCGCACCTGGACCGAGCATGGCCCGATCATGAACGTCGCCGATTTTAGATGGGCCAAGAAGGATGCCTGGGCGGCGCAGGCGATCGAGAAGAACGGCAAATTCTGGTTCTATGCCGCGGTCGAGCATGACGACAGCAATCCCGGAAAGGCGATTGCGGTCGCGGTGTCGGACAAGCCGACCGGGCCGTTCGTGGATGCCAAGGGGTCGGCGCTGATCACCAACAAGATGACGCCCAAGGGCACGCATAGCTGGGAGGATATCGACCCCACGGTGTTCACCGACGACGACGGCAGCACCTGGATCGCCTGGGGCAATCGCCAAGCCTATATCGCGAAGCTCAAGCCTAACATGATCGAGATCGACGGCGCGATCACCGAGATTACCCCGCCGCATTTCGAAGAAGGGCCGTGGCTGCACAAGCGCGGCAACCTCTATTACCTCACCTACGCCTCGCTCGACCGCAAAACGCATAGCGATGAGCGCGTGTCATATTCGACCGCGCCGTCGATTACGGGTCCATGGACGTATCGCGGCGAGCTTACGGGCTCTGGCAAGAACAGCTTCACCATCCATCCCGGAATCGCGCAGTTCAAGGGCAGCTGGTATCTGTTCCTGCACAATGCCGCGCTCTCTATCGGCGATCAGAAGGGCGCACTCGGCCGCCGCGCGGTGACGGTCGAGCATCTGCGCTACGACGCCAATGGCCTGATGCTGCCCGTCGTCCAGACCGATGCGGGCGTGACCGCCCCGCCACCCAGCTGATATTCAGGAGAACCGCCATGCTGTTCCGCGCATCCACCCTCGCCGTCGCATTGCTCTGCGCAACCGCTGTGCCCGCACAGGCGCAGAACGACCGCATGACCCCGATCGCCGTCCCGGCCCAGCCGAACGCGATCCCGCTCGGCACCGGCGCACTGCCCGGCGGGACCAACCCCGAAAGCTGGCACAGCCAATATGGCAGCGTGTTCGCGCGCAATGTGACGCAGGCGACACTGACCCCCTTCCTGCCCGATCCTGCCAAGGCGACCGGCGCCGCCGTGATCGTCGCGCCCGGCGGCGGCTTTCGCACGCTGTCGATGGAGAATGAGGGCTGGGCTGTGGCGCGGGCGCTGGCCGATCGCGGGGTCGCTGCCTTCGTCCTTAAATACCGCTTGAACCAGACCCCGGCGGACATGGCGGGGTTCGAGGCGTCGATGCGGCAGATGTTCTCCGGCGCCGCGCGCCCCGCCCGCCCCTCACCCGACGCGCAGCTGGCAGGGCTGACGCCGCAAATCACCGACGCGCGCGCCGCCTTCGCGCTGGTGCGCAAGCGTGCCGGGGAGTGGAACGTCGATCCCGACCGGATCGGGATGGTCGGCTTTTCGGCAGGCGCGATGTTGACGATGGCAACCACGGTTGCGGGCGTCGATGCCAAGCCCGCCTTTATCGGCAACATCTATGGCCCGCTGTCGGCCATGACGATCCCCGCCGACGCGCCGCCGCTGTTTGTCGCGCTGGCGGCGGACGATCCGCTGTTCGGCAATATCGACTATGGCCTGATCAACGCGTGGCGCACCGCAAAGCGCCCGGTGGAGTTCCACCTGTACGAACAGGGCGGGCACGGCTTCGGCATGTATCCCAAGGAGACGACCAGCACCGGCTGGTTCAACGCCTTTGTCAGCTGGATGACGATGCACGGCTATCTGAAGCGGAAGTAACTCACAGCCTCCGCAACGCCTGCGCGGGACGAACCGACAGCACTGGCAGCGACCCCAGCAACCCGATGCTGAGCGTCAACAGCGCGCCCAGTCCCAGGGTCGCGCCGACGATGCTCCAGTCGGGTGCCCAGCCGAACTCAAACACGCCAGTGATGACATACCACGCCGCCAGCCCGCCCAGCCCCAGCGCGAGCGCCGCAAGGGTCAGCGCGAGCAGCGCATATTCAAGCGCCTGTGCCGCGAGTATCTGTCGCCGCGTCGCGCCCAGTGTCTTGAGGATGACGCTGTCGTAGCTGCGGGCCTGTCGCGACGCGGCGATTGCGCCCACCAGCACCGCGATGCCGGCAAGGATCGTTACCGACGCTGAGAGCAGGATCGCGGTTGCCATCTGGTCGAGGATGGTGCGCACCTGTCCCACCACCTCGCTCACTGCGATGATCGAGGCCGAGGGGAAGGCACCGAGCAGCGCGCGCGACACCCTACCCTCATTCTTCGGCTCCATGTCGATCGTCGCGGTCAGGCTGTGCGGCGCGGCGACGAGCGTGTTGGGCGAGAAGACGAGGATGTAGTTGAACCCCATCGTGTCCCAATTGACCTGGCGCAGCGACGCGATCCGTGCCTTGATCTCGCGGCCCAGGATGCTGATGGTCATGGTGTCGCCGACCCCGACCCTGAGGATCGCGGCAACCTCCCGGTCGAGCGAGACGAGCGGCGGGCCGGCATAGTCCGTCTGCCACCATTGCCCGGCGACCAGATCGCTGCCCTCTGGCAGCACGGCCGAATAGGTCACGCCGCGTTCGCCGCGCAGGAACCACGCGCCTTCGGGCAGGGTCTTGAGGTCGGCGACGCGGGTGTTGCCATAGGCGGTGATCGTGCCGCGCAGTGAGGGCACGATGTTGAGTTTCGCCTCGGGCGCCTCGCGCTTCACCAATGCGGAGAAGGCGTCGCGGGATTCGGACGGGATATCGAGGATGAACTGGCTCGGCGCACGCTGCGGCACGGCGCGTTCGATCTCGGCATCAAGGCTGGTCTGGATCGCCGCGAGCGTGACGAACAGGGTGAGCGCAAGGCCGAGCGCGATGACCAGCGCCACCGTCTGTGCGCCGGGACGATGCAGGTTGGACAGCGCGAGGCGCAGCAGCGGGCGGCGCGGGCGCGGCAGCTTGGCCGATACGCGCCGAATCAGCGCCCCGATGCCGAGCAGGATCAGCAGCACCAGCGCGACTGCGCCCAACACTGCAGCGGCGAAGATCGGCTCACGCGCCGTCAGCAGCGCCAGCGTCACCACCAGCGCGCCGGCCAGCGCGACCAGCGCCACGCTGCGCCGGTCGATGCGCGTCCCCTCCTCCACGCCGCTACGCAGCTGCGCAGCCGCGGGATGGGTGCGCGCGCGGGCGAGCGGCGGCATTGCGAAGGCAAAGGCGATCAGCAGGCCATAGGCGGCGCTGGTCACCAGCGGCAGCGGATAGACCGCAAAGCCCGGCGCGACCGGCAACAGATCGCCGGCCAGTGCGACGAACGCGATCGGGAGCACCGCGCCGACCACAAGCCCCGCCGCCACCGCCAGTGCCGAGGCTGCGGCGATCTGGAGCAAATAGATGCGGCTGATATCCGCCGACGTCGCGCCAAGGATCTTGAACGTCGCGATCCCGCCGCGCTTCTGCCCGAGATAGGAGGCGACGCCGTTGCTCACGCCAATCCCGGCGATCACCAGCGCGGCGAGGCCGATCAGCGACAGGAATTGTCCCATCCGCTCGAAAAAGCGCACGGCGCCCGGCGCCGCGCGGTCACGGGGCTTGGATTCGAACCCGGCGGTGGCGAAGCGCTGCTTGAGCCCGTCGACCGCCTCCTCCGGCGTCACGCCGGGGTTCAGGCGAACGCGATACTTGGTTTCGTACAGCGCGCCCGGCTGGAGCAGGCCGGTCCGCTTCATCCCGTCGAGCGAGACGATCGCGACCGGGCCGAGCGTGAACCCCTCCCCCACCCGGTCAGGCTCGTCGGCGATCATCCCGACGATGCGGAAATCGGCGTCGCCATAGCGCACCCGGTCGCCGGTCTTGAGCAACAGCCGCTCCGACAACGACTTGCCGATCAGCACCGCGTCGGGCGCGAGTGGACCGTAGCGCCCCTGCTCCAGGGTCAGGCTGCCATAGAGCGGATAGCGCGCATCGACGCCCTTGAGTTCGGTCAGCACCGCATCGGGTGCGCCTGCAACGGGCGTCGTGCGCCGCGCCATCGCGCGCGTGCGGATCGTGTCGCTGACCGTAGCCCGCGAAACCCGGCATGCAGGCCGCGTCGCGCAATGCTCCACGCCTTGCGCCAGCCCAAGGCGCTCACGGGGCGCTGTCCGCATCGATATGCCCATCGCGCATCGTCAGCACGCGGTCACAGCGGCTGGCGAGCGCCGGGTCATGCGTGATGATCAGCAACGTCGCTCCCGCCGCGCGCTGGCGGTCGAACAACAGGTCGACGATCACGCCACTGGTCGCGCCGTCGAGATTGCCGGTGGGTTCGTCGGCGAAGATGATCTCTGGCCGACCCGCCACCGCGCGCGCGATGGCGACACGCTGCTGCTCGCCGCCCGACAGCTGCACCGGATAATGGGTCAGGCGATGACCGAGGCCGACCGCCTCCAGCTCCGCGGCCGCGCGGGCAAAGGCGTCGTCCGCGCCCGCCAGCTCGAGCGGCACCGCGACATTCTCAAGCGCGGTCATCGTGGGAAGCAGGTGGAATGCTTGCAGCACGATGCCCACCCGTCCGCGCCGGGCACGCGCCAGCCCATCTTCGTCCAGCGTGTCATAGGCGATCCCCGCAACGCTCACGCTGCCGCCGCTCGCCTGTTCCAGGCCCGACAGGATCGCCATCAGCGACGACTTGCCCGACCCCGACGGCCCGAGGATCGCGACGCTGCTGCCGCGCGCGATATCGACATCGATTCCCTTCAGAATTTCGGTCGGCGCCTCGCGCGTTCCAAGCGTCAGGGTGACATTACGCGCGCGGATTGCGATATCCGCCACCGGTTCGATCGACATAGGTGGAGTTGACGTCCTTGATCAGAAAGCTTGCCCCATATGCGGGCGCAATGTTGCTCCTCCAAGGCCTGACGGCCTGTTCGAGCGAAAATGATGCGGCAAACCAGTCGCTGGCGACACCGCCGACCCCTGCGGCGGTCGCCAGCGCGGGTGCGGAGCAGGCCGATACGCGGCTGGTCGTCGCGTTCGGCGACAGCCTCTATGCGGGCTATGGCGTGTTGCCGCAGGAGAGTTTTCCGGCACAGCTGGAGAAGGCGCTCGCTGCGCGTGGCGTCGCGGCAACCGTGCGCAACGCCGGGGTTTCGGGCGACACCAGCTCGGCGGGGCTGCGTCGCCTGGCCTTCACCCTCGACGGGCTGGATCGCAAGCCGGACCTGGTCATGGTCAATCTGGGCGGCAACGACATGCTGCGCGGTATCGACCCGGCGGAGACGCGCGCGAACCTGACCGCGATCTGCGAAGAGCTGAGGAAGCGCGGCATCCCGATCATGCTGACCGGCATGATCGCCGCGCCGAACATGGGCCGCGACTATGCCGACGCGTTCAACGCGATCTATGGCGATCTGGCGAAACGCTATGATGCGGTGCTGTATCCGTTCTTCCTCGATCAGGTGGTGACCGAGCCGACGCTGATGCTGCCCGACCGCATCCACCCCAATCCGCAGGGGCTGACGAAGATCGTCGGGCGGGTCACGCCGCTGGTGGCAGAGGCGTTGGAAGAAGGGTCCTAGCAGACCGTCAAGCAGACCTTCTGACGATCAGGTGCGGCGGCATCACGATACTCTCGGTATCCTCCCCCGCCAGCCGCCGGATCAACAGATCGACCATGGCAAACGCACCGGCGCGAATGTCCTGGCGCACGGTCGTCAGCGCGGGCGTGGTGTGTGCTGCCAGCGGCAGATCGTCAAACCCCACGACACGGACCAGCCCCGGACAATCGACCCCCATCGCGCGCAGGCGGGCGATACTGGCCACCGCCAGCGTGTCGGTCGCCGCGAAGATGGCGTCGCCCGGTTCAAAGCTGCGATCGAGATTGGCAGCGACCTCCGCCTCAAGGCGATCGGGCGACAAATGGCTGGGCAGTGCGGTGATGCCGATGCCCAACCGCTGCGCTACATCCGACGCGCCGGCAAACCGCGCGTCGAACTCGACCGCATTCACATCGCCCAGAAAATAGATGTGCCGCGCACCGCCCGCGATCAGACGCTCCGCCGCCAGACGGCCACCCAGGCGATTGTCCGAACCGACAACGCAATGACGCTGCCCCTCGCGATGATTGCCCCACACGACCATGGGACGATAGCCATCGGCCGCATCCTCGATCCGGTCGAACTGGTCGGACTGGCCGATCACCAGCACGCCATCCACCATGCCGGAACCGATAAAGCGGTCGAGCCAGTCCTCGTCATGGTCAGGAATGACCCGACGCAACATCAGATCGTATCCGCGTTCGGTCAGCGCATCGGCCAGATGCCCCAGCAGCGTCATGAAGAACGCGTCAGAAATCTGCTGGCGCTGATCGTGCCCCAGCGGGATGGCGATCCCGATCACCCCGGTCCGTTGCCGTCGCAGCCCGCTCGCCATCTGGTTCGGGCGGAAGCCATGTTCACGCGCGAGCGCGACAATGCGCGACCGTGTCTCGGCGTTGACCAGGCTGTTTCCTGCCAGCGCGCGACTGGCGGTACCCGCCGAAACGCCGGCGATCCGCGCAAGGTCGCTTAAGGTTCTAACGACGATGCGGGCGTCGGAGGGCTGCCGGTCAGTCACGTTGCGGGCATTAGCACGCCATCATTACGCTGGAACAGAGGCGGATGCAGACCCGGCCTCATTTGCCTGCGGCCTGCCGCCGGCGCGGACGAACAATGTCGCGACCGCGCCCAACAGCATCAGCGCCCCTGCCAGCAGCAGCGCGTTGCGCGGGTCCCCCGCCAATACCGGCTGATACAGAAACGGCATCGTCAACGTTTCGATCAGCATCGGGATGACGATGAACATGTTGAAGATGCCCATGTAGATGCCGGTGCGCGCAGGCGGGATCGCTTCGGCCAGCATGACATAGGTGTTGCCCATCATCCCGGCCCAGCCAATGCCGATCCCGACCATCGCGACGAACAGACCCGCCTTGGTATCGATCCCGGGTATCGAGAGCATCGCAACGCCCGATGCGGCAAGGCAGACCGCATGGACCGAGCGCGCGCCCAACCGGCGCACAACCGGGATCAGCAGCAAGGCTGAGGCGAACGCGATTAGATTGTAGAACGCGCCGATCTGCTGCGCGGCCAGCGTGGCCTCCCGGAACGCGGCACTTTTCGGATCGGTGGTGTCGTAGAGCGAACGCCCGACCGCGAAAGCGATATACTGCCAGTAGACGAACATCGCGTACCATTGGCACAGCATCGCGAAGGCAAGCTGGCGCATCGGGCGCGGCATTTCCCGGATCGCGGTGACGATATCGGACAGCGCTGAGCGCGCCGAGAGCGGCCGCGCGGCAAGCTCCGCCTGCTCAGCGTCGGTCAGCGGCAGTTCGCGCACGCGCCACACCGACCAAACGATCGTGCTGATCGACAGGATGCCGCCGACCACGAATGCCAGACGCACAATGACGGGAATGCCGTTGTCATCGAGCACGTCGCGCGCGGCAAATGCCGTCAACAGCGTCGGGGCCATGTAACTGAGTGTCTGCGCCAGCCCGGTAAAGGCGCTTTGCGTCAGGAATCCGATCGGCCGCTGATCCGGGGCAAGCCGGTCGGACACATAAGCGCGGTACGGCTCCATCGTGATGTTGTTGCCGGCGTCCAATATCCACAGCAGCGATGCCGCCGCCCACAGAGTCGGCGAATAGGGCATCGCAAACAGCGCGAGCGAGCAGATGACCGCCCCGACCAGGAAATAGGGGGTCCGGCGGCCGAGCCGGGAGGACGTGCGATCGCTCAGCGCGCCGACGATCGGCTGGACAATCAGTCCCGTCATCGGGCCCGCCAGCCACAACAACGGCATCGTCGCCTCGTCCGCGCCCAGGAAACCGTAGATCGGCCCCATGTTCGCCTGCTGCAGGCCAAAGCTGAACTGCAGGCCGAAAAACCCGACGTTCATCTCGATTATTCGCAACAGCGAAAGACGCGGTTTGGCGGCATTTTGCATCGACAGGCCCCTCTCATCCGCCGCTTTGCGTCGGCGCTCTTCCATCTTGGTGACAGGCTTTCAGCGAAATTGCAATCGTTTGCAATAATCCAGTTGCAATCGTTTGCAGCGGGGCTATTGCTACGTCGAATCGCGCTTTTGACGCGAGAAACTTGGAGGAGAGGATCGTCATGAAAATTCGTCACGTGCTGGTCACCAGCGTCGCACTTTGCGCACTCACCACTCCGGCCTTGGCCCAGGACGCAGCAGCGCCGGATGCCGAGGCTGCAGCTGCTGAAACCGAGATCGTCATCACCGCTGTCGCGCGCGGCCAGAATGTGCTGGACAGCTCAGTCTCGGTCAGCGCGATCGGGGGTGAGGATCTGGTCGATCTGGCACCGCGTTCGTCGGCTGAACTGATCCGTCAGATCCCTGGCATCCGTTCGGAAAGCTCCGGTGGCGAGGGGAATGCGAACATTGCGGTCCGCGGTCTCCCCGTCGCATCGGGCGGCGCCAAGTTCCTGCAGCTGCAGGAGGATGGCCTTCCGATCCTCGAATTCGGCGACATCACCTTCGGTAACGCCGACATTTTCCTGCGTACCGACAACAACATCGCGCGCGTCGAAGCGGTGCGCGGCGGCTCGGCATCGACCTTCGCGTCGAACTCGCCGGGCGGCGTCATCAACTTCATCTCCAAGACGGGCGATCGCGAGGGCGGATCGGTCGGACTGACCAGCGGCCTCAACTATCGCGAATATCGCCTCGACTTCGATTATGGTGGCCGCCTGGATGCGAACACGACGTTTCATGTCGGCGGGTTCGGCCATATCGGGGACGGCCCGCGCGACGTCGGCTATGACGGTGCCCGCGGCGGCCAGATCAAGGCGAACATCACGCGCAAGTTCGATGGCGGCTATGTCCGGCTGTACGGCAAATATCTGAACGACCACTCGGTCGGCTATCTCCCGAACCCGGTGCGCGTGACCGGCACCAATGCCGACCCGGTCTACTCCAGCATTACCAATTTCTCGATCAATTCGGCTTCGCTGCACTCGCGCTATTTTGAGCCGATCACGACGCTCAACCAGAATAATCAGGTTCAGACCTTCAACATCGACGAAGGGATGCACCCAAAGGTCGCTGCGGTCGGATTCGAGGCCGAGTTCGAGGTCGGCGGGTTCACCGTCACCAACCGGTTCCGCTATTCCGACATCAGCGGCGCATTCGTATCGCCCTTCCCCGCCAGCGTGACCGACGCGCAGGCCGCCGCTGACGCAATCGGCGGCGCGAACGCACAGCTATTCTATGCCAGCGGCCCGAATGCCGGCCAGCGCGTGACGAGCCCGTCGACGCTTGGTGGCAATGGGCTGGTCGCCAATATCGTGACGTTCAACACCAGGCTCAACAGCCTCGACAACCTGACCAACGATCTGCGTGCCACACGGGACTTCGACGTTGGCGGGGGCAAGGCGACGCTCACCGCCGGCTTCTATTACTCCACGCAGGAAATCGACACCGCCTGGCTGTGGACGTCGCACCTGATGAGCGTGCAGGGCAATGACGAAGCCGTGCTGCTGGATGTGCGCAACGCCGCCGGCGTGGCCCAGACCCAGAACGGCACCGTCGGCTACAGCGCCAGCTTCTTCGGCAATTGCTGCCGCCGCGCCTATGACCTCGACTATACGACCAAGGCACCGTTCGCCTCGCTCGGCCTGAAGTTCGGTGGCCTGTCGCTGGACGGCAGCATCCGCTGGGACTTCTCCGATGCGCGCGGCCGGACCTTTGGCGACGGGGCGGTGACGAGCCGTGACATCAACGGCAACGGGTCGATCAATCCGTCCGAGACGCTGGTCAGCGTCCTGCCGACGACGGGCGCCGCGCTGGTCGATTATGGGACCGACTATGTGTCTTACTCGTTCGGCGCGAACTATCTGATCAACAACGCGCTATCGGTCTTCGGTCGCTACAGCCGGGGCGGCCGTGCCAATGCCGACCGGATCCTGTTCAACGCCAACAACGTCAACCCGGCGACGGGTGCGCTGCTCAACGCCGCAGTGGCGGTCGATTTCGTGAAGCAGGCCGAGATCGGCATGAAGTACCGGGCGAATGGCGTGTCCTTCTACGCTACGGTCTTCGACGCGCGGACCGAGGAAGAGAATTACGAAGCGACCACCCAGACGGTGTTCAGCCGGTCGTACAAGGCACGCGGTGTCGAGCTGGAGGCAGCTTATCGCACCGGACCGTTTTCGCTGTCGGCCGGTGCAACCTACACCGACGCCAGCATCTCGCGGGATAACATCAGCCCGGCGAATGTCGGCAACACGCCGCGTCGTCAGGCCGACTGGATCTATCAGGCGACCGCCTCCTATGACGCGAAGCAGTTCGGCCTTGGCATCAGTGCGGTGGGCACTTCGGACAGCTATGCGCAGGACAACAACCAGCTGGTCCTGCCGGGCTTCACCGCCGTCAACGCATTCGTCAACTTCCGCCCGCTGGAGCGGATCACGCTGTCGCTGAACGCCAACAACCTGTTCGACACCGTCGGTCTTACCGAAGCCGAGGAAGGCAGCATCCCGGCCAACGGGATCGTCCGCGCCCGCTCGATCAACGGTCGCACGGTATCGGCGTCGGTCCGCTTCGACTTCTGAACTCTCCCGGCCCGGTCCTAGGCAGGACCGGGCCACCTCGGACAAACGACAAAGGATCACGATGACCAGCCCCTGGACCTCGGCCCATGTTGCCGCAATCGACATGGACAAGGCCGCAATCGTGCCCGCTTTTGCCGAGACACCCAGACCCTCGGGCGGTGCCGATTTTTACTATTGGGACATGTGGCCGGTCCAGAATCCCGACGGAACCATTGCGTCGATCGGCGGACGTGCGCGGTGGATGGCACTCACCGCGCCGGACCGGGGCGACCCGGCGGCACGTCATTTCGCAGCCCGGATCCGTTGGCTGGAACAGGTTGATGGTGGCTGGGTCGATCGGGGCGCCGTGCTTCCCTCAGTCGTTGTTCCCTATGAGCGCGAATGGGCGGGTTCGGCGCTGTTGATGGACGGACGGGTGACCCTGTTTTTTACCGGTGCCGGGTCCGCCACCCGTTCGGGGGGTTATCAGCAAAAGCTCTACGAGGCGCACGCGCCGGTCGAGGCGGACGGATCCATCGGTGCCTGGAGCGTCCCGGCACCATCGATCCGCGCAATGACCGCAGACTATTGCGCGGCCGATGCGCATGAGGGGGAGCCCGGTCGCATCAAGGCGTTTCGAGACCCTGCTTTCTTTCGCGACCCTTCGGACGGGGCAGATTATCTCGTGTTCACGGCATCGCTTGCCGCGACCACTTCGGACTATAACGGCGCGGTGGGACTGGCCCGCTGCACGTCGGACGGATGGGTGCTGCTCCCGCCGGTCGTTCATGCCGACGGCGTGAATAATGAACTTGAGCGGGCGCACATCGTTGCCCATGGCGACCGCTACTATCTGTTCTGGGTAACGCAGCGCTCGACCTTTTCGCCGGGCGTTGCGGCCGGGCCGACCGGCCTCTACGGTATGGTTGCCGACCGGATGACCGGCCCATGGCGCCCTTTGAATGGAAGCGGTCTGGTGATTGCCAACCCCGATGCAGATCCCTTCCGCAGCTATAGCTGGTTCGTGAGCGCCGAGGGGGTCACGGCGAGCTTCGTCGACGCGCCGGGAGAGAATGGCTTTGTCGGCGCCCCGGCCCCGCTGCTCCAGCTTGTCTTCGATGGAGAAAGCGTTCGCCTGAGCGCGGCGGCGCTCGTCTGATGCTTGGCGCGATCGAAGCGGGGGGCACCAAGTTCGTACTCGCGGTCGGCACCGCACCGGGTGCGATTATCGCGCGCACATCGATTCCGACCCGCGATCCCCAAAGCACGATTGCCGCTGCGCTGGCATGGTTTGCCCAGCAACCGCCGATCGAGGCGCTCGGCCTCGGCACCTTCGGTCCGGTCGGCCTTGACCGGACGCGGCCCGACTGGGGTCATATCCTCTCGACCCCCAAACCGGGCTGGAGCGGGTTCGACCTTGCCGGATCCCTGGGCAACGCATTGCAGGTGCCCGTCGCGGTCGAGACCGACGTCAACGCTGCGGCTGTCGCCGAGGCACGGCTTGGCGCGGGGCGAGGCGGAAGCTCGCTTGCCTATATGACGGTCGGCACCGGGATCGGCGTCGGCCTTGTGCTCGACAGCCACTGCGTCCACGGCGTAGCGCACCCCGAGATGGGGCATTATTACCCGCGCCGTCCCCCGGGAGACACCGACGCGGGTAGCTGCCCGTTCCACAGCGACTGTCTCGAAGGTCTCGCAAGCGGGCCCGCCATCCAGAAACGGTGGGGCACAACATTGTCGGAGCTTCCGACGGATCATCCCGCACATGCCCTGGTGGCCGGTTACCTCGCTCAGGCGTGCCACACGTTGTTTGCCACGACGGCGGTCGAGACGATCGTGATCGGCGGCGGGGTGCTGGCGACACCCGGACTGCTCCCCGCGGTCGCCGATGCGACCCATGCGCTGGATGCTGCCTATTTGCCCGGCGGTCAGCGGCACCGTGTCTGTGCACCGGCGTTGGGCGACGCATCGGGCATTACCGGCGCGCTCATTCTGGCGACGCAGGCGCGCAGTTTAGATTGATGCCGTCGCCGGCCGCCAGGTCGTCGTGGCAGTCGAACCTGGCATGGCGCGGTTCGCCGGCCCGTTTTCGGATCGCATCAGGCGTGCGCCTTCTGCTTTGCGTGGGCATTGAGGCGGGCTAGACGACGATGATGAGTTTGTTTCGCTCACGGCTTTTCTGGTTCATCGCGCTGTTGGTCGGGACCAGCCCAGCCATCGCGCAAACCACACAGACGCGCGCCGAAGCACTGGCGCAGGATGCCGCCGAATATGCCCGCGCCTATGGCGTCCCCGCACCAGAGGCGGTGCGGCGGCTGATCGCGCAGCAGGACAGCGTGCCGGCCATCGATGCCATCGCCGAGCGCTATCGCGATCGCCTCGCCGGCATTTCCGTCCAGCATCGCCCGGACTATCGTTTCATCGTGTATCTCACCGGCGAGAGTCCGGTGGCGCCGACCAGCGTGATGGCCGGCTCGATGCGCGTGCCCGTGCAGTTCCGTACCGGCGCGAAGGCCAGTCGCGAGCGCGTGCTATGGGCGCTCACCCATCACCAGCCTGCGATCCGCGCCGCACTCAGCGGGACGCCGTCGATGGGCATCGATCCGCGTACCGGCGAACTGGTGGTCATTGCCGCCCAGTCGGTGGTCGACCGCGCCGGGGGAGCGGCCACGCTCGACACCCGCCTGACCCAGCTGGCCGGCGTGCCGGTGCGCATCCGTATGCTCGATCTGGTCGACCGCAATCTCGGGCCGCAGGGCGGCGGACGGCTTGACGGGACCGACCCGGCGAGCGGGAGGCGTTATCGCTGCACCAGCGGTTTTTTGGTCGGCGATGGCACGCGCACCGCGATCACCACTGCGGCGCATTGCTTAGACGACCTCGCTTATATCGATCCGGCGCGTCAGGCCACGCCGCTCGGCTTTGTCGGGCAATGGGGCTGGGGCTATCACGACGTGCAGATTCACGCGGTTCCCACCGCCGCACGCCCAACATTCTTCGCCGATACCGCGCGCACCCTCACCCGCCCGGTCGAGGCTCAGCGCAGCAAGACGAGCACCCGCGCGGGCGACTTTGTCTGCCATCGCGGCGAAAGCACCGGTTACAGTTGTGCCGAGGTGACGTTGCTCGACTTCGCGCCGGCGGGGCAATTGTGCGGCGGCTATTGCCTGCCGACCTGGGTCGCGGTGGCGGGGCCAACGTGCAAATTGGGCGACAGCGGCGGCCCGGTGTTCAGCGGCACCACCGCGTTCGGCATCGTCAAGGGCGCGACCTTCCGTCCCGACGGGTCCTGCGCCTTTTACTTCTACATGTCGCTCGATTATCTGCCGACCCCGTGGCGGCTGCTGACCGAAGCCCCCGCCGCACTGGTGCAGGGACAGTAGTGCGATCAGGTCGGGCTGGCGGGGCCGCCAGTCCCTTTCGGGAACGTCACCGGCCTTCACCGATCAGTTCGTTGATCGTCAGCGCCAGCGTGTCGAGCGAGAACGGCTTGGTGATCATCGACATGTTTTCACCCAGAAACTCACCACGCTGGGTTGCCTGTTCGGCATAGCCGGTGATGAACAGGATCGGCAGTTCAGGCCGATGCAGGCGCGCGGCATTGGCCAGATCCCGGCCATTGAGACCGGGCATTCCGATATCGGACACCATGAGGTCGATGCGCGCGTCCGACGCTAGCAACGGCAGCGCGGCGGTCGGGTCGGAGATTTCGATCGCCTCATAGTCGAGTTCCTGAAGAACTTCGCACACGAGCATGCGCACCGCATCATCGTCTTCCACGATCAATACGCGCTGCCCTGCACCCCGATAATTCGCACTCGGAGCCGCTTCGACGGCGACGGGGCGCGCGCTGGTCGTCGGCAAATACAGCTTCACCGAAGTGCCGAGATCCGGCTGACTGTGGATCCGCACGGCCCCGCCGCTCTGCTGCGCAAAGCCATAGACCATCGACAGGCCCAGGCCCGTGCCGTGCCCCTGTGGCTTGGTGGTGAAGAACGGCTCGAACACCTTTTCGAGCACGTCGGCGGGGATGCCGGTGCCGGTGTCGGACACCGACACCTGAACGAGTTGGCCGAGCGGCAGACCGGGGCGCGTCGCGCTATGGGTGGCATCGACATCGACGACGCTGGTTTCGATCGTCAGCCGCCCGCCATCGGGCATGGCATCGCGCGCATTGATCGCAAGGTTGAGGACCGCATTTTCAAGCTGATTGGCGTCCGCCAGCGCGTGCGGGAGGTCGGTCCCATAGGCCAGCACCAACTCGATCCGTTCGGGCAGCGCATGTTCGACCAGCGGCGACATCGATCGGATCAGGTCATTGATGTCGAGCGGGCGCGGGTCGAGCGACTGGCGGCGCGAAAAGGCCAGCAGCCGGTGGGTCAGCGATGCCGCGCGCCCGGCCGAGGTGCTGGCCGCGTCGATATAGCGATCAATCTCGTCGATCCGCCCGGCTGCGATCTTGCGCCGCATGAGATCGAGCGCCCCGATGATTCCCGTCAGCATGTTGTTGAAATCGTGCGCGATCCCTCCGGTCAGCTGACCCACTGCCTCCATCTTCTGGCTCTGGCGCAGCGACGCTTCGGCGCGCTCGCGCTCGGCGATCTCCGATTGCAGGCGTGCGAGCGTGTGCTCAAGCTCGGCGGTCCGTTTGCGCACCTCACTCTCGAGCTGGTCGGCGGCATCGGACAGCGCGCGACGTTGCTGATAAAGCTCGAGAAACACATTGGCCTTGCCGCGCAGGATATCGGGCTCGATCGGCTTCTGAATGAAGTCCACCGCGCCCGCCTCATAGCCGCGAAAGCGCCGCTGGATGTCGGCGCTGCCGGCGGTCACGAAGATGATCGGCACATGCCGGGTGCGCACATTGCCACGCATGAACTCGGCCAGTTCGAACCCGTCCATGCCCGGCATCTGCACGTCGAGCAGTGCGAGCGCGACCTCATGCTGCAGCAACAGTTCCAGCGCCTGCTCGCCCGACCGCGCGCGCAGAAAGGACAGGCCGTCGCGCCGCAGCAGCGCCTCGAGCGCGAGCAAATTCTCCTCGAGATCGTCGACGAGCAGAAAATAGATCGGTTCGGGCGCGTTGCTCATGATGTTCCAAGGTTAAGCAGATGATCGGCGATCCCGTCGAGCGACATCGGGGCTGCAGCCGGGCAGCGCATCAGCGCGGCCGTCGGCATCGCTGGGGCATAGGCGGTTGCTGGGTCTTCGACCAGAACCGTGCCGCCCGCCTTGTGGACCGCGGCGGCGCCGCGCGCGCCGTCTTCATTCGCGCCGGTCAGGATGATGCCGGTCAGCCCGGCACCGTAACTGTCGGCGGCGGTTTCGAAGAGGACGTCGATCGATGGGCGGGAGAACAGCACCGGCTCGTCGGTGGACAGGGCGATGCTGCGATCCGCCTCGACCAGCATGTGATAGCCGGGTGGGGCGAGATAGGCGGTTGCCGGCACGATCGGCTCCTTGTCCTCAGGCTCACGGAACGCCATCGCACTCTTGCTTGCAAACAGGGCGGTAAGGCCGGATGGCCCGTCGGGGACATGCACGACGATCAGCACCGGCACGGGATAGTCGGCCGGCAGGCGCGGCAGAATTGCGGACAGCGCCTGCACCGCGCCCGCCGATGCGCCGATCACCACCGCTTGCGGGGTCGGGCCGCTCATCCGTCGCGCCGCTGGTAGATTTTTTCTTCCCGCACGAATTCGCTGAACGCGTCGGCATGGGCGGAGAAGCGCAGCGTTTCCTTTGACCCCAGGCCGAGAAAACCGCGCCGGGTCAGCGAATCCTTGAACAACCCGACCGCGCGATCCTGCAGCGGCCGGTCGAAATAGATCATGACGTTGCGGCAGGACACGAACTGGCATTCGGCGAACACCGCGTCGGTCACCAGGCTATGGTCGGAAAAGACGACCTGCGCGCGCAGCTTCTTGTCGAACACCGCCCGGCCATAGGCGGTGGTATAATAGTCGGACAGCGAGGTCTTGCCGCCCGCGCGCTGATGGTTCTGCGTGAACGCCGCAAGCCGATCCAGCGCATAAACGCCACTCTGCGCGGCTTCCAGCGCGGCGGGGTTGATGTCGGTCGCATAGATCAGCGTCCGGTCGAGCAAGCCTTCCTCGTGCAACAGGATCGCGAAGGAATAGAGTTCCTCGCCCTGGCTGCATCCGGCAATCCATAACTTCAGCGAGGGATAGGTGCGCAGATGCGGCAGCACCTGTTCGCGGATCGCGCGGAAATAGCCGGGGTCGCGAAACATCTCGCTCACTTGGACAGTGAGATAGTCGAGCAGGCGCGTGACCAGCGTATCGCCGTGCAGCAGTGCCTGTTGCATCTCCGTGAAATCGGAAAAGCCGAGTTGCTCGCGCGCCTGGCGCAACCGCCGCTTGATCGACGCCCGCGCATAATGGCGAAAGTCGTAATGATAGCGGCGAAACAACGCCTCCAGCAGCAGCTGAATCTCGATATCCTCGACCGCTTCGGTCGATCCCTGGGTCAACGCGGCATCCATACACGCACCAGTGACAGCAATTTGTCGACGTCGAGCGGCTTGGACATGTAATCATTGGCGCCGGCGGCCAGGCAATTGGCCTGATCGTCCGGCATCGCCTTGGCTGTCAGCATGATCACCGGCAGCTTCGACCAGCGCCGGTCGAGCCGCATCCGCCGCGTCGCCTCCAGGCCATCCATGACCGGCATCATCACGTCCATCAGCACCAGATCGATCGCCTCGGGCGTTCCGGCGGCGCGATCGAGCGCGTCGAGTGCCTCTTGGCCATTGCGCGCAATCGCGACCTTTGCGCCGCGCGGCTCGAGGATATTGGTCAGCGAATAGACGTTGCGGACATCGTCCTCGACGATCAGGATTCGGCGGCCCTCCAGCAACGCATCGCGGTGCCGCGCCTGCTGGATCATCTTCTGCTGTTCAGGCGGAAGTTCGGAGACGACCTGGTGCAGGAACAGCGTCACTTCATCGAGCAGGCGCTCGGGCGATTTCGCGCCCTTGATGATGATCGAGCTCGAATAGCGGCGCAGCTTCTGCTCGTCTTCGCGCGACAGGTCATGGCCGGTATAGACGATCACCGGGGGGAAGCCGTGCGCCTCGTCCTCGCTCAGCGTTTCGAGCAGCGAGAAGCCGGACGCGTCGGGCAGCGTGAGGTCAAGCACCATGCAGTCAAAGGTCTGCTCGCGCAGGAGCTGAAGGCACTCGGCGGCGGTGCCCGCGCCGACCGTTTCGACCTCGGGCCCGGCCAACAGCTTGCCCACCGCATCGCGCTGCACGGGATCGTCCTCGACGATCAGCACGCGCCGGACCGTGCGGGTCAGCTGCGCCTCCAGCGTTTCGAGCGCGTGGGCAAGATCCTCGCGCTTCACCGGCTTGAGCAGATAGCCCATAGCGCCGAGCGAAAAGGCGGTCTGGGTCTGGTCGCTGGCCGATACGACATGGATCGGGATGTGGCGGGTCGCATCCTCGCGCTTGAGCCGGTCGAGCACGGCAAGACCGGACTGGTCGGGCAGGCCAAGGTCCAGCACGATCGCACTCGGGCGGTGCTGGCGGGCAAGATCCAGCGCCTCTTCGGCGGTGCCGGCAACCAGGGTCTGGAACCCCGCCTCTCGCGACAGATCGCGCACGATTCCGGCAAAGACCTGATCATCCTCGACCACGAGCAGCACGCGCCGCGCGCCTTCCAGCCGATCGCGATCATCCTCGACCGGCGCCAGCCGCGGCGCGCGGCGCGGCGGGATGATGGCGGGCGCAGGCGCGGCAGGCGCGCTCGCCTCCACGCGGGCTTCGACCAGCGCGGGATCGTAATCGAGCGGGATCGTGACGGTGAAGCTGCTGCCGGCTCCCGGCTTGCTCTTGAGCGAGATTGATCCGCCGAGCAGGCGCGTCAGCTCGCGCGAGATCGACAGGCCAAGGCCGGTACCGCCGAACTTGCGGTTGATTGCGCCGTCTGCCTGGCGGAATGCGTCGAAAATCGCCTGATGCTGTTCGGGCGAAATGCCGATGCCGGTGTCGGTAACGGTGAGCGCCAGCCGGTCGCCCTCCACTGGCGCGATCGCGAGCGACACGCCGCCTGCTTCGGTGAATTTAAAGGCGTTGGAGAGCAGGTTCTTCAGAACCTGCTCCAGCCGCTGGCGGTCCGTGCCGATCGCGGTGGGCGCATCGCTGGAGACGTCAATGCTGAAATTCAGCCCCCGGTCCTTGGCAATCGGGTCAAAGGTCTGACGCAGATCGGCGGTGAGGCGGGCCAGCGTCACCGTCTGCGCATCGATCTCGACATGGCCAGCCTCGATCTTCGACAGATCGAGGATGTCGTTGATCAGGTTCAGCAGGTCGTTGCCCGACGCCTGGATCGTCCGGGCATATTGCGTCTGCTCGTCGGTCAGATTGCCATTGGGATTGTCGCCGAGCAGCTTCGACAGAATCAGCAGCGAGTTGAGCGGCGTGCGCAGCTCATGGCTCATATTCGCGAGGAAGTCGGACTTGTACTGGCTCGCCTGCTCCAGCTCCCGCGCCTTCAGTTCGACCGCAGCACTGGTCCGCGCCAGATCGTCGCGCTGTGCTTCCAGCAGCTGCGCCTGTTCCTCCAGTTGGCTATTCGTCTGTTCCAGCTCGACCTGCTGCTGCTCCAGCCGCACGGCCGATTCCTTGAGCGCGCGCCCCTGCTCCTCCAGCTCCTCGTTCGAGACGCGCAGCTCCTCGCTCTGCACCTGCAGCTCTTCGGACTGGCGCTGCGTTTCATCGAGCAACGCCTGCAGCTCGCTGCGATATTTGGCAGAGCGCAGGGCAACGCCGGCAGGTTGAGCGATGCGCTCCAGCAGCTCCAGCGCTCCCGCGCTCACGGGATGCAGAAAGCCCAGTTCGAGCACCGCGTTGGTCGTGCCATCGGCGTTGAGCGGGGCGATGACGAGGTGGCGCGGCGTATCGCGCCCGAGCGCCGAACCCAGCGTCAGATACCCCTCCGGCACATCGTCGAGCACCACCGGCGCGCCATCGGCCGCGACTCGCCCGAGCATGCCTTCACGCAAGCGGAACCGGTCGGTCACGGTCGCGTCCCCCGGCACCCCAAGGGTCGCCATCCGCTCGAACGCGCCATGCTCGCCCTTGAACAACACGCTCGCCTGTGCGCCGAGATAGGGGGTGAGGAAATCGAGGATGCTCTCGCTGAGCTGATGCACGGTCTTGTCGCCCAGCATCGCCTGGCTAAGTCCGACTTCGCCGGCCTGCAGCCAGGCTTGGCGTTGCCGCGCAACGGTGCTGCGATGGACCAGCAAGCCGACCGCGAGCGTCAGTCCGATGCCCAGGATCGCGGCGAGCACGCCGCTGAGCGTCGCGGTCGCATAGGCACTGTCCATTTGCTGCAGTCGAGCGCCGCGCAGCCGCCGCTCTTCAGCCCGCAGTGCCTCGATCTGCACGCGCACCGCATCCATCTGAATCTTGCCGCGATCGGTATTGATCTCCTCCAGCGCCGCTGCAGTGCCCATCGTCCGGCGCAACGCGATCGTCTCCCGCAGCGCGGCAAAGCGCGCGTCGATCCGGGGCTTGAGACGGCGCAGATTGACTTGCTGGACCGGATTGTCGCGCGTCAGCGCCTGGATCGCACTCACACTGGCGTCCGCCCGCGCGACCGCATCCTGATAGGGTTCGAGATAGCGGTTGTTGCCCGTGAGCAGAAAGCCCCGCTGGCCGGTTTCCGCATCCTGAACCGCTGACAAAAGACTTCCTAACTCGGTAATCACTTCATGCGTGTGGACGACCTTGGCGGTGTCGGCCCGCAGCGTCAGCATGTTCGAATAGGCAAGGGCGCCGGTGATCAGGAAGAAGATCAGCGCCCCGGCCACGCCCAATGCGGTACCGAGCCCGATCCTGGTACGCGAAAAGGGCAGTGCGCCCGCGATCATGTTGGTCATCTAACTGGAAATCCTGGCGGCCGTGATCCGTTCCTCGCTTTCATGGCTCGCTGTCGAGAGCAAGTCGGAACTTTTGCATGGCAGCACAGATTGATCGGGGGGCGCCCGCCGGTGCTGCACGGCACGATGGACCGACCCACCTCGCCGCGCAGCTTTCGAGGCGCGCTCTCTGCTCAAGAGATGCATAGGTTTCAGCCTCTAAGGGCCGCATCGCGACGTCGGAATGGCTGGGGCGGCTGGATTCGAACCAGCGCATGGCGGTACCAAAAACCGCTGCCTTACCGCTTGGCTACGCCCCAACATCGCGGAAGCGACGCCCTTAGAGCGCCGCGCACCGCCTGAAAAGAGAATTTAGCCGAACCGATGCACCCAGCCATGCGGGTCCGGCGCTTCGCCGCGCTGGATCGCGGTCAGGCGCGCCTTGAGCGCCTCGGTGACCTGTCCCGGCCCGCCGCTGCCGATGGTGAAGCCGCCGTCGCGGCTCTTGACCTGTCCGACCGGCGTGACCACCGCAGCAGTGCCGCAGGCGAAGGTTTCAACCAGCCGCCCGCTCTGTGCATCCGCTTCCCACTGGTCCATCGCATAGGGCTCCTCGCGCACCGTCATCCCCTGGTCGCGCGCCAGGGTGATGATCGCATCGCGGGTGATTCCGGGCAGGATCGTGCCGGTCAGCGGCGGAGTGACGATGCTGCCATCATCGAACACGAAGAACAGGTTCATGCCGCCCAGTTCCTCGACCCAGCGCCGCTCGGCCGCGTCGAGGAACACGACCTGGTCACAGCCCTGCTTGATCGCCTCGGCCTGCGCAACCAGGCTCGCGGCATAGTTGCCGCCGCATTTGGCCGCGCCGGTCCCGCCAGGCGCGGCGCGCGTATAATGGTCGGACACCCAGATCGTCACCGCCTTGGCCCCGCTCTTGAAATAGGCGCCGGCGGGCGAAGCGATGACGAGGTAGAGATATTCGCTGGCCGGCTTGACGCCTAGGAACACCTCGCTCGCGAACATGAACGGGCGCAGATACAGCGATCCGCCCTCAAGCTCGGGGATCCAGTCGCGATCGGCTGCAACCAGCGCTTCAAGCGAGCCGATGAACAGATCGTCGGGCAGTTCCGGCATCGCCATGCGCTGCGCCGATTCGCGAAAGCGACGGGCATTCTCCTGCGGACGGAACAGCGCTGTACCTCCGTCGCTCAGGCGATAGGCCTTGAGTCCCTCGAAAATCTCCTGCGCATAATGCAGCACGGCGGTCGCCGGATCGAGCATGAGCGGGCCGCGCGCGGTGATCTTCGCGTCATGCCAGCCCCTTGTATCCGACCAGCGGATCATCGCCATGTGATCGGTGAACAGCTTGCCAAATCCGGGGTCGGCGAGCAGGCGGGTTCGCGCGTTCGCGTCGACGGGAGCCGGATTGGCTTCGATCTGGAACGGCGTGCTGCTCACTTCACTCTCCTGAATTGATCGTTGCGCTGACCTAAAGCCGATGGCAAAACAGGTCAACATGGCTGTCCCAACTGCGTCCCCGCTATTCCTGCGCGAAGCCGAAATCCGGCGCGGGGTAGAGCTGCTCTATTTCGGTTACAGCCATCTCACCCGCTCGATCGATGAAGGGCTGGCGGCGCAGGGGCTGGGTCGCGCGCACCATCGTGCGATCTATTTCGTGGCGCGCCAACCGGATATCACCGTGGGCGAGTTGATCGCGTTGCTGGCGATCACCAAACAATCGCTCGGCCGTGTCCTGACCGACCTGACCGAGCGCGGACTGATCGAGACGCGGCCGGGGCGCGAAGACCGCCGCCAGCGCCTGTTGCGCCTGACCGCCGAGGGGGCACGGCTGGAGGCCGAGCTGTTCGACGCCCTGCGCGAAAAAATGACCGCCGCCTATTCCTCTGCGGGACAGGCGGCGGTCGGGGGGTTCTGGGCGGTGCTCGAAGGGCTGATCCCCGCTGACGAGCGCAAACGGGTGTCCGATCTGGGCGGCAAGTAAGCCCCTCCCCTAAAGGGGAAGGGCCAAAAAGGTCACGCCACCTTGAATCCTTCGCGGTTCATCGCCTTGGTCAGGACCGCATTCTTCTCGTCCGACAGGCTGGCGCGCAGCTGCGGGAACAGGCGTTCCTCCTCGTCCTTCATATGCTGTTCCAGCTCGCCGCGCAGCTTGCGGATCGTGGCCAGAAATTGCGGGCTGGCGGCGGGCATATTGTCGAGCTCGTAGAGGTGCTGCTTCACATAGCCATGCTCGCTGTTGAGCTCATCGGCTTCCGCCACCTTCCCGGCTTCGCGCAGCGCGGGATAGATCACATTTTCTTCCTCGATCGCATGCTTGGCCAGCGCATGCTTAAGCTGGGTCAGCATCAGCGTGCGGCGCGCGGTCGCTGTGTCGTCGGTCGCCTCAATCGCGTCGAGCAGCTTGAGCACCGCCTGGTGCTCGGCGATCAGCCCATCCATCCAGTCGCCCGCCAGCAGGGTCGGCGACTGCACCGCAGCCTTGCGGCCCAGCATCGCCAGCACGCCGAGCGCGGCACCGGCTGCGGTCGCGCCGGCAATCGCGCCGAAGCTGCCGCCCCAGCCACCTTCTTCCTTGAACCGGCCCTTGCCATCGCGGGCCTGATTGTCTGCCTGGGTCGCTCTGCTCTGAGTCTTGGTCGCCATCATCGCCTCCGTGAATAGGATATTGGCGGGACAACGTTTTCAGCGGGTTGGACGTTCCGCCTCAGCCGCGCGCGGCGGCGGCCATTTCGGCGTTGCGGCGCTCCGAGGCTCCGAGGGTGGCGGTGAGCAGCTTGATCAGCGCTGCATCGGCATCGAGCACGTCCAGCCCCTTGCGCGTCGAACCACCGGGGCTGGCCACCTTGTCGGCGAGCGCAGCGGGCGTGTCCGGCGATTGCGCGGCGAGCAGCGCCCCGCCCTCCACCGTCGCCAGCGCCAACCGCAGCGCCTGATCGGCGGGAATGCCGACCGCCGCGCCCGCTTCAGCCAGCGCATCGATGAAGCGATAGACAAAGGCCGGGCCGCTCCCCGCCAGCGCGGTCACGGCGTCGAAGCGCGCGACATCGACCCATTCGACCAGGCCCAACGGCGCCATCAGCGCCTGTGCCCTCGCACGCGCAGGGTCGTCGGCACTGTCGCTGTGCAGCGCCACGACGCCCTTGCCGATCTCGACCGGCAGGTTCGGCATCGCACGGATGGTAGCACCGGCATTGAAGCGCGTCGCCAGCGCAGCCTCCTCGACCCCGGCGAGGATCGACACCAACATCGGCACACCCGCGATCCGCGCCGCAATCTGTTCGGCAATCCCGTCGAGCTGCTGCGGCTTCACCCCCAGCATCACCGCATCGGGCAACGCGCCATCGGGAAGCGCCCGCCCCTGCCGCACGCCTTCGGGCAGCGCGCGGTCGCTGCGGTTGAGGACGAACACGTCCGCCCCCTGCACCGCACCCGCCGCGATCCAGCGCCGCAGCATCGCCCCCGCCATATTGCCGCATCCGATCAGCCACAGGGTCTTGGGGGTCGTCATTGCCATAGCTCCATCACGCGCCTCCGCCCGTCGAAGAAGCTTGGCGGTGCGTCAAGCCCAATCGCCGCGCATGGCGAGTTGACCCCGCCTTCCGCGCGGGTAGGTTTCGTATCCGCAACGTTTGGGGGATTGAATGGCATATTGGCAGGGTCTGGTGACGGGTGCAGCGGTGACGATTGCAGCGGTGACGCTGGTGGCGGCAACCAAGCCGCAGAAATTCGGCACGATCGACGTCGAGCGGATCAATGTCCGCGAACCCGACGGCACGCTGCGGCCGGTAATCGCCAGCAAGGGCCGCTTCCCCGGCGCCTTTTACAAGGGCGAGGAAATCGCCCGCCCCGACCGCGCCTTTGCCGCCGGCATGTTGTTCATGAACGACGAAGGGACCGAGAATGGCGGGCTGATCTGGGCGGGCAAGAAGGACGGCGACAAGGTCAATGCCGGGGCGAGCCTGACCTTTGACCGCTATGAAAATGACCAGACCGTGCAGATCGTCCAGACCGACAATGGCAGCCGCGACAGCGCCGCGCTGATCATCTCCGATCGCGGTGCCGAGAGCATGTTCACCAAGGCCGAGGGCAAGGCGGCAATTCGCCCCGATGCGTCGAAAGGTGCGGGCCGCCTGTTCGTCGGCAAGTCGCGCGACAAGGCATCGGTGGTGATGCTGCAGGACGCCAGCGGCAAACCCCGCCTGATGCTCAAGGTCGCGCCGGACGGTGGTGCAGCAATCGACTTTCTCGATGAGACGGGCAAGGTGGTGAAGACCATCGGGCCGGAGGGGTAGACGATATTATGTTGATTCTGGCTCTTTCAGCGCCCCTTTTCGTCAGCGATCAAATGCCTGTAGCCTGGCGCTGTACGAACATTGCATCAAAGCAGGAGTTCAGCCTTCTTTATGAAGAAAAGGGGCGGAAGATATCCAATGTCAAAGTGGCTGTTCGCGGGATTCCTCGGACCTATTCGGACAATTTGACGCGCTGGCGCGCAAAAAAGGTCGATGGTGGTATCGAATTCAATATGCGTGTGAAACTGATAGCAGGGAAGATGTCGCTCACCCCCGACAAGGATCGGAAAACGGCGCGCTTAAGGTGGAGTTCGATCATCGGAATTGGAAGCCACGCGCCGATTGAGGAACCGGACGAAGAGGCCACCTGCATGATCTACGGCTCCTGACCGCGCCTACGCCTCGCCCTGCGTATCGATCAGCGCCGCCGCAATCGCTTCCTTCGGCGTCTTCCCGCCCCACAGGACGAACTGAAACACCGGGTAGAAGCGTTCGCATTCGTCGATCGCGCTTTCGACCAGCAATTCGGTGTGCTGCAGCGTGATCGATGCGCCGTCGTCGCCGGGGATCATCGCGGCGTGGCGATAGAGCAGGATGCCGCTGGACGACCATAATTCGAAATGGCCGACCCACAGCTGTTCGTTGACCAGCCCGATCGTCTCATAGATCGCGCCGCGGCGCTCGTCCGGGATGCGGACATCCGGGAACGCCAGAAACTGCAGCACGCCATCGTCCTCGCGCCAGATCGCGCGCAGCTCATATTCGGTCCAGCTGCCCTTTACCTTGGCAACGACCTCATCCTCTTCGCGCGTATGGCTCCAGCCATGCGCCGCGAAATAGCTTTCCAGCATGTCGATCGGCGCGGCATCGTCGTCGCGCTCATATTCGCTCTCATCGAGCATTCCGGTCGTCCTCCGCCCGGCCCTTGCCTGACGCAGTTGGTGCCAATCCTCGCCGCGCTGCACAAGCAGCTTAGCGTTAATCCGGCGGAAATAGATGTGGAAAAGGCTGGGCTCAGACGCCCGGCGCGGCCTTTTTCGGCTTTGCGGGCTTCGCAGCTGCAGCTGCAGGTGCAGCGGCGAGCTTCGCCTCGAGCGCCTCGATCCGTGCACGCAGCGCGTCATTCTCGTCGCGCGCCGCGACCGCCATCGCCTTCACCGCCTCGAACTCGTCGCGCGCCACGAAATCCATGCCGCCGACAAAGCTCTTGAACCGCTCGCGCGCGGCGCCCTCGCCCTCACGCGCCATGCCAGCCATGGTGCCGGCAGCGCCATTCACGAACTTCACGAAATCGTCGAAAATGCGGTTGTCGCTCTGCATGATAAGTCGGCTCCTCAAATACTCATCTGGGGCGCCGACTGCGCCGGGACAAGGGTTGCGGCATTGGGGTTAAGCTGATCGATCTGGAAACACAGCCAGCCAGCAAAGCACAGCCAGCCAAGATATGGGACCATCAGGATCGCCGCGCCCGTGCGGATCCGGCCGAACATCACCGTCGTTGCCAGCGCCAGCACCAGGATCACGCCGATCAGCACGAATGCCCAGAAGGGCTGATGCATGCCAAAGAACAACGGCGACCAGGCAAGGTTCGCGCCCATCTGCACCGCGAACAGTACCAAAGCCGGGCCGCGCAGCTTCGATCCGCGCGCGTTGATGATCATCGCCAGCGCGAGGCCCATCAGGACATAGATGACCGCCCATGCCACGGGAAATGCCCAGTCCGGCGGGGTCTGCGCCGGCTTTTCGAGCATCTGGTACCAGGGGTTGTCGGCCCCGGTCGGGGCGATGCGGGCCGAGGTAAAGCCGAGCAGCAGGATGAACGGAACGGTGACGATCGCCCAGCGCAGAAACGCCAGCCGCAATTGCCCCTTGGACGCAATCTCCATTCCCCGCTCCCCGTTCTTGTAGCCGCCCTATTCGGCCGGTTGCTGCGATGCCATCGCCGCGTCAAGCTCCCGGCTCACCGCTTGGGGCGAACCAGTCCACTTCGCAAGCCTGCTATAGAGGATCGGGATCAGGAACAAGGTGATGAGCGTCGCCAGCATGACCCCGAACACAATCACCACGCCGATCGCCGACCGCGCGCCCGCGCCCGCGCCGTCCGCCAGCATCAGCGGCACCGCGCCCGCCGCCGTCGCGATCGAGGTCATCAGGATCGCGCGCAGGCGCCGGGCAGAGGCCAGCCGGATCGCCTCGGCGATTTCCTTGCCCTCGTCGCGCAACTGATTGGCGAATTCGACAATCAGAATGCCGTTCTTCGCCGCCAGGCCGACCAGCATGACGATGCCGATCTGACTGTACAGGTTTAACGTTTTGCCAAAGAAGAACAGCCCCAGCATTCCGCCCGCGACCGCCAGCGGCACGGTCATGATGATCACGCCGGGGTGCACAAAGCTTTCGAACTGTGCGGCAAGCAGCAGGTAGATGATCAGGATGGTCAACCCGAACACCAGCAGGATCGACCCGCCGGTCTCGACGAACGCCTGACTCTCGCCGCGATAGCCGACCGCCAGCACCTCCGGCGACTGCGCCGCCTGCTCCTGCAGGAAGGTCAGCGCCTCGCCCAGCGAATAGCCCGGCGCGACGCCACCCGACAACGTGATCGCGCGCAGCTTGTTGTAGCGACCGAGATCGCGGGGACCCGACACTTCGCGCGTGGTGACGAGGTTCGACAGCGGTACCAGCGATCCGTCGCGGGCGCGCACCTGGATCTGGGCAAGGTTGGCGAGGGTCGAGCGGTTCTCCGCGTCCGCCTGAACGATCACGCGATATTCCTCGCCGCGGTCGAGATAGGTCGAGACGCGGCGCGAACCGAGCAAGGTCTGCAGCGCCTGGCTGACGTCGTTGACCGATACGCCCAGATCGCCGGCGCGCGTCGTATCGACCTCGATCCGCATCTGCGGCTTGGTTTCCTTGTAATCGGAATCGAGGTTGATGATGCCGGGATTGGCGGCAGCGGCGGCGAGAATCCGGTCGCGCGCGGCGGCCAGCCCCTCATAGGTGTTGCCCGCCAGCACGAAGTTGATCGGCTGTCCGCGCCCACGCCCCAGCGCCGAGCGGACCTGCGCGTTGCCGCGCACCGCGGGCTCGTTGGCGAGGATGCGGTTGATCTGCTGGGCGATGTCCTGCGTCGATTTCTCGCGCTCTTCCCAGGGTTTCAGGAAAACGATGAAGGTGCCGCTGTTAAAATCGTCGCTCGCGCCGAAGCCGCCGGGGGTCCGCGTGATGATCGTGCGCACCGTGCCTTGGTCCACCAGCGGCAGCAGCTTGCCCTGCACGCCGAGCATATAGGCGTCCATCTGGTCAAAGCCGGTGCCTTCGGGCGCGCTGATCTGAACCTGCGCGATGCCCTGATCCTCGGCGGGCACCAGTTCGGACTGCAACGTCATGAAGGCCGCACCGGCGGCGAACAGGAATGCAAGCACACCGATCAGCGGCAGCAGCGGTTTGGTAATCGCGCGGCCGAGCCAGCGGCCATAGACATTCTCGAGCTTGCGAAACTGGTCGTCGACCCAGCCGGTGAACCGCCCACGCTTTTCCTGCTTCAGCATCTTGGAGCACAGCATCGGCGTCAGGCTGAGCGCCAGGAAACCGGAAAAGGCGACCGCACCGATCATTGCCACGGCCAGTTCGCGGAACAGCAATCCGGTCTGGCCGGACAGGAAACAGATCGGCACGAACACCGCGCACACGACCAACGTCGTCGAAATCACCGCGAACCCGACCTGCCGCGTCCCCTGGAACGCGGCGACCAGCGGGGTCTCCCCCTCCTCGATCCGGTGATAGACATTCTCCAGCACCACGATCGCGTCATCGACCACCAGGCCAATTGCGAGCACCAATGCCAGCAGGGTGAGCAGGTTGATCGAGAAACCGGCCAGCCACAGCACCGCACAGGCACCGCACAGGCACCGAGCAGGCAGATCGGCACCGTCACCGCCGGGATCAGCGTCGCCCGCCACGACCCCAGGAACAGGAAGATGACCAGCACCACCAGGATCGCCGCTTCCGCCAGCGTCTGCCACACCTTGTCGATCGCACGGCCAATGAACAGCGAATCGTCCGACCCGACGGTGATCGTCATCCCCTCAGGCAGGTCCGGCTTCATCGCCTCGGCCGCGTCCTTGGCGGCCTGCGCGACCTGCAGCGTATTGGCGCCCGACTGGCGCACAACGCCCAGGCCCACCGCCGACTGACCGTTCATGCGGAACGCGCTATACGGATTTTCGGCATCCACCGCGACCCGCGCGACATCGCCCAGCCGGACGAGATAGCCATCCTCGCCACGCCCGACGACCAGCCCTGCAAAGCTTTCCGGACTCCCGAACGGCCGTTCGACCCGCAGCGTGCGGTTCTGTTGCTGCGCTTCGAGCCGCCCGGCGGGCAGCTCCACATTCTGGCTGCGCAGCGCGGTTTCGATATTCGCGGGGGTCAGGCCAAAAGCGGCGAGCTTGGTCGCGTCGAGCCAGATGCGCATCGATGGCCGCGCTTCACCGCCCACGAACACACGCGCCACACCGTCGATCGTGCTGAACCGGTCGACCAGATTGCGGTCGACATAGTCGGACAGTTCGAGCCGCGACCAGCCGGGACGCGAAATGACGAGGAACAGGATCGGCGAGCTGTCGGCATCGACCTTGCGCACTTCGGGGGCCAGCGCCTCTTCGGGCAGGTCCTCGGCGACGCTGCCGATGCGGTCGCGCACATCGTTGGCGGCGGAATCGATATCGCGACCCGCGCGGAACTCGATCGACACGTCCGACACACCGTCGCGCGACCGGGAGGTAATCGTTTCGATTCCCTCGATGCCCGACAGCGCCTCTTCGATCGGCTGGGTAATCCGCGCCTCGATCACGCTGGCGGCGGCGCCGGTATAGGCGGTTTCGACCGAGACGACCGGCGGATCGGTGTCGGGATATTCGCGGACTGACAGGCTCAGAAACCCGACCACGCCGATAATCGCCAGCAGGATCGCCAGCACCGCGGCGAAGACGGGCCGCCGGACGGAGAGGTCAGACAGCTGCATCAGTTACCCTTGGCCTGGCCGCCGGTCTTGGGGGCCGCATTGCCGGGTCCGGCGGTGCGCACCTGCTGCCCCTCGGCGATCTTGACCACGCCTTCGGTCACGACGCGCTGCCCGGGCTTCAGGCCTTGCGTCACCTCGACCAGACCGTTCTGACGCAGCCCGGTGCGGATCTGCACGCGCTTCGCCTTGCCATTCTCGATGATGAAGACAAAGCTCTGCTCGCCCTCGCCCACCACCGCCAGCTCGGGAACGGCGGCGGCGGTCCGGGCCTGGGATTCGATGCTGACCGTCAGCAGCATCCCTGGCTTGAGCTTGCGGTCACCATTGACGAGCACGGCGCGCACGGTGGCGGCCCGGGTTTGCGGGTTCAGCACCGGGTCGATCGTGGTGACCGTGCCGCGAAACGGCTGGTCGGGATAGGCGGCGGCAACCGCGACGATCGGTTGACCGGGCTCCAATTGGGCCAGCAACGTCTCTGGCACGGTGAAATCGAGCTTGATCCGGCTGACGTCGCTGACCGTCGCGATCTCGGTCCCCGCGCTGACCACCGCACCGGCGGAGATGTTGCGCAGCGACACCCAGCCGCCGAACGGCGCGCGCACCACACGATCGCCGATCGCCGCGCGTGCCTCGGCCGCCTGGGCATTGGCCTGGCCGGCGAGCGCGGTCTGCGCGTCCACCGCGCTGCGCGTTGCGAAGCCGCGGTTCTTGAGTTCCTCGAGCCGGTTGAGCTGCTGCTGCGCTTCCCGCGCGCGGGCCTGTGCCTGCGCCAGCTGCGCATTCTGCTGCCCGGCCTCGAGCACCGCGATCACCTGACCCCGGCTGACATAGGCCCCGTCGTCGAAATTGAGGCGCACGATCCGCTGGGTCACCGGCGCGGTCAGCGTGACCTGTTCGTTCGCGCGAGCAGTCCCGACCGCATCGATCCGCTCGACAAAGCGCGCGGACTGCACCGCCCCCAATGTCACCAGCGGGGCTTCGCGGCCCTTTTTCTGTGCAGCATCACCGCCGCCGCAGGAAGCCAGAGCCGCAGCCGAAGCCGCCAAGACAAGAATCATTCGCATGGGAAAGCGCGCTACACCAACCGGGAGGAACATCAACTCTTCCAACCAACTTGTCGCAAAACTGTGTCAGACTTTGTTGCAAGCGCGAAGAAACGCTGCGTTTCCAATCGGAACGGTGTCGCTCAGTCCGCTGCGAAACCGAATGGCGACACCCCCGCCTCGCGTTCGTTGACCAGCATCGCCCGCCCCGTCGGCGGCGCGCTGCGCTGCGGGCATTCGCGCGTGCAGGCACGGCAGCCAAGGCCCACCGGCACGGCTTCTCCGCCGAAATCGAGGCCCCGCGCGGCCGCCAGCCCCGTCGCTGCCTCCGCCGCCAGGCCGAGTGTGACCACGAAGCGCGCACGCACCGCCCCCGCCCAGCCGCCGGGCGGAGCGACGCAGCGCGAGCTGGTGAACCAGCGCGAGCTGTCTTCCAGCTGGACCAGCTGGACGATGCGCTCGTCGGGCCGCGCAAAGGCGGCATAGGCGTCGAGCAACGGGCACGGCACGACAGATTCGACCAGCGGCGATCCGCTCGCTCCGGCAAAGCGCTTCGACACCTGCCCCGCCCGGTCGATCCGCAGCATGAAGAAGGGCAAGCCGCGCGCGCCGACGCGCTGCAATGTGGTCAACCGGTGCGCCACCTGCTCCGCGCTCGCCCCGAAGCGGCGCCGCAGCAGTTCGAGGTCGTATCCGGTCGCCTCGCACGCGCGCAGGAAGCGGGCATAGGGCATCATCACTGCGGCGGCGAAATAGCCCGCGAGATGGCGGCGATACAGCCGCTCGGCGACGCGGTCGGCAAAGCCCGCCCCACGCACCAGCGCCTCGATCTCGGTCCGCGCTTCGCTTGCGAGCTGGCGGGCGAGTGCGAAGACGCGGCTGGGCGGATCGAGGGCTTCGGACAGTTGCAACTGGCGCGCATGCAGGTCCAGCCGCACGCGCAATCCCGCCAGCACCTCGATCGGCAGGACGCGGATCGACAGCTGATGCTTGACCCGCAACCGCTCGGCCATCGCGCCGAACGGGTCGCTCGATGCGATGCGCAGCGCGTCGGCGAGCGTTTCGGCGGCGGCGTCGAGGTCGGCGAAATGATTGCGCCAGCGTTCGACCTCGCGCCGCACCGCCGCGCCGGGATCCTCGGTTTCGCCGGTCGCCACCGTCCCGCCGGCGCCAATCCGGTCATAGGCCCGCGCAAACGCCTCCGCCCCGCCGGGCGCGCCAGCCAGCCATTCGGTCAGCTCACTGCGATCGATCTCGATATCGGCGAACAAGGGATCGGCCAGCCGCCGCCGCATCGCCTCCTCGCCGCCCCCCGGCTCCCCCGCCGCCAGCGTGCGCGGGTCAAAGTCGAACACCTGCGCCAGCCCCAACATCAGCGTCGCGGACAGTGGCCGCTGGTTGCGCTCGACCAGGTTGAGATAGCTGGCGGACACCCCGAGCATCTCGGCCATCGCGGCCTGGGTCAGCCCCTGCCCCCGCCGCAGCCGGCGAACCGCATGCCCGGCAAACAATTTGCGCTCAGCCATGTCCTACAGCCTTTGTTCTTTCTATGTTCGATTCAATCAGATTGTGTCAATTATTTACATAACATCCACTGGGTTGTCATGCGCGAACTACACCATGACCGCGCTGACACGCTATTAAAATTGTCAGCATCGCCATTCGAGAGTCATACAGAATGCACGACAGTTTACAGGAGCAAGCCCATGAAGACCCCCGAACCCGCGACTGCCCGCCCGGTCTTCTCGACCGCCGACTTCGCCCTGCTCAAGGAAGCGGTGGCCGATTACACCCGCAAGATCGCCGACGATCCCCGCTCGGTCCAGTTCGCCAACCTCTATCACCGCCTAGGCCGCCTTGGCTGACGCGGGTCCGCCTTCCTGGGGAGGAACGATGCCCGCCGGTTCGCGCCGGCGGGCATTTGCGTCTGTGTTTTGGCCCTGCTAATCCCTCGATTCGAATACAGGGTATGGAGCAGGATCGCCCGATATGAGCCTCGACGCCGAAACCTTTGACGCATTGATCGACACGGTACGCCGCTTCGTCGCCGAACGGCTACGCCCGCTGGAAGCTGAGGTCGAAGAGGCCGATGCAATCCCGGCGCACATCGTCGAGGAGATGAAGGCGCTCGGCCTGTTCGGCCTGTCGATCGCCGAGGAGTATGGCGGGCTGGGCTTGACGATGGTCGAGGAATGCCGCGTCGCCCTCGAACTCGGTTGCACCACCCCGGCGTTCCGATCGACCTTCGGCACCAATGTCGGCATCGGCTCGCAGGGCCTCGTCATGGCCGGCACGCCCGAGCAGAAGGCGCTATGGCTGCCAAAGATCGCCACAGGTGAGATCGTCACCAGCTTCGCGCTGACCGAACCCGATGTCGGCAGCGACAGCGGCGCGGTGAAGGCCCGTGCGGTGCGCGACGGCGACGTCTACCGCCTGTCCGGCACGAAACGCTACATCACCAACGCCGACAAGGCGTCGCTGTTCACCGTGATGGCCCGCACCGGCGACGAACCCGGCGCGCGCGGCGTGTCCGCCTTCCTCGTCCCCCGCGACCTGCCCGGCGTCAGCATCGGCGAGCCCGAGAAGAAGATGGGGCAGAAGGGCGCGAAGGTCGCCGACGTCAACTTCGACGATGTCGCCGTTCCCGCCGCTAACCGGCTGGGCGAAGAGGGTGAGGGCTTCAAGATCGCAATGCGCGTGCTCGACCGGGGGCGCTTGCATATCAGCGCGGTCAGTGTCGGCGTGGCCGAGCGGCTGATCGCCGACTGCGTCGCCTATGCAACCGAGCGCAAGCAGTTCGGCAAACCGATCGCCGAGCACCAGCTGATCCAGGCGATGATTGCCGACAGCAAGACCGAATGCCTCGCCGCCCGCGCGCTGGTGCTCGAGACGGCAGCGGCCAAGGACGCTGGCAAGGAGGTGGTTATGGAGAGCGCAGCGGCGAAGCTGTTCGCCACCGAAATGGTCGGCCGCGTCGCCGACCGCGCGGTGCAGATCTTTGGCGGCGCGGGCTATATCGCCGATTACGGGATCGAGCGGCTCTACCGCGACGTCCGCCTGTTCCGCATCTACGAAGGCACCAGCCAGATCCAGCAGCTGATCATCGCGCGCGAGACGTTGAAGCGCGGCGGCTGACGAAAGGGAGAGACATGGACACCAGCAAATTCTTTGACCTGACCGGCAAGGTCGCGCTCGTCACCGGCGGCAGCCGCGGCATCGGCAAGATGATCGCCGAAGGCTTCATCGCCCAGGGTGCCAAGGTTTATATCTCGTCGCGCAAGGCCCCGGCGTGCGAGGAGACCGCCGCCGAACTCGGCCCGAACTGTATTCCGCTGCCGATGGACGTCTCGACCGTCGACGGCTGCAAAGCGCTTGCAGCAGCGATGGCCGAGCGTGAGCCGCAGCTCGACATCCTCGTCAACAATGCCGGCGCAGCATGGGGCGTCGAGTTCAGCGAATTTCCGGAGAGTGGCTGGGACAAGGTGATGGACCTCAACGTCAAATCGCCCTTCTTCCTGACGCAGGCGCTGCACGACCTGCTCAAGGCCCGCGCCAGCCATGACGCGCCGTCCAAGGTGATCAACATCACCTCGATCGATGGGCTGCGGCTCAATCCGTGGGAGACCTATAGCTATCACGCGTCCAAGGCGGCGCTGATCTACCTGACCAAGCGCATGGCTGCGCGGCTGATCCGCGACGGGATCATCGTCACCAGCCTGGCCCCGGGTGCCTTCGCCAGCGAGATGAACCGCGCCGCCCGCGACCATGGCGACGAGGTGGCCAAGCGCATCCCCATGCGCCGCATCGGCACGCCCGAAGATATGGCCGGTGCCGCGATCTTCCTTGCCAGCCGCGCCTCGGACTATGTCGTCGGCGACACGCTGGTGGTCGATGGCGGGCTGGTCAACGCATCGCTGGGAGTCAGCATCGACGCTTAATCGGCCTCCTCGGTCTGGCCAGCGATCTTGATGTCCTTGCCCAGCAGGGTGCGGACATAGATGCGCTGGACCAGCACATAGACGACGACGGTCAGCGGGGCGGCGAGCAGGACACCGAGGAAGCCAAACAGCAGCCCCGCCGCGACCACCGCAAACAGCAGGATCGCCGGTGGCACGTCGACGGCTTGCTTCTGGATCATTGGCTGCAGGAAATTGCCCTGAATCTGCTGGATGACCAGGAACAGCACGACCGTCCACAGCGCCGTGATCGGCGAGACGGTGAAGGCAAGCAGCACCGCCGGCACCCCGGCGATGATCGGGCCGATCATCGGGATGACGTCGAGCAGCCCGGCAATCAGCCCCAGTCCGCCGGACGCCGGTACGCCGAGCAGCGCAAGGCCGGCCCAGGTGAAGGCCGCGACGACCAGCGACGACACCGCCTGCCCGACCATCCAGCCCCGCAGGCCGCGCGAGGCATCGTCCAGCGCCGCCGCAATGGTCGGCTCGGCCCGTTGCGGCATCAGCAGCAACAAGCCGCGGCGATACACTGCCGGATCGCTGGCGAGGAAGATCGCCGCGACAAAGACGAGGACGAAATTGGCGATGCCGTTGGTGGCGGTCAGCACATAGCCCCCGGCCCGGCTGGCGAAGCGCGACAGGTCGCTGCTCCCCTGCTCGATCATCTTGCGCACCGACTCGCTGAGGCCGGCGCGCTCGAGAAAGGCGCGGACCTGATCGATCGCCGGTGGGATGCTGTCCTGGATCGTGTCGAGCTCACCAGCCAGCTGCGACCCGAACAGCGTGAACGCGCCGCCGAATATGGCGAGGATGAGGATGACCGAGATCCCGAGTGCCAGCCCGCGCCCGATCCCGGTCCAGCGGCTCACCGCCTGAGTGATTACGCCGAAAATCGCGGCGAGCACCAGCGACGCGAAGATCAGCATGAGGAAGCCCGACAGCTCAAGTAGCATCCAGGCAAAGCCGATGATCGCCAGAATCGTGAGGGTGATCGTGGCGACCCGGCCGACCGTCGGGAAGGCGCTGGTGGTCGGGTCCGACGGAGTAGTCATGCGGTGCGTTGCTCCATTCTGGTGCGGGGTTTCAGGCCCCGCTGCGACAATGCTACCGCGCAACGCATTGCATCGCCAGCGGGTCCCGAAGCTGGTGCTTACCCAACGCGGCATTGACGCAGCGCGCGCAGGCGGCTTTCAAGTGACAATGACCGCCCCCTCCTTCACCCCGTCGCGCCGTGGCTTCGTTGCCGGCACCCTCGCGCTTGCCGGCAGCCCGGCGCTTGCCATGCCTCGCGCGCCCGATCGGCTGATCGCGGGCAGCTATGCCAGCCGGGGCGGTGCGGGGGTGGTGCCGATGACGCGGACAGCCGATGGCTGGACGGCGGGGGCGCCGGTTGCGACGATCCGCAATGCGTCGTTCGGGGTGGCGTCGCGCGACGGGCGCCTCCGCTATCTGCTCGACGAGAGCGAGGTCGGGAAGCTGGGCATCTATGACCGGGCGCTGAAGTCGCTGGGCAGCGTGTCCACGCTGGGCGCGCATCCGTGCCATGCCGCGCTCAGCCCGGATGGGGGCATGCTCGCCGTGGCCAATTACTCCAGCGGCAATGTCGCTATGTGGCAGCTGGACCGCAAGACGGGGCGGCCGGTCGGCGAAGCGGAGAGCGTCGCACATCGCGGGAGCGGGCCGAACCAGCGGCGGCAGACCGGGCCGCATGCGCATTGGGTGGGGTTCAGCCGCGACGGGCGGACGCTCCACGCGGTCGATCTGGGCGCCGATGCGGTGTTCGCGCATCGCGTCGATCCGGCGTCGGGGCGTGTCACGGGCAGCGATGTCGCGTATCGCGCCGCGCCGGGATCGGGGCCGCGCCACCTTGCCTGGCATCCGCGCCTGCCGGTCGCCTATCTGCTGGCCGAGCTGGCGAATACCGTCACAGTCTTGCGTGCCAATGCCGATGGCGGCTTTACGGCGGGCGCGACGCTATCGACCCTGCCCGCCGGGTTCGACGGGCCATCGTCGGGCGCGCATATCGCGGTCAACCGCGCGGGAACGCGGCTGTATCTTTCGAACCGTGGCCATGACAGCATCGCGGCCTTCGCCATCGCCCGCGATGGCGGGCTGAGCCTGATGCAGCATGTCAGCTGCGGCGGGCACTGGCCGCGCCTGTTCCTGCTGCGCGAAGACCGCAGCGAGTTGCTCGTCGCCAATGAGCGGTCGGGCAATGTCGCGGTGCTGCGGATTCAGGGCGACGGACGGCTTGCCGAGCCGGAGCGCGGGCCGGCGGTTGCTGGTGTGGTGTTTCTGTCGATTTAGGGGGTGTGGAGGTATGGGCGACCGGTTTCAACGCAATTGCTGGGCGGCTTAGGTTCGGTGGTTAGCTGCCGCCAACCTACGCTTGGACCAAGGCTGCTACGCAAACGATCTTGGAAGGGGCATCTCCGTCATTGGCGTAGATTGTGACCTTAGAGTGATCTCCAACCACATCCGCTTCGATAATCGGCTCGCAAGACGAGGTATTGAAAGCGAGCTTGCATCCTTCGGTGGCGAGTGTGCCCTCGAAAACCAACTTGCAGTCATCACCGTCATACGCATCGGCGAGGACAAGCGCAGTAAGCCCATCAACCTCATGAACCGCCCACAAGGAAACACAGTTGCGGGTGGATAGCACGGCGGCTGCGTCTGTGTCGGGAGGAACGTCCACGATCATCGTCGGGTCGTAAATGAAGACCACGCCGTGTGGCACTGCAATGACTGCTTCGATACTGCGGCTCATGCTGGCATCATCGCGCCAGCGGGGAGCGTCCGCAACGGGTCATTTGCAGCCGGGCCGCTTCCCGCAGCTACGGACCAGAACATGACCCTTTACCCGGCCCAACAGCCGTTTGTGCTGGGCTTGTCGAAGCACCGTAGCTGCGCTCTCGCCGGACAGGCTTCGGCCCTTCGACAAGCTCAGGGCAAACGGCTGTAGGGCGATCCATGTCCAGCGCGACTACCCAAGGGTTTCGACACCGCTGAACAGTGACCCCGCTCCACTCCCGTTTGTCGACTCCCCTTCCTTCAGGAAGAGGAGTCGTTGGTCGATCCAACCTACCGCGCGATTCCGCCAGCCGCGAGCACCGCCAGCGTCACCAGATCGCCCGCGCTGCTGGTCATCGGTGCGACCTGGACTGGCTTTTCCATGCCGACCAGCATCGGGCCGATCATGCTGTCACCGCCCAGTTCGCGCAGCAGCTTGGCCGAGATATGCGCGGACTGCAGGCCGGGCATGATCAGGATGTTGGCCGGGCCGGACAGGCGCGCAAAGGGATAGTTGGCGAGCTGGCGCGGATTGAGCGCCACGTCGGGGGCCATTTCACCTTCATATTCGAAGCTGACGCCGCGCCCGTCGAGCACCTTCACCGCATCGCGGATATTCTCGAGAAACGCTCCCTTCGGGTTGCCGAAGTTGGAGTAGCTGAGGAACGCGACGCGCGGCTCATGGCCCATCTGGCGCGCGACCTGGGCGGTCTGTTCGGCGATGTCGGCCAGTTCCTCGGCCGTGGGGCGTTCATTGACCGTGGTGTCGGCGATGAACACCGTGTGCGACTGACCGACCATCAGGTGCATGCCGAACGCGGTGCGACCATCGGCGACGTCGATCACGCGGCGCACTTCGCGCAACGTCTGCGAATAGGTGCGGGTGACGCCGGTGATCATCGCATCGCCCTCCCCAAGCTGGAGCAGCAGCGAGCCGAAGATGTTGCGGTCCTGGTTCACCATCCGCTCGCAATCGCGGCGCAGATAGCCGCGGCGCTGGAGCCGCTCGTACAGGAAATCGACCATCGCCGGGACGAGCGGCGAGTTGCGGCTATTGTGCAGTTCGAAGCTGTCGGGATCGCTGACGCCGAGCGCGCGCAGGCGATCGGGCACATCGTCGCGGCCGACCAGCACCGGCGTGCCATAGCCACCGTCGCGGAAGGCGATTGCCGCGCGCAGCACCACTTCCTCTTCCGCTTCGGCGAAGATCACGCGCTTGGGATGCGCACGCGCACCTTCATAAGCAAGCGTCAGTACCGAGGTGGTCGGGTTGAGGCGGCTACGCAGCGTGTGGCGGTAGGCGGCCATGTCGAGGATCGGCTTGGTCGCGACGCCCGAGTCCATCGCTGCCTTGGCCACCGCCATCGACACGACTTCCATCAGGCGCGGGTCGAACGGGGCGGGGATGATGTACTCGGGGCCGAAGCTGTGCGCCTTGCCATAGGCCAGCGCGACTTCCTCCGGCACCTGTTCGCGCGCCAGTTCTGCGATGGCGCGGGCGGCGGCGATCTTCATCTCCTCATTCACCGCCGTCGCGCGCACGTCGAGCGCGCCGCGGAAGATGAACGGGAAGCCGAGGACGTTGTTGACCTGGTTGGGGTAATCCGACCGGCCGGTGGCGATGATCGCATCGGGGCGCGCGGCCTTGGCCAGCTCGGGCCGGATTTCCGGTTCGGGATTGGCCATGGCGAAGATGATCGGCGCGGGGGCCATGTCCACGACCATCTCGGGCTTCAGCGCACCGGCGGCGGACAGGCCCAGAAACACATCGGCCCCGACCAGCGCCTCGGTCAGCGTGCGGCGGTCGGTCGTCGCGGCATGCGCCGACTGCCACTGGTTCACGCCTTCGCGATCGGTGGTGATGACGCCGGTGCGGTCGCACATCAGCACATTTTCGTGCCGCACACCCATCGCCTTCATGAGTTCGGTGCAAGCGATGGCGGCGGCACCCGCGCCATTCACGACCACCTTGATATCGCCCAGGCTGCGCCCGGTGAGCAGGCAGGCGTTGATCAGGCCGGCGGCGGTGATGATCGCGGTGCCGTGCTGGTCGTCATGAAAGACGGGGATGTTCATCCGCTCGCGCAGCGTCTGCTCGATGATGAAGCATTCGGGCGCCTTGATATCCTCAAGGTTGATGCCGCCGAAGCTTGGCTCCATCAGCTCGACCGCGTCGATGAAGCGATCGACATCCTCGGTCTTCAACTCGATATCGATCGAATCGACGTCGGCGAAGCGCTTGAACAGCACCGCCTTGCCCTCCATCACGGGCTTGGAGGCCAATGCCCCTAAATTGCCCATGCCCAGAATCGCGGTGCCGTTCGAGATGACCGCGACGAGGTTGCCCTTGGCGGTATAGTCATAGGCGGTTGCGGGGTCGTCGGCGATTGCCTGGACCGGGACGGCGACACCAGGGGAATAAGCGAGCGCCAGATCGCGCTGCGTGGTCAGCGGTTTGGATGCGATGATCTCGATCTTGCCGGGCCGGCCCTCCGAGTGGAACAACAGCGCCTCGCGCTCGGAAAACTGGATATTGGCTTCTTCGGACATTTCGCTCTCCCGGTCGGCCTCCCTTTAGGGGCGAGCGGATGCAGATTGCAACGCGCGTTGACGCAGGGGAATGCAGTACTGAGCGGGCAATGTGCCGTCGACGCGATGTGATCCGTGCGGATTTCCGCACACGGGCATCATCCACACGAATCATCGCAACCGAGTGCAGCCACCGTTGCCGCGTTGCGAGCGCTCGGCTACCCGATCGCGATGACCGCCGCTCCCACTCCGATGATGGCGCAATATCTGGCGCTCAAGGCGGAGTCGCAGGACTGCCTGCTCTTTTATCGCATGGGCGATTTCTTCGAGCTGTTCTTTGACGACGCCAAGGTCGCCAGTAACGTCCTCGACATCGCGCTGACGTCGCGCGGAGAGCATGGCGGCGACAAGATTCCGATGTGCGGCGTGCCGGCGCATTCGGCCGAGGGGTATCTGGCGCGGCTGATCAAGGCGGGGCATCGCGTCGCCATTGCCGACCAGATCGAGACGCCCGAGGAAGCGAAGAAGCGCGGCGGGTCCAAGGCGCTGGTTGCACGCGCGATCATCCGCGTTGTCACTGCGGGCACGTTGACCGAAGAGGCGTTGCTCGACAGCCGCAGTGCGAACTGGTGCGCCGCGATCGGCGAGGCGGGCGGCGCGGTCGCGATTGCGGCGGCGGATATCTCCACCGGCCGGTTCGAGCTGCTGGAATGCAGCGCCGAGGCGGTGGGTGCGGTGCTGGCGCAGCTCAACCCGGCCGAGATCGTCGTGGCTGAGGGGAGCGATGCGGCGCTGCTCGCCACCACCACCCGGCCGCGCGGCGAGTTCGACAGCAGCCGCGGCGAGGCGCGGATCAAGGCGCTGTTCGGCGTGGCAACGCTGGAAGGGTTCGGCAGGTTCGGGCGCGCGGCGCTGGCGGCGGCGGGTGGCCTGATCGCCTATCTCGACCATACGGCAAAGGGTGCCCTGCCCTTTCTGCGCCCGCCGCGGATCACCCGATCGGATGCGTGCATGGCGATCGACGCCGCGACGCGCGAGAGCCTGGAGCTGACGCAGAGCCAGTCGGGGACGCGCAAGGGCAGCCTGCTCGATGCGGTCGACCGGACGGTGACGGGCGCGGGGGCGCGGTTGCTGGGACAGGATCTTGCCGCACCGCTGATGGATGTCGCGGCGATCGAGGCGCGGCTGGATTTGGTGCAGCGCTTTCACGATGACCCCGGCCTGCGCGACGATGTGCGCGCCACGCTGCGCAGCCTGCCCGATATCGGGCGCGCGCTGGGGCGGCTGGCGGCGGCGCGTGGCAGCCCGCGCGATCTGGGTCAGCTACGCGACGGTCTCGACGGCGCATGGCGGCTGGGCGAGAAGCTCGGGCGGCTGGCGGATGCACCCGCATTGCTCGCCGAGCTTGCGCCGCAGCTGCGCGGGCATGGCGCGCTGATCGACCTGTTGCAGCGCGCGCTGATTCCTGCCCCACCGATCGATGCGGCGCATGGCGGCTATATCGCCGAGGGCTATGACGCCGCGCTCGACGATCTGCGCGACGCGGGCGCGGGTGGGCGGCACGCATCGGCAGACGCTGGCCGGGGTGGTCCGGTTCAACGCGCCCGAATTGCACGAAATTGCGCTCAAGGTGACCCAGGCCGGGGCACATGCGCTGGCGGCCGAGGCGGCGCATCTGGAGGATCTGACCGCCGCCGCGCTGGCGACGCGCGAGGCGATTGCCGCGACCGCCGATGCGCTCGCCCGGCTCGACGTGGCGGCGGGGCTGGCCGAGCGCGCGGCGGAGGGCGGCTGGACGCGACCCGCGCTGGTGGATCACGCCTGTTTCGAGGTCGAGGGCGGGCGGCACCCGGTGGTGGAGACGGCGCTGACGCGGAGCGGAGAACGCTTCGTCGCGAATGACTGCGTGCTTTCGGAGCGCAACCGGCTGTGGCTGGTCACCGGGCCGAACATGGGCGGCAAGTCGACCTTTCTGCGCCAGAACGCCCTGATCGCGGTGCTGGCGCAGGCGGGGGCCTATGTGCCCGCGGCGCGCGCGCAGCTGGGGCTGGTGGATCGCTTGTTTAGCCGCGTCGGCGCGTCGGACAATCTCGCACGCGGGCGATCGACCTTCATGGTCGAGATGGTCGAGACCGCCGCGATCCTGGCGCAGGCGACGCCGCGCAGCTTTGTCATCCTCGATGAGGTCGGGCGCGGGACCAGCACCTATGACGGCCTCGCCATTGCATGGGCGGTGGTCGAGGCGATCCATGAGGATAATCGCTGCCGCTGTCTGTTCGCGACCCACTATCACGAGCTGACGCGGCTGGCGGAGCGGTGTGAGGCGCTGTCGCTGCACCATGTCCGCGCGCGCGAGTGGAAGGGCGATCTGGTGCTGTTGCACGAAGTTGCCGAAGGACCGGCGGATCGCAGCTATGGCCTTGCCGTCGCGCGGCTCGCGGGCCTGCCGCCGATGACGATCAGCCGGGCCAAGGCGGTGCTCGCAAAGCTGGAGGCAGGGCGCGAGAAGACCGGCGGGATCGCGGCGGGACTGGACGACCTGCCACTGTTTGCGGCGATGGTGGCGGAGGAAGCGGCGCCGGTCGATCCGCTGCGCGCGGAACTCGAGGCGCTGGACGTCGATGCGCTGAGCCCGCGCGAGGCACTGGACGCACTCTACCGGCTCAAGGCATTGGGTGACGCGTGATGCGCAATAATGGATTCTTCGGACTGCTGTGGGTCATCTATGCCAGCTCGCGAGAGGGGTTCGGCACGCGGCAGGCAGCTCGCGTGATGCTGGTGATCGGGCTGATCCTCGCGAGCCCGCTGCTGCTGGTCGCCTTGCTCACCTGGCTGTTGGTCAGCCTCATTTAATAGGGCGGGTCGCGCCGGGCGCGCTGCGCCTTCGCCGCTTCGACCCACCACAGGAAATCGTCGGCGAAGCGCGGGAACGCGCGGGTAAGGGACGCTCCGCCCTCCCCCTGCGGTTGATCGTCGTCGGCGTCGATGGCCTGCCCGATCTGGCCGACTGTCAACGTAGACGAGATCACGACCATGCCCATTTCGCTGAGCGTCGGGTGCCACATCGAATTGCTGCGCGCGCCGGCCAGCCGCCCAGCCGAATAGCTGGCGATCGCGGCTGGACGCCAGAACCACTCCTCCAGGAAATGGTCGGTCAGGTTCTTGAGGCCCGGCTGCATCCCCCAATTATACTCACCGGTGACGAACAGGAACCCGTCCGCCGCCTTGATCTTGGTGGCGAGCGTTTCCATCGCTTCGGGCGCCTCGACCTTCGGATATTCCTTGTACATCCGGTCGAGCATCGGGAGGCCGATTGCCATCGCGTCGATCAACTCGGCATTGCATCCTCGCGCATTCAGCTGTGCCGTCAGCCACCGGGCGAGGCGGATGCCCATGCGGTCGCGGCGATAGGAGCCGTAGAGGACGAGGATGCGGTCGGACATGATTGGCGGGCCTTTCACTCGACAGGTGGGTCGGGTCATGGATAGTGGATGGCGGGGGGAAATCCATGAGCGAGTTCGAATTCATCTTCGCGCTGTTCGGGCTGTTGCTCGGCCTGTCGATCGTCGAGGTGCTGGGCGGTCTGGCCCGGGCGATCGAGGCGCGGTTGCGGCCTGGGGCGACGGTGCGGATCGGATGGCTGACGCCATTGCTCGGTATCTTCGTGCTGCTCGACCTGCTTTCCTTCTGGGGGGCGGCATGGACAGCGCGGGACGTCGTCGGCGTTTCTGGCCATTCGATGATGGCAGTGACGGCGTTTGCCGGCGCCTATTATCTCGCCGCGCACCTGGTGTTCCCGCGCGAGCCGGGGGAGCTTGCCGATCTGGACGCGCATTATTTTCGGGTGCG
>NCEF01000066.1 GCA_002280565.1 Sphingomonas sp. 32-66-10
CAGCAGGGCGCAGTTCTTGTGGAGGACCTTGAGCGTTCCGAGATGCAGTTCCTCTTCGTAAGAGGCGCAGGCATCGGAAACGACGAAGACGTGGAAGCCCCGGTGGAAGCCGGTCCGTGTGGTGGCATCGACGCAGCAATCGGTCGCGACCCCGGTCATAACCAGCGTGTCGATACCGCGCGCGCGGAGCTGCTCTTCAAGGTCTGTGCCGTGGAAGCTGTCGTAAAGCAGCTTGGCGATCTCGATATCGCCGGGCTCCGGAGAAACGCGGTAATAATCTGCCCCGCCATCGGCGGTGCGGCAGATCGCCTGCCCGCCCGGACGGCCCTTGCGGGCATAGAGCGCCTTGAGCGCATCGGAATCCGTTTCCGGCTCGGTCACCACGCGCATGAAGGCCACTGTGGCCCCGGCCGCGCGGGCGGCGGGAATGATCTCCTCGATCCTGTCGATTGCCGCCTCGGCCAGTGTCATGTCGACACCTACGCGCTTGAGCAGGCCCGATGGCCCGGCAAAGTCGTTCTGGATATCGACCACGATCAGCGCGGTCCGGGCCGGATCGATCAGCGGCGCGAGGGAGGCCGCATCCAGATGCGGCAGACCGACTGGATCGGCCTCAGCCATGAACCGGCACCTTTTCCCCTGCGGGGAAGCGCTCGCGCAGAACCGGCAGCACCTTCTGCCCGAAAGTGGGGATGCCCTTCATGTAATCGTCGAAGATCAGCATGAGGCCATCGGAGCCGGAAATCTCGAACAGGTCGGTCAGATAGGCCAGCACCGTCTCGGGCGACCCGGCGACATGCGGCGCCATGAAGCCAGAGCGTGCCTTGCGGGTGAAGTCGTTTTCCTTGCCGATCTCGCTGTCGAGGAAGCCATAGGCGCGCATCATGCCCGCCAACGCGCCTTCGTCGAACCCCTCGCGGATCGCCTGGACCTTCTCGTCCGCCTCGGCGTCGCTTTCGCCGAACACTACCGTCATCATCGAATAGGTGCGGATCGAGCGGCCCACTGCGGCGGCGTCGGCCTTGGCGGCTTCGCTCTCGCGCTTCAGCTTCTCGTGCTGACCGCCATAAAGGAAGATCGCGTCCATCTCTGCGGAAGTGAAGGCCATGCCCTGCTTGGACGTGCCCGCGCAGACCAGGAAGGGGCGCGTGGAGGGCTTGGGCCAGCTTTGGCAGTCGTCGAGACGGAAATAGTCGCCATGCTGGGTGACGCTGTCCTCGTTCCACAGCCCCTTGATCGCCCTGATCCATTCCTGCGCGAGGTCGTAGCGCTGATCGTGCCCGACATTTTCGGGCCATGCGCCCATCTGGTCGAACTCGCCGCGATAGGAGCCCGTCACCACATTGAGGCCAGAGCGACCGTGGCTGATCTGGTCCAGAGTGGCGACCATTTTCGCGGCGACGGCGGGGTTCTGGAGAAGGGTGTGGATCGTGCCCCAGACCTTCACCTTGCTGGTCGCCTCGGCAATGCCGGCGACAGTGAGGAATGAGTCCAACTGCTCGTCCCAATGCCGGGTCTCGCCGCCGTAACCGCGGAACTTCGCCATCGCCATGGCAAAGTCCAGCCCGTGCTGTTCGGCCAGAACCGCCGAGGCACGGCAATAGTCATAGGAACCATCGATTTCCGGCTTGCTCCTGGACATGATCCAGCCGCCGTTCGCAATTGGCAGGAACACACCCAAATCCTTACCGCCAGTGTCGGAAGGCAACCCGAAGGGCGTAAGCTCAAGCTGTGCGGCAGGGGCAGTGCCCAGTTCGAGCGCGTTCTCGGCCTCGCTGCGCGACGGCATCGCCGGGATCGCGCCTTGTTTCTGAGTGCACAGGGCTGCCGCTGCATTGGCGAGGGGGAGGGCGGCCTCCACCGATTCTCCCGAATCGAGCAGGGCGGCCAGCGCGCCGCAGAAACAGTCGCCCGCCCCGATGGTGTCGAACGGCGTTACCGACAGGGCCGGGGCGTGGAAATGCCGGTCATTCCACACTGCCACCGCGCCCAGCGCGCCCAGCGTGACGATCACGGCCTGATCGCCGCGCGCGATCAATTGCCGTGCGACCAGGGCGTCTTCCGCGCTCTGCGGTGCATCGCTCAGCCCCAGATAATGGGCCAGCTCGTGCTGGTTCACGATCAGAATGTCGGTGTGGTCGAACAGCGGCGCTGCCTCGCGCAGGGCGGGCGCGGCATTGAGGATGCGGATGCGGCCTTGCGCGGCAGGGGCAGTGAAGAAGGCGCGCACCGTGTCGACGGGAATTTCGAGCTGGGCGAGCAGCACTTGTGCTTCCGGCCTGATTTGCGCGGCCTGATCCGGTGTCACCGCTTCATTCGCGCCCGGATTGACGATGATCTGGTTCTCGCCGCTGCAATCGACCGCGATCGAGGCGAGCCCGGTGGCCATGTCCTTCAGCGCCGCGATGGCCTGCGTATCCACGCCATGTTCTTCCAGCATGCCGCGCATCCAGCTGCCGCCATCGTCGCTGCCGACTGCGCCGATCATTCGCGTCGGCGCGCCCATGCGTGCGGCGGCCACTGCCTGGTTCGCGCCCTTGCCGCCGGGCAGGCGGGCCGAGCGGAAGGACAGCACCGTCTCGCCCGGCCTGGGCAGAGCCTCTACTGACTGGATCAGGTCGACATTGATCGAACCTGCAACCTGCACTGCCATAATTGCCTCCCTCTGGGTCGATTTAGGGCAGCCTTCCTCAGCACGGTCGCCGGGCGGACCGCAACCGGAACGCCATCCTGTGCGCCAGCGGACAACAAATGCGGTTTGCCCTGCAAAGCGCTCTGCGCAGCCTGGCGTAGACAACGCAGGTAAGGCGAAACGAGAAGGTCCTATCGAAATGGCGAACTGGTTGATTACGGGAATTGGCGGCGGTCTGGG
>NCEF01000043.1 GCA_002280565.1 Sphingomonas sp. 32-66-10
CGGCCCGCGCCCAGCCGATGTTCAGCACCAGCCGTGCGCTCACGACTGGGCCCGCTGCAGGTGCAGATAGGCCTTCAGCCGCCCATGAGGCTCGCCGAACAGCCGGTGCTTCAGGTGTTGGAGCCGAACATCAAGTCCGCCATGGGGCGTGTGCACTCGCCGCGCGACCTGGGCGGCGAGCCAGGCCGAAGCCTCGGGGGGCCATTGCATGGCGATCGCGTAGTGCGCGAAGGCGGCGGCGCGCCGGTCAAGGTCGCCGGCGCGGCGCAGATAGGGGGCTTCGACGTCCACAGCCGTCACGGCTCCGTTGCAGATGTCGACCGAGAGGGCGAAACAGGCTCCCTCCGTGTCCATGGCCTGGGCGTAGAAGGCGGCGGCGGCGGCGATCGGCGCCTCGAAACCGCGACCGCCCACGCCCGCGACCCCAGCCGCGGCCTGCTCCGCCGTGAGCCCGGTGAGGATGGCGCGGCAGAACCCGCCCGGTCGGCTCCGCGCCAGGCCGATACGATAGACACCGACGGGGCCGAGCGCCGCAAGGGCAGCGATCAGGTGGGCGAGCTCCTCGCCGGCCGTCGGCAACAGGGACGCAAACGCCCGTACATCGGACTCGCGCTCCAGCCAGCGGAACCGGCTCGGCGGCCGGAAGAAGACGAAGGGTGCGGCTTCGAGACTTCCGTCCGCCACATCATGCTCGACCCAGTCGGGATCGTCGTCGCCCCACAGGTTCAGGTAGACGCGCTCATCTTCCGCGAACGGGTTGGGCGCGAGCGCTTCGCTCAGCGCGCGACCCACGCCGCTCCCCCAGAAGGGGGAGCGGCGGAGGACGAGCGCGTCGATGGCCCCGGCGGGGAAGCCGACGCCGAAGCCGGACACTACCGGCGTCCGCCCCAGTTCAAACTCCAGGAACAGGTCGTGCTCGACAATGGCCGGATAGGCGCCGGCCAAGGCGCCCGCGGCCTGCGCCAGCTCCGCCGTGAACAGGCCGCTCGCCGTGAACAGGCCGGCGAGCGCCTCTCCATCCGCGCAGAGGGCGAGGCGGCCCGGCGCCTGGGCGGCGATCACGGTTGAAGGATCAGCGCACGCCTTTGGCGGGGGCCGCGCCTACGGCTTTGGCGGGCGCCGCGCCTTCCCTGACGCGGGCGGCGTCGCGCACAAGCGTGCCGTTCGAGGAGGCCGCCATGGCGCTACCTTCCCAGGTGCGGCCGCTCGTGCCCTCCCAGGTGGCGCCCGCGCCCGCGCTTCGGGTGGTCGGGCCGCCGGCCGCGCCGCCGCCGAGCTTTCCCGACAGGGTGCGGATCATGGCCGACTCGCGGGGGTCCAGCATAATGCCGGCCGGAGTGCGTCCACCGACGATGGCCGCGAAATTGGCGTAGGAGCCGGCCTTGCGGGCGATGGTGGCGGCGAGCCCGGCCATCTGCCCGGCCTCGGCCGGCGCGTAGCCAAGCTTGGCGAAGGCTTCCGTTCCGACCTTCTGGGCATTGGGCGAGACGGCGACATTGTAGACGGACTGAACCACCGCGGTTCTGGAAACCTGCCCTGCTCCCAGTTGGGCGCTCAGGGCGGGTCCGGCCTCGGCGGCGGAAGCGAGCACCAACAGGGCGGCGAAGACGCGATTATCCATGGCTGAACCTCTCGAAGGAAGGATGAGTACGCCTACACAGACAGACTTCAGTGGGCTGCAGACGACATCCTCTCCGAGCGATAGAGCGCTACCGAGAGGCCCGGGCGGCTGAGCCGCCTCAAGATTCACGGTGCACAGCCAAGCTTAAGAAAGTCAACGGCAATCCAGGCCAGCCGGCGCGCCCTGATGCCCAGGCCGCGCCGGCGACCAGGCCTACTTGGTCGCGTTGCAGGGGATGGGGTTCTCGGGCCTCAGGATGCAGCCCACCGGACCGTTCTGCTTGATCGCCACGGGACGAGTGTTCGGGACCGGATTGTAGGGGCCGGTCGAGCCCCCGCCGATCGGCGGCTGGACGCCGATGCTCTGGGGGCGGCAGATCACCAGGTGGGGATCGGCGACAGTCGTGTCCTTAGCGAGCTTGCACTTTTCCGAGGGGAGCGGCTTTAGAGTGTACACCACCGTGGTGTCGCCCGTTGCGAAGGCTGGGGAGGAGGCCATCAGAGTCAGGGCGGTCATGCCGATCGCGAACATTGATTTCATCTGCGCACCTATGGTCGGGTTGTTGCGTTGATCCGGTCTTGCTCGGCGGGGCTCGAAGCCGTGCGCCTTGCATCCTTGTCGTGGGCGGGCGGCCAAAGGTTCAAAGTCCGGTGCGGATTTTCCCGGCTATTGACGGGCCGGGCCTTTGATTGCCCGCTGCACGGGCTCCCGCTCGAGGCGGGCCAGGACCTGACCGAGCGCGGACGCGACTGGAGCCACAGCCTCTCGCGCGACCGCGACAGGACATGACGCTCGTCGACGAGCGCAACAGAGCGGTGGGCGCGGCGCAGGGCCCGTCGGTCCGGTAAAGCCCCCTTCCCCGGCCACGCACAGCAACGCGCCCCGCAGAAGGTCTGCGGGGCGCGCGAGCCCTGGACTGGGCGCTACCGGGTCTCGACGGCCGAGGAGCACTGGTTGGCGATCGTGGCGTCCATCAGCAGGCCGATCGGCCCGCCGATGTTGTTCACCCGCACCACGATCTCATGCATCCCCGGCGCGAAGCCGGCCTGGGAGAAGGGCGTGATGGCGGCGGTCTGATAGCCGCGGGTCGCAACCCCGCCGGAGGAGGCGATGGGCGTGGCGGCGCCGTCGATGAAGACCTGGGCCCCATTGTCGGCGGCGAAGCGGCCGGAAATGGTCACGCGGCCCGGGATGACGCACTTGGGGACCCGAAAGCGCAGGCGGAAGGTATAGGTCCCGGCCGGGGCGCCGGTGTTGTTGGCCGGGCCGACCCAGGCGGCGCCCGGCAGGGTGGCGGTCCAGCCCTGGTTCACCGTCGCCAGGGTGGTGTTGACGAAGGCGGTGGATCCGGGAGGAGCGACCTCCCAGGTGGCGGCGCCCGTGCTGACGATGATCGGCCGGGCCTGACCGCCGATGCAGGTGCAGCAGGGAACGTCCACGACCTTGCCGCTGGCCGCCTGGGCCCCGGCCTGGGTGGTGCTGATCAGGCTGGCGGCCATCAAGGTGACGATGCCGACGCGACGGGTGATGTTGGCGATGCTCATGATAATCTCCAAAGATTGCTTGGCTTATGGTTGGAAGCTCGATGATTTATTGGACTTCACTGCTCTCTAGACTTTAGCGGCCGGCTGGCGGCTCGCTGACCAGATGTCGTCGCGGGACTTGCGGCGGTTCACACCGGCCGCAAATTTTCCCCGCCGCCGCGACGCCCTGGGCGCGCCCGGAAGGCCGGTCCTTAAGGAGGGGCTGTTTTGAACCCGCGTCCGCGTCGCCCGGGCTTCAGGCGACACAGCGGGGGACGCCGTTCGCTCGGCGCGCATGCCACGCGATCTGCGGGCCTTGTCACCGGCGGCCGTCAAGGCTCTGATCCGGCCATGACCGATCGCCGCCTGGAACGCTTTCGCCGCTTGGCGTCGCCTGTCGAGAACGCCGCGCTGGACGAGCTGGCGGCCGGCCGCATGGGACGCAGGGACTTCCTGCGCTACGCCAGCGTCATCGGCTTTTCGGCGCCGCTTCTGGCCTGCGACAGGCCGGCCGGGTCGGCGGCGCGGCCGGGCGGGGTGATCCGGGTCGGCATACCGACGCCGGCGGGGCTGATCAGCCCCCTGACCGTGGCCGACACCGGCGGGGTCTGCATGCTGTCGCAGACCGCCGAGTTCCTGTGCCTCTCCCTGCCCGACCAGCCGCTGCAGCCTGTGCTGGCCACCGGCTGGTCGCCCAACGCCGACGGCAGCGTCTGGACCTTCAAGATCAGGACCGGGGTCAAGTTCCACGACGGGCGGACCATGACCGCCCGGGACGTGGTCGCCTCCATCGACCGCCTCGCCGATCCGGCCAACGGTTCGATCGCGCTCTCGGCGTTCCGGGGCGTGCTGTCCAAGGGCGGAAGCCGCTATGTCGACGACGAGACGGTGGAGTTCCACCTCGACGCGCCCAACGGCAGCTTCCCCTATCTGGTCTCCACCGACAACTTCAACGCGGTGATCCTGCCCGCTGATTACAAAGGCGATTTCGAGAAGACCTTCGTCGGCACCGGGGCGTTCAAGCTGGAGAAATACGCCGCCAAGGACCGGGCGTCCTTCGTCCGCAACGACGACTACTGGGGCGACAAGGCCCTGCCCGACCGCACGGTGTTCATCTTCTACGACAGCATCCAGGCCCAGGTGCTGGCCATGCAGGGCGGCCAGCTCGACGTCCTGCTGCACATCCCCGTCCATGGCGCCCAGGCCCTGCTGAACGATCCGCGCATCAGCGTGGTCAAGCTGCGCTCCAGCGCCCACGAGCAGATGCACATGCGCTGCGACAGGCCGCCGTTCACCGACAAGCGGGTGCGCCGCGCCATGGCCCTGACCCTCGACCGCGAGGCCCTGGTGCAGGGCATGTTCAAGGGCATGGCCAGCGTCGGCAACGACAGTCCGTTCGCGCCGATCTTCCCCGCCACCGACCCTACGGTCCCGCAGCGCAGGAAGGACATCCGCGAGGCCCGCGCCCTGATGGCCGGGGCCGGCTACGAGGACGGTTTCGCCGTGACCCTGACCCCCGAGCGGTTCCAGGAGATCCCGGACTATGCGGTGGTGGTCCAGAACGCGGTCAAGCCGATCGGCGTGGCGATGAGCGGCGCCTTCAACGCGGCCCACTTCAGCGACAAGCGCTACGACACCCTGGTGGCGGGCTATATCGCCGCCCTCGATCCGGCGGCCCAGCGCGCGGCGGCGGGGGAGATCCAGCGGCTGCTGCTCGACGAGACGCCGATCGTCGCCAGCTATTTCTACGACTGGCTGTCGGTGACCCGCAAATCCATCACCGGCGTGCGGCCGACGGCCATGTCCCAGCTGTACCTGGACCGGGCGGAGGCCAGCCCCTTGTAATCGTCATCCTCGGGCGCAGCGCGAAGCGCGCAGGCCCGAGGACCCAGCACCTCCGCCCTAACCGTTGCGCCACCCAGCTTCCACCCCGAAGCGGCTGGGTCCTCGGGCCTCCGCTACGCTGCGCCCGAGGATGACGACTGAAGGATAGCGAGTTCCGCCACGGGGATGTGGCAGGCGATCACGTGGCCGGCGCCGGCGTCGCGGGCCGGCGGCGCCTCGGTTTCGCAGATCGGGCCGATCTTGCGCGGGCAGCGGGTGTTGAAGACGCACCCCGGGGGCGGGGCGGCGGCGCTGGGGATCTCGCCGTGCAGGCGGATGCGCGCCACGCCCTCGCGGCTGATCGCCGGCGAGGCCGAGACCAGGGCCTCGGTATAGGGGTGGTGCGGGGCCGCGAAGACGGCGCGGGTGGGGCCGGTCTCCAGCACCCGGCCGAGGAACAGCACCGCCACCCGATCGGCCAGATAATTCACGACGCCGAGGTCGTGGGAGATGAAGATGTAGCTGACCTGCTGCTTGGCCTGCAGGTCGACCAGCAGGTTCAGGATCGCCGCCTGGACCGAGACATCCAGCGCCGAGGTGGGCTCATCGCAGACCACGATCTGGGGCTCGCTGGCGAAGGCGCGGGCGATGCCGACGCGCTGCTTCAGACCGCCCGACAGGCGGCGGGGCTTCTCGTCCAGCTGCGGCCCGGTCAGGCGCACCTCATGGGCGAGGACGGCCAGCTTCTCCTCGCGCCGGGCCGGTAGGGCCCCGGTCAGGCGCATGGCGCGGTCGATCAGGCGGCGCACGCTGTGCGACCGGTTCAGGGCCAGGCCGGGGTTCTGGAACACCATCTGCAGCGCCTTGAGCTGGGCGCGGCTGCGGGTCTTGGCGCGGGGCGGCAGCGCCTCGCCCTCCATCTCGATAGTCGAGCCCGCGTCCGGCGCCGCCAGGCCCAGCAGCAGCTTGGCGAGGGTGGACTTGCCGCTGCCGGACTCGCCGACCAGGCCCAGGGTCTCGCCGGCCCAAAGGTCGAGGCTGATGTCGCGACTGGCCTGAAAGGCCTTGCCGTCCACGGTGTAGGTCTTGGACAGGTCCCGCACCTTCAGGACGGGCAGCACCTGCGAGACCGGCCGGGCCGCGGCGAAGGCGACGGTCTGGCGCGGAATGGCCGGCGCCGCCTCCCAATAGTGGCAGCGGCTGACCCGCCCGCCGAGGTCGTAGAGCGGCGGCCGCTCGGCGCGGCAACGGTCGCGGGCTATGGGGCAGCGCGGGGCGTAGACGCACCCGTCCTGGATCGCGCCTGGCGCGGGCAGGAAACCGGGGATGGTCTCCAGCGGCCCCTGAGACTTGAGCCGGCCCCGCTCGGGCAGGCAGCGCAGCAGGGCCACGGTGTAGGGGTGGCGCGCCTGGGCGAAGATCTCGGCCGCCGGCCCCTCCTCCACCAGCTCGCCGGCATAGAGCACCCCGACCCGGTCGCAGACGTGGGCGATCACCGACAGGCTGTGGCTGATCATCAGTATGGCGGTGGCGTAGTCGCGGCGCAGGGCGACGATTAGGTCGAGGATCTCGGCCTCGACGGTGGCGTCGAGGCCCGTGGTCGGCTCGTCGAGGATCAGGAGCTTGGGGTTGATGGACAGCGCCATGGCGATCACCACGCGCTGCTGCATGCCGCCGGAAAGCTCGTGGGGATAGGCCCCCATCACCCGGGCCGGATTGGCGATCTGGACCCGCGCCAGCATCTCCAGGGCGCGGGCCTCGGCGGCCTGGCCCCTCAGGCCCTCGGCGACCTCGAACACCTCGGTCATCTGCCGGGCGATCTTCAGCGACGGGTTCAGGGCCCGGCCCGGGTCCTGGTAGACCATGGCCACGGTGCGGCTGCGCAGGCCCCGCAGGTCGGACGCCGACAGGCCCATCAGGTCCCGGCCGTCGATGAGGATCCGCCCGGCGCTGACCTTGCCGTTGCGGGCGAGGTAGCGCACCGCCGCCAGGGCCGCCGTGGACTTGCCGCAGCCGGACTCGCCGACCAGGCCGTAGGCCTCCCCCGGCGCGATGGAGAGGCTGAGGCCCTTCAGCACGGTGCGGGCCTTGCCGCCGACGGTGTAGTCGACCGAGACGTCTTCGAGGCGCAGGGCGTCGCTCATTGCTCGAACAGCCCCTGGACGCCCTCGGCCGCGAGGTTGAAGCCGATGACCAGGGAGGCGGTGGCCGCCGCGTCGAAGATCACCGTCCACCAATAGCTGCCGATCAGGCTGTAGTTCTCGGCGATGGCCAGGCCCCAGTCGGCCGACGGGGGCTGGATGCCGAACCCGAGGAAGCTGAGCGAAGCCACGAAGAAGATTGCGAAACCCAGCCTGACGGTCATCTCGACCAGCACCAGCGGCATGACATTGGGCAGGATCTCCACGATCATCACCGATAGGGCCCGATCACCGCGCAGGTGGGACGCGGCGACATAGTCCAGGGCCGCCTCCTCGCGCACCGCTGACCGGACGGTGCGGGCGATCAGGGGGGTGAAGACGAAGCCGATCACCAGGATGACGGTCAGGTTCGAGGTCCCCACCGCGGCCAGCGCCATCAGCGCGACGATGACCAGAGGCAGGGCCTGAAGCGCCTCGATTATCCGGCTGACCACGCTGTCGAAAACGCCGCCGATATAACCTAGCGCCAGACCCAGGGCGGTGCCCAGGACCGTGCCGAGCAGGGTCGCCATCAGGCCGGCGGTGAGGATGTCGCGCGCGCCGACGATGACGCGGCTGAAGATGTCGCGCCCCAGCTGGTCGGTGCCGAACCAGTGCGCGGCCGACGGGGGAGACAGGGTGGCCAGCAGGTTGTCGGCATAGGGATCCATCGGCGCCAGCCGGGCGCCGAAGATGGCGCAGACCACCCAGAACACCACGATCACCACCCCCAGCATCAGCGAGGGCGAACGCAGAGCAGCGCGGAATTTATCGTGTCTCCAAAACGGCTTCATGCCGAAACCTCAGCCCGCAGGCGCGGATTGAGCGCAGCGATCAGCAGGTCGCCGACGATGGCCGCCACGGTGTAGAGGGCGCCGATCAGTAGAACCCCCGCCTCCAGCATGGGGAAGTCCTTCTGCCGGGCGGCGGTGTAGATGACGCTGCCGATGCCGCGGTAGTGGAACAGGGTCTCGACCACCACCAGGCCGCCGGCGAGATAGCCGACGAGGCTGGCCGAGACGGTGATCGGCGAAACGAGGGCGTTCCTCAGCACGTGGCGACGCAGCACCGTCGGCCACGACAGGCCCTTGAGCACGGCGGTGCGGGTGTAGTCGGCGTCGAGGGCCTCGACCATGCCGGTGCGCGTCACCCGCGCCATGTAGCCGAAGAAGATGATCACCAGCGGCAGGGCGGGCAGGATCAGATAGTAGATCTGGGTCAGGGCCCCTGCCCCCTCCGGCCAGTCGGCGGACATCGGCAGCCAGCGCAGCCAAACCCCGAACACCAGGATCAGCACGATCGAGGAGATGAACTCGGGCACCACGCCGAGGGACTGGCCGACGACCAGGATGGTCCGGTCGGCCCACCGCCCGACGTTGAGGGCCGCCACGACGCCCCCGAGGATGCCCAGCGGCACGATCATGGCGAAGGCCAGGCCGGCCAACTTCAGGGAATTGCCCAGGGCGGACAGGACCAGCGGCGCGACCGGCGCCTGGAAGGTGTAGGAGGTCCCCATGTCGCCCACCACGAAGTGGCCGATCCAGTCCAGGTACTGGGTGATCACCGGCCGGTCGACCCCGACCGAATGGTTGAAGGCGGCGACGGCGCCGGCGTCGGCCAGAGGCCCCAGCACCGAGCGGCCCACGTCGCCCGGCAGGAGTTGGCCGCCGAAGAAGACCACCAGGCTGAGGACCAGAAGGGTGATGAGGGCGAGGGGCAGCTTCCTCGCCAGAATCCCGATCATGCCGCCCCTTCGTTCATCGCGCCCATCATGCAGCAGCCGGACCGGTTTTCAGCAGGGAAGTTGTGGCTCTCCCCGCATGGGCTCGCGTCCGCTCGTTTTCCTGTCATCCCGGCCGAAGCGCAGCGAAGAGCCGGGATCCAGGGGCCGCCTGCAGCACCCTGTCGTCTGGATCCCGGATCAGCCTTTCAGGCTGTCCGGGATGACAATGTTGAAGCATCCTCCGCCTCCAGCCGCTTCCACAGCGCCCGCACCATGTCCTTGAGCATCTGCGATTCCTGCCAGCGGTCGGAGAGCTCATAGCCGTCCGGGCCGGTCATGGCGTATTCGCGGGGTCCCAGCTCGCACAGGAAGGTCAGGGTGGCGTCCTTGGGCGCCCGGCGGCGCCAGCTGCGGAAGCCGTACTCCCACCAGCCCATGAAGGTGTCGAGCCAGTCCTTCTGGTGCGGGAACGAGATCTGGACCTGAACCTGCTCGCGGCTGGCCACCCGGCCGTGGAAGCCCCAGGCGTTGTCGCAGATGCGGTGCATCATGGCGTGGTTGGTCGCGTCGATCGGCCACTGGAACTCGCGCCCGACCAGGAAGTGGGACAGGTCGGCGGTCAGGCGCAGGCCCGGAAATCGGTCCAGGATGTCGAGGGTGAAGTGCAGGTCGGTCGTCATCCGATCGCGATGCGTCTCGATGTGCACCGGCACCCCCGCCGCCCGGCCCATCTCCAGCCAGCCTTCGATGTAGGGGACGCACTCGGCCAGGGTGCGGGGCCGGACGTTGGGCTGCAGGTTGATGTGGTCGCAGCCCAGCTCCACCGCATTGGCGACGACCGGGGCGAAGGCCTCCACCGAGGTCGGGTTGGACATGGCGTGCCACATCATGCCGTTTTCGCGCAGGACGGCCGTCACCTCCCGCGCATAGCCGATGTCGGCGAAGTCGACGCCGGCCCCATCGAAACCGGCGTCCTTGATCATCTGCAGCTGCACATCCAGCGGCCACTCGTGGCCGTCGGGGCGCCGACGCTCCATGGCCCACAGGGCCTGGCTGACCTTGAGCTGCTGCACCTAGCGGACCCGCGGGAAGGTATCGCAGGTCATGGGGCCGCCCTGGACTAGGTTCTCGCCGCGGGAGGTCGGGCCGGTGCCGGGCGGGATCTCGTTATAGGTCGCGTCGTCGCCGAACCAGCTGGTGGACAGGGCCCGGCGCCGGCCGGCCGTGGCGTTGCCGGGGGCCGAGTGGAACATGCGCGAGAACCAGATCAGGCTGTCGCCCGGCTGCATGTCCCAGCTGAGGACCTCGTAGTCCTCGATATGGGCGTCGAAGTCCGGCGGAACCGGCCGCTCCAGAATCTCGTGCGGGTGGCGTGTCTTGGGGTTGAAGGAGACGGCCCGGTAGAGCGTGTCCCAGTCGTGGGAGCCCTTGATGAAGCGCAGGCCGGTTTCCTTCGGGATGACATCCATGGCCGTCCAGATGTTGCAGACCTGGCGGCCGTTGACGGGCCAGTACGAGGCGTCCTGGTGCCAGGGGGTCGCGGCGGAGGTCCCAGGCTCCTTCACCAGCAGGAAGTCGAAATAGAAGGTCAGGGTCTTGGACCGCATCAGGCGCATCGCCAGATCGGCCGCCGGCGATTCAAAGGCGAAGCGGCGGAACTCGGGAATCTTCTTCCACATGAAATTGTCGGTGAAGAAGAAGCCCGGCTCGCCGGGCAGGGCGACCGTATAGCTGTCGGGGCCCTTCAGCTGCACCGCCAGGTCGATGGCCGCCTCCAGTTCGGCCACCCAGGCCGGCCCCATGGCGCCGCGGATCAGCACCACGCCGTCGCGCTCCATGGTCTCGATCGCCGCCTCGGGCGGGACGCCCGGCGCGATGGGACGGAAGGACGGGGGTTCGATCTCGCCCACCGGGCGTTCGGCGGTCGCTGCGCTGCTCATCTGCCTGCCTCCAAGCTTCGCCGGCAGGTTAAGCGGAGCTCGGGCCATGAAACGAGTTCACAATTCTCATGCCTGCGATTAGCGCGCCTCATGGCCGGCGCGAAGCATGAGAGGCGTTCATGGCTCTGCTGAAGATTGGGAATTTTATCGATCGAACGGCGGCCCGTAGGGTGACGGCTACGGTTCAATTGCGGATGGCCCAGTGATGCTCGACATGGACAGGACGCAGGTCAAGGCGGCGGCTCTGGTCGACCTTGACCGCTATCCGATTGACGACCTCGCCTCACCCGAGGGGCAGGCTCTGGTCGCGCGCTGTCGCGAAACCTTCAAAGCCACCGGCGTGCTGGCCCTGCAGGGGTTCCTGAGGCCTGAGGCCACCGCCCTGCTCGCCGCCGAGGCCCGCGGCCTGGAGGGCGCCGCCTATCACTACGCCACCGACCATACGGTCTATTTCAGCCCGCCCGATCCTGACCTGCCGGCCGACGATCCGCGGCGAATGACCGTGCGGACCGACAAGGGCAACGTGCCCTACGACCTGATCCCCCGCTCCGCCCACCTGCGCGCCTTCTATGAGTGGGACGCGACCCTGGCGTTCGTGGCGGCGGTGCTGGACCAGCCCGGCCTGGAGCGTCATCCCGACCCGATGGCGGCCCTGAACATCAATGTCCACGGGGAAGGCCAGGAACTGGGCTGGCACTTCGACCGCGCCGAGTTCGCCGTGACCCTCGCCCTGCAGCAGAGCGAGGAAGGCGGCGTCTTCCAGTACGTGCCGGGCCTGCGGAGCGAGACGGACGAGAACTATCCGGGCGTGGCGCGGGTGATCGCCGGCGCCGGCGAGGTCCGCGAGCTGACAGCGCCTCCTGGAACGCTGTCCCTGTTCCGCGGCCATCACTCGCTTCACCGGGTCACGCCGGGCGCCGGGCCCAGCAAGCGCCTGCTGGCGGCCCTGAGCTATGTGACCGAGCCGACCACATTCAGCGCCTATGCCCGCAACCTGTTCTACGGCCGCGAGCAGCCCGCGATGACGCCGGAATGAGGGCCTCAGCCAGCCTGCCGATGTACGACTTCCCCGACGTGCGGGCGGCGACCGACGCCTGGTGGGCGGGCCTGCGCCGCCACCTGGGGCGACAGGGCGTCGAGGCGCCCGAGGCCCTGCTGCGCCGTGACGACCTGATGGAGCAGTGGGCGGACCCCGGCCTGGTGATCAGCCAGACCTGCGGCTACCTGCTGACCCATCAGCTCAAGGGCGATCTGCAGCCGGTGGCGACGCCGCACTATGCCGCGCCAGGCTGCGACGGGCCGATGTACGCCAGCGTCATTCTCGCCGGCCGCCGCCATGATGGCGCGCGGCTGGCTGATTTCGCCGGCGCTACGGCGGTCTACAGCCGGACCTACTCCCACGCCGGCTACAACGCCTTTCGGGG
>NCEF01000067.1 GCA_002280565.1 Sphingomonas sp. 32-66-10
GGCGCGATAGGTCTGATTCTCGAACCGCCGGTCGCGCAATTCCCCGAGCTGGTTGAAGAAGAGCGCGCGGGCGAGCGCGTTGCGGGCCTCGCCCTTGTTGAGACCGGCCTGGGTGCGCCGGCGCAGGTCGAGATCGCGCAGCCAGTCGAGCATGAAGATCGAGCGCTCTATCCGCCCGACCTCGCGCAAGGCCAGCGCGAGTCCGTTCTGGCGTGGGTAAGCGGACAATCTGCGCAGCATCGCCGAAGCGGTGGCGGTGCCGCTGCGGATCGAAGTGGTGAGGCGCAGCAGTTCGTCCCAATGGGCGGCGACATGCCCGATGGCTACCGGATCGCCGGTCATACCGGCCAGCAGCGGCCCCGCTTCCTGGCCCGGCAGTAGATGCAGGCGCCGGTCCTTCAGGTCGCGCAGGCGCGGCGCGAAGCGGTAGCCGAAGAAGGGCATCAGGCCGAACACATGATCGGATGCGCCGCCGGTGTCGGTGTAGTGCTCTTCGATCGACAGGCCGGTGGCATGATATAGCAGCCCGTCGAGGACATAGGGGGCCTCGCCGGCAGTCGCCGCGATCACCCGGCTCGCAAACGGATCATATTGGTCCGACACATGGGTATAGAAGCTGACACCCGGTTCGTTGCCGTTGCGCGCGTTGATGTCGCCGATCGCGGCGCCGCGCCCGCCCGCATGGAAGAGCTGGCCGTCACTGGAAGAGGTGGTGCCGTCGCCCCACAGCGCGGACAACGGCACGGTGCGGTGAACGTCGATCAACCGCCCCAGCGCCTCGCTATAAGCGGCTTCGCTGATATGCCAGTCGTGCAGATGGGCGAGCTGACGCAGGGTCGCGCCCTGACAGGTCTCGGCCATGCGCGTCAGCCCGAGATTGATGCCATCGGCCAGGATCACGGTCAGGAGCGCGTTACGATCGTCCGCCACGCGACCGGAGCGGCGATGGGTGAAGCACTCGGAAAAGCCGGTCCAGCTATCGACCTCCAAAAGAAGATCGGTGATCTTCACGCGTGGCAGCCGATCATAGGCGATGCGGCGCATATCTTCTGCGTCGGGCGGCGTGATTGCCCTGAGTGGCGATATGACCAGGCCGTTGCCGTCAAGGCGCACCTGGGGCAGCTCTCCCTGCCGAGCGAGGATCGTCACCCGCTCGATCACAGTGTCGAGGCTGGCGCGGCGTTCGGCGATGAAGCTTTTGAAATCAGTGTCGATCGCCAGCGGCAGCGGTCCCCGTGCGCGCATCGCGTCGAAGGTGGCAGATGGGAGAAGATAGCTGTCGAAGGCGCGATACTGGCGGCTTTCCGCCACCCATATGTCGCCGGCGCGCAGCCGGTCGCGCAGTTGGGTGAGCACGCACAGCTCATAGGCGGCGCGGACGACCACGCCATCGCGCAGCACGAACGGCCGCCATGACGGCGGCACGAAGCGGAGCGGTGGGTTATCGGGCAGGCGCCGTCGTCCGGTGCGATAAATGTCGGCGATCAGCCGAACCGCATCGAGCAAGCCCTGCACCGCACCACCCCCGCGAAACTCAAAGGCGTTGAGGAACGGCCCGATCACGGAGCGCAGCGAGCGCTGCCGTTCGATCAGTTCCGCCGTGCGGTCGATTGTTTCCGGCGCGATCAGTAGCTCGGCGTCCACGACCGCCGTTCCCAACCTTTCCCAGTCGATCGAACGACGCCTCGCGCCCGCGCGTCGAGCAATGTCCGGCATGAGCCGGTGAGCAGGCGAAGCTGCGCCTGCAATGACCGGATCGTGCCGATCGCCTTGTCCTTGGTCCGATTCTCGGCCCGTCGCATCATGCTCCCCAGGAGCTTGTCCATCATCGTCAGCACCGCATCGGTCAGGCTTTCCTCAAGCCGGATGCCGGCAGCGACAAGGATCGCATGACGGCGTAGGTCGGGCAGTTCCGCCAGATGCTGCGGCGTGATGCGCGCCGCCTCGTCGGCGATCCGGTCGAATGCCGCCTGCGGGATGGTCGCGGCGCGCGAGGCCGCCAGGCCCAGCGCGCGAACTTGGTCGAGCCGTTCGATCAGTCGCAGGATATTGCGCGGGGCCGGCGATAGGGGCGGGTTGCGCAGCCATGAGAGCCAGGTCGCGCTTTTGTCGTCGCGCCGCGACAGGAGGGCGTCGAGCGTCGCGCGTTCGGGTTCGCCGAGATCTCCGGCGAGCACGTCATGGACCAGATCCCCGGCCTGCTGCCGCGCCCGTCGCACTATCGCCTCAATCACCGTCACGGGCGGCAGCAGCAATCGCCGGCGTCGCATCTCGTCGATGACGATGCCCGCAAGCCGCGAGGACTGGGTGACGGTCTGCGCGATCGGCATGGCGAACGCGACCAGCGCGTGGAAATCCGCACGACTGAAAACGAGATGACCGAAGCGCCGCGACAGGTCGGCGAGGTGCGACCGCCGCGTTTCGTCGCGGCGGGCATAGTCGCGCCATGATGCGGGCGACACATCCAACTGATGGGCCACGAACGCGAGGATCGGCATGGGCGGCGCTTCGCCGGCTTCCAGCACGCGCCCCGGCCAGCGCAGATACAGCATCAGCATCGCATAGCCGAGACGGGTGACGTCGCCACGCCGGGATGCGATCAGTTCGAGGTCGTCACGGGTCAAGGTGAAGTGACGCGCGATCTCGCGTTCATCGAGCGACGGATCATAATGGCCCGCAAGCATCTCGCGGGTTAGCAGGTGTCTTCTGGCCAAGGTCGAACCCCTCCATGTCGCTGTCCGTCAGACGTCCGTTGGACGGTCACTGGGAATGTGTCCGTCAACTCTGGACGTTCGATGGCGATTCGGACAAGATCGCATTATGATGGGAAAACGGACAGTATGGGGCGGCCCGTGGCGCTGATCGGCTATGCGCGGGTATCCACCCCCGACCAGAAGCTCTCGCTTCAGCACGACGCACTGGAGCGGGCAGGATGCGACCGTGTTTTCGACGATCATGCGTCGGGCGCCAAGACTGACAGGCCCGGTCTTGCTGAAGCGCTGGCCTATCTGCGCGCCGGCGACACGCTGGTGGTGTGGAAGCTCGATCGGCTCGGCCGCTCGATGTGCACCAGCCGGTCGGGCGGGATGGGTGCATTGAGTTCCTCGATGAGGATCGTACCGGAGGTGACGTCCTCCACGCGGGCGAGCAGTTCACGCAGGAT
>NCEF01000015.1 GCA_002280565.1 Sphingomonas sp. 32-66-10
TCCGGTGATCGCTAGCCCGATGCCGCGCCGCGCCAGACCTTTTGCCGCAATTGCAGTTACCTTGCCCGCCTTGCTCAAGAAGGCTCCTACCTTTGACGCAACCTTCTGTTCGTGCTCGAACGGCTTAAGCGCTTCCTTAAGTGTCGCAGCGAGGGCGGTAAGGGGTTCATCGGCGAGGTCGTCAGCCCATGCGTCCACAAACGCGACCGGGTGATTGATGGCAAGGTGCTTTGCGAACCGACGCAGGAAGAAGGTTTTGCCGATACCGTAACCTCCGTCGACCGCGATAGTGAAAGCGCGCTTGTCTTCACGAAGCGACGGGCGACCGAGCACGCTTTCAATGTAAGCGGCGAGCTGTTCCGCTTCGGCCTGACGACCGAAGACGTCCCCTTCCCAGATCTGATCAGGGGTCATCGCTAGTTGGCCTTCAGTCATTGGTTCTCACCCTTGTCGTCGTCGACGAAGGATATAGCAGAGAACGCGCAGTGCTAGCCTACGCCTCCATTCCGGCCCAACTCTGAGGCGTCAGAGGACAAAATACTTGACCCCCCTTTTTCAGGGACTCAAACTGATCGTCGTTACCGATCGTATCTAAAACACGCCCCAGCCCAAACACAAAAAGCCGCAGAAGCGATCCTTCTGCGGCTCCGCATTTGTGGGCGGCCCCGGCCTGCGCCGGGGCTGCGTAAGATTACTTGATCTTCGCTTCCTTGAACTCGACATGCTTGCGCACGACGGGATCGTACTTGCGGAAGCTCAGCTTCTCGGTCTGGTTGCGCGGGTTCTTCTTGGTCACGTAGAAAAAGCCGGTGTCAGCGGTGCTGACGAGCTTGATCTTGACGGTAGTCGGCTTGGCCATCGACCTGGTCCTGCAATTATCAAAAACGAATAAAGCGGCCGCGCGCTGGCAGGCCGCTATCAGGGGAGGGCGCATGCCGCCTTGGCGCGGCAATGTCAAGCATGAGCGCGGATTTGAGCTGGATTCAGCTGCGCTGAACGCGGCACCAGCCCGCTTCCCCACCCGGCCACCCATATGATGCTACCGCTGGGTGGCCGGGTGGGGGAGCGGGCTGGTGCCGCCAACGTGAAACGACGCTAGCCATCCTTAGCGAGTTATTCACCATGTTGTCGCACGCTGCCGCCATGAGATGAAGCGATACGGGAGGCAGGCATGGCACAGGGACAGAACTGGGTGCTGACGAACGAACTCCACCAGCGAATCGATTCGATCGGCGCGCGCGCTGCACGTGCTGCCACATCCGACCTTGCCGCCGACCTGGATGCGATTCGCCGGATCGCGATGGCCAATGGCCTGACCCCGGCGGTGTGCATCGTGCACGCGATCGAATCCGCGCTCGCTTCGGGACAGCGCGGGCCGATGATCGCCGACGGGCTGTCGCTGCTGCGCGATGCAGTGGCCTGTGGCCGCACCGATTCGCGCGCCGACGCGGCCTTCGCAGCGGCTTGCTCGATCCGTCTCGCCAGCTAGAAGGGCTCCCATGGAGGCGGTGGTTCCTGCGTTCATCGCCGCATTGCTGGTTCAGGCCGGGGACCGCTCGCCCTGGCTCGTCGCGATCCTGGCCGACCGTTATGGCCGCCCGTTCACCGTCGCCTTTGCCGCGTTGCTCGCCCATGCCGGGGGCAATGCCATCGCCGCGACCGGCGCGCTGCTGATCGCCCCCCTGCTCACCCCCAATGCCAAGCAATTGCTGCTCGCGCTCGCGCTGGTGTTCGCGGCGATGGGGGCGTTGTGGCGGTTGAAAGCGCCCGACCGGCTGGAGCGCTGGCGGCTGGGGGCATTCCTGACCCCGCTGCTCGGCATCTTCATCCTGGCGCTGGGCGATACGACGCAGTTCTTCACGCTGGCGCTGGGCGTGCGCGGGCCGAGCCCCTGGTTTGCCTTTGGCGGCGCCTGTGCGGGGATTTTCGTCGTGCATCTGGCTGCGGCGCTGATGGGCGAGCTGAGCTGGCGCCAGCTGCCGATACGGGCGTTCCGCATCGGCTTCGGGCTGCTAGCGCTGCTGGCCGGTGCAGTGGTCGGTGCAGGCGCGCTGCGGTTGATCTAGCCCGTCAATCAGTCTGATCGCGCAATTGCATGCGCGCCGATGGACCCCAAATGGCAGAGAGTCGTTACATCTCCGACTCAACTGCCAACGAGGGACATCATCATGGCCGATACCGCCAGCGACCTGAAAACGCCGACCGACCTGAACCGTAACGACGCGAAGAGCGTTGCCGACGCGCTGAACGGCATATTGGCCGACAGCTATGCGCTGTATCTGAAGACCAAGAATTTCCACTGGCACGTGTCGGGGCCGCATTTCCGCGACTATCACCTGATGCTCGACGAGCAGGCGGCGCAGATTCTGGCGACCACCGACGCGATCGCCGAGCGCGTGCGCAAGACCGGCAACACCACCCTGCGTTCGATCGGCGACATCGCGCGTCGCCAGACGATCAAGGACAATGACGCGGACTTTGTGAGCGCCGACAAGATGCTGGCGGAACTACGCGAGGATAACCTGAAGCTGGTTGAGCTGCTGCGCGAGGCGAAGGAGATTGTCGACGAGGCGAAGGACAACGCCACCAGCGGCGTGCTCGACGACTGGACCGATCAGGCCGAGGAACGCGCCTGGTTCCTGTTCGAGACCAGCCGCAAGGGGTGACGGTTGATCGGCTTCAGCTTCGCTGAAGTGCGGCGCCGGCCCGCTCCCCCACCCGGCCACCCATTCCAGAATATCCTGCCGATGGGTGGCCGGGTGGGAGAGCGGGCGGGTGCCGCAACCGAGCCAGCAGTGCTGGATCAAACAAAAAACGGAAATGGCGCACCCGAAGGGATTCGAACCCCTGGCCTCTGCCTTCGGAGGGCAGCGCTCTATCCAGCTGAGCTACGGGTGCGTGGGATGCAGCGCCTAGCAAAGCCGCGCGCGTGGCGCCAGCGTTAAACGGCGGGTTGTTGCCAACCCCTGGGCGCGGGCGTCTTTGGCTTGAATGCGCACAGGTCCGCGACGGGACAGCGCCAGCATTCGGGGGTGCGCGCCTTGCAGATGTAGCGGCCGTGCAGGATCAGCCAGTGGTGCGCGTGCAGGCGGAACGGCTGCGGCACCGCCTTTTCCAGCTTCTTCTCGACCGCCAGCGGGGTTTTCCCCCGCGCAAGGCCGGTGCGGTTGCCGACGCGGAACAGGTGGGTGTCGACCGCAAAGGTTTCGTGACCAAAGGCGACGTTCATCACCACATTGGCGGTCTTGCGCCCGACGCCGGGGAGCTGTTCCAGCGCGTCGCGGTCCTCGGGCACTTGGCTGCCATGCTGGGCGATCAGCGCTTCACTGAGGGCGATGACGTTCTTGGCCTTGCTGTTGAACAGGCCGATCGTCTTGATGTGCTGCTTGAGCCCCTCTTCGCCCAGTGCGACCATCTTTTCCGGCGTGTCGACTTCCGCGAACAGGCGTCTGGTCGCCTTGTTGACCCCGGCATCGGTCGCCTGCGCCGACAGCACCACCGCGACGAGCAGCGTGTAATCATTGACCGATTCGAGTTCGGTTTCGGGATGCGGATTGGCTGCGGCCAGCCGCTCGAAAAAGGCGAATAGGTCCGCCTTCTTCAAAGCCCGAGCACCGCATCCATGGTGTAGCGCCCGGCCGGCTGGTTCGCGAGCCACAGTGCCGCGCGCACCGCGCCCCGGGCGAAGATCGCGCGATCCTGGGCATAATGCGCCAGTTCGATCCGCTCGCCCTCGGTCGCGAGCATCACGCTGTGGTCGCCGACGATGCTGCCGCCGCGCAGCGCGGCGAAACCGATCGTTCCCTCTGCGCGCGCGCCCGACAGGCCCGCGCGGTCGGCAACGCGGACCTCGCCCAGCGACACGCCGCGCCCGGCGGCGGCCGCTTCGCCCAGCATCAATGCAGTGCCCGACGGCGCATCGAGCTTGTGCCGGTGATGCGCCTCGACAATCTCGATATCCCAGTCGGGGCCGAGCCGCGTCGCAGCTTCGCGCACCAGCCGCGCGAGCAGCACGACGCCGAGCGAGGTGTTGCCGGTCTGAAGCACCGCGATGTCGCGCGCCGCCGCATCGATCGCGGCATGGTCGGCAGCGGTCAGGCCGGTAGTGCCGATCACGATCGGCGTGCCGGCATCCCGCGCGGCGGCGAGATGCGCGCCGAGCGCCGCTGCAGTGGAGAAATCGACCAGGGCATCAGCGGCGCGCGCCAGGTCGACCGGATCGTCGCCCGCATCGGCACCGCCGGCGAGGCGCACGCCCTGAACGGCCAGAATGTCGCGGATCGCAATGCCCATGCGGCCGAGGCTGCCGTAAATGCCGATGCTGGTCATGCGCCGTGCTTGGCGGGGCAAGCGCGCGACTGCAACAGGGGAAATGTTGCGGGATCGCACCGCGCAGCTTTTCGCTTGCGGGACGCGGTGCGGGCAGCGAAGCAGGGGCGATGTTTCTTCGTTCGCTCGCGCTCGCCGCTACCCTGATCGCCACGCCCGCCACCGCATCGCCGGAGCAGCTATTCGAAGATGTCCGCATCCTCGCCGCCGACGACATGGCCGGGCGACTGGTCGGCACGCCGGGATCGGCCAAGGCGCGCGCCTATCTGATTGCGCGGATGCAGGGAATCGGGATCGAACCGTTCGGCGAAGGATACGAGCAGCCGTTCACGACGAAGCACAAGGACCAGACGCTCAACGGGGTCAATCTGGTCGGGCGCATTCGCGGGACCGGGAGCAGCGACCGGGTGCTGGTGATCGGCGCGCATTACGATCATTTCGGGACGCGGCACGGTCAGGTGCTGAATGGCGCGGATGACAATGCATCGGGGGTCGCGGCGCTGTTGGCGATCGCCCAGGATTTTGCCCGGAAACCGCCAGCGCATGACGTGGTCTTCGCGTTGTGGGATGCCGAGGAACAGGGCTTGTATGGGGCCCATGCGTTCATTGACTCGCCGCCGGTGCCGCTCACGCGGATTGCGCTGAACCTCAATCTCGACATGCTGAGCCGCAGCGACAAGGGCGAACTATGGATCGCAGGCGCGCATCATTATCCGTTCCTGCGCGCGCGGTTCGAGCGGCTGGTGAAGGAGGCGCCGGTCACGCTGAAGATCGGGCATGACGGCCCGCCCTGGAAGGGCATCGATGACTGGACCGCGGGGTCGGATCATTTCGCATTCCACCGGCGCGGCATCCCCTTCGCCTATCTCGGCGTCGAGGATTATCCCGACTATCACCAGCCGAGCGACGATTTCGAGACGATCCCGAAGGATTTTTTCGCGCGATCGGCGGCAACGGCGGTCATGGCGGCGCGGTTGTTCGATCGGGAGTTGGGGGCGATTGCCAAGGAGGCCGGGCAGGCGAAGTAGCGGTTACGCTCCCTCGAGCGCCTTTTGCCGTCGCCGTTGGACCGAGCTGCCGATGCCCATCGCCTCGCGATACTTCGCGACGGTGCGGCGGGCGATGTCGAAGCCCTTGGCGTTGAGCATCTCCACCAGCGTGTCGTCGGACAGGATTTTCTTGGGATCCTCCGCCTGGATCAGCGCGCGGATCGCGCTCTTGACCGCTTCGGCCGAGACCGCGTCGCCGCCTTCCGATGACTGGATCGCGCTGGTGAAGAAATACTTCAGCTCGAACAGACCCCGCGCGCACGACAGATATTTGTTGCTCGTCACGCGGCTGACCGTCGATTCGTGCATTTCGATCGCCTCGGCGATCTGGCGCAGCGTCAGCGGCTTCAAATGGCTGACGCCGTGGCGGAAGAACGCCTCCTGCTGCTTCACGATCTCGGATGCCACCTTGATGATCGTGCGCTGGCGCTGGTCGAGCGCTTTCACCAGCCAGTTGGCGCTGGCCAGCATGTCAGAAAGCCACGCCTTGCTCGTCTTGTCCTGCGGCCCCGCCGACACTTCGGTGTAGTAGGCGCGGTTGACCAGCACGCGCGGGAGCGTGGCGCTGTTGAGTTCGACCGCCCAGGCCGCGCCACGCTGCGCCACGAAGATGTCGGGCGTGACGGAAGGCACCGGCTCGCCGCCATAACGGCAGCCCGGCTTGGGATCGTAGCTGCGCAGTTCGCGGATCATGTCCGCCATATCCTCGTCATCGACGCCGCAAATGCGCTTCAACCGCGCCAGTTCGCCGCGTGCGAGCAGGTCGAGATTGGCGATCAGCGCCGCCATGCACGGGTCGTAGCGGTCCGCCTCCTTCGCCTGCAGCGCGAGGCATTCGGCCAGATCGCGCGCGCCGACCCCGGTCGGGTCGAGCGTCTGGATCACCTCCAGCACCGCCTCAACCCGCGCGAGCGGGACGCCGAGGCGGGTGGCGATATCGAGCAACGACGCGGTGAGATACCCGCATTCATCGATCTGATCGATCAGATGCAGGGCGATGAACAGGTCCGCGCCGTCGATCACCGCGCCGATCTGCGCCGTCAGATGCTCGGCGAGGCTCAAATCAGGGGAGGAGAAGCTGTCGAAATCGGGCCCGTCCTCGCCCCCTGCCCCGGTGCCGGCCATGCCGAGCCCGCCATCGAGTCCACCGACCGAATCCGCCGCGCTGTCATGGTGGAAGGTTTCCGCGGTCAGGTCGACGTCGAGCGCCGCTTCGCCGGTCGCATCCCCGGACGAGAGGAGTTCGCTCGAATCCGCCGGGCCATCGCGTTCGATGACCGGTTCGGACGGCTCGCCTGGATCGGCGCCATCGCCGCGCTCGTCATCGCCACGCGCGGCGTCGAGTAGCGGGTTCTTCTCGAGCTCTTCGGCGATGAAGGTCTCGATCTCGAGGTTGGACAGCGCGAGCAGCTTGATCGCCTGCTGCAACTGCGGCGTCATCACCAGCGATTGCGACTGGCGCAGATCGAGGCGCGGCGCGAGGCTCATGTTGTCAGGTCAGGCGGCACCAAAGTCACAGCGAAAAACCCTCGCCCAGATACAGGCGACGCACATTGGCGTCGGCGACCAGATCCTCCGGCGATCCTGCGAACAGCACGCGGCCGTCATAGATGATCGAGGCGCGGTCGACGATGTCGAGCGTTTCGCGGACATTGTGATCCGTGATCAACACGCCGATGTTGCGCGTCTTCAACTCCTTCACCAGATCGCGAATATCGGCGATCGAGATCGGATCGATGCCCGCAAACGGTTCGTCGAGCAGCATGATCGATGGGTCTGCGGCAAGCGCGCGGGCGATTTCGGCACGGCGGCGCTCACCGCCCGACAACGCCATTGCGGGTGCGTCGCGCAGCCGGGTCAGGCCGAATTCGTCGAGCAGCTTTTCGAGCTTGCCCGCGCGCGCCGCCTTGTCCGGCTCTGACAGTTCGAGCACGGCCGAGATGTTCTTCGCCACCGAAAGCCCGCGGAAGATCGAGGTTTCCTGCGGCAGATAGCCAAGGCCCAGGATCGCGCGGCGATACATGGGCAGCGGCGTGATATCATTGCCGTCGAGCATGATGCGCCCGGCATCGGGCTTCACCAGCCCCATGACCGAGTAGAAGCAGGTGGTCTTGCCGGCGCCGTTGGGGCCGAGCAGCCCGACCACTTCGCCGCGCCCGACCGTCAGCGACACGTCCGACAGCACCACGCGCTTGTCATAGGATTTGGCGATCGACACGACCGCCAGGCCCGACGCGGGCGGCGCGCTCGCATCAATGGTTTCAGGTTCCAGTGTCTCGACGTCTGCCATGCTGCCTTTCCTGATCGCAGGAGATGCTTAGCGAATCCTCACCATCCAGTCACTTGGCAAGTTTTATGCATGGATGCGGGCGACGCTACGCCCCGATGTCCCGATCAGTTGCGCTCGGGAACCGTGAAGCGCCCGGTCACGCGCCCGCCGGAGCGAGTCACGGTGCCATCGGGCGCACGGGTCGTGCCGACGCCCGAACCGTCGATCGACGCGCGGCCGCTGTCGAGGTCGAGCGTCAGCCGTCCGCCACTGACGGTGTTGCCGCCCTGGGTCAGGCTGACATTGCCCAGCATCGTGATGACGCGGCGGTCGATGTCGTACACGCCATATTGCGCGCGGGCGGTCTGGTCGGGCCGCGTCACGGTGACGCCGCCCGACGCATCGAAGCGCGTTGCGGCGGGCGAGCCATCGATAACCTGGCCGCTATAGGACACGGTCACCCGCGCGGCGTTAAGCGTCAGGTTCGCCTGCGTGATCTTCACCCCGCCGGACAGGATGGCGCGGTTCGCGCGATCGTCCAGCTCGATGCTCTGCGCGTCGAAATCGATCGGCGCGCTCGAGTCATGGCGCGACTGGCCGACCGCTGCGCCGCCGATCAGGGCGGTGGTGACAAGGGCCGCAGCGGCGGCGATCAGCAGGGGGCGGGGCGTGCGGGCCATGATGTCACCTATTTGCGCGCTTGGGATCGATCCGCAAGCGGGCATTGCCCTCTATTTTTACGGTCCGCTTGTCGAGGTCGGCGGTCATCTTGTCCCCGCTGAAGTTACCGAGCGGCGTGCTGCCCGACACATTGCCGGTTCCGGTAAGCTCGCGAGACTTGAGATCGATCGTCGAATCGCGCGTATCGAGGCGGTACCCGTCGGAAGTGCGGAACTGGATCGGGCCGTCGACCGCGACCTGTTCGCGCTCCATGTCATAGCGCCCCTTGTCCGCCTTGACCTGTGCCGGGCCCTCCGCGAGCTGGATCGCGGCGGTCAGGTCGTTGAGCTGAACCACCGGCTCGGCCGAGCTTTTCTGCACTGCCGAACCGGCCTGAAGGACAAAGGCCTGGCCCTTGGCATCGGCCCCGCGATAGCGCGCCGACTGGATGCGCAGCCGCTCGCTGGCGACATCGACCTTGTTCTTGTCGAGCATAAACGACACGTCGCCGCCCATGAACAGCGGCGCCATCACCAGAAACGCGCCGAGCACGCCGATGCCGGCGGGCAGGATCGTGAGCAGCGTACGCACGATTCGGTCATGGCTGCTGCCAGGCCGCGCCCAGCGCTTGCGCCGCGAGCGTTCCTGGACAGCGATTTCAGACATTTTGGTGGCCTTCGGCTGAGCGGCACCAGCGCTTCCGATGCTGTGAACCAAACTCACGCATGTGCGAAAATATCCGTTTCGGGCCAACCGGCGAGATCGAGGTCGGCGCGATGCGGCAGGAAGTCGAAACAGGCCTGGGCCAGCACCGTCCGCCCTTCGCGCGCCAGGCGGCGGATCAACTCTTCGCGCATCGCGTGCAGGTAGCGCACGTCGGACGCGGCATAGTCCTTTTGCGCGTCGCTCAGCACCGGGCCGCCCCAGTCGGACGATTGCTGTTGCTTGCTGATTTCCTGCCCCAGCAATTCGCGCACCAGATCCTTGAGCCCATGGCGGTCAGTATAGGTGCGCACCAGCCGCGAGGCGATCTTGGTGCAGAACACCGGTGCGGCAGTGACGCCCAGATAATGGCGGATCGCGGCGAGGTCGAAGCGCGCGAAATGATAGAGTTTCACCCGCGCCGGATCGGCGAGCAGCGCGCGCAGATTGGGCGCGGCATAGTCGCTGTTCGGGCCAAAGCGGACCAGATGCTCGTCCGGGCCGCCATCGGACAGCTGGACGAGACACAGGCGATCGCGCGGGGTGATCAGCCCCATCGTCTCGGTATCGACGGCGATATCGGCGCCCGGCGCGAACACGCCCTCGGGCAAATCTTCTTCATGGAGATAAACGGCCATCGCCTGCGCCTAGCCGGTTATGGCTTAACGCTCAACAACCGCGAATCAGGCACCGCCGCCGCCAGCGCGCCTTTCGGCGCGGCGGCGCGATGCCATGTTCAACACCTCGACCATCGCCGAGAAGGCCATGGCGGCGTAGATATAGCCCTTGGGCACATGCACGCCGAAACCGTCGGCGATCAGCACCGCGCCGATCATCAGCAGGAAGCCGAGCGCGAGCATGACCACGGTCGGGTTGCGCTTGATGAAATTGGCGAGCGGGTCGGCGGCGATCAGCATCACGATGACGGTGACGATCACCGCGACGAACATGATCACGATCTCGTCGGTCATGCCGACCGCAGTCAGGATCGAATCGACCGAGAACACCATGTCGAGCAGGATGATCTGGAAGATTGCCGACCCGAAGTTCATTGTCGCGACCTGCTTCTTGTCGAGCACGTCATGGTCGCTGGGCACCGGATCGATCGTGTGGTGGATTTCCTTGGTCGCCTTCCACAGCAGGAACAGGCCGCCGGCAATCAGGATCAGGTCGCGCCACGAGAAGGCGGTCTCGAAGCTCGGCTCCCCGGTCGGGCCCGTTGCGCCCTGAATGCCGAGGTCGAACACCGGCGTGGTCAGCGAGACGATGACGAAAATCATCGAGAGCAACAGGATCCGCATCACCAGCGCCAGGCCGATGCCGATTCGCCGCGCCTTTTGCTGCTGATGCTCGGGCAGCTTGTTGGTCAGGATCGAGATGAAGATGAGATTGTCGATTCCCAGCACCACCTCCATCACGATCAGGGTGACGAGGGCGGCCCAGGCGGCCGGATCGGTGATCAGCGCTGCGATATCCATGGCGCCTCTGTGCCGTCGCGCGCGGCGCCGCGCAAGTATCCGTCGAACCGGTGCCAAAATCGCGACGAAAATGTTCGCGCATCTTCGCGATCTGGTCTATGTCCGATTCCATAGGCGTGTCGCAAACGCCGGAATAGCTGCGCCTTCGTCCGGTGTCAGCCGTTCGATTCGAATATGGGCGAACCGGGAAGACGAACAGGGCAATGAGTTTTGATCGAGGGCGCCGCGGCGAGCGCGGCGGACGTGGCAGAGACAAGCGCGACGGCTTCGGCGGCGACGATTTCGGTGGTGGCAGCAGCTTCGGCGACCGCGGCGGCTTTGGCGGCGGTTTTGGTGATCGCGGCGGCTTCGGCGGCGGTGATCGCTTCGGCGGCGGCGGTGGCGGCGGCGGTGGTTACCGCGGCGGCAGCGGCGGCTTTGGCGGCGGCGGTGGCGGCGGCGGCTTTGGTGGTGGCGGCGGCGGCGGTGGCCGCGGCATGCCCCCGCAGGTCGTTGGCGAAGGCACCGGCGTCGTAAAGTTCTTCAACGCACAGAAGGGCTTCGGCTTCGTCGTCCGCGATGACGGCGGCGAAGACGTGTTCGTGCACATCAGCGCGGTCGAGCAGGCCGGCCTGACCGGTCTGGCGGAAGGCCAGCCGCTGGGCTTCACGCTGGTCGATCGTGGCGGGCGCATCAGCGCGACCGACCTCAAGATCGACGGCGAGCCGATGCCGGTCGAGGATCGTGGGCCTCCGCGTGAGCGGAGCGATCGTCCCGAGCGCGGCCCCGGTGGCGGCGGCATGGGCGGCCCGCAGCGTCAGCTGACGGGTGAGAAGGCGACCGGAACGGTCAAGTTCTTCAACGCCATGAAGGGCTTCGGCTTCATCCAGCGTGACGACGGCCAGCCCGATGCGTTCGTGCACATCAGTGCGGTCGAGCGCGCCGGCATGCCGACGCTCAACGAAGGCGATCGGCTCGAGTTCGAGCTCGAAGTGGACCGTCGCGGCAAGTACGCCGCGGTGAACCTGACGCCCGGCTCGTAAAGCACGTCCCATGTTCCGGCTGACCATTGCCGGACGGGGGATCATCGCGGGGGCTGCCCTGGCCATATTGGCCGCGGCAGCCCCTGTTGTTTCGGCTCCCGGCCCAACCCAGACGACAGCACCCGCCCCTGCCCCCACCGAGGTGCCGGTCGAGGCCGCGCGCATCCTCGCCACCCATCCGCACGATAGCAGCGCCTTTACCCAGGGCCTGTTCTTCGCCGACGGGGCACTGTTCGAAAGCACCGGTCAGCATGGCGAATCGGTGGTGCGCGAGGTCGACCTGCTCACCGGCAAGGTCCGGCGTGAGGTGCGTTTGCCGCGCGAATATTTCGGCGAGGGCAGCACCGGCTGGGGCGACACGATCATCAGCCTGACCTGGAAGCATGGCAAGGCATTCCGCTGGGATCGCCGCACGCTGCGCCAGATCGGCACGTTCAGCTATTCGGGCGAGGGTTGGGGTCTGACCCAGGACGGCAAGAGCCTGATCCTGAGCGACGGCACGCCCGAACTGCGCTTCCTCGATCCCGTCACCTTCGCCGAGCAGCGCCGCATCACCGTTACCTATCAGGGCCACCCGATTCGTCGCCTCAACGAGCTGGAATATGTGCGCGGCGAGATCCTGGCGAATATCTGGCACCAGGATCTGATCGTGCGGATCGACCCGGCAAGCGGAGTCATCATCGGCGTGATCGACCTGCGCGACCTTGCCGCCGCGGTTCCGGTGCGCGATTCCGAAGCGGTGCTCAACGGCATCGCCTATGACGACAAGACCGGGAAGCTCTACATCACTGGCAAGAACTGGCCCTCGCTCTACGAAATCGCGCTGCCAACCGCGAACTGATCAGCGCGGCACGGCCTTTGCCCGCCACACCGTCAGCCAGTTGATCGATCCGCGACATTCGCCCATCCCGCGCGCCTCGGTCAGGCGGAAGCGGGTGCCGTCCCAGACATAGGTTTCCGCGCTTCCGCAATCACCGATGCCGCGCCCCTTGGCATAGCTGCTCAAATCTCCGGTCGTTAGGTCGAACCCGGCATTGACCAGCATCGGCGGGCCGTCTGCGGTCCACCCGGGTGGCGAATCGAATGCGGCAATCTCCGCCTTCCCGCCCCGGACAACATAGGCGATGCTCGAAAAATTGTACGCCCCCGCACCACACGGGACCAGCGCCAACGTCGCGCCGCCTCCAAGCGCGTAGCGCTCGACCTCGGGCCGCGCCTCGCCCGCATAATTTTCGGCGCAGTCCGACTGGGTCCACAGCTGTGCGGGCAGCGCGGGAGACAGCGCAGCCGGTGTTCCGGCTGGACGGGTCGAGGCAATCACCGGCAGCGCTGGCGCGACGGGTACCGCGCTGGCGGGATTGGCACCCTTGGCGACGGCAGCGGTCGTCGTCCCCGCCCTGCCCTGCTCGGCATCGATGAAGCGCAGCGATGCCGATGAGCCCGACAGCGAGATGCGCCCGAGCGGCTTGCCCGCGCTATTGCGGACGACCACTGCCTTGCCGTTGGCCAGCGCATCGACCAGCGTCAGCGCTTCGGCGCCACTAAACGAATCGCCGCGCCACACCGCCGCCGCACTGGCCGCGGGTGCGCCCTCGACCTGTACGGTCATTCCGGCGGGTGCGTCCTCGCCCATCAGCTCGACTGCCCATCCGCCAGTCGGCCCGGCATCACGCGTCACCGCCATCTGCCAGCCATCGTCGGACCAATCGCCGCCCTCGGGCTGGAGCGAGGTCATCTCGCACCGCTTCACATTGTCGCAGGCGACGACCCAGTCGCCAAAGGTCTTCATCGGCCCCTGTTGCGGGGCGGCCTGGGCGAGCGCGAAGGCGGCAAGGATCAGCATGGCGCGCATCCTAGCGGTTCGCGCGGCGACGCGGTAGGAGGCGCGCAACAGATTTGATGGAGATGGCGATGAAGACGGTTGGCGTGATCGGCGCGGGGCAGATGGGGGCGGGCATCGCCCAGGTTTCGGCGCAGGCGGGCTATCGCGTGCTGCTGTCCGACATGGATGTGGAACGCGCCGAAAAGGGCAAGGCGGGCATCGCCAAGCAGCTCGCCCGCGCGGTGGAAAAGGAAAAGATCACCGCCGCTGCCCGCGACGCGGCGCTCGCCAATATCGAATGCGTCGGCGGCACCGACGCCTTCGCGCCGTGCGACCTCGTCATCGAGGCCGCGACCGAGCGCGAGGAGATTAAGCGCACGATCTTTACCAATGTCGGCAAGGTGCTGAGCGACACCGCGATCCTCGCCAGCAACACCTCGTCGATCCCGATCACCCGGCTGGCGCAGGCGGCGCCCGATCCCGCGCGCTTCATGGGCGTGCATTTCTTCAATCCCGTCCCGGTGATGGGCCTGATTGAGCTGATCCGCGGCCTTGCCACCAGCGACGCGACCGTCGCGGCGGTCGAGGCGTTCGGCAAGACGCTGAACAAGCGCATCGTCCACGCCAACGACGCGCCGGGCTTCATCGTCAACCGCGTGCTGATGCCGTTCCTCAACGAAGCGTGCTTCGCGGTCGGTGAAGGCGTGGCGACGATCCCGGACGTCGATGCGGCGATTCAGCTCGGCCTCAACCACCCGATGGGGCCGTTCACGCTGGCCGACTTCATCGGTCTCGACACCTGCCTGGAGATCACCCGCGTGCTGTTCGAAGGCACCGGCGACCCCAAATTCCGCCCTGCCCCGCTGCTGATCAAATATGTCGAGGCCGGCTGGTATGGGCGGAAGACCGGGCGTGGATTCTATGACTATTCAGGCGCGGAGCCGGTGCCGACGCGCTGAGCAAAGGTCAGCGTCAGACTGTCGCCGACCGGAATCGCGTCCCATTGCGCGGTCAGGTCGGCGATGTGGTCGCGGATCGCGAGGATCGTATCCGCATCGACTGGAAGCATAGGGCAGGATCGCGCGTCGCAGGTGACGCGGTATAGATCGATCATTGCGTCGGACGGGGTCGTGCCGCCCGACCAACCATCGCCCTGAAACACCTCGACCAGCCGCTCAACTCCCTCCGATTCGGCATCCGCATCCATTCGGAAGTCCGCCGCCTCGCCATGCGCCACGCGGGTGAGGAAGCCGCGTCGGTGCAGCGCATCCTCGACCGCGAAATGGACCATGTCGTGCGGGATGATCCGCTGCTTTGGGCAGACGAGCGTATCCGTCACCGCCCCGTCGCGTAGCACCTCCAGCCGGTCCTCCTTTCCGCTCCCCTTGATGAAGCGGAAAGCGGTGGTCACGGCAGCATCAGTCCCGCCAGCGCCGCACTCAGCAGATTCGCGAGGCTGCCCGCGAGCAGCGCCTTGATCCCGAGCTTGGCGATCATCGGGCGCTGGTTGGGCGCGAGGCTGCCGGTCGCGGCCATCTGGATCGCGATCGAGCTGAAATTGGCGAAACCGCACAGCGCGAAGGTGATGATCGCGGTGCTGCGCTCGCTCAACCCCTGCGTCTGGCCGAGGTTGAGGAAGGCGACGAATTCGTTGAGCACCATCTTGGTTCCGAACAGGCCGCCAGCCGCAGCGGTCTCGTTCCACGGAATGCCGACCAGGAACATCACCGGGGCAAAGGCGGTGCCGATGATCCCCTGGAAGGTCAGGTCGGGATAGCCGAACAGGCCGCCCACCGTGCCGAGCAGGCCGTTGGCAAGCGCGACCAATGCGACAAAGGCGAGCACCATCGCGCCGACCGCCACCGCGATCTTCACGCCGGTCTGCGCGCCCATCGCCGCGGCCATGATGATGTTGGCGGCGCGTTCCTCGTCCACCTCATTCTCGACCGCGCGGATCACCGCTTCCTCGCCATCGACCAGCGTGTCTTCGAGCGGGAGTTCGTCCGCCTTGGTCACAGGCTCGTCGGGCATCATGATCTTGGCCATCAGCAGCCCGCCGGGCGCGGCCATGAAGCTGGCGGCGAGCAGGAACTGGATGTTGATCCCCATCGCCGCATAGGCCGCAAGGATCGTCCCCGCGACACCGGCCATGCCGACCGACATGATCGCGAACAGCTGCGACGGGGTCAGGCTGGCGAGATAGGGGCGGATCACCAGCGGCGATTCGCTCTGGCCGACAAAGATGTTCGCGGCCGAACACAGCGATTCGACCTTGCTGACCCCGGTCACCTTCTCGATCGCGCCGCCGATCCAGCGGACCAGGAACTGCATGATCTTGAGGTGGTAGAGCACTGAAACGAGCGCGGCGAAGAAGATGATGACCGGCAGCGCGGCGATTGCGAAGCTCTGTCCGCCGACTTCGGGCCGGGCGAGCGGGCCGAAGATGAAGTCGGTCCCCGCCTGGGCATAGCCGAGCAGCGCCGACACGCCCTTTGCCATTCCCTCGATCGCGGCGCGACCGGCCGGGACGTAGAGCACGAGGAAGGCGATCCCCGCCTGCAGGGCAAAGGCCGGGCCGACGACCCGGAGGCGGATCGCGCGCTTGTTCGAGGAGAGCAGGAAGGCGATCGCGAGAATCGCGACGATGCCGAGAATGCCGATCGGAAGATTGTTCAACTAAAGGACCCCTTCGTGCCGCGTCTGCGCGCAGCGTTCCGGGGTGGCACCATAACGTGTGACGCGCGCACCGCTAGGTGCTTCCGTATCGCGTGAATCCGCGTTACGCAGCACAATGACCACACCGGCTCCGCTGACGCGCTCGCTCTTCGTCCTTTCGATCTTTTATGGCGGCATGGTCTGCATCGCGGGCGTGCTCGGCAACAAGCAGGTGGCACTGGGGCCGCTGGCGGTGGAGGCGGGGATCTTTGCCTTCCTTTTGCTAGTCGCGGTGTCGAGCGCGATTGCGGAACTGCACGGGCGCGTGACCGCGAACCAGCTGGTGCGCTTCGGCTTTATCCCGCTGCTCGCATCGATGCTGTTGTCCTGGCTGGTCTGGGCGCTGCCCGCTTCGCCCAAGATGGGGCCGGAATATCGCGACGCGATCCAGCTGATCCTCGGGACCACCTGGCGCATCTGGGGCGCGGGGATCGTCGCCTATGGCGTGTCGCAGACGCTGAACGTCACCATTTTCAGCGCGATGCGCGGCGGCGAGGGCGGCAAAATGCTGTGGTTGCGCGCCGGCGTCGCGGGCATTCTCAGCCAGATCGTCGATACGCTGATCTTCATCACCCTCGCCTTTTACGGCGAATTCCCGATCGGTCCGTTGCTGGTCGGCCAGCTGATTTCGAAGATCGTGCTGTCGGCGCTGCTGGTACCGGTGCTGATCTACGCCTTTGTCGCGCTCGGGCGGCGGCTGGACCGGGCGGGCTGACACCCGCCGGTGCGGGTCATGCCCGCGCCTTGGTCCGCAGCGATTGGCAATAGCCGATGGTAATCGCGAGCCCGGCAACGACCGCGCCGCCGCCGACGAACACCGCCGTCTGGATCGGCAATATCGCGAACGCGGCGGCGTAGATCAGCCCGCTGATCACGAGCGACCAGCCGCCGACGCGGTGCACCTTGCGCGCGAGTTCGCTTGGCACGAAGCGCTTGGGCATCATGTTGCCGAACCACGCGACCATCAGTCCGGTCGCACCCAGCACGATCCGCGTGACCGTGTCGTGATCGATATGCCCGGCACTGCGCGCCGCACTCAAGCCCAATGCCAGCACGACGATGCCGACGCCCCAGGCGAGGCTGATCTTGGTTTCGCTGTTCATGATGCACGCTCCTTGCCGGGTGCGGTCGATCCGCTGCCCCCGAATGAATCGACAAAGCCCAGCAGCGCTTCTTCGAGCACCGAAAGCTTCAAATGGTAGATGACCGACTTCCCAACCTTTTCGGCGTGGACGAGATCGGCATCCTTGAGCACCGCAAAATGCGCCGACATGGTCGGTTTCGACACGTCGAACTGGTCGCTCAGATCGCCCGCGCTCATCGGCCCCTTGCGCAGCAATTGCAGCACGCGGCGGCGGGTGGGGTCGGACAATGCCTTGAAGACCATGCTCATGATTCGTCATTTAGCTAATTATCGAATTGAGTCAAGCGGCCCATGCTTTCACGATCGGCCAACTCCCGCTAAGGGCGCGGCATGACCGATCACGCACCCGACCCCGCAATGCTGGCCAAGGCCGAGACGCTGACCGACGCGCTGCCCTATATGCAGCGTTACAAGGGCAAGACCTTCGTCGTGAAATATGGCGGCCACGCGATGGGCGATCCCGAGCTGGCGCGCGACTTTGCCGAGGATGTCGTGCTGCTCAAGGCGGTCGGGATCAACCCGGTGGTCGTGCATGGCGGCGGGCCGCAGATCGGGTCGATGCTCAAGCGGCTTGGCGTCGAATCACAGTTCGTCGGCGGGCTGCGCGTCACCGATGCCGAAACTGCGCGCATCGCCGAAATGGTGCTGGCCGGATCGATCAACAAGGAAATCGTCAGCTGGATCGGCGCGGCCGGCGGCAAGGCGCTCGGCATTTCGGGCAAGGATTCAGGCCTGGTCACCGCGCGCAAGGTGCAGCGCGATTCCGCCGACCCGCTGCAGGGCATTGAACGCCATGTCGATCTGGGCTTTGTCGGCGAGCCGGTTGCGGTCGATGCATCGGTGCTGACCACGCTGAGCGATCAGGGCTTCATCCCGGTGATCGCGCCGATCGCGCTGGGCGCGGACGGCCATACCTACAACATCAATGCCGACACCATGGCGGGGGCGATCGCCGGCGCGCTGGGCGCATCGCGCTTCTTCCTGCTCACCGATGTTCCCGGCGTGCTCGACAAGGACAAGCAGCTGCTGACCGATCTCGACCCCGGACGGATCCTGGCACTGAAGGCCGATGGCACGATCAGCGGGGGCATGATCCCCAAGGTCGAGACCTGCGTCGCCGCGGTCGATGCCGGGGTGGACGCCGCGGTGATCCTCGACGGGCGCATCCCACACGCGATGCTGCTCGAAATCTTCACCACGCAGGGCGCGGGCACCTTGGTTCACCGCTAAGGCGTATTACATACTCAACACAGTTGCCGATAGCCGCCGCTTTCCTGTAAAAGCGCCAAAACTCCGGAGGCCCGATTGGACCCGTTTTTGAACATGCTCTTCGGGATCGTGCAGATCCTGCTCAACGTGCTGTGGTGGATCATCGTCATCCAGGCGGTGCTGTCGATCCTGATCTCGTTCAACGTGATCAACACCTATAATGATTTCGTCAGCTCGCTGTGGCGTGGCCTCAACACGCTGACCGAGCCGATCTATCGCCCGATCCGCCGCATCCTGCCCGACACTGGCCCGATGGATTTCGCGCCGTTCGTGGTGCTGATCCTGATCGCGATCGTCAATTATGCGGTGATCCCCAACCTCGCGGTCGCGCTCTCCAGCCCGTCGGTGTGAGCCAGCCCTGGCGGGAAGCGCCGCCGGGCCTGATCGTCGCGGTGCGCGCGACACCGCGCGCGTCGAAAAGTGCGCTGCTCCCCGGCACGCCCGAGCATTTCGCCGCACGCATCGCCGCACCGCCGGTCGAGGGTGCGGCCAATGCGGCGCTGATCGAACTGGTCGCCAAGACGTTTGGCGTGCCCAAGCGCGACGTGACGCTGATCGCCGGGGACACTGCGCGGGTGAAGCGCCTGGCCATCGCGGGCGATCCCGAGAGACTGGCGGGAATCGCCGCAGCGCTCTATGGGGCGGGCCATGAGCGCTGAGATCATCGACGGTAAGGCATTCGCCGCCAATCTGCGCGCCCGGGTGGGCGAGGCTGCGGCGGCATTTGAGGGACAGGCGGGCCGCAAGGCTGGCCTCGCAGTCGTGCTGGTCGGTGACGACCCCGCCTCCGCCGTTTATGTGCGCAGCAAGGGCAAGGCGACAGTCGCCGCCAATATGGCGAGTTTCGAGCACCGCCTGCCCGCCGACACGACCCAAGATACGCTGATCGCACTGGTGCGCCAGCTGAATGCCGATGCAGCGGTCGATGGCATCCTCGTCCAGCTGCCGCTGCCCCACCATCTCGACGAGCAAGCCGTGGTTGCGGCGATCGATCCGAACAAGGATGTCGACGGGCTGACCCCGGTCAGCGCCGGGCGGCTCGCGCTGGGCATCGACGGGCTGGTGCCGTGCACGCCACTCGGCAGCCTGATGCTGCTGCAGGACCAGATCGGCGATCTGTCGGGCCTCGACGCGATCGTGATTGGCCGCTCGATCCTGGTCGGCAAGCCGATGGCGGCGCTGCTGACCGCGGCGAATTGCACCGTCACCCTCGCCCATTCGCGCACGCGCGACCTCGCCCATCATGTCAGCCGCGCCGACATCGTCGTGGCGGCGGTCGGTCGCGCCGGCTTCGTCAAGGGCGAGTGGCTCAAGCCCGGCGCGACGGTGATCGATGTCGGGATCAACCGCGTCGACGGTGCACTGGTCGGCGATGTCGCGTTCGACAGCGCGGCGTCGGTGGCGGGCGCGATCACGCCGGTGCCGGGCGGAGTCGGGCCGATGACCATTGCCTGCCTGCTGCGCAACGCGCTGGTCGCGGCGTATCGCAATGAAGCGATCGACTTCGACGCCGCCGCGCTGTGATCGCGGACCGCGCCCCCAGGAAATTTGACCGCTGCCGCGCGACCAGTCATCGCACTGCAGCAAATTCCCCCTTGTGACGTTGTATCATTGCACTTAAGAGTCCGCGCAAATTCAATTCAGGGAATTTGCGTAGCCATGAAGTTCAGCACGATCCTGCTCGCCACGAGCATCCTCGCCGCCCCCGCCTTTGCCCAGACCAGCGATCATGCCGAGCGCGACCGGTCGAGCCGCAATCCGGTCCATGGCGAAACGGTCGAGGAAGTGGTGATCAGCGCGCCCGGCATCGAGCGGCTCGACCTGCTGGCGGGCACGTCGGTGGTCACTGGCGACGAACTGGTGCGCGACATTCGCGGCCAGATCGGCGATTCGCTGACCCAGGTGCCGGGCGTGTCGGCGACATCGTTCAGCCCGGGCGCGTCGCGTCCGGTGCTGCGCGGCTTCCAGGGTGAGCGCGTGCGGGTGCTGACCGACGGCCTCGGCACGCTCGATGCGTCGAACACCTCGACCGACCATGCCGTGTCGATCGAGCCGCTGACCGCCGAGCGAATCGAAGTGCTGCGCGGCCCGGCCGTGCTGCTGTTCGGTAGCCAGGCAATTGGCGGTGCGGTCAACGTGCTCGACCGCCGCATCCCGCGCGCGGTGCCGGAGAGCGGCTTCCATGTCGACGCCATCGGCGCCTATGGCTCGGCCGCGGACGAGCGCGGCGGCGGCGCGGCGGTGGACTTTGCCATCACCCCGCAGATCGTCGCGCACATCGACGGCAGCTATCGCAAGAGCGACGATCTGCGCGTCGGCGGCTATGTGCTGAGCGCCCCGCTGCGCGCCGAGCAGCTCGAGATTGCCGAGGAAGAGGCAGACGAGGGGCATCTTGAGGAAGCCGAAGAGGCGCTGGAGAACGCCAACCGCAGCGGCCGCCTGCCCAATAGCGGCACGCGCACCTATTCGCTGGGCGGCGGCGTCGCGCTGATCAACGATGGCGGCAGCCTCGGCTTTTCCGCCGGCTATTATGACACGCGCTATGGCGTCCCGACGCGCCCGGGCGCGCATCACGATCATGGCGGTGGCGGCGGCGCACCCGACCCGCATGAGGAAGAGGCCGATGTCACGATCGGCCTTCAGCAGTTTCGCGCGGATATGCGCGGCGAGGTGAAGATCGGTGGCGGCCTGGTCGATGCCCTGCGCGTGCGCGTCGGCTATTCGGACTATGAACATACCGAGTTCGAAGGCGACGAGGTCGGCACCGTCTTTTACAATGAAGGCTTTGAAGGTCGGCTCGAACTGGTTCAGGCGAACCGTGACGGCTGGCGCGGCGTGACCGGCTTCCAGGCCTTTACGCGCAACTTCAACGCGGTCGGCGCCGAAGCCTTCGTGCCCAAGAACGTCACCGATCAATATGGCGTGTTCACGCTGCAGGAAGTCGATCTGGGCGCGATCGGGCTGGAAGGCGCGCTGCGCTACGAGCACACCCGCGTCCGATCGAACACCGTCAAGCTCGATCTGGACGAAGATGGCCCGACCGGCGCGTTCGACCGCCGCTTCGACGCCTTCTCCGGCGCGATCGGCCTGTCCTATGCGCTCGCGCCCGAAGTGAAAATCGGGTTCAACGTGTCGCGCGCCGTCCGCGCCCCGTCGGCTGAAGAGCTGTTCTCCAACGGCCCGCACATCGCGACGCAATCCTATGAAGTCGGCAACCCCAATTTCCGCACCGAAAAGAGCTGGGGCGGCGAAGTCTATGCGCGCGGCGCGGCGGGTCCGGTACGCTTCCAGATCGCCGGCTATGCCAACTGGTTCGACGACTACATCTATGAAGTCGCGACCGGCGACGAGATCGACGAACTGCCGGTGTTCGAGTTCCGCCAGGCCGAGGCCCGTTATCTGGGCGTCGAAGGCGAGGTATCGACGACCTTCATCGACGGCGGCGAAGGCGGCTTCTCGCTCGGCGGCAATCTGGTTGCCGACTATGTCCATGCCGATCTGGAGGATGGCAGCGCGGTTCCCCGCATCCCGCCGTTCCGCGTGCTCGCCGGAATCGACGCCAGCCAGGGCCAGTTCGGCGGCCGGGTCGAGGTCGAGCATGCGGTGCGCCAGACGCGCGTCGCCGAGTTCGAGAGCGAAACCCCGGCCTTCACCCTCGTCAACGCGTCGCTCACCTGGCACCCGCTGGGCGAAAAGCGCGAGACCGCGATCATCCTGTCGGCGCACAACATCTTCGACGTCGATGCGCGCCGCCATGCGAGCTTCACCAAGGATTTCGTGCCGCTCCCCGGCCGCGACATCCGCGTGTCGGCGCGGTTGAGCTTCTAACCTCTCGCCCCCGAGGGACTGGGCGCTGCCGATCAGACAGCCGGCAGCGCCCAGTCTATTTCACCGCGCCCATGCGACTGCAGAAACGCATTCGCCTGTGAAAACGGGCGCGAGCCGAAGAAACCGCCATGCGCCGACAGGGGCGAGGGGTGGACCGATTTCAGCACCATATGGCGGGACGCGACCGATGCCGCCTTTTTCTGCGCATGGCTGCCCCACAGCATGAACACCACCGGATCGGGCAGCGCGTTGACCTGTGCCACCACCGCGTCGGTGAAGCGCTCCCACCCGCGCCCCTTGTGCGACGCCGCCAGCCCCATCTCGACCGTCAGGCAATTGTTGAGCAGCAACACGCCCTGCTGTGCCCAATGTTCGAGGAAGCCGTGGTTCGGCGGATCGATGCCGAGGTCGCTCTTGAGCTCCTTGTAGATATTCACCAGGCTCGGCGGCACCTTCACGCCCGGCTGGACCGAGAAACACAGGCCGTGCGCCTGCCCCTCGCCATGATAGGGGTCCTGCCCCAGGATCACGACGCGGACGCTTTCGGGCGGGGTCAGGTCGAGCGCGCGGAACCAGTCGGCACCCTTGGGAAAGATACGCTTGCCCGCCGCCTTCTCCGCCATCAGGAACGCGCGCAGATCGGCCATATAGGGGCTGTCGAACTCACGCTGGAGCGGGGCCAGCCAGCTTGGGTGCAGCTTCACGGTCATGGGCAGGGACTGGGCGAATCCGGCCGGCTGTGTCAATCGCGCGTGATGCACATGACCCACGCCGCCAACGCCCCCGCCGCGCCGCAGATCGACTTCGACCAGTTTCTGGCGGTCGATATCCGCATCGGCACGATTATCGCCGCCGAACCCTTTCCCGAAGCGCGCAAGCCGGCGTTCAAGCTGACGATCGACTTCGGCCCGGCAATCGGGATCAAACGCTCCTCGGCGCAGATCACCGAACATTACACGCTGGACGACCTGCCCGGGCAACAGGTCGCCGCGGTGGTCAATTTCCCCCCGCGCCAGATCGGGCCGATGATGTCGGAAGTGCTGACGCTCGGCTTCCCCGATGCGGAGGGGAAAGTGGTGCTGTTCCACCCGAGCGTGCCCGTGCCCAATGGCGGACGGCTGTTCTAACGCGCGACCGCTCGTCGGAAATCGGGATCTTCGAGCAGCGTTTCGATCAGCTGCGAATAGAGCGCGACATATTCGCGCTCCGCAGCATCGATCGCGACCGCACCGATGAAGGACGAGTTCCAGTTCGCCTCGACTCGCAGCGTTTTTTCCATCTTCACCGCGCCGTTTTCGGTGACGCGGAAGGTCGCGGCGAGTGCGCCGGTGGCCTGACCGACCTTCGGATTGGCCGAATTCTCGATGAGGTCCGCCGAAATCGTGAACCGCGCATTCGGATCAAGCTTGCCCGCCAGCCGCAATTGCTCGGCCAGCGTCTCGCCCAGATAGGCAGCGAATGAGGTCTTGTTGGGCGGCAGCAGGCGGAAGGCGCGCAGGCCGACCGCCCGATCCGAACCCGGCGGCAGCCCCGGGCCGAGCCGGAATGCACCGATTGCCAGCGGCGGAATCTGCGGCGCGCTGGCCGCCCGCACCGCACGCGGCGACGCGGACGGCGGGGCAGCGGTGGCGCTGCACCCCGCCAGCGCGGCGCTCAGCCCCATTAGCAGCAGGATGCGGCGGTTCATGCGCCGGGCTGGGCCGGTGCGGCTGCGGCCGGCTCGGTCGGCGCGGTTCCGGCAAAGGCCGGGTCCAGCGCGAGCTGATTCACCGCGTGCCCGATGCCCTGACGCACGATGGTCTCGATGCCGATCACCGCGTTCTTGACCTGGATCAGCTCCGGCCCCGGCACCTCCTTGGTGCCCATCGTCAGCCACAAGCCGTGCGTCACCTCACGCCGGATCGGTGTCGCACCCGCGGCGGCGTTATATTCCGCGACGATCAGATAGCCGTCACGGACCACCGTCTTGGCGAGGCCAAAGGTCAGGCCAGTGACGAACCCCTTCCCCGCCGCGTCCTTCTGCACGATGTTATCCATGGTAATGGCCAGCATCGCACCGCCTTCGACCGGCGTTTCCAGCACTTCTGAGAAGGCACCCGACTCGCGGACCAGCTTGAAGACCTGCTCCTTGACATATTTGGTCGCCTTCGGGTTGGCCTTCTGGTCGGTGGTGAATTGGAAGATGAGCTGAACCGGGCGCGGCTTTTCGACCTTGGCCCGTTGTTCGGCGGTCAGTTCGCCCAGCTTGCTTTCGATATAATATTTGGCCGCCTGCGCCGGCGCGGCAATGATCATCGCGATCGCTAGCGTCGCGCCAAGCAGAGCGCGCAGAACTCCGAACAGCATAGAATCCCCCCTGGTTGAGGGGCAATTCTGCTGGGCCGGATCGCGCAAGACAAGATGGTTTCGGCGGCGTAATACGCCGCAATAACCCTGCCCTACCCGCGCCGCGCGGTGAGCAAATAGTTGAGCGCCATATCCTCGCTCAGATGAAACCCCGCGCCGGGCGAGAAGCTGAGCCCGCGCAGGCCGGACACCGCCATCCCCGCATCCTCGAGCAGGCCGGTCAGCTCCTCCGGCGTCAGGAACTTGGCATGGTCATGCGTGCCGCGCGGGATCATGCCCAGCCCCTCGCCCACCGTGATCATCGCCAACCGCGATAGCGGGGTGCGGTTGGGGGTCGACAGGATCATCAGTCCGCCGGGCGCCAGCGCCGCGACCAGACCGCGCACGAACGCCGCCGGATCGGCGACATGCTCGATCACCTCCATCGATGTGACCAGGTCGAACTGGCGACCCGCGACCTCGGTCTCGAACTCGCCCGCGCGATAGTCGATGGTCAGCCCCGCCGCTTCGGCATGCGCGCGCGCCGCGCCGATATTCTCGGGCGCTGCATCCACGCCCGTCACCGCCGCGCCCATCCGCGCCAGCGGCTCGCACAGCAACCCCGCGCCGCAGCCGACATCGAGCGCGGTCCGCCCCTTGAGCGGCGCGAAATCGCGCGGATCGCTGCCCCAATGCGCGTCGATCGCTTCGCGCACATAACGCAGCCGCACCGGGTTGAGCCGGTGGAGCATCGCCGACTCGCCCTTGGGATTCCACCAGTCCGCCGCCAGCCGACCGAAATGTTCAGCTTCACGCGGGTCAATCGTTGCTTTGCTTGTCATCGCCATCCCCCCCTCTTATCAGCGCGCCCACAGCTTCCCAACCGGGACTTTGGGGGACAGGTTCAGATGGCGCGTATCGTGATGAAGTTCGGCGGCACGTCGATGGCGGGCATCGAGCGGATTCGCAACGTCGCCGCGCGCGTGAAGCGCGAATGGGAAGCGGGCAATCAGGTCGCGGTCGTCGTGTCGGCCATGGCGGGCGAAACCGACCGGCTGGTCGGATTCTGCAAGGAAGCCTCGCCGCTCTACGATCTGCGCGAATATGACGTCGTGGTCGCGTCGGGCGAACAGGTGACGAGCGGCCTGCTGGCGATCACGCTGCAGGCGATGGGCGTTCCGGCGCGCAGCTGGCTCGGCTGGCAGCTGCCGATCCATACCAGCAGCGCGCATGCCAGCGCGCGGATCGACACGATCGACACCGACACGCTCAATGCCAGCCTGGCCGACGGCCATGTCGCGGTGATCCCGGGATTCCAGGGGGTCGCGGACGATCATCGCATCACCACGCTGGGTCGCGGCGGATCGGATACCAGCGCGGTCGCGGTCGCGGCGGCGATGAAGGCGGACCGGTGCGACATCTATACCGATGTCGACGGCGTCTACACCACCGACCCGCGCATCGTCCCGCGCGCGCGCAAGCTGACCAAGGTCACCTATGAAGAGATGCTGGAACTGGCGAGCGTCGGGGCAAAGGTGCTCCAGACCCGCTCGGTCGGACTGGCGATGAAGGAGGGGGTGCGCGTGCGCGTCCTCTCGTCCTTTGAGGATACGCATGACGACGAAGGCCATCGCGGCACGCTGATCGTCGGCGAAGAGGAGATCAACGACGTGGAACGGCAGCTCATCACCGGCATCGCCGCCGACAAGAACGAAGCCAAGGTGACGCTCACCAACGTCCCCGACCGGCCCGGCGCGGTCGCGCATATCTTCGGTCCGCTGGCCGAGTCCGGCATCAACGTCGACATGATCGTCCAGAATGTCGCGCACGCCACCGGATCGACCGACGTGACCTTCACCGTGCCGCGCGCCGAACTCGCCCGCGCGCTCGACGTGCTGGGCAAGGCAAAGGCGCCGATCGGCTATGATGCACTGATCCACGATACCAAGATCGCCAAGATCAGTGTGGTCGGGGTCGGCATGCGCAGCCATGCCGGCGTTGCCGCGACGATGTTCGACACGCTGGCGGATCGGCGGATCAACATCCTCGCCATCACCACCAGCGAGATCAAGGTGTCGGTGCTGATCCATGAGGACGAAACCGAACTCGCCGTCCGCGTGCTGCACACCGCCTATGGTCTGGACGCGCCGGAGGAAGACGCCGCCTGAGCTTGCTCAGCGCGGCGTGAGCGTTGCGGCGACCCCATAATGGTCGGACGGGAATTCGCCGTTCACCGCGTCCGCAAAGCGGCGCGCGTCGCTGACCTCGAACCGGCGCGGGTCGGCGAAGATATGGTCGATCACGCGCGCCTTGTGCCCGCGCTCGACCACCAGCGTCGTGTCCGTCGCGCCCGGGGCCAGTGCCGGCTCAAGGCCACGGATCGCGATCGAGGCGAGCGCGGCTTCGTCGAGCGGGGCGTTGAAGTCGCCCATCAGCACCACCGGCACATCGTCGCTCGGCAGCCAGCCGAGCAGGCCGCCAATCTGCTGCGCCCGCACCGGCCCGGCATCGGGCTGATGCGCAAGATGCGTGTTGACCATATCGACTAGCCGCCCGCCTGACCGAACCCGCACGCGCAGCGCGGTGCGATAATCGTTCAGCGGCTCCAGCTTGATCGTGTCGGTCTCGACCACCGGGAGCCGCGTCAGGATCGCATTGCCATAGCGATTGGCCGCACCGACGGGAGAGGTCGACATGAACTCGACGCGATAGCCGCCCAGCGCGGCGGCGATCGTCTCTGCCTGATTGGGCAGGTTCTTCTTCGCGTCCTGCAGCACCTCCTGCAGCCCGATCACATCGGCATCGGCGGCACGCAGCGCATCGACGATCAGCTTCAACCGCAGCGGCCAGTTGCCGGCGTCATGCCAGATGTTGAACGTCACCACCCGCAGCGGCTGGCGCGGTGCCATGACGCGCGGGGCGCATGCGGCAAGCGGGGCGGTGGCAGCGGCGGCGAGCAAAGTGCGGCGGTCGATCATGGCGCGGCTTTAGTCGGGATCGACCGGAATGTCGAAGTGCAACACGTCCTCACGCGCGCCCAATTTAGTGTAGAGCGCGATCGCGGGCGGATCGACATAATCGGCCTGGACATAGATCACCCACGCCCCCGCCGACCGCGCGATCGGGCGCAGCGCGTCAATCAGCGCAGTGGCGATCCCGCGCCGCCGCTGGGCCTCCGCCACGGCGAGGTCGTAGATATAAATCTCGCTGCGCGCCTGTTCGAACTTGGGCAGGATATAGGCCGCGAGCGCGCCGACCATCGCGCCATCGGCCTCCGCCACCAGCGCAATGAAATGGGGATTGGCGAGCAGCGCAGCGACATGATCGGGGCCAGGTGGCGCGGACAGATAATGCTCGTCATCCTCGAATTCGCGCGCGAACAGCGCGTTCATCGCGGCGAGCGCAGCGGCGTCATTCGGCCCGAGGCGGCGAATCTGCGACATGCACTTATCCTTGGGTATTGAACTCCGGCGCGTCCATCGCATTTTTGTCGCCATGCGTATGATCGTCCCCACCCTTGTCCTCGCCCTCGCCGCCTGCTCGCCCGCCCCGGTTCCGTCGCCCAATGCAAGCGAGGCCGAGCCGGCACCGATCGAATCCGGCATTACGCGCGCTCCGACGCCCAGCCCCACGCCGATCACACTCGGCCGCGTGACCGAGGCAGCGGCGGCACAGGTCATTGGCGAACTGCGCTGCGCCTTCCTGTCGGACGCCAGCGATCTGCTGCTGGTCGGCGCAGGCGATGTCGACAAGGCGAGCCGTGCAACGGCGGTGGTGATGCGCGGCGCGACGCCGGTGCTGCTCACCGCGCGCGCGCCCGGCGGGTTCGATGCGATGGCACAGGGCGGCAGCTTTACCGACGCCGAACTGACCGCATCGATCACGCGCGGTGCCCCGCGTGAGACCGAACATGAAGGATCGAGCCATACCGCAACGCTGTCGGTCGAGGCCCCCGGCTCCGCGCCGGTGGCGATCGACGGCGTGTGGGAATGCGGCCCCTGAGCGCTCGTGGCTTGCCTAAATGCGCGGACCGGCGCTAGGCGAACGCCATGACCATTGGTGAACAGCGCCTTCAGCGCCGCATGGCGCGCGGCATCGAATTTCTGGGCAGCGAGACTGCGATCCTGTGCGGCGCGATGTCGTGGGTGAGCGAGCGCAACCTCGTCTCAGCCATCTCCAACGCGGGCGGCTTTGGCCTGATCGCGTGCGGCGCGATGACGCCCGAACTGCTGGATGCCGAGATCGCGGCGACCAAGGCGCTGACCGACAAGCCGTTCGGCGTGAACCTGATCACCATGCACCCGATGCTGTTCGACCTGATCGCGGTCTGCGCGAAGCATCAGGTGACGCACATCGTGCTTGCCGGCGGCCTGCCCCCGGCGGGGTCGCTCGACGCGATCAAGGGCAATGGCGCCAAGCTGATCTGCTTTGCCCCGGCGCTATCGCTCGCCAAGAAGCTGATCCGCAGCGGCGTCGATGCGCTGGTGGTCGAGGGGATGGAGGCCGGTGGCCATATCGGCCCGGTATCGACCAGCGTGCTCGCGCAGGAAATCCTGCCCGAAGTGTCGGAACAGGTGCCGGTGTTCGTCGCGGGCGGAATCGGGCGCGGCGAGGCGATTGCCGGCTATCTCGACATGGGCGCGGCGGGCGTCCAGCTCGGCACCCGCTTTGCCTGCGCGACCGAGAGCATCGCGCATCCGAACTTCAAGAAGGCATTCTTCCGCGCCAGCGCGCGCGACGCGATCTCCAGCGTCCAGATCGACCCGCGCCTGCCGGTGATCCCGGTGCGCGCACTCAAGAATGCGGGCAGCGAGCTGTTCACCGCCAAGCAGCGCGAGGTCGCCCAGCTGCTCGACGACGGCAAGGTCGAGATGGCCGAAGCCCAGCTCCAGATCGAGCATTATTGGGCCGGCGCCCTGCGCCGCGCAGTGATCGAGGGTGATGTCGACAATGGCTCGCTGATGGCCGGCCAGTCGGTCGGCATGGTCAGCAAGGAAGAACCCGTCGCCGACATCATCGCCCAGCTGATGGCCGAGGCGGCGCAGGCGCTGGAGAAGCGAGCGGCTTGATTTCCGAAGCTGCGGTCGCGCTTCCAGTCTGCTCGCTGATATTTCCATGTTCCGTCACCCGAACAAGTTCAGCATGACGGAATTTTTGGCGATGGTCGCGCCATCGGCAGCATCTCGCCCCATTCGCCCACGGGCTTAACCAGTCCTTGACTCCAGCCTGCTTGGGTAGGCGGCATGTCCCGTGTTCTCCTTGCCCTTCCGCTGCTCGCCCTCGCCACCGCCTGCGCCGGGCCGGAGCGGATCGCCGCTCCCGCCCCGCTTCCGGTTCCTGCGCCCGCCCCCGCGCAGACCGCAGCACCACGCGCGCCCGATGGGGCTGCAGCAAACCTTGTCATCCCGGCACGCCTGCCGGACGGCAGCTATGCCACCCCCAACCGCGCAGTTTCCGCCGCAGCAGCCGCGTGGCATCTGCGCGCGGCGTTCAACGTGGCGGCGCTCAACTGCAACGATCCGGCACTTGCCCCCGCCTATAACCAGTTCCTCAAGGCGCATCGCAGCGCACTGAAGTCGGCGCATCATGCGCTGACCCGCGAATATGGCGATTCAGCTTCGTTCGATCCGGCGATGACGCGGCTCTACAATTATTTCGCCCAGCCGCCGGTGATGGCGCAGTTCTGCGCGACCGCCGCGCCGCTGCTGCATCAGCTTGCGCTGCCGACGGCCGACCTCCCGTCGGTCGCGCCCGCCGCGCTGGCGCAGGTCGATCGCCCCTTCACCGATTTTTACGCACGTTACGATGCCTGGCGCGTCGATCTGGCCGCATGGCGCGCGGGCGACGCCCCGGCGACCCCACGCCTTGCCTATGCGACCGAGGTGTTCCGCGCCGAGCCGCATGCAGAAGGCGGTACCGTCACGCTCGCCGCGCGCTGAATTCCTTGGCGCTACCCGGGCGATCTGTTAGCGATTCGCTTATGCCCGTTTCCGCCGCCGCCTCCGCCCGCGAAATTCTGACGCGGCTGCACGACGTGATGGCGTCGCGCACCCCGGCCCAGTCCAAGCTGAACGCGGTGGTCGAGATTATCGGGGAGTCGCTGCGCAGCGAAGTCTGCTCGATCTATCTGCTGCGCGAAGGGGTGCTCGAACTGTACGCCACGCGCGGCCTCGCGCAGGAGGCGGTTCACGTCACCAAGCTCGCGCTCGGCGAGGGTCTGGTCGGCATGATCGCCAAGAATGTCGAGACGCTCAACCTCGACGAAGCCGCGTCGCACCCCGACTTTGCCTACCGCCCCGAAACCGGCGAAGAGCAATTCCACAGCTTTGCCGGCGTTCCGATCATCCGCAAGGAGCGCGCCGTCGGCGTGCTCGCCGTGCAGCATGCCGATCCCCGCAAATATGAAGAGGTGGAGATCGAGGCGCTGCAGACCGTGGCGATGGTGCTGTCGGAGCTGATCGCCAATGCCGGGTTGATCGACAGCGCTGACACGAGCGCTGGCGGATCGACGCGCGCCCAGCCGACCGCGACCGCGCGCATCGCCGGGTTCAAGCTGGTCGAGGGCATGGCGGCGGGGGCCGCCGTCTTCCACCAGCCGCGCATCACCATCGAACATACGGTGGCCGAGGATACCGAGGCCGAGCGCCACCGCGTCTATGCCGCGTTCGACAAGATGCGCGAGCAGATCGACCGCATGACCAGCCAGGCCGAATTCGGCGTCGGCGGTGAGCATGAGGAGATCCTCGAGACCTACAAGATGTTCGCCTATGACGAGGGCTGGGGCCGTCGCATCAATGAGGCGATCGACAGCGGCCTGACCGCCGAGGCGGCGATCGAGCGCGTGCAGCAACGCACCCGGATGCGGATGCGGCAGATCGACGATCCGCTGCTGCGTGAGCGGATGCACGATCTGGAGGATCTGTCCAACCGGCTGTTGCGCATCGTGTCGGGGCAGCTCGGTACGGCGGCACAGCTGGGGCTGCGGCAGGATTCGATCCTGATCGCGCGCAATCTGGGGCCGGCCGAGCTGCTCGAATATGACCGCCGCCGCCTCAAGGGCGTGATCCTTGAGGAAGGGTCGCTGACCGCGCACGTTACCATCGTCGCGCGCGCGATGGGCGTGCCGGTGCTGGGCCGGGTCAAGGATGTCCGCCGGCTGGTGGCCGAAGGCGACCGGCTGCTGCTCGACGTCACCGAAGACTCGCTCGTCGTCCGCCCGACCCACGCGATGGAAGAGGTGTTCGAGGCAAAGCTGCTGATCACGCAGAAGCGCCGCGCCGCCTTTGCCGCGATGCGCAACCTCGCGCCCGAGACGCGCGATGGCCATCGCGTCACGGTGATGGTCAATGCCGGCCTGCGCGACGATGTCGCCGCGCTCGACCTGACCGGTGCCGACGGGATCGGGCTGTTCCGCACCGAATTCCAGTTCTTGGTCTCCGCCACCCTGCCGCAGCGCGAGGGGCAGAAGCGCCTGTATCGCGACGTGCTCGAGGCGGCGGGCGACCGCCCGGTGATCTTCCGCACCGTCGATATCGGCGGCGACAAGGCGCTGCCCTATCTCGACCATGACGAGAATGGCGAGGAAGAGAATCCGGCGATGGGCTGGCGCGCCATCCGCCTGGCGCTCGACCGCGAAGGACTGATGAAGGTGCAGGCGCGCGCGCTGCTGGAGGCGGCGGCGGGGCGGACACTCAGCGTGATGTTCCCGATGGTGTCCGAACCGTGGGAGTTCGAACAGGCGCGCGCGATCTTTGAGGCGCAGCGTGCCTGGCTGGAGGCGCGCGGGCACAAATTGCCGCTGCACATCCGCTATGGCGCGATGCTGGAGGTGCCGGCGCTGGCCGAAGTGCTCGACATTCTGTTGCCGCAGATCGATTTCCTGTCGATCGGCACCAATGACCTCACCCAGTTCCTGTTCGCCGCCGATCGCGCGCACCCCAAGCTGGCGGTGCGCTACGATTGGCTGAGCCCGTCGATCCTGCGCTTCCTGCGCCGCGTGACGCGCGAAGCACAGGCGGCGAACGTGCCGGTCGCGGTGTGCGGTGAGATGGGCGGGCGGCCGCTGGAGGCGATGGCGCTGATCGGGCTGGGCATCGATCGCCTGTCGATCACCCCGGCGGCGGTGGGACCGGTCAAGGCGATGGTCCGCAGCCTCGACCATGCTGCGCTCGGCCCGGCAATGGAACAGTTACTCGCCAAGCCGCCGCGCGACATGCGCGCGGCACTGGAAGCCTGGGCTGCGGAGCATGGGGTCGAGCTCGCCTGAGGCAAAAGCCCGACGCATGCGGGCATTTCAGGTAGTGCGCACGTTGACACTCCTTTAAGGAATGCAGCAAGGCGCTAATATCTGGCACCGGAGGGAATTGAATGGACGGCGAACCGGGCGACACCCCGAACCTGTTTCCGGTGAAGGTCGGGGAAAAGCTGCGCGACGCAAGGCTGGCGCAAGGCCTGGAGCTGTCCGACGTCGCCAGCCGCACCCGCGTGCCGCTGCGCCATCTCACCGCGATCGAGGCATCGGATTATTCGGGCCTCCCTTCGACCACCTATGCGATCGGCTTCGTCAAGGCCTATGCGCGCGCAGTGGGGGCGGACGAGGTCGCCCTGGCCCGCGAGCTGCGCGCCGAGACCGCACCCACCTTTGCCGCGCGCGAAGTCTATGAAAGCTATGATCCCGAGGATCCGGTGCGCGAACCGCCGAGCGCGCTTGCCTGGGGCGGTGCGATCGTCGCGATCCTGCTGCTCGCCGCGGTCGGCCTCTGGTATGGCACCGACCTGTTCCGTGGCGGCACCAGCGCCGTGCCGGAACCGACCCCGACCGCCCTCGCCACGCCAGACGCCGCACCGACCGAGGCCGCACCGCCAGCGACTGGCGGGCAGGTGACGCTGATCGCGCAGCAACCGGTGTGGCTGCGCATCTATGACGCGACGGGCACGCGCCTGTTCGAAAAGGAAATGACGGCGGGCGAGCGCTATGACGTGCCGACCGATGCCAATGGTCCGATGATCAATGTCGGACGGCCAGAGGCGCTGCAGGTCACGATCGACGGGGTCGAGGTCGAACCGCTCGGCCGCCCCGGGATCGCGATCAAGGATGTGGCGATCAGCGCGGGCGCATTGCGGACGCGCGGCCAGCCGGGGGCGATGCCAACGCCGACGGCGGGTGAAAACCCCGCTGCGGCGCGTGCCGCTCCCGTGCGTCGCGCGCCGACGACGCGGTCGGCACCGGCCGAACGGTCGCCCGCCGCCACGCCCGCGCCAGTTGTGCAACCGGCGCCGACGCCCGAGCCGCTGGCCACGCCGGGTGCTTAAGCGCAGGGTCAGCATCGGGATGCGACAGACTTTGCTATAGTGGATTGACCAAAGGGTATCGCGGGTGGGGACGAGCATGCGTTTTCTGAACAAGAGTGCGGCGATGGCGGTGGTGCTGGCGGGGATGGCGTCGCTCGCCATGCCGGTGGCGGCACAGACCAGCCGCGACGGGATCGAAGGCCGGGTCGATCGGCTCGAGCGCGAGATGCGCGCGGTGCAGCGCAAGGTATTTCCCGGCGGCGCGGGCCAGACGGTCGAGCCGCAGATCACCGCTCCCGACCGCAGTGGCCCCGCTCCCGGCACTCCGGCGAGTGGCGTGGTCACCGACCTCACCGCCCGCGTCAACGCAGTTGAATCGCAGCTGTCGACGCTGACCGGCCAGATCGAGCAGAACCAGTATCGCCTGCGCCAGCTGGAGGAGGCATTCACCGCCTATAAGCGCTCGACCGATGCGCGCTTGAAGGCGCTGGAGGACGGCGCTTCGGCGGTCGGCGGTTCGGCCCCGGTCACCGGCATCGGCTCGACGCCGACGCCCGCCCCGCGCCCGACGACGCCGCGCCCGACCACGCCGACCACCGGCACGTCGGCACCCACGACGCCGGTCGCGGGGGTCGAACGCCCCAGCACCGACGACGCGGCTGAGGACAGCTATGTCTATGGCTTCCGCCTGTGGCAGGCGAAGCAATATGACAAGGCGATCGTCGAGTTGCGCAGCGTGGTGCAAAAACACCCCAAGCATCGCCGCGCCAGCTATGCCCAGAATTTGCTCGGCCGCGCGCTGCTCGACCAGGGCAAGCCTGCGCTCGCCGCGACCGCCTTCTTCGAAAACTATCAGAAGATGCCCAATGGCGAGCGCGCGCCGGACTCGCTCTATTACCTCGCGCAAGCGCTGGTGAAGATGAAGAAGCCGGCAAGCGAAGTCTGCAAGGTCTATGACGAGCTGACCCAGGTCTATGGCGACCGCCTCTCCGAAGCGATGAAGATGGATGTCGCCACCGGCCGTTCCGCCAGCAAGTGCCGCTGACGCGCTGAACCCGCCCGACCCGGTGTGGGTCGAGCGGTTTCGGGCGGATTTCGACCGGCTGTGTGTCGATGCCTATGACGGCACGTTTGCCGACGGTGTGCGGATTGCGCTCGCCGTTTCCGGCGGCGCGGACAGCATGGCGATGCTGCTGCTCGCCGGCGCCGCCTTTCCCGGTTGCGTGGTCGCGGCGACCGTCGATCATGGCTTGCGGCCCGAGGCGGCCGACGAAGCCGCGATGGTCGCACATGTCTGCTCACAATTGGGCGTGCACCACGTTACGCTCCGTCTGACCGAGCCAATCATCGGAAGCAGCATTCAGGGCCAGGCGCGCGAGGCGCGCTACGCTGCGCTGTTCGAGTGGATGCATCAGACCGACGCGTTCCTGTTGCTGACCGCACACCATGCCGATGATCAGGCGGAGACGATGGGTCGATGATCCGACCAACGTCGATCCGCATCACGACCGCACCCGCTTTCGCGACCTGCTCGCCAGTCAGTCGCTGCTCGATCCGGTGGCACTGGCCCGGTCCGCTGAATATATCGCCCAAAGCAACGACGCGCTCGAAGCCCTTGTCAGGGATCTGTGGCACCAACGCTGGGACGACCGAAGCCTGCAACTTCGGGCCAACAATCTGTCGCGCGAGGTACGGCGCCGCATGCTGCGTCGAGCGATCCAAGAAACACGGGAGCGCAATGGCATCGTGCTGCCCGTCTTTACCGACTCGACCAACATCGAATCCCTGCTCGATGCGCTGGATCGCGAGTCCGGTGCCACACAGGGGGGGGTGATGGTACAAGTCAGACGCGACATCTGGACCTTCCGCCCCGCCCCGCCGCGTCGATCACTCTGATCGAAGCTGTTCCATTGCCATTAACCTGCGACCGCCTATCTTGTGCGCTGAGGAAGGTGCATTCGACCCATGAGCGACGACAACAAGACCCCCGGCCCTGAGAATAACGGCAATCCGTGGATGAAGAGCCTGCTGGTGTGGGTGGGGATTCTCGCCGCGCTGGCGCTGTTCGTCAGCATGTTCGGCG
>NCEF01000016.1 GCA_002280565.1 Sphingomonas sp. 32-66-10
CCGGCCGCGGCCGCGCTGTCGGTGCAGGTGACGAAGCGGCGGGCGCCATGATCGCAGCTTGCGTCTGATAGGGATTCTCTGAAATGTAAACGCTTGGGGCGGGTGGGTTTTTCCGGCTATGTTTAATGTTTTCGTTAGCTACAGCAGGGCCGATTCGGCGCAGGCGGCGGTGCTGGATGCTTGGCTGACCTCCCAAGGCCTGCGCACCTTTTTAGATAGGCGGGAACTCGGCGCCGGCCAGCTCTGGCTTCCGGACCTGGAACGTGCCATCGAAACTGAGGCGGCCGCGCTGATTGTGCTGTGCGGCCCGGGCGGCCTCGGCAATACCCAGCAATACGAGGCACAGCTTGGCCTGACCCGGAAGGCGAGGGAACCGGACTTCCCCGTCGTCCCCGTCCTGCTGCCGTGCACGCCGGACTGGCGCTGGCCGCGCGGCTTCCTGTCGCTGCAGACCTGGGTGAGCTTCGCCACCACCCGAGACGTGCGGGAAGACCCGGCGGCCCTGCAACGACTGGCCGCCGCCGTGCGGCGCGAATCGGCGGAAGCCGATGCGGTGCGTGGATTGGTCTGCCCCTATAAGGGCCTCGACGCCTTCCAGGAGGAGGATGGCGGCCTGTTCTTCGGCCGCGCCGTCGAGACCGAGGCGCTTCACGCCACCATCGCCGAACACCGCTTCGCCGCGGTGGTGGGCCGGTCCGGCTCCGGCAAGTCTTCGCTGGCTCGCGCCGGGCTGCTGCCGCGGCTGCGCGCCGGCGCGCAGGCGGCGGGACGGCGGGAGGTGTGGGACAGCTTGGTGCTGCGCCCGGGGCAGGAGCCGCTGGTGGCGCTGGCCGGCGCCCTTTCCCCGCCGCTGCCGGGCGAGGATGAGGCTGCCCGCTACCTGCGGCTTCGCGGCCTGGCGGCCGGCCTGCGAACGGAGGACCCAGATGTGCTCTCCGGCCTGCTGCGACATCGCCTGGCGCAATCCCGCCTTGCCGTGGACCGGCTGCTGATCCTGCTGGACCAGGGCGAGGAGTTGTTCGCCCGCCCGCTGCACCTGCTCGGCGACGCGGCGGCGCAGCGGCGCTTCGATGCGGATGCCGAGTATCTTATCGCCTTGTTGCTGAAGGCGGTGTCGCAGGGCAGCGCCTCGCTGGTATTGACGATGCGCTCGGATTTCTTTGATCCGTTGCAGTCCTCGGCCTTCGGCGACATGCTGAAGGGCTCGCTGGTGACCCTGCGACGCGTCGGCGACCTGCGCGCCTGCATCGAGGGGCCGGCAGAAGCGGTGGGGCTGCGGTTCGCGCCGCCCGGCCTCGTGGACCGCATCCTGGAGGAGGTGGGGACAGATGAATCCAACCTGCCTTTGCTCCAGCACGCGCTGAAGCGCACCTGGGAGGGGCGGGACGGGGCGGTTCTCTCGGCCAACGCCTATATCCGCTCGGGCGGCGTGGAACAGGCGATCAATCGCGCAGCCGAGGCCTGTTTCGCCGGGCTGCGGGCGGACGAGGCCGCACTCAACGAACTTGCTTCGGCGCTGCGAAGCAATGTTGTGCTGTTCTCCGAATATTTGGAGCGCGGGCGACAGTCCACAGCGACCAACAATGGGAAGAGTGAATAGGATGAAAACATTCATCAGTCGCATCGCACTTGCGGCCTTCGGCGCTGCGCTGTGCACATCGACCGCAGCTGTGGCGCAGGAAGCGGCGCCATGCGAACTCCACATCTGGCCGGCAGAACGTATGAACTCCGTGACGACGGGTCTCCTTGGTGGTGGCCTGCTCGATGCGGCCATTCACAGCGGGCGGGATGCCAGCAACAAGGCGAGCCTGGCGAGCGCGCTGGACAGTCCGTCCCAGCTCGAAGCCCTGGAATCCGTGAACCTTCAGGAACTGCTTCAGCTGAAACCCGGCACCGTGCTCGTCAAGCATGAGACTCCGCTCGAGCGGAAGACCATGAACAAGGTCAAGACGCGCCGTTCGGATTCGACCGCAGCCTGCTACAGTGAGCTGATCGTCGCAGACGTCTTCTATCAGAAGGCCGCAATTTACGGTCGTTCGCTCAGGACGCTCTTCATGCTGCGCGAGTTTGACTCGGCCCAGAAGATCGCGTTCGAATACAAGGCGTGGGGCGGCAACGGCCTCAAGCTGTTCCCACCCAAGGAAGGCGAGGATTCGATCGCCGCGCTCGACGAACTCGTCACGGTCTTCAAGAAAAACTTTGAAGAATATGCGGCAAATGCCCGCAAGGCCATCGCCGCCCGCCCCGCGCCGAAGGCAAAGGCGAAGGGCTAAAAGACTCGCGTGACACGCGACTGAATGACCGATCACCCGGAGCTTCGCGCGATATCGCGCGTTGTTCCGGGTGAGAGGATTAAAGCCATGATCGATCGCCTGCCCGACCCCCATCCCGACAGCCTGCCCGATGCAGACGATGATCGGCGCAGCGATCTCGAGCGCGCAGTCACTGATACCAATCGGGACATCGAGAATGTTCAGGACGACACCCCGCCTGCGGGCGCCGACGGGGCAGTCGACGGAACCGGGGGCGTCGTGAAGAATCAGGACGACACCGCGCAATAAGGCGGGTGCGCCAATCTAACCTATCGCATTCAACTCAGCGCCCGGTCGCGCCTCCGCGCGCCGGTGCCCCGGATTTGATATCGATCGGCTTGCCCCGCACATAGTCCAGCACGCCGGGGACGGGTCCCAGCCGATTGACCCCGCCATTGTTCAAATCGACAAAACTTCCGACCGCAAAATATTCGGCCGGCGAAACGGAAATGCCTGACAGAGCGGCCGGAAGCGTGCCGTCGCGACGATCGGGCCGCAGCCAGCCCTTGCGGCCCCATTCCCCAGGACGTGCCATAGAGCACATAATCGCCCGGGATTGCCTCGATCAGATAGAGATTATCCGGCGTGCCTTTGGCCAACGGGAAATTGTGACGAATTCCTGCAAGATTGGCGACCGCCGGATAGAAATAAGTGAATGTGTCGAGCGTGGGTTCGGGCGGTATCGGACCGCTCGGCTTGCGCCCCTGGCTCTCCTGCTCCGCGCGGCGGCGCAGGGCCTTTTCCCGCTCCTCGATCAGCTTCGGCCGGGCTTCCTCGAACGCCTTCGCCCGTGCCGTGCGATAATCCTCGAGTTCTGCCGATGTCGGCTTGCGCAGAAACACCGGCTCAAACGACGGCACGCCCTTGGGCCGGTGCATGCGGAACAGCAGATAGGCGCGATCCTGGCGGATCGTGACCGTCTGCCCTTCGGTGATCTCGACCAGCATGGGCTGAGGAGCGGCTGGCGTTTGCACCGTCGCAGGAGCCGAAGCGGACAATGTTGCGAGCAAGGCGAGCAGCATCAGCGGTCCTCCGGCAGCGGGTCGCCATCGGGCCGTGGGCCCGACGCCGCCTTTGCCTGCATGGCGATCGAGGCGGGTGAGAAATTGTCGGTCAGCAGCTCCCAGCGGCGCTCCTGCAGCGGATAGCGCTGATATCCGCGCGGCTCCATGCAGCGGCGCAGCCGGGACTGATGTGCCCGGCGCACGAGCGGCCCGGCAATGATTTCTCCGATCACCGCGCCGACAACGCCATAGGGTTGAATGACCGACGGCTGCACCGTCGCAACGCTGCCCGCCTCTTCCCATGGCACGAACCGTGGGACCGAAGCGGTGGCATTGGGCGCCGGCATGAACCGATAGCAATCGGCGATGTCAGCATAGGCCTCGGCATAGCTGGTATCGGCGCGCCAGAAGTAGAAATATTTCCAGCCGTTGGACACGACCGCCGGATCGCGACCACCCGACAAATCCGGGATGGTCACTGTGGCGGGATCGGGCGGCTCGACCGCCGTCTGAGCGAGCGCCGATGGTGCCATCGCGACCAGCATCAGCGCCGCGCATGCAATCCTCAGATCCATTCGCCCCTCCCCTTACGGGATGGATATCGCGTGCACTGGCTGCGCGCAATGCGAAGGATCAGCCTGCCAGCGCCTTCTTGAGCAGGTCGTTGACCACGCCGGGATTGGCCTTGCCGCCCATCGCCTTCATCGTCTGGCCGACGAAGAAGCCGAACAAAGCCTCCTTGCCGCCGCGATACTGTTCCAGCTGGCCGGGGTTCTTCGCCAGCACTTCGGCGATCACCGCCTCGATCGCGCCCGTGTCGGATGTCTGCTTGAGCCCGCGCTCCTCGACAATCTTGCCCGCGCCATCGCCGGTTTCGAGCATGATTTCGAACACCTGCTTGGCGAGGCTGCCCGAGATGGTACCGTCGGCGACGAGGCCGAGCAATTCGGCGGCCTGCGCCGCTGAAACCGGCGAGTCCTCGATGCTCTTGCCCAGCTTGTTGAGCGCACCGAACAGTTCCGACGTCACCCAGTTCGATGCCGCCGCGCCCTTTGCACCCGCATCGAGCAGCGCGTCGAAATAGCGGGCGGTCTCGACCTCGGCGGTCAGCACGCCTGCATTATACGGCGTCACGCCCGCCGCGATGTAGCGCGCACGCTTGGCATCGGGCAGTTCGGGCAGCGACGCGCGGCATGCGTCGAGGAACGCGTCGTCCAGCTCCAGCGGGAGCAGGTCGGGGTCGGGGAAATAGCGGTAATCGTGCGCGTCTTCCTTCGACCGCATCGACCGCGTCTCGCCGCGATCTGGGTCGAACAGGCGCGTTTCCTGAACGATCGTGCCGCCGCTCTCCAGCACCTCGATCTGGCGCTTCGCCTCGATCTCCACCGTCTGCATGACGAAGCGGACCGAGTTGACGTTCTTCGTCTCGGTGCGCGTGCCGAACTCCGCGCCGGGCTTGCGCACCGACACGTTGACGTCTGCGCGCATCGAGCCCTGGTCCATATTGCCGTCGCACGAGCCGACATAGCGCAGGATCGAACGCAGCTTTGCCAGATACGCCCCAGCCTCAGCCGGCGAGCGCATGTCGGGCTTCGACACGATTTCCATCAGCGCGACGCCGCTGCGGTTGAGGTCGACATAGGACAGGCGCGGATGCTGGTCGTGCATCAGCTTGCCGGCATCCTGTTCGATGTGGATGCGCTCGACGCCGATGACCTTGGTCTCGCCGTCAATGTCGATCTCGACCTCACCCTCGCCCACAATCGGATGGTAAAGCTGGCTGATCTGATAGCCCTGCGGGAGATCGGCGTAGAAGTAGTTCTTGCGGTCGAAGCGCGACCATTTGTTGATCTGCGCGTCGATCGCCATGCCGGTACGCACCGCCTGACGGACGCACTCCATGTTCGGCACCGGCAGCATGCCCGGCATCGCAGCGTCGACAAGGCTGACCTGCGTATTCGGCTCCGCGCCGAACGCGGTCGCGGCACCCGAGAACAGTTTGGCGTTGGACGTTACCTGCGCGTGGACCTCAAGGCCGATCACGACCTCCCACTCACCGGTTTCGCCTTTGATGCGATATTCGCTCATCTTACCACCACTGCTCCGGCCGCGCCGTAAATCCTGCCCGCTGCTCGATCGCAAGGCTCGCATTTAGCACGCCCTGTTCGTCCAGCGGCTTGCCGATGATCTGCAGGCCGAGCGGCAACCCGTCCTTGTCCAGCCCGCCCGGCACCGACATTGCGGGGATGCCCGCCAGCGAGGACGGCACGGTGAACACGTCGTTCAAATACATCGCCAGAGGGTCGGCCGACTTCTCGCCCAGCGCAAATGCGGCGCTCGGCGCGGTCGGGGTCAACAGCAGGTCGCATTGCAGCCACGCCCGCTCGAAATCGCGCGCGATCAGCGTGCGGACCTTCTGCGCCTGGGTGTAATAGGCGTCGTAGAAGCCCGCCGAGAGCACATAGGTGCCGATCAGGATGCGGCGCTGCACTTCCGGCCCGAACCCGGCGGCGCGGGTCGCGGCGTACATGTCCTGCAACCCCGCCCCATCGGGCAGGTCGCGCAGGCCGTAGCGCACGCCGTCATAGCGGGCGAGGTTGGACGACGCCTCCGCCGGGGCGATGATGTAATAAGCGGGCAGCGCATATTTGGTATGCGGCAGCGAGACCTCGACGATCTCCGCGCCCGCATCCTTCAGCCAGTCGATGCCCTGCTGCCACAGCGCCTCGATCTCGCCCGGCATGCCATCGACGCGATATTCCTTGGGAATGCCGACCTTCTTGCCGCGCAGATCGGGGTTCAGCCCCTGCTCCCACTTCGGCACATCGAGCTTGAGCGAGGTCGCGTCCTTGGCGTCGAACCCCGCCATCGCCTCCAGCATGATCGCGCAGTCGCGCACGTCGCGCGCCATCGGCCCCGCCTGATCGAGCGACGAAGCGAACGCCACCACGCCCCAGCGCGAACAGCGGCCATAGGTCGGCTTGATCCCGCTGATGCCGGTGAAGGCCGCAGGCTGACGGATCGAACCGCCGGTATCGGTCCCGGTCGCCGCCGGCACAAGCCGCGCGCTGATCGCCGCCGAGCTGCCGCCCGACGAGCCGCCGGGCGCGAGCGGGGCATTGCCGCCATCCTTGCGCCGCCACGGGCTGATCACATTGCCGAAATAGCTGGTCTCGTTCGACGATCCCATCGCGAACTGGTCGAGGTTCAGCTTGCCCAGCATCCCCGCGCCCGCGTCCCACAATTTCTGGGAGACGGTCGATTCATAGACCGGCTTGAACCCCTCCAGCATATGGCTGGCGGCGGTGGTCTGCACGTCCTTGGTGCAGAACAGATCCTTCATGCCGATCGGCACGCCCGCGAGCGGCTTGAGCGTTTCGCCAGCGGCACGCGCGGCGTCGGCTTCACGCGCGGCGGCGAGCGCATGGTCGGGGGTTTCGACGATGAAGGCGTTGAGCGCCTTGGCCGCGCTCACCTTGACGATGAAGGCGTCGGCGACTTCGCGTGCGGAAAATTCGCCCGTACGGATGCCGTCGCGCAGCGCGGCGACGCCGAGGTTGGTGACGTCGGTCATTATTCGATCACCTTGGGCACGGTGAAAAAGCCATGCTCGGCAAGCGGGGCATTGGCCAGCACCGCGTCGCGCATATCGCCGTCGTTCACGACATCGTCGCGCAGGCGCAGCGTGTTGGGGATCACGGCGGTCATCGGCTCGACGGACGAGGTATCGACCTCGCCCAGCTGCTCGATCCAGCCGAGGATGTTGTTGAGCTCAGGCGCGAGCCGCTCGGCGTCGGCATCGCTGATCGCGATACGCGCAAGGCTCGCGACCTTCTTTACGGTGGCGGGTTCTACGGACATGGGGAGCGCCTAGCAGCGACGCCCCCCAATCATCAAGCGGCGTTATTCGAACGGATCGCCGACCGGCACACCGCCAACGAAGACCTGCCGGCGTTGGACCGGGCGGACTTCGATCGTGCCAGACGTGAAGCCCTGCTCTGCCGCCGCACGGTCCGCGTCACTGCGCCGTCCCAGTTCATTCGCTTCGGCCTCCGTCCATTTGCCGGACACTGCGACAAAGCGGCGCGGCGCGGTGCATGAGAGACTCCGGGCATGGAACGTCGTCGGCTCCGATTGCTTCTCGATACGGTCGAAGCAATCATCCTGGAACACCAACGCCTCTGAACTGGCTTGGGAAAGCCAGAGCGTGCAGCGCCCCTCTTCGCTACCGCAGGCGCGCTCGGACATCAGGACTTCGCCCAGCCCGGGCGGCACTGCAACCGGGCGCGGGAGGATGCGCAATCGCTTTTCAAGCGCAGCAAGGCGCGGCGCTGGATCGGATGCATCTTGCTCGACCTCCCAACGACGCTCCTTCTTCGCGATATCGGCGGCTGTCCGGCGAACGACGGCATTGTCCGACGCCTTCAACCGATCCAGCGCCTTCCGCCCCGGCTCTCCGAAATCGAACGCCAGTGCCGCCCAGTCGAACTTCTCGGGCGACACCTTGCCCGACTCCAGCCGCGCGACCTGATCGCGGGTCGAGATCGCGTTGAAGCTGACCAGCGGCGTCGCCAGCAGCAGTGCAACCCCGCACACGATCATCGCCAGATCCAGGTTCGCGGGACGCACCCGCTCCGCCCAGCCACCGCGACCGCGGACCACGCTGGCGAGGTACGCGACCGCCACCACGCTCGCGATTCCGACAAAGGTCAGGCCCCATAGCCGCTCCGGCGTGAAGCCATATTGCCCGATCCGAAGTCCAGTCGCGACGGCGGCGATCCCGACCAGCGGCAGGATCGCTACCGCCAGCACCAACGCCGCCCAGCGCAGCGCGCGGTTACGCGGGGCATCGTCGCCGCCATTGCCGATCACCGCATTGACCAGCAGCAGCGCGCCGACTGCGCAGGCAAGCAGGATCGGCGTGGTCGACTTGGTCGCCTCCCACAAAGGCTGCAGCCCGGTGAACGGCAGCGCAAGCAGGAACAGCCCCAGCCCGACCGCCAGCACCGGCGCGAGTACTCCCAGCACCAGCATCGCGACATTCTGGAGCAATCCCACGATCCGCCGCTGTTCGCGCAGCAGTGCGAGGCCCAGCCCGAACGCCAGCCCGACCAACGGCCGCCAGAACCACTCCTCCCGCAGCAGGTCAGAGAGCAGGTCGATCCCGATCAGGTCGAACAACGCGGCGAGCAGGAACGCCAGCAGCAGCACCACCCCGACGAACGCCCAGCTGAGACACCATAGCACCGCATTGGTCCAGGCGTGATCGTGCGCCAAAGGATAGGAGATCGGCCGAAACCCGCCCTCACGCCCCGCCTGAAACAGCGGCGCGGCGATGCCGATGGCAAGCGCGAGGCAGAGCAGTCGCCATCCCTCGGTCGCACTCCACCCCGATGTCGCCCCGTTGAAATAGAGGATCAGCGCCGCGACGGCACCGCAGCCCAGCGCAAACATTGCCGACCGGATCAGGTCGGTGCGGATCACGACAAACCCGAACAGGATCGCCGACACGCTGACAAAGCTCAGCAGCGCGAGTCGCACTGCGCTGATCTCCGGCTGATAGCCGGTCCCGACGATCCAGTGCACAATCAGCCCCGTGGCCAGACCCAGCACAGCCAGGGCGGGCGGCAATAGCGGCCAGCGCTCGTCCCGTTGCTCGACCGCTTCACTCATCCCCCGCCCCCTCGATTGTGTTCGCCAAGGTTGCATCCTTCGCAACCATCGCGCAACGGAAAGCGATTGCCCGGCAGCCGCTCATGCTGCATTGCACAATGGAGAGCCGACGTGGCGCGTAAGTTCCTCTATCTCGTGGCGGTGTTGATCGTGCTCGCACTTGCAGCGACCTTTGCCTACCGAATCTGGGGTGCCGAATTGTTACGGCAGGCCATGGTCCCGGGCGGACGCTTCGAATCGCAAGCGGCGCTCCCCGCCGACAGCTATGCCCGCGCCGATATGTGGCTCGCGCGGCCCGACCGGCCGGGCAACCCGGCGCTGTGGACGCCGGAGGGGATCAAGCCTGCCACCAAGCCCGAAGCGGCGGTGTTTTTCATCCACCCGACCTCCTACCTCAACCGTGCAAAGTGGAACGCGCCGCTGGATGACAAGGAGGCGAATGATCGCGCCAACCTGTTCCTGCGTGGTCAGGCGAGCGCGTTCAACGGCGCGGGTGCGATCTGGGCGCCGCGCTATCGTCAGGCAACGTTCGGCGCATTCCTCACGACCAAGGCGGATGCGCAACAGGCGCTCGACCTCGCCTATCGCGACATCACCGCCGCCTTCGACCAGTTCCTCAAGGAAGCGGGCGACCGCCCGATCATCCTCGCCGGGCACAGCCAGGGTGCCCTCCACCTCACCCGCCTGTTGCACGACCGCGTGGCGGGCAAGCCGCTCGCGAAGCGGATCGTCGCGGCCTATGTCGTCGGCTGGCCCGTGTCGAAAACGGCGGACCTTCCTGCGCTCGGCCTGCCCGAATGCACCGCCGTCGATCAGAGCGGCTGCATCCTGTCGTGGCAGAGCTTTGCCGAGCCGGCCGATCCTTCGCTGATCCTCGACACCTTCGATGCCTCGAACGGCTTTACCGGTGCCCCGCGCAAGGGCAGTGCGATGATCTGTACCAACCCGGTGACCGGTATCCCGGCCGCGCCCGGCGCGGCGATGTTCGATGTCGGCAATCTTCTACCGGCGTCCGATCTGTCGTCGGCCACGCTGGCGAAAAGCCAGACGACGCTGCGCTGCGACGGTCGCGGGTTCCTGGTGCTCGGCGCTGTGCCTCAGGGTGTTGGCGGGCAATATGTCCTGCCCGGCAACAATTATCATGTGTTCGATTACACGCTGTTCTGGAGCAATGTCCGCGTCGACGCGGAACGGCGGATGAGCGCCTATCGCAAGCAGCGCAGCAGCTGGATCGACCTCTTCGCGCGCCGGGCGGTGGGATGATCACCACCGACGCTGCCGTGTTCCGGGACGCCCTGCCGGCGGGCGGGCGCCTGCTCGGCCTCGATGTCGGGACCAAGACGATCGGCACCGCGCTGTGCGACGCCGGCTGGTCCTTTGCCAGCCCTGCGCACCTGATCAAGCGCTCCAAATTTACCGCCGACAAGGCCGAACTGGTGGCGCTGATCGGCCAGCAACAGGTCAAGGGGCTGGTGATCGGCCTGCCCCTCAACCTCGACGGTAGTGACAGCCCGCGCACCCAGTCGACCCGCGCCTTTGCCCGCAACATGGCCGATCTCGACCTCCCCATTTTCCTGTGGGACGAACGCTGGTCGACCGCTGCGGTCGAACGCCAGATGATCGCCGAAGACCTCTCTCGCGCCAAACGCGCCGAACGGGTCGACAAGCTCGCGGCAAGCTACATTCTGCAAGGGGCGATCGACGCGCTCGCGACCGGTTAACCTTCGACTTCGCGCGGCCGCACCAGTCCGCCGCGGTCAAAACGCGCGATCAGCCCGTCCAGCGTCCGCGCCGCCATCTCGCCGCGCGGCCGATTGCGATAGTCCGGCGAATCGGGGTCGGCGCGGTGCAGCCGCTGACCGAAGCGCTGGATGTCGATGGCCAGCGTATCGGCATGCTCGGCGGCCGCCGCCAGCTTCGCACCGTGCGCACCGCGTCGCATCCGCCGCCCCAATCGGCGAAATGTCGCGCGATTGGCTTCTGCCGCGACTGAAAAAGAGTCGCTCAGTCGCTGCAAATCCTCAAGGTAGCGGGACGACACCACCTGTCCGGGCCGAAACCCGAGTTGATCGTCGCCATAGGCGACATTGCTGCCGACCCTTACCACCGCCTCGCGCAGATACAGCGCCGTCACCTCGCGCATCGTCGATGCCGCAGCGTCGCAGAATTGGGTCGTCGCCAGAATGGCGGGCGCCGTTCGCGCATCGACCGCATGACCCAGGATCGCACATTTGCCGCGCAACTGGCCCCCAACCTCGGCCTGATGCGCTATCGACCGCCGGACCCGGGTCAGCCGCTCCAGCGGCGAAGCCTGGTTTTCCCGGAACAACTCCCGCGACAATGCGACCGCCGCTTGCGCCGTTTCGCCATGCGCCTCAAGCGCGGCATCAAGTAACAATCTGCGCAGCCCAGCCCAGCGCCACCGATCGACGATCCAGCTCCACAGCGGCACCGCGATGACCAGCAGCGCCAGCTGCGCGGCCATGAACGCGATCACCACCGCCGGCGCGCCGGCAAGCCATGTCTGCCATTGTCCCACCATCACGTCCCCCGGGCTCGCGATTTGTCATCGGATAGGAGCAAATTGCTTCAAGTGCACGACTCCTTGCGCCCGCCGCCCTGCCCCGCTAACCGGCACCTTTAATGCAACCGCCGATCGATCATCGCCCCGGCGCCCAGATTCAGGGGCGCGCCGTGTTTCCGCACGCGCACCTGACGGGCATTTCCGGGCTCCAGCCGCACGAAATCCTGTTCCTGCTCGACGAGGCGGAACAGTGGATCGAGGCGAACCGCAACCGCGCGCCCAGCGACCATCGCCTGGACGGGCTGACGCAGATCAACGCGTTTTTCGAGAACTCGACCCGCACGCTGCTCAGCTTCGAGATTGCGGGCAAGCGGCTCGGCGCGGACGTCGTCAACATGCATGCGGCCCAGTCGAGCGTGAAGAAGGGCGAGACGCTGATCGACACCGCCATGACGCTCAATGCGATGCGCGCAGACGTGATCGTGATCCGGCACATGTCGTCCGGCGCCGTCCAACTGATCGCCGACAAGGTCGATTGCCCCGTACTCAACGCCGGCGACGGCAGCCATGAGCACCCGACCCAGGCTTTGCTCGACGCGCTCACCATCCGCCGCCGCCGGGGCAGCATCGCGCATCAGCGCGTGGTGATCTGCGGCGACATCCTGCACAGCCGTGTCGCGCGCTCCAATATCCTCGCCCTCACCGCGTTGGCGGCCGAGGTGCGCGTCGTCGCCCCTTCGACGCTGATGCCCGCGGCGATCGAGAAGATGCACGTCACCCCCTTCACCGATTTCGATGCGGCGCTGGAGGGGGCGGACGTGGTGATGATGCTGCGGCTTCAAAATGAACGCATGTCGGGGGCGTACATCCCCTCGACCCGCGAATATCACCTGAATTACGGCCTCACGCTTGAGCGGCTGAAGCGTGCCAAGCCCGATGCGCTGATCATGCACCCGGGTCCAATGAACCGCGGGGTCGAGATCGATTCGGTCGTCGCCGACCTGCCCGGCCGCTCGGCGATCACCGAACAGGTCGAGATGGGCGTCGCGGTGCGCATGGCGTGCCTCGACGTGCTGACCCGACGTGCGCGCGGCGTGGAGGGCTGGGCATGAACCGTATCTTCCGCAACGCCCGGCTAATCTGTCCCGAAAACGGCGCGCGCAGCGGCGACTTGTTCGTCGCTGATGAGCGGATCGTCGATACTGCGTCCGACGGGGCCGAGGTGATCGACTGCGGCGGCAAGCTGCTCGCCCCTGCCCTTACCGATCTCGGCGTGTTCGCGATGGACAAGGCGGCGTGCCGCGCGGGCGGCATCGCGCGCGTCGGGTTGATGCCCGACCAGTCGCCCGTGCTCGATGGTCCCGGCCTCGTCCAGCGGGCCGCCGACATGGGCAAGCCGGAATTGTGGGTCCACCCGATCGCCGCCGCCACGCGCGGGCTGGAGGGTGCCGACCTCGCCGAATATGCGACCAACGCCGGGGCGGGCGCGCGCGCCGTCGGCACCGGGCGCGGATGGATCGCGGACAGCGGCGTGATGCGCCGCGTGCTCGGCTATGCGCGCGATTGCGGGCTGGTCGTCATCTCGCACCCCGAAGACGCCGGACTGACCCGTAACGCGGTCGCGACCGAAGGCGAGACCGCGACCCGGCTCGGCCTCCCCGCGGCGCCTGCGATGGCTGAGGCGCTTGCGGTCCAGCGCGACCTGACCTTGGCCGAAGCGACCGGTGCGGCGATCCATTTCCGCCAGCTGACCACCGCCGCCGCGTTTGACCTGGTCCGCGCCGCCAAGGCACGCGGCGTACGCGTCACCTGTGGCATCACCCCGGCGCACCTGCTGCTGTCCGACATCAACCTGTCGGATTTCCGCACCTTCGCGCGCCTCTCGCCCCCGCTGCGCGACGACAGCGACCGTCTGGCCGCGCTCGCAGCGCTGGCGGACGGTACTGTCGACGTGCTCTGCTCGGGTCATGATCCGCGCGGGCCGGAGGAAAAGCGCCTGCCGTTCGCGGATGCGACGCCGGGCATGGCAGGTGCGGCTACGCTGCTGACGCTGGGGCTGGGGCTGGTCCGCGACGGCCACCTGACGCTGGAGCGCCTGTTCGCGCTCGTTGCGCGCAACCCCGCGCGGATCCTGGGCATCGACACTGGTACGCTTGCCGTCGGCATGCCCGCCGACCTGGTGTTGATCGATCCCGATGCGCCGTGGCAGATCGTTGCCGACACGATGCCCGGCAAGGCAGGCAACTCCCCGTTCGACGGCCTCCCCGTTCAGGGCAAAGCGCTGCGACTGTTCAAGGGCGGCAGCGAGATCGCCTGAACACCAAAAGGGCCGGAGGTCGCCCCCCGGCCCCTTTTTAATCTGTCGGCAGTCGGCTCAGCGCAGCCAGCTGGCCTTCTTGTCGCCCGCAGCGGAACGCACGAAGCAATTGCCGCCGTCACTACGCACTTCACGGCACAGCGCATCGGCATCGGCGCGGGCGAGCCCACCGACCGACAGCCGCTGGAATGCGCCCGCCCTGGTCGAAATGCTGGCATTGGCAGGGGTCAGGCCCTTCAGCTGCGGCGTGCGGCGGATCATCCGCCCCCACGCATCGCGCGCGACCCCGATGCTGTCATAGGCGCCGAGCTGAACATACCAGCTGCCCTTGGCGAAGCGCTGGGTCGACGGCACATCGACCCGGACCGGCTTGATCGCACCGACGCTGGCGACCGACGTTTCGGCACGCACGGCGCGGGTAGGGATCGCCTGAACGATTTCCTGACGCGGCGCAAAGACGATCTGCTGGCCGCTCGGCGCGGTGACCGACGGACCCTGCGTGACTTCAGCTGCCGCCACATCCACCGACGTTGCGGCTGCCGCTGCCGCGACCGCCTCGACCGGCGCTGGGCCGGGCATATAGGTCTCGACCGGATCGGCAACGCGGGTCGCGGCAACCGCACTGGTCATCGAATGCGCCAGCGCCAGCCGTTCGGGCTGGCCGTTGTCGGCGATCGGCGTCACGCCGAGCAGCGAGGCGACCTGGTCATAGGCGTTCTGCGGACGCGCAAAGCTCGCCCATTGCAGCATGCGGCCATCGACCTGATCGGGCGACAGGTCGAGCGCGGCAATCGCGCGTGCCTGCGGCCACTGGCCAGCCAGCGCAAGGCTGAGCGCAAGGTTCTGGCGCGTCTTGGCGTCGGCACCGGGCTGGCGCGCAATCTCCATCAGCAGCGCCACCGCACCGGCCGGGTCACCCGCCAGGGCCATGGCGAGGCCACGGTCGCTCGCCGGGATGGTCGCGCTATGCGTCGCCAGGGTTTGCCGCGCCACGTCCCATTCACCGGTCGCAATCTGGGCAAGGGCCAGGTTGAGGGCGGTGCGGCCATTGGCGGGATCGAGCGACAATGCCTCGTTGAGCGCTTGTGCCGCCGACACGAACCGGCCCGCGAACAGGTAGGATTCGCCCAGCAGCTTGCGATATTCGCCATTGCGCGGATCGAGCGTGACCGCCGCCTCGGCATGCGTCACCGCCTTCTGCCCTTCGCCCTTTTTCAGTGCCTTGGTGGCAGCTGCGGCTTCCTTGGCGGCGCGGCGCAGATCGGCGGTTTCAACGCCCCCGCTGGCGACGGCGAGCCCGCCGATCAGCGTCGGGCCACCGACGATCGGTGCGCCCAGCACCAGTGCAGAGACCGATACGGTCAGGATACGACGAAGGTTCATGGCGCTCATTCCCCCTAAAATCAGCGAGCCGTGCCCGCAGGCAGCCGGTCAACCAGCGCCCCCAGTTCGGGCAGAGATTCGAGAAACATGTCCAGCGCCTCGGTGACGAGCAGCTGGGCCGATCGGCCCGTAACCGCCGACGCCAGACGCAGCTTCAAATGACGTTCATGATCGAGCCGCAGCGTGAAGGCAGCCTTGCCCTTGCGCGACGCGACCTCGCGCCCGATCCGGGCGGCGGTGGCGGTCGATACCGGGCGGGCCGACGCTTCAGGCTCAGAGATGTGTGCAACGGGTGCGGGAGCGGGATGCGACTCGTGCGCAAATTCCTCGACCAGCGTCTGACGCTGCGTCAGCACCGGCGGCACCGGTTCGAACACCGGCGCGGGCGCTGGCATCTCGCCACCCATGTCGTTCCAGCCAAGGTCGTCGAGCGAGGTGCCCGGGTCGAGGCCGACAAATCCTTGCGGACGCATGGCGGGGCGCGCCTGTCCCTTGCGGGCGAGCAGGCCCGAGGACAGCGACGCGGCGGGCTTGGCAGAACCGAACATCAGCTCACCACCCGGCGGCCAAAGCCACCCTGCGGCCGGCCGGCAAAGGCGGCATGGGGCGCGGCCGCAACCGCGGGCGCGCTGAACACAGTGCGGCGGAAATTCTTCTCGAGCCGGTCGTTGATATAGGCCCACAAGGCCGTCACCTCGGCGGCGGACTTGCCGTTGGGATCGACCTCCATCACCGTGCGTCCGTCGATCATCGACGCGGCGAAATCGGTACGATGGTGCAGCGTTACCGGCGCGACGGTGCCATGTTGCGACAGCGCGACGGCGGCTTCGCTGGTGATCTTGGCCTTGGGCGTGGCGGCGTTGACCACGAAGATCAGCGGCTTGCCCGCGCGGTCGCACAGATCGACTGTTGCACCAACGGCGCGCAGGTCATGCGGGCTCGGGCGGGTCGGAATGACGATCAGCTCAGCGACCTGGATGACGCTCTGGATCGCCATGGTGATTGCAGGCGGGGTGTCGATCACTGCAAGGCGGAACCCCTGCTGCCGCAACACCTCAAGATCGGCGGCGAGCCGGGCGACCGTGGTCTGCGCAAAAGCGGGGAAATCCGTCTCACGCTCGTTCCACCAATCGGACAGCGACCCTTGCGGATCGATGTCGATCAAAACGACGGGGCCATGGCCGGCCCGCTGTGCCTGCACCGCCAGGTGCCCGCTCAGCGTGGTCTTCCCCGAACCACCCTTTTGTGATGCCATCGCAAGTACGCGCATCGACCCCTCGAAAAAATCCCGGTTACCCAGACTTGGGGATGCCATCGGGAAGCTAAGAAGGGGTTAATACGGTAGGGATGCGGGGAATTGTCCCATGCCGGGCTTAACCAAAGCGCAAGCATATCTTGGCCATGCTATGGTTAACTGGCATGATCCATATGTGGCGGGATCGGGGAACTGACGGAATGAAGCACATGATCTGGGCGGCGGCGGCGGTCGGCGCGATGCTGGTCGGCGCGTCGGCATACGCACAGGCGGATGTGAAGACCGGGGTCGAAGCATGGCAGCGCGGTGATTATCGCGCGGCAGTCGCGCAATGGCGCGGTCCGGCGGTCGCGGGCGATGCCGATGCCCAATTCAACATGGGCCAGGCGTATAAATTCGGCCGCGGCGTCCCCGCCGATCTCGCTCAGGCCGAAGAATGGTATCGCAAGGCTGCACTGCAGGGACACCCGCAGGCCGAGGAAAATTACGGCCTCGCGCTATTCGAAAATGGCAAGCGGCTCCAGGCGGCCGAATGGCTTGAAAAGGCCGCCGCCCGCGGTGCGCCGCGCGCGCAATATGTGCTGGGCACGATGTTGTTCAACGGCGATGCCGTGACCAAAGACTGGGTCCGCGCCTATGCCCTGATCGTCCGCGCATCGGCCCAGGGGCTGCCCCAGGCTGCAACGTCGCAGGCGCAGATGGACGGCTATATCTCTCTGGCCGACCGGCAAAAGGGACTGGAACTTGCGCGCGTTTATGAACGCGACGCCGGTCGTCCGAGCATCGCCGCCGTGCAACCACCACGCGGCACCCAGCCGCCCGCCACGATCGGCCGGACGCAGCTCCCGCCATCGACGGCATATCAACCCCGCGACCCGATCCCGGCGCCGACCCAGAGCGCCGAAGTGCGCCCCACCCCGCCGATCGTCCGCCCGGCACCGAAACCGACGCCCAAGCCAGCGCCGCCAGCCCCCGCGACTGCCACCGCCGCAATCCGCGACGGCGGCTGGAAGCTGCAGCTGGGCGCGTTCGGCGAACCGGGCAATGCGCAAAAACTGTGGTCGCAGGTCGGCGGCCGCTTCCCGGGCCGCAAGGTCAGCTATGTGAAATCGGGCCGCCTGACCAAGGTGCTGGTCGGCCCCTTCGCCTCCAGCGCCGAAGCCGGCGCAGCGTGCCGTGGCCTCAGCCCCTGCGTGCCGGTGCGGGAGTAGTGACCTAATCCTCCCCCGCCAGGGGAGGATCAACTGGACTCACTCCACCCACTCGCTCCGCACAATCCCCTGCGCATAGAGCAACGCGGTCAGATCCCCATGATCGATCCGCGCGCCCGCCGCCGCCGCGACAATCGGCTTGGCATGATAGGCGACACCCAGCCCCGCCTTGCGGATCATCGCGAGGTCATTCGCGCCATCGCCCACTGCCATCGTCGCGCTTGCGTCCAGCCCCAGCTCCGCCATCGCCCCGAGCAGCGTCGTTTCCTTGGTCGACGAATCGACGATCGGCTTGCTCACCGCGCCGGTCAGCGCATCACCCGCGATCAACAATTCATTGGCGATCACTCGGTCGAAACCGATCTGCGCGCCCACCGGCTCGGCAAAGCGGGTGAAGCCGCCCGACACCAGGATCGCCGTCGCCCCGCGCGCCTTCATCGTCTGCACCAATGTCCGTGCTCCGGGCATCAGCCGCACCCGCTCGGCCAGACAGCGGTCGATCGCGTCGGCACCCAGCCCCTTGAGCAACGCCACCCGCGCATCCAGCGCCTCGGCGAAATCCAGCTCACCGCGCATCGCCGCTTCGGTCACTTCGGCGATCTGCGCCTTGATCCCGGCATAGTCGGCCAGCTCGTCGATGCATTCGACGGTGATCATGGTCGAATCCATGTCGGCGACGATCAGCGCCTTCTCGCGACCATCGGCAGGCTGGACGACCACATCGACCCGGTCGAACGCGCCTTCTAGCGCCGCCCGCGCCGCATCGGGGTCGGCGTCGAAGAACAGGTCGCTCGCCTTGTCCTCGTCCAGCGTCTCGACGCCGCGCGGCCCGCACCCGGCATCACTCAGCTTGTCCAGCGCGGAGGAAATATCCCCCGCGTCGAGCCGATCCACTGCTATCAGCGTCGCGATGAACATGCCGAACTCCTCCAGGCCAACGGTCGCGCTCATTGCAGGACCGACTGCCAGCGGCAAGTCCGCTTTGGCGATCGCGCTCGCCCAAGCGACCGGCGGGACGGTGATCAATGCGGATTCGGCGCAGGTCTATGCCGAGCTGCGCGTGCTCAGCGCGCGTCCTTCGGCGGAGGAAGAAGCGCAGGCCCCGCACCGCCTGTTCGGCCATGTCACCGGCACCGACGATTATTCCGCCGCGCGCTGGGCCGCCGAGGCCAAGGCGGAGATCGCGGCGGCGCAGCGGCGCTGCAGCCTGCCGATCCTCGTCGGCGGGACCGGCATGTATATCCGGACCTTGCTCGACGGGATCGCCCCAGTGCCGGGCATCGACCCAGCGATCCGCGCTGAGGTCCGCGCGCTACCTGTTGCCGAAGCCCACGCGCTGCTGGTGAAACGCGACCCCGACGCCGCCGCCCGCCTCGCCCCCGCCGACACCACCCGCGTCGCGCGCGCGCTGGAAGTCGTGACCGCCACCGGCCGGACGCTCGCCGACTGGCAACGGGCAAAGGTCGGCGGGATCGGGGATCAGATCGACCTCGCCCCGCTGATCCTCCTCCCCGACCGCATTTGGCTCACCGAGCGTTGCGACCGCCGCCTCACGGCAATGTTCGACGAAGGCGCGATTGACGAGGTCGCCGCCCTGCTCGCCCGCGACGATATCCCGCCCGAAGCCCCGGTGCGCAAGGCGATCGGCGTGCCGGAGATCGCCGCGATGCTCGCCGGAGAGATCGGCCGGGCCGAGGCGCTGGAGCGCGCTCAAGCGGCAACCCGCCAATATGCCAAACGGCAATATACTTGGCTGCGTCACCAGCCGCCGCCCGACTGGCCGCGCACTGATGCGACAGATATTATCAATCGAATGCTACATTTCGCACGAATCGTATAAAAACAATACTTGACACGCATCATTCATACGCATAGCAGCGCGCTTCCCCCATTGCATTGCACTGCGGCAAACAAGGAGACCTGACGTGGCCGAGAAAAGCGGAGCAGACATTCTGATCGAGGCGCTGGTCGACCTCGGTGTGGAGGTCGTGTTCGGCTATCCGGGCGGCGCGGTGCTCCCGATTTACGACGCGATCTTCAAGCAAAAGAAGATCCGCCACATTCTCGTCCGTCACGAACAGGCGGCAACGCATGCGGCGGAGGGCTATGCCCGCTCGACCGGCAAGCCCGGCGTCGTGCTCGTCACCTCAGGCCCCGGCGCGACCAATGCCGTCACCGGTATCACCGACGCGCTGATGGACTCGATCCCGATGGTGGTTATCACCGGCCAGGTGCCGACGCACCTGATCGGCAGCGACGCGTTTCAGGAAGCGGACACGGTCGGCATCACCCGCCACTGCACCAAGCACAACTATCTGGTGAAGGACCCCGCCCAGCTCGGCGCGGTCGTGCATGAGGCATTTCATATCGCCACCTCCGGCCGCCCCGGCCCGGTCGTGATCGACATCCCCAAGGACGTCCAGATCGCCACCGCGCGCTATAGCAAGCCCGGCCCGATCCAGCACAAGACCTATCGCCCGCAGGTCAAGGCCGACAAGGCACTGATCGAGGCTGCGGTGGAGATGCTGGCGGCGGCGGAACGGCCGGTCTTCTACACCGGCGGCGGCGTGATCAATTCGGGCCCCGGCGCGTCGCAGCTGCTGCGCGAGCTGGCCAGGATCACCGGCGCGCCGGTGACGTCGACGCTGATGGGCCTTGGCGCCTTCCCCGCTTCGTCCGACCAATGGCTCGGCATGCTCGGCATGCACGGCACCTATGAAGCCAATTATGCGATGAACCAGGCCGACCTGATCATCGCGGTCGGCGCACGCTTCGACGATCGCGTGACCGGACGGCTCGACGCCTTCGCGCCGCATTCGAAGAAGATCCATATCGACATTGACCGTTCGTCGATGAACAAGACGGTGCGGGTCGACCTGCCGATCGTCGCCGATGTCGGCCACGCGCTCGAGGACATGGTTCGCATCTGGAAGGCGCGCCAACACCCCAAGCCCGATCTGTCCGAATGGTGGCGCCGCATCGAAGGATGGCGCGCGGTCAAATGCCTCGACTTCCCCGAGGAAGGCCCCGGCATCGACGCCAACACGATCATGCCGCAACGCGCCGTGCGCGCATTGTGGGAGGCGACACGCGACCAGGCCCCGATCATCACGACCGAGGTCGGCCAGCACCAGATGTGGGCGGCGCAGCACTTCCATTTCGAATCGCCCAACAAGTGGCTGACCAGCGGCGGCCTCGGCACGATGGGCTATGGCCTGCCCGCCGCGATCGGCGCGCAGCTGGGCAACCCCAAAGCGCTGGTGATCGACATCGCCGGTGAAGCGTCGATCCAGATGAACATTCAGGAGCTGGCGACCGCGACCCAATATCGCCTGCCGGTCAAGATTTTCATCCTCAACAACGAATATATGGGGATGGTCCGCCAGTGGCAGGAGCTGACCTATTCCAGCCGCTATTCGGAAAGCTACAGCGACTCGCTGCCCGATTTCGTGAAGCTCGCCGAAGCCTATGGCTGGAAGGGCATTTTGATCGAGCACCGCAGCGATCTGGAAAGCGGCATTCAGGACATGCTGGCCTATGACGGCCCGGTCATCGTCGATTGCCGCGTGGCCAAACTCGCCAACTGCTTCCCGATGATCCCATCGGGCGCCGCCCATACCGACATGCTCCTCCAGGCCGCCGAAGTCTCCGGCGAAATGGACGACGAAGCCAAGGCGCTGGTTTAAGCTCATGCACATCAAGGAAGAAAAGGCCGAGCGGCATACGCTCGCCGTCATCGTCGACAACGAACCGGGCATCCTTGCCCGGATCGCCGGCCTGTTCACCGCGCGCGGCTATAACATCGAGAGCCTGACGGTGAGCGAGATAACCGATGACAAGTCGGTGAGCCGCATCACCATCGTCACCAGCGCCAGCCCGCATGTACTGGAGCAGATCGTGGCCCAGCTCGATCGCCTCGTGCCAGTCCACAAGGTGCGCGACCTCACCGCCGAGGGCGACCATGTCGAGCGCGAGCTGGCGCTGGTCAAAGTGGCAGGCACCGGCGACCACCGGATCGAGGCGCTCCGCCTGTCCGAAGTCTATCGCGCCCGCGTCGTCGACGCGACGATCTCGAGCTTCGTGTTCGAAGTCACCGGGACCACCGAAAAGATCGACAAATTCATCGAACTGATGAGCGAAGTCGGTCTGATCGAAGTCGCCCGTACCGGCATCGTCGCCATCGCACGAGGGCGTGAGGCGGCTTAGACCTCAGAAGAATTTCGTCATCCCCGCGCAGGCGGGGATCCATTATCACTGGCGTTGGCGAGAATGGATTCCCGCCTGCGCGGGAATGACAAGGGGAAACCTAAAACATGCGTGTCTATTACGATCGTGACGCCGACCTCAACCTGATCACTGGCAAGAAGATCGCCATCGTCGGCTATGGCAGCCAGGGCCATGCCCATGCGCAGAATCTGCGCGACAGCGGCGTGACAGAGGTCGCCGTCGCGCTGCGCGCCGGTTCGGCGACTGCCAAGAAGGCCGAAGGCGCAGGCTTCAAGGTCATGTCGACCAAGGAAGCGGCGGCATGGGCCGACATCCTGATGATCCTCGCCCCCGATGAGCATCAGGCGGCGATCTGGGCCGACGACATCGCCGGCAACATGAAGCCCGGCGCCGCGCTCGCCTTCGCCCATGGCCTCAACGTCCATTTCGGGCTGATCGAGCCGCCCGCAGATATCGACGTGATCATGATCGCGCCCAAGGGCCCGGGCCACACCGTGCGCAGCGAATACGTCCGCGGCGGCGGCGTCCCCTGCCTGATCGCGATCCATCAGGACGCGACCGGCAACGCGCATGACGTCGCGCTCGCCTATGCCTCGGGCGTCGGCGGTGGCCGGTCGGGCATCATCGAAACCAACTTCAAGGAAGAGTGCGAAACCGACCTGTTCGGTGAGCAGGCCGTGCTGTGCGGCGGCATCACCCACCTGATCCAGGCGGGGTTCGAGACGCTGGTCGAGGCGGGCTACGCCCCCGAAATGGCCTATTTCGAGTGCCTGCACGAGACCAAATTGATCGTCGACCTGCTCTATGAAGGCGGCATCGCCAACATGCGCTATTCGATCTCGAACACCGCCGAGTACGGCGACATCAAGACTGGCCCGCGCATCATCACCGACGAGACCAAGGCCGAGATGAAGCGCGTCCTCGCCGACATCCAGTCGGGCCGCTTCGTGAAGGACTTCGTCCTCGACAACCGCGCCGGCCAGCCCGAGCTGAAGGCCAGCCGCAAGGCCGCCGCCGCGCATCCGATCGAACAGGTCGGCAGCGAGCTGCGCGCGATGATGCCGTGGATCGGTGCGAACAAGCTGGTCGACAAGGAAAAGAACTAACTCCGGAGCGGGGCGGGGTTGGCTTCCCCGCCCTGCCTCCATAAAGCTGGGGCATGCGCTCCCCCGCCCTGCCCCTCGCCGTCGCGTTCGCGCTGATTGCTGGCGGCTGTCAGGAGCGCCGTCCCGATGACGTGCCGGTCATCGTAAGCGCCATTGGCGGCCCGGCGACATTACGCGATCCCGCGCGCAGCCCGCTCGACTTTCCCGACGCCGTGCTGCTCGGCGCAACCGCGCAGGGGCTTGTCCGCTTCGACGCCAATGGCGGCATCGAACCGGGCGTTGCGGAACGCTGGATCGTCAGCGACGAAGGGCGCAGCTACATCTTCCGTATCCGCAATGCCGAATGGCCCGACGGAACCAGGGTGACGGCCGCCGACGTCGTCGCGAGCCTGCGCACGGCCATCGCGACCAGCGCACGCTCATCCCTGACGCCGTTCGTAGCGGTGATTGACGAAGTCGTCGAAATGACGCCGCAGGTGATCGAAGTCCGGCTGAAACACCCGCGCCCCGATCTGCTGAAACTGTTCGCCCAGCCCGAATTTGCCATTCTGCGCCGCCCTCGCATCGCGGGAACGGGGCCGCTCCGTGCTGACGCCGAAGGCGGCGGCAGTCCGCTGCTTCGCCCGGTGCCCGATCCTTACGCGGTCATTGAAAATACCGCCGCGCCCGAAGCTGCAGACAATGTCCGCCTCATCGGCGAGCGCGCGGCAGTCGCGCTGGCGCGGTTCGCAGCGCGCGAGTCCGACCTCATACTTGGAGGCAGCTTTCACGACTGGCCGCTGCTCGACCATGCGGGGGTCGCGCCAGCCAATCTGCGCATCGACCCCGCTGCCGGCCTGTTCGGGCTGGCGATCGTATCGGAAGAAGGCTTCACCGCCGATCCGGCCAATCGCGCGGCGCTGGCGATGGCAATCGACCGCGCGGCGCTTACCGCGCGGTTCCGCCCTGAATGGACCCCGGTCGAAACGCTGCTGCCCGCTCAACTCGACTCGGCTGCAGCGCCCGCCGCTCCACCATGGCTCGCGCAATCGCTGGACGCTCGGCGCATCCTTGCGCGCAATCGGGTTGCCGCGTGGCGCGCCGCCAATCCCGACGCATCGCCGGTGATCCGCATCGCAATGCCGCGCAGCCTCGGGACGAAGCTGCTCTGGTATGGCCTGCTGCGTGATCTGCGCGCGATCGGCCTCCAGCCAGCCTGGGTGGAGGAGCGCGCGGACGCCGATCTCCGGCTGATCGACGCCGTCGCCCCCTATGACAGTGGTCGCTGGTATCTTGCCACCGCCTGCCGCGGGTGCCCCGACGATCTGGCTACGGTGATCGACGCGGCACGCGATGCGCCGACCCTGGCCGACCGTGCGCGGCGCATCGCAGAAGCGGACCTCGCGCTTACGGCCGCGCATCGCTATATCCCGATCGCACAACCGCTGCGCTGGTCGGTGGCGGCGCTCAGGCTCAGGGCGTTTCAGACGAACCCCCGCGCCTGGCACCCGCTGACCCATTTGCGCGAACGATAAGGGAGGACCGACGTGGCCAAGGCGACCCGCATGCAACGCATCCCCGGATTCCCGGTCGGTCGCGACCCTCATTCGGTGCGCCAGCGCGTCACCGCGATGGAAAAGCTGCTGGAGCGCAGCTTCACCATTCCCGGCACGCGCCAGACCGTCGGCCTTGATGCGCTGATCGGCCTGATCCCGGTCGGCGGCGATGTGATTGCAGCGGCAATGGGCCTCTACATGATCTGGGAGGCGCGCAATATCGGCATGTCGCGCGGTGCGATGCTGCGCATGGCCGGCAATGTCGGCTTTGACTGGCTGCTCGGCCTGATCCCGGGCGTGGGTGACGTCGCCGACTTTTTCTACCGCTCAAATTCGCGCAATTTGCGCATCATCAAGCGGCACCTCGACAAACACCACCCGGCGACCGCGACGATCGACCGCTAGCCCCTGTTTGTTCAGGCAACCGGCGGGGGCGGCGGCACGCTTCCGTCGCTCGCGCGGAACCATACAGAGGCGTCGGACCGGAACAGCATCCAAACCGCGACCGCGTTGAGCGCAAAGGTCACCACGTTCAGCACGACTGGCAAAATGCCGGTCCGCTCAAACCCCGCGAGGGTAAAGGGCAGTCCCACCGCCGAAAGTCCGAAAAAGGCGACGATGATCCACTTTGCGACCTCGCTCGCCTTGCGCGCAGTGAAATACCAGAGCAGCAACGACACGAACAACGCGAACAGGGTAAGGCCGATCAACAGCCCGCGCATCGCCGGGATCATCTCTGGCATTTGCGCAAATGACGTTTCGACGGCGGCGATCTGCGTCCCCCAGCCAAGCGCCGTATTGATGCCCCACACGGCGATCGACGCCAGATAAGCCTGTTCGAACCGAATGATCGACTGCGGTCGCATGCTATTGCCTCCCCCTGAGTATCCGAAATGCTAAGCGTCAGGCGGGCGCGAAGTCCAGCCCGATATCGACCGCCGGCGCCGATTGGGTAAGCCGCCCGACGCTGACATAGGTGACCCCGGTGGCGGCGATCGCGGCGATCGTGTCCATGCGGACCCCGCCCGACGCCTCGGTCGGCACGCGGCCGGCGACCAGCGCGACCGCTTCGCGCAGCAGCGTCGGCCCCATATTGTCGAGCAACAGGTGAGTCGCCCCCGCCCCCAGCGCGGGTTCGATCTGGTCGATCCGGTCGACCTCGACGATAATCGCGCCGATCCCCGCGCGCACCGCCCGCGCCACCGCTTCCTCGACCGATCCGGCGACCGCGACGTGATTGTCCTTGATCATCGCCGCGTCCCACAGGCCCATGCGATGGTTCTGCGCCCCGCCCATCCGGGTCGCATATTTTTCCAGCCGGCGCAGACCCGGGATGGTCTTGCGCGTGTCCAGCAATGTCGCGCCGCACCCCGCCATCGCGTCGACATAGGCGCGCGTCATCGTCGCAATCCCGGAAAGATGCTGGACCGTATTGAGCGCCGAGCGCTCGGCGGTCAGCAGCGCGCGCGCATTGCCGCGCAGCCGCATCAGGTCGCTTCCCGCCGCAACCGCGTCACCCTCGGCGGCGAGAATCTCGATTTCCACTGCCGGATCGAGTGCGCGGAAAAACGCCGCAGCGATCGGAAGCCCGGCGACGACCACCGCATCGCGGCTGTCCATCACCCCGTCGAATACCGCATCGGGCGGGATGACCGCGTTCGCGGTTACGTCACCGGAACCCACATCCTCAGCCAGTGTGGCGGACACGAACGCGTCGAGATCGAACCCATCGAGCTGAAAGACGGACATGCTGACTCCTGAATGCTGCACCGCCGCCTATCGCCCCCGGCCGGTGGGGGCAATGTCGGTCAGCGCCCTCGCGCCCGTTGCCATGCGCGCGGCCCGCCCCTATTTCCATGGAGAAACACTTTTAGGGGTAAGCGACATGACCACCTTCGACGACCGCGAGCGCGCGTTCGAAGCCAAATATGCCCGGGACGAGGAAATGGCGTTCCGCGTGACCGCGCGCCGCAACCGCCTGCTCGGCCAATGGGCGGCGGCAAAGATGGCGCTGACCCCCGAAGAGACCGACGCCTATGCCAAGGCCGTGGTCCAGGCCGATTTCGAGGAATCGGGCGATGAGGACGTGATCCGCAAGCTGTTCGGTGACCTGACCGCGGCCGGGATCGAGATTGACGATGCGGCCGTGCGCGCGGCAGTCGAGGAAATGACGATCGAAGCCCGTCGCCAGCTGATGGAAGCGCAGTAACAATGCCGATGGCGGCGAGCGAGATCGAAGCGCTGATTCGTGCCGGCATCCCCGACGCGGCGGTTGAAATCACCGACCTTGCCGGGGACGGCGATCACTATGCCGCGCGCGTGACCAGTGAGACTTTCCGGGGCATGCCGCGCGTGCGGCAGCACCAGGCCGTATATGCCGCACTTGGCGGTCGGATGGGCGGCGTACTCCACGCGCTTCAGCTGACCACCGCTGTGCCGGCAGGGAGTGAATGACCATGACCGACGATACCAACGCCCGCATCCAGACCCTTGTCGATTCCAACGACGTACTGCTGTTCATGAAGGGAACGCCGCTGTTTCCGCAGTGCGGCTTCTCCAACCGCGCCGTGTCGATCCTCAACCATCTCGGCGTCGAATTCGGAAGCGTCGACGTGCTGCAGGATCAGGAGGTTCGTCAGGGCATCAAGGCGTTTTCCGACTGGCCGACCATCCCGCAGCTCTATGTAAAGGGTGAGTTTGTCGGCGGGTCGGACATCATGATGGAAATGTATGAGAGCGGCGAGCTCGCCCAGCTGCTCGACGACAAGGGCGTTGCCCCCGCCTGACTCGCGGCAGTCCTGACATTGCGGGCCGCACGCGCGTTGCGGCCCGTATCGTCGGCGGATCGTGCCGACCCACCCCTCACACATATCGCCAGAACGGGAAAGGGCGGATGGCTCGAAAGCCACCCGCCCCTGAAGCGTCGCACCTGACGGTGAACACATATGCGTGAAGTGTTGCACCACGCGTGCCAGATCGCGCGACCCACGCATTTCCGCGCGTGACGCTGGTTAACGAAATCCGCCGCTACGCAAAGCTGTCAGCTTTTCCGACACCCGCATCCACCTCACGCACCCTGAACATCGTTCATCGCGCATTCAGCCCATTGACTACAGGTGTGATCGAAGCGATTACACCCGTAGTCAAAGAGGGACGCAATGACCGAGCGAATCAGCGAAGCCGAGCATGCGGTGATGGAGGTGCTGTGGGACGAATCCCCGCTCGCCGCCCAGGATGTGGTCGAGCGCGTCGCCCCGGCGCGCGGCTGGAGCGCCAACACGGTCAAGACGCTACTTGGCCGCCTGCTCGCCAAGAATGTCATCGCCGCCGATGAGGATGGCCGCCGCTACCAATATCGCCCGCTGGTCGCGCGCGGCGACTATGTCGAGGGTGAATCGCGCCGCCTGATCGACCGGCTGTTCGGGGGCAAGCTCACCCCGCTGGTCGCGCACCTCGCCGAGCGCGACGCGCTGACCGATCAGGACATCGCCGAGATCGAAGCCCTGCTGAAGGAGATCAAGCAATGATCGCCTGGATGATCGAGACCTGCATCGCGACCACGCTGCTGATGCTGCTGGTCCTCGCGCTGCGCAAACCCGTCCGCGAACAGTTCGGCCCCAACATCGCCTATGCGCTGTGGTTGTTGCCCGTGCTGCGGCTACTGATGCCGCCCTTGCCCGGCGCGTGGAGCTTCACCGAGCTGATCGGCGGTCTGACCCAGTCGGCAGAGGCACCCGCCGCCACCGCCACCAGCACGCAGGCGATCATCGACCAGGCGCTGCTGCAGGCCCACGCCGAAATGGCCGCCAGCACGGCGGCCACCGCCGCGCAGACCAGCGTGACCATGTCGAGCGGCCCCAGCCTGCTGCTCATCCTCGGCGCGATCTGGGCCGCTGGTGCGATCGGTTTTCTGCTGTGGCATATCGTGTCGCACAGCCGCTTCTGCGCCAATCTGATGTGCAAGGCCGAAATCCGCCGCACCGTTGCCGACGGCCGCGTCCATGTCATCGAAACCGACGCCGCGACCGGCCCGCTCGCCTTTGGCATCTGGCGCAAATATGTCGCGTTCCCGCGTGACTTTGCGGAGCGCTACGACCCGGTCGAGCGCAACCTCGCGCTTGCTCATGAACTCGGGCACCATCTTCGTGGTGACCTGATCGCCAACTGGATCGCGCTGGTCGTGCTCGCGCTCCATTGGTTCAACCCGGTCGCATGGCGGGCGTTCCGCGCCTTCCGCGCCGACCAGGAACTGGCCTGCGACGCCTTGGTGCTCTCAGGCCGCGCACCGGCGCTGCGCCATGCCTATGGCCGCGCCATCGTCAAGTCCGCGCATGGCGGTGCGGTCTCGGCAGCTTGCCACCTACACACCGTCAACGAACTAAAAGGGAGGCTCAAAATGCTCTCGAAACACAATCCCAAGTCGCGTGCCCGTGTCACCACCGGAATTGCTGGCGCTGCGGCGCTGACCCTGGCCGGCCTTGCACTCACTGCCTCGGGTGCCGGCGCCGCGATTGCTCAGGCTGACGCACCGACGCCGCCCGCCGCGCCCGATGCCCCGGCTGCACCGGCCGCACCATCCGCACCGACGGCTCCCGAAGCGCCTTCCGCTCCCGACGCTCCCGACGCTCCTGAAGCGAGCAAGGAAACGCGCGTCCACCGCATCGTCATGGTCGAACGCAAGGACGGCAAGGACAAGGACGGCAAGACCGTCAAGCACGAGACCCGCGTCATCCGCATGAAGGGCGACGGCAAGGAGTTCGTCTGGACCGGCGACATGGACATCGATGTTGACGTCAAGTCGATGAAGTGCGGCGGATCGAAGGATGACTCGGTCAAGGTCGAGAAGCGCGACGGCGACAAGCGGATCGTCGTGCTCTGCACCGACCGCATCGAGATGCGCGCCGACGCGGCAGCCGCCAAGGCCAAGGGTGCTGAGGCGCTCGCCCGCCGCGCTCAGGTGATGGCGATCGCCAGCGCCGATATGGGCAAGCGCCACGCCATGATGGGCCTCAAAATGGCCCGCAGCTCGATCGAGGCACAGACCGAGCTTAGCGCCGAACAGAAGGCCGCCGCGCTCAAGGGCATCGACGACGCGATCCGCGAGCTTGAGGCAGCCGACAAGAACTGATGCCAAAGCGGACCACCGCGCGGCAGCCCATCGCCGCGCAGTGGCTCGACCAGGGCCGGCCGCGACCCCCTTCACGCGGCCGGCCCGTTCGCGTGTGCGCCTTGCGGGGTTGTGCGCGCCGCGATGAACCGCCATTTCTGACGCATGGATGAAGCCCAAACCGGCGTGGCGATACAGCTCGAACCGCTGGTGGCACGCGTTCTCGCCGCGAACCCGTCGCCCTTCACTTACACCGGCACCCAGACCTATCTGGTCGGGACCAGCGACGTCGCGGTGATCGACCCCGGCCCCGATCTGCCCGAGCATCTCGATGCCTTGCTCGCCGCAATCGCCGGTCGCCCGGTCCGCGCGATCCTGTGCACCCACACCCATCGGGATCACAGCCCGGCCAGCCGCCCGCTCGCCGCCGCCACAGGAGCGCCGATCATCGGCTGCGCGCCCCTCGCGCTCGACGATGACGGGCCGCGCTCCGACGCTGCCTTCGATCGCGACTACGTCCCGGACCAGGTGCTGGCGGACGGGGAACGCGTGTCGGGGACCGGCTGGACGCTCGAAGCGGTCGCGACCCCCGGCCATACGTCCAACCATCTCTGCTTCGCGCTGCGCGAGAGCGGCGCGTTGTTCACCGGCGACCATATCATGGGCTGGTCGACCAGCGTCGTCGCCCCGCCCGATGGCGACATGGGCGCCTATATGGCCAGCCTCGACAAGCTGCTCACCCGCGATGACCGCGTTTACTACCCCGCCCATGGCCCGGAAGTGACCACGCCCCAGCGCCTGGCGCGCGGCATGATCGGCCATCGCAAGCAGCGCGAAGGCCAGATCCTGCGTCTGATCGACCAGCAAGTGGGCGCGATCCCCGACATGGTGACACGCATGTATGTCGGACTCGACCCGCGGCTTACCGGCGCGGCCGGGCGGTCGGTGCTGGCGCATCTGATCGACCTCAACAATCGCGGTCTCGTCCGCGCGGAAGGAGAGCTATGGACCAGAGCGGCGTAAGGCAGCGCAGCGGACTTGCGCAGGGCTGCGTCATCGCGCTCGGCATGGTGCTGGCGATGGCGCTGGCGGTCGGTGCGACGCTCTATTTCGTGGGGCGCAGCGCGTTTGACCGGCTGACCGGCGGCCCCGATCCGGTGACGGTAGCCAGCGCCAGTCTTCAGGGACTGCGCGAACAAAACCGCCTGTCGGCCTTTGCCGCGCGCTATGTCGCGGTGGTCACCACCAGCCAGACCCGGATGGGCTTCACCGCGCAAAAGACGATGATCATGCCGGGCTCGGTCCGCTACGAGGTCGATCTTGGCAAGCTGAACCAGCGCGACGTGATCTGGGATCCGGCGACAAAGAAGCTCAGCATTGCCCTTCCCCCGCTCGAAGTTGTCGGACCAGAGGTCGATCTCAACAATATCCGCGAATATGGCGAAGGCGGCGTGCTGATGACGCTGACCGACAGCGAAGAGCGGCTCGACGCCGCCAACCGCGCCGCTGGACAAAAGGAACTGGTGCGTCAGGCGCGCGAGGCGACCCCGATGCGCCTCGCCCGCGACGCCACCCGCCGCGCGGTCGAGCGCAGCTTTTCGATGCCGTTGCGCGCGACCGGCATGGACGTGACGGTCGAGGCGCTGTTCCCCGACGAGCGCACGGCACAGGATCGCGAGCGCTGGGATGTGTCCAAGTCAATCGAACAGGTGCTGCGCGAACGCGCTGAGCGAGAAGGCGCGAAGAAGTAGCGTTCGCTTCGACTTGGCAATGTGATACATATCGCCTCCGCAACGACTTGCGGAGGGATATTATGGCAACGATCGTCGGAGGCTCGACCGGCGCGCGCATGCGCGATGCCCGCCTCTTCGAGATTTGCGCCCTTCTGATGGCGCTGGTTCTGGTCGCGGGATTCAGCCTCCATCTGGCCATGGGAAGGTCCTCATTCGCCGCCCCAACCTTCGTGCATGTGCATGGCGTCATCTTCTTTGGCTGGGTGTTTATCTACGTTGCGCAGACCTTTCTCGCGACGCGCGGGTCGCTGACACTACACCGCCGGCTCGGCTGGCTCTCGGCTGGCTGGGTTGCAGCGATGGTGGTTGCCGGCTTTGCCGTCATCATCTGGCGCATCCAGTTGGCGCAGGCGCCCTTCTTCTTCCGCCCCCAGCATTTTCTGATCGCCAACCCGCTGGTCGTGCTGCTCTTCGCCGGTCTGACCAGCGCCGCCGTCGCCATGCGCAAGCGCACGGACTGGCATCGCCGCCTCCATCCGTGCGCGATGGCGGCGCTGCTCGGGCCCGGCTTCGGGCGGCTGCTCCCGATGCCGCTGATGATCCCCTGGTCCTACCAGATCGCGATGGTCTGCGGCCTCATGTTTCCGATCGCCGGCATGATCCGCGACCTGCTCCGCACCGGGCGCGTCCATCGCGCGTGGTTGTGGGGGATCGGAACGATCCTGGCGGTGATGGCCGGGACCGAGGCGATCGTCTATTCGCCGATCGGGGATGCGATCTATGGCTGGGTGACCGCCGGGACGCCCGGGGCCGCAGTCGCGCCACTAGAGTTCGGCCCGATGCCGGCAATGGGTTGAACAGGAACCCCGACAAGGCCATGTGGGGGCCGAATCAGAGGGTTCCGACATGAACGCACGCACCGACCTGTCCGGCATCGACATTCGCGCGGAGATCGACCGTCTGCGCAAAGAGCGCAACGCGGTCATCCTCGCACATTATTACCAGAAGCCGGAGATCCAGGACCTCGCCGATTTCGTCGGTGACAGCCTTGAGCTCAGCCGCAAGGCGGCAGAAACCGATGCCGAAGTCATCGCATTCTGCGGCGTGCGCTTCATGGCTGAAACGGCCAAGATTCTGTCGCCCGACAAGACCGTGATCCTGCCCGACATGAACGCCGGGTGCAGCCTCGAAGACAGCTGCCCGCCCGACCAGTTCGCCGCGTTCCGCGCGCAGCACCCTGACCATATCGCGCTGACCTATATCAACTGCTCGGTCGAGGTGAAGGCGCTCAGCGACATCATCGTCACCAGCTCGTCCGCCGAAAAGATCCTGAGCCAGGTCCCGCCGGAGCAGAAGATCATCTTCGGCCCCGACAAGCATCTTGGCGGTTACATCAACCGCAAGATGGGCCGCGACATGCTGCTGTGGCCGGGCGTGTGCATCGTGCATGAGGCATTCAGCGAGACCGAGCTGCTCAAGCTCAAGGCACAGCACCCGAACGCCCCAGTCGCCGCGCACCCCGAATGCCCACCGCACGTGCTCGACCATGCCGATTATGTCGGATCAACCAGCGGCATCCTGCAATTCGCCAAGGACTTTGACGGCGACACGCTGATCGTCGCGACCGAGCCGCACATCATCCACCAAATGGAAAAAGCGGTGCCGGAAAAGACCTTCATCGGCGCACCGGGTGCGGACGGCAACTGCAACTGCAACATCTGCCCCTACATGGCGCTCAACACGCTGGAGAAGCTCTACGTGGCGCTGCGCGACCTTGAACCGCGGATCGAGATTGCCGAGGATATTCGGCTCAAGGCCAAGACGAGCCTCGACCGGATGCTGGCGATGGCGAGCGGTACGGTGGGCCTGGGCGATTTAGGTCCGCTTCGTGTGACGGGAGACTAAATCTGGAAACGATGGCTTTCTATCGTTTCCATTGCTCAAGCGAAACATTTGCACGACATGGGCGTCCATAGAGCCGGCTCCATTTTGGTGCCGCGTTGATGGAGGCCTTATGTCCGTTTCTACAATTTGGTCCGACCGATTTCTCAGCGTCCTGCGCATCGCGGCCGCATTGGCGTTCATGCATCACGGCACGTCGAAACTCTTCGGCCTGCCGATTTTCCCGATGGAGGGCCCGCTGCCCCCGCTGCTCATTGCTGCTGCTCTGATCGAACTGATCGGCGGCGGAATGATCCTGCTGGGACTGTTCACCCGCCCGGTCGCGCTGATTGCGTCGGGGATGAGCGCGGTTGGATACTTCATGGCGCACGCGCCCAAAGGCTTCTTCCCGTCCGAAAATGGCGGTGAGCCGATTCTTCTCTACAGTTTCGTTTTCCTCTACCTCGCCGCAGCTGGTGGCGGTGCTTGGGGACTGGACAGGCTTCGGCGCACGGCCTGAACGAAAAAGGCCCGGCAAATTGCCGGGCCTTTTTCATGTTCACCGCGTCAGCTTCTTATAAGCCAACCGCGTCGGACGATCCGCCGCATCGCCCAAACGACGCCGCTTATCCTCTTCATAAGCCTCGAAATTCCCCTCGAACCATTCGACGTGCGAATTACCCTCAAAGGCGAGGATGTGCGTGGCGAGACGGTCGAGGAAGAAGCGATCGTGGCTGATCACCACGGCGCAACCCGCGAAATTCTCGATCGCCTCTTCCAGCGCACCCAGTGTTTCGACGTCGAGGTCGTTGGTCGGTTCGTCGAGCAGCAGCACGTTGCCGCCGCGCTTCAGCATCTTGGCGATGTTAACGCGGTTGCGCTCACCGCCCGACAGCTTGCCGACATTCTTCTGCTGGTCCTGGCCCTTGAAGTTGAACGCGCCGACATAGGCGCGGGTCGACTGGTCGTGGCCGTTGACCTTCATGTAATCGAGCCCGTCGGAGATTTCCTCCCAGACATTGTTGGCCGGATTGAGGTGGTCGCGGCTCTGGTCGACATAGCCGAGGCGGACGGTCGTCCCCATCTCGATCGTGCCGCTGTCGGGCGCTTCCTGACCGGTGATCAGCTTGAATAGCGTCGACTTGCCCGCGCCGTTGGGTCCGATCACCCCGACGATGCCGCCCGCAGGCAGGGTGAAGGAAAGATTCTCGAACAACAGCTTGTCGCCATAGGCCTTTGACACATTGTCGAGTTCGATCACCTTGCCGCCCAGCCGTTCGGGCACCTGGATGACGATTTGGGCCTTGCCCGGCGTGCGGTTCTGCTGCGCTTCGACCAGCTGCTCGAACTTCGAAATACGCGCCTTGGACTTGGTCTGGCGGCCCTTCACGCCGGCGCGGATCCACTCCAGCTCGTCCTTGATCGCTTTCTGGCGGCCGGTGGCCTCGCGGTCCTCCTGCTCCAGGCGCTTGGCCTTCTTCTCCAGATAGGTCGAGTAATTGCCCTCGTACGGGAAATATTTTCCGCGATCGAGCTCGAGGATCCAGTCGACCACATTGTCGAGGAAGTAGCGGTCGTGGGTGATCATCAGCACCGCGCCGGCATATTCCTTCAGGTGGTTTTCCAGCCACTTCACGCTTTCGGCGTCCAAATGGTTGGTCGGTTCGTCGAGCAGCAGGATCGAGGGCTTCTGGATCAGCAGCCGGGTCAGCGCCACGCGGCGCTTTTCACCGCCCGACAGATTGTCCACCGCCCAGTCGCCCGGCGGGCAACGCAGTGCCTCCATCGCGATCTCGAGCTGGTTGTCGAGGCTCCAGCCATCGACCGCGTCGATCTTGGCCTGAAGATCGCCCATTTCCTCCATCAGCGCGTCGAAATCGGTGTCGTCCTTGGGATCGCCCATTTCGGCGGAAATCGCGTTGAACCGCTCGACCAGATCGGCGGTCTCGCGCGCGCCGTCCTTGACGTTCTCCAGCACCGACTTGGTGGGATCGAGCTGCGGCTCCTGTTCCAGATAGCCGACGGTGATATTCTCACCCGGCCAGGCTTCGCCGGTATAATCCTTGTCGATGCCGGCCATGATCTTGATCAGGGTCGACTTGCCCGCGCCGTTCGGGCCGACGATGCCGATCTTCGCGCCCTGATAGAATTGCAGGTTGATGTTGCTCAGCACCGGCTTTTGCGCGCCGGGGAAGGACTTGGTCATGTCCTTCATGACAAATGCGTATTGGGCGGCCACTTATGGTCTCCGAAAAATCGAACGAACGGGTCTGGGATTGACGCGCGATGTAGCGACGGCACGCCGCCAACGCAATCAGCGCAGCCAGCGGACCATCGCGGGATAGACCGGCGCACCCTCCGGCGCGGTCCTCGGATCGCGTGCCATCCCCGCCGCAACCAGTTCGGGCCGACCGATATACAGGCCCATCGCATAGTATTGCGCGAGGCTTGGTCCACGCCCGTGATAGCCGGCCTCATGAAACACCACACCGGGGCCGATGCCCCGTTGCACCGCCGCGGCATAGGACCACGCCACCGCGACGGCGGGCAGGAACGAATCGGCTGCGACTACATCCTCGGTCACCGGAATGCCGATCGCGCGCACGAATGCGACGATCCGGTCAAACATGTCTGGCTTGCCATCCATCTGCCTGACCAACCCCAGTTTTTGTCGATCGGGAGGGTTTTCGGCCCATGACGAATGCGTTTCGGGATTCTAGGAGCAAGGCATGACGCATCTCCTCACCCGCCTCGCCGCCGCAACCGCCTTGTTTGCGCTTCCTGCCACCGCCTCCGCGCAAGCAATGGACCCGGTCGCCCTGCGCGACGCCGCGCTCACGGATGATCTGGCCTATGAGATTACCGAAGGACTGACCACCGAAGTCGGCCCGCGCCTCGCGGGAACTGAGGCGGAGGCACGGGCGCGCGCTTGGGCGCTCAAAACGCTTACCGCGCTCGGCTTCAAGAATGTCCGCAACGAACCGTTCGAGATGAAGACCTGGGTGCGCGGAGTCGAAACGCTCGAAGTGCTCGCTCCCTTCCCCCAGCCGCTGCACCTCACCGCGCTCGGCAATTCGGGCGCGACCAGCGCCAAGGGGCTTGAGGCGGACATCGTTTATTTCCCCGACCTCGCCGCGCTCAACGCAGCGCCCGATGGCAGCCTCAGGGGGAAGATCGCCTTTGTAAGCCACGGCATGACCCGCACCCAGGACGGATCGCAATATGGCGCATTCGGTGCCGCCCGGCGCAGCGGGCCGACGGTGGCGGCGCGCAAGGGCGCGGCGGCGATCCTGATTCGCTCGATCGGCACCGATTATCACCGCAACCCGCATACCGGCGTGACCAATTTTGCCGAGGGCGTCGCGCCGATTCCCGCCGCTGCATTATCCCTTCCGGATGCGGAGCAGCTGGAGCGCATCCTGAAGCGCGGTCAGCCGGTAAAGGTCAAGCTGACCCTCACCCCGCGCCAGATCGGCACCACCGAATCGGGTAACGTCATCGCAGAGGTGCCGGGCAGCGATCCCGCCGCCGGCATGGTCGTGGTCGCCTGTCACCTCGACAGCTGGGACCTTGGCACCGGCGCGTTCGACGACGCCACCGGCTGTGGCATCGTGGCTGCCGCCGCCAAGCGGATCATGGACGCTGGCACCCCGCGTCGCACGATCCGCATCCTGTGGGCGGGTGCCGAGGAAGTCGGCGTGTTCGGCGGAAAGGCCTATTTCGACTCGCACAAGAGCGAAAACCACGCGCTCGCCGCCGAATCGGACTTCGGGGCCGATCGCCGCGAGCGCGCCGGCGGCGGGGCGGATGTCGCCGCGCTGATCGCGGCGGGTGTCGCTGGCATCGACTTGCAACAGGATGGCAGCCGCTATTTCGACCTCCACCACACCCCCGACGACACGCTCGACAAGGTCGATCCGGCACAATTGCGCCAAAATGTTGCGGCATGGACCGCGATGCTCGCCGTCGTGGCCAACGCGCCTGAGGAAATCGGCCCGGTAAAGTGATGCACCGCACCATTTCGGGTGGTCGCAAACCTTGCTGAGAGATGAATTTCCATTGACGGACGCGTAACGGGCGCTATTCCGACTAACTCGCACGGCAATCGGGCCGGGGCGAACCGAAATAGCTTTGCTTGGGAGCAAACGAATGAAGAAGATTCTCATCGTCGCTGCCGCGACCGGCCTGATGTCGCTCGCTGCTTGCAACACGCCTGCTGCGAACAACACCGCCGAGAACGTCGCTGCCGGCATGGAAGCCGAAGCCGACAACATGGAAATGGTTGCCGACAACGCGACCAACGAAGTCGTCGAAGACGCGGCCGAGAACGCTGCCGACAACATGGAAGCAGCTGCCGACAACGTCGCTGGCTAATTCCGGTTCGGCCTACCGGCTTGCTTGAGCCGGTCGAATCGAAAGGGCGTCCCTGCGGGGGCGCCCTTTTTTCTTGGGCGGTGACCGCTGCGGGACATGTCGCTTGTCGATGATCAACGGCGTTTGATCGCCACCAGTGAACCTGATCGACTGGTTCATGCCCCCAGTCGATGCGGCGTCGTCCCCATTGCGTCCCACGCCTAGCTGCGGACCTGCGTTCAGCCCCCGAACGCGTTGAACCCAAAGAGGTCCGTGATGTTCTCCACTCTGTTCCGCACGGCCGCGCTCGGCGCGGTGCTGCTCCTTTCACATCCCGCCGCGGCTACCCCGGGCAAGTCGGTGACGGTACGCCACGCCGATCTCGACCTCACGGCCGTGGCCGGAAGACAGACGCTCGAGCGGCGCATCGCGCATGCCGCCATGTCGGTCTGCGGCGGCCGTCCCGACTATCGCAACTTGACGGAAACCCGCGCGCACAACCGTTGCGTCGCCAGCGCGCTCGAATCCGCGCGACCTTCCATCGAACTTGCCGTTCGCAGCGCGGCCACGCGCCAGCTCGCTGCCCGCGACCAAAATGTCAGAGTAGCTCCCTGACATTCCCTGCTCCGCCCGGCGAATGGGTCGGGCGGAGCCTCTTTGCGGATCGGCACTATCGGCCCGCCAGGATCGCCTTGACTGCGGCCTGATAGGTGCGTCCGATCCGCACCTGCGCATCGTCGATCAGCTCGGCGTACCACACCCCCAGCCCATCATGGCGCAACTTCACGATGCGGTCGCGCCGCACGATCACCGACCGATGCAAACGGATGAAGCGTTCCGGGTTCAACCGTCGCTCCAGCTCGCTGATCGTCTGGTGGATCAGATAGCTGCGCCCGCCGATGCTCAATCGCATATAGTCGCGTTCTGCGTCGATCCGCTCGATATCATCGGCGCTGATCCGAATCATTTCCGACCGATGCGGGACCCAGAAATCCTCGATCCAGCGGGAGGGCGGTGGTGCGGGGTCGCCGCTCCGCAGCCCCTTCGCCTCGGCCGCCCGGGCGACGGCACGCGCCAGCCGCTCGGCGCTGACTGGCTTCAGCACATAATCCACCGCCGCAACCTCGAACGCGGCCACGGCATGCTGGTCGAATGCGGTGCAGAAGATCACCGCCGGCCGGTGCAGTGCGCGCGCCAGCGACTGCGCGACCGAGATTCCGTCGCAATGCGGCATGGCGATATCGAGCAGGACCAGATCCGGCTTCAACACATCGATCAGGCGCAGCGCCGCGTCGCCATCCACCGCCGTGCCGACCAGGTCCACCTGATCCAGCCCCGCGCACAATATCTGCATCCGCTCGACCGCCAGTGGCTCGTCATCGACGATCAGCGTGCGCAGCCGCTCAGCAACCATGGATCGTCACCGGAACACGGATGGTCACGGCGAACCCACCCTCGGGGCGCGGCCCGGCCTCCAGTGACGCCGCGTCTCCGAACCGCACGGTCAATCGGTCGCGAACATTTCGCAGGCCGACGCACGTGCCTTTTGCCCCCTGTACGCCTTCGCCATCGTCGATCACCGCAATCTCGAGCATTGTGCCGTCGATCCGCGCGCGGACGCTGACCTCGACCGGACGACGCGCGGGCGCCACACCATGCTTGATCGCATTCTCGACCAGCGGTTGAAGCAATAGCCCGGGCACGCAGGCGCGCTCCGCCTCCGGTGCGATGTCGAACGCGCTGCGCAGCCGCTGGGGAAAGCGGATCGCCTCGATCTCCAGATACAGGCGCTGCAACGCGATCTCGTCAGCCAGCGGTACATCCTCGGTCGGCTCGGCAGACAGGCTGGTGCGGAAAAACGTCGACAGGTTGAGGATCATCGTTTCGGCATCCTCGCGCCGCCCGGCCATCACCAGCGACGAGATCGAGTTGAGCGTATTGAACAGGAAATGCGGATTCACTTGATAGCGGAGCGCGCGCAGCTCCGCGGTCTGGGCCGCGGTGCGCAGCCGCGCCGCCTCCCGCTCCGACGCACGCACCGCTCCGGCATAGGACAAGGCAAGGTAGAGAATCGCCCAGGCGAGGTTGAAGAAATACCAGTGGATCGCATTGTCCGCGATTACATGGGCGGGCCCCTTCTTCTCCTCATGCGCCTCCTGCGACTCGCGCGTCGCGGACTTCTCCGCGTCCGACTTTTCCAGTTCGGGCTTTGGATCGACGACATAAAAGGACAGATAGTTGACCGTCGAATATGCGGTGGACGACACCGCCGCGAACAGGAATGCCGCCGCGACGCGTAACCGCAGGCTGCGCTGCTCCAATGGACGCAGCGCCAGATACATCAACGTCGTGAAGCCAATCCCGAACAGCGACACCCAAGCACGGTTGTCGAGCATTACCCAGTGATCCGGGTAATCCATGATCCAGGCGCGCAGCGTGACGCTGACATAGTAAAACGCCCAGAAGCCGATGATCGACAGCACCGCAACGCGCGGCGGGACCGTGAATTGGGAGGGCGCGTGCGGGTGATTGGCCATCACGTCATCTAACGTGATCGCCCTTTCCAATACCACTAACGCAAGGCGCGTTGGTCGAAGCGAATAGGCCGTCCGTCGAAAGCCAGTTGGTACGCGGCGCACATCGCGCACCGCTACGCGATCAGAGCCGCTCCACCGCGCGTTCAATCTTGCGCAGCACCGCGCGGTCGCCGGCTGGTGCATCCGCCGCATCCTGGGCCAGCGCCATCAGGCGGATCGCGCCAAAGCTTGCCGCCAACCCCTTGAGCCGCAGCGCGGCACCGCGCCAGCTTTCCGGGTCATCGGCCTTCGCCAACCCCTCCAGCGCGCGCTTCGCGCTTTCGAGGAACGCCCCGCGAAGCTCCGCGATCAGCCCGGGCTCATCGCCCACCGCCGCCGCCAGAGTCGCATCGATTGCACCGGGATCATACGCCATGCCTGACTCTAGATTCGGCGTGCTTAATGAGTGGTTTCACAATGCTAGGCGGCGATGGTGCGATTGTGCTAAACCGGGACGATGAACGGGGGAACGAACAAGATCGGGCCGCGTCCGCTCGACGATGCGGATGACGAACTGCTGCTCGTCGAACAGGCGCCAGAACCGATCACGGCCACGCCCGCGACGGATGTTGCGGATGAAGCCGAACCACAGGCGCTGCGGACGCCCTGGCTCGCCGCTACGCTCGCCATCGGGCTGGTCATTGCATGGATCGGGATGGCCGGCTGGCTGCTGCAACCGCTAGTTGCCGCGCCGCCGCCCCCTGCCCAGCTGGTTCAGCTGATTGCGGCGCTGTGCGTGCCGCCCGCACTGATCGGCATCCTGTGGCTGCTCGCCCAGCGCAACAGCGCGGCGGAAGCGCGTCGCTTCGGCCAGACCGCACGCGCCATGCGGGCCGAGGCCGCGAGCCTGGAACGCGTCGTCGCCACCCTGTCGCGCAAGATCGAGGCGAACCGCGTCGAACTCGCCGATCAAACGACCGCGCTGATGGCGATGGGCGACCGCGCCGCCGAACGGCTTCAGGCAATTTCCAACGGCATGGCCGCCGAAGCCCGCGCCGTCTCCGACAGCGCACAGAACCTGGTCGACAGCAGCAGCGCCGCCGAAAAGAGCGTCGGCATCGTCCTGTCCTCGCTGCCACGCGCGCATGAAGAGATGACCGGCATGGCTGCCACGCTCGACGCGGCAGGAATGAAGGCCAGCGAACATGCCTCCGCGCTCGACGCGCAGCTCGTCGCGCTCGGCGAGCGCGGGCGTGAGGCGGACAACATCGCCGGTGGCGCCGCCCAGCGCCTCGCCGCGCACATCGCCCGCATGGAAGCGACCAGCGAGAATGCCGGCACCAAGCTGGAGGGCGTCGCCGCCAGCATGTCCGAAACGGTCGACGCGATGCTCGACCGCGCCGCCGCCGCCGTGGACGAAGCGCGCAAGGGCATTGCGGCACAGGGCGAGGCAATGCTCGCCATGCTCGCCGCCAATCAGGCTTCGCTCGACAAGGCCGGGCGCGACAGCATCGACACTGTCGGTACGCGCATCGGTGAGGTCGAGGAGACGATCGGTCGTATCGCCGACCGGCTGGGCGAGGAACAGACCCGCGTCGACATCCTGCTCGCCTCGGTCACCGGGGGCATTGCCCAGGCGGATGGCCAGCTATCGGCGTTGCACAGCCACGGGATGCAGCGCACCCAGGCGCTGTCGGCCGCGATCAGTGCGCTCGACAGCTCCGCCGGCGCGATGACCGAAACGCTGCGCGACGGCGATGCCACTGCGCGCCGCGTCATCGCCACTGCCGAAGAGCTGCTGACCGCGCTCGACGCCTCGGCGCGGGAAATGGACGAGACCATGCCCGAGGCGCTGGTGCGGCTTGAGGAGCGGATCGGCGCGACGCGCGGCGTCATCGCCGCGTCGAAGCCCGAATTGCTCGCGCTCGTCACCGCTGCCGAAAGCACCCATGACGCGATCGAAGCGATTGCCGATGTCGTCCGCACCCAGCGCGACATGCTGGCCAAGACCCAGGCGTCGCTGCTCGAATCGCTCGAAGACGGACAGGCCAAGACTGCCCAGCTGGAGGATGTCGTCGACCGCGCCATCGCCAATGCGCGCCGCTTCGCCGAGGACGCCGCGCCCCAGCTCGTCGATGCGCTGCTCCGCATCCGCGAAACCGCCAATGCCGCGTCGGATCAGGCACGCGCCGCGCTCGCCAGCATTGTGCCCGAAGCGACCCGTCAGCTTGAAGACGCTGGCTCCGCCGCGCTGCGCCGTGCACTCGACGCGAGCGTGCGCACCCAGTTGATCGAGCTGGGCGAAGTGACTCAGGGCGCGGTCAACGCCGCCGCGCGCGCCAGCGAACGGCTGGCACAGCAGATGCTGTCGATCCACGACGCCTCGGCGCAGGTCGAGGCGCGGATCGACGAAGCCCGTGCCGAACGCGAAAACGCGGATCGCGACAATTTCGCGCGCCGCGTATCGCTGCTGGTCGAAGCGCTCAACTCCGCCTCGATCGACATCTCCAAGGCGTTCGCGCACGAAGTGTCCGACAGCGCCTGGGCGGCGTATCTGAAGGGCGACCGCGGCGTCTTCACCCGCCGCGCCGTCCGCCTGCTCGACAGCGGCCAGGCCCGCGAAGTCTCATCGCTGTATGAGGGCGACCCCGACTTCCGCGAGCAGGTCAACCGCTACATCCACGATTTCGAAGCGATGCTGCGTCAGGTCCTCGCCCTGCGCGACGGCGCGCCGCTGGGCGTGACGTTGCTCTCGTCCGACATGGGCAAGCTCTACGTCGCACTGGCACAGGCGATCGAACGGCTGCGGGGTTAACCCCAACGCAGCCGGAAAAAATCGCCAACCAGGTCGCCGGCCGCGGCATCCGCGCCCGCCGCCAATGCTGCAGCGGCAGCGAGATCGAAGTCGCGGGTCTTTACAAATTCGGCGACGGCAGCGCCCGCAGCCATCATTGAGATGTGCGCGGCATGCAACTTCACATAAGCAATCAACGCTCCCACGACGACTGCGGGAATAAGCAGCAACGGACCAGCCATGTTTGATCTCCCTAGCGCGCCGGCATCGCTCCGGCGGCCACAAGGCTAGCGCACGCTCCGCGAGGAAATACGGTCACGATCTGACGAAGGACTACTCCTTCGCCGCCGCCTGCACCTTTAACGCAAACGCCATCCGATCCTGCGCCAGCGCACGGTCGCTGGCGCGCGGCCAAGCCGCGCTGGTGACGATGACCAGCTTGTTGGCCGGATCGACGATGATCGATTGCCCGAAAATCCCCTGCGCGGCGAACACGCCGCCCGGCGGCACCCACCATTGATAGCCATAGCCGCCGCCAGGGAAGCTCACCTGCGCCTTGGTCGCGTCCGCAAACCAGCCGGCGGGGACGATGCCCTTCCCGCCCTCCAGCGCCATCTGGCCGATGCGCCCATAATCGCGCAACGACACCGACAGGCAGCATCCCGACACTTCCGCCCCGGTCTGATCGGTCATCCAGAACGCGTCGCGCTCCATGCCGTATGGCTTCCAGATCTTCTCTTCGAGATAGGCCGATAGCGACTTGCCCGTCGCGCGGCGGACCAGCACGCCGATCAGGTTGGTCTCGCCAGTCTTGTAGACGAACTTGACCCCCGGATCGCTCTCACGCGGCAGCTTGCGCATGTAGAAGACGGTCGGGTCCTGTCCGGCCGACACCGCCTCGGCGAACATGCGCGCCACGTCGCTATTGGGGTTGGTGTAATCCTCGTTCCACTTCACCCCCGACGTCATCGTCAGCAGCTGGCGGATCGTCACCCCGTCATAGCCCGCCCCGGCCAGATCGGGGATGTAACGCGTCACCGGATCGTCGATCGACTTGATGTATCCGTCCTTGATCGCCGCCCCGACCAGGGTCGATGTCACCGACTTGGCCACCGAAAAGCTGGTCCAGCGCCCCTCCGGGCCATAGCCGCGCGCGTAACGCTCCAGCCGCACCTTGCCGTCCTGCAGCACCAGCAGCCCGGTCATATTCTGCGCCGCCATGAACGCGGAGACATCCGTCTCGGCGATCGGCAGCGGCGCACCCTTGGGCAGCGCGCGGACCTTGCGCCCGGCCTTGGCGATTGTGCCGGGGAAGATCGTCTCCATGGCGGGGAAGTTGCGGTACCGCTCCTCCTGCGACCAGAACAGCACGGCGGCCCCGACCTGGCGCAGCTTCGTCACGTCCTGCGGCGCGGCTTGCGTAGCGGGCGGCGGCGTTCCTGCACCCGCAGCACAGCTCGCCAATGCCAGCGCGCTGAGCGCTACTCCCCATGCCCGCATCATCGCTCTCCCTAGTTTTTTATCAGCGTGACCTGCGCGACATGGATGCCCCCGCCGCGAAACCCGCCTTCGCAATACATCAGGTAATAGCGCCACAGATCGATGAAGTGGGAATCAAATTCGCCCGGAAGCCGCCCCTCCGCCACCGCCGCGTCGAACGCCTCCCGCCACTGCTTCAGCGTCTCGGCGTAATCCGCCCCGAAATTGAGCTGATCGGTCCAGCGCAGCCCCTGCGCCTCAGCAATCGCGCGGAACCGGCTCTCAGAAAGCAGCATGCCGCCGGGGAACACATAGGCCTGGATGAAATCGACGTTGCGCGCATAGGCGTCGAAGATCGCATCATCGATCGCGATATACTGGATCGCCGCACGCCCGCCGGGCTTCAGCGCTCGCGCGATCGTCTCCAGATAGGCGGGCCAGTAATCCTGCCCCACCGCCTCGACCATCTCGATGCTCGCCACTGCGTCGAACGTGCCGGAAACATCGCGATAATCGGTCAGGCCGACAGTAGCCCCCTGCAGCCCCGCGGTGATGCCGTGCATCTGTCGCCCCCCGCGCGCAGCAAGTTCAGCGAATGATCCCCATCCGCACCCGATCTCAAGAATGCGGTCGCCCGGCACCGTCCCGGTCCGCTCCAGCACCGCCGCCAACTTCGCCGCCTGCCCCTCCGCCAGCGACGTCACGCCGGGCGCGAACAACGCGCTCGAATAGGTCATGCTGGCATCCAGCCACGGCGCGTAGAAATCATTCCCCAGATCATAATGATAGGCAATGTTGCGCCGTGATCCGGTCCGCGAATTGCGCTGCAACCAGTGCCACACGCGCTTGACGATCCGCCCCACGCCCCCCGCACGCCCGGTATTGCCCAACGTCGCGCGGTTGCGCACGAACAAGTCGAACAGCGGCACCGGATCGGGGCTGGTCCACTCACCCGCCGCCCACGCCTCATACCAGCCCGCCGACCCGCCGGTCGCCAGCCGCCACAGCGCGCGCCAGCTGCGGATCACCACCACCGCTTCCGGGCCCGGCGCCCGCCCGCCCAGCCGCCGCTGAATGCCACCCGGCAATGTCGCCGCGATCGCCCCTTCGGCCAGCCCGGCATCGATCCGGTCGAGCAGGCGATGGAGCCACGGTTCGGCCACGCGCGCGACTGCCGCACCGATCGCGTCACGATGGGTCGCTCCGTCACGACGGCCACGGTTACGGGTGCTGCTCTGGGTCACGCGCGCACCAACCATGCGACACGCGAGTCGGGCAAGTCGCAAAAGCCCGGATCAGATCCCCCGCACCGCCCCCAGCGCCCGTTCGCGCGCTTCGCGATGGCCGATGACCTTGCGCGGATAGGTGCTCGGCCGCCGACCATGCTCCTCGGGATCGTGGATCACATCATCATGCAGCCGCGCCAGTTCGGGCACCCATTCACGAATATAGCCTGCCGCATCGAACTTCTCCGACTGCGACAGCGGCGCCATGATCCGCACGAACATGTTCGAATCGATGCCCGTCCCCGACACCCATTGCCAATTGACCGCGTTGCTCGCGTAATCGGCGTCGACCAGCGTATCCCAGAACCAGCGCTCGCCCGCGCGCCAGTCGATCAGCAGATGCTTGATCAGGAAACTCGCCGCGATCATCCGCACGCGATTGTGCATCCACCCGGTCGCCCATAGCTGCCGCATCCCTGCATCGACGATCGGATACCCGGTCCGCCCCTGTGTCCATGCGTCGAAATCCGCGCGAACCGCGGCAGTCCCGGTGTCACGCCACGGGATCGCGTCGAATTTCTCACGCGCATTCTTTGCGGCATAATCGGGGAATTGCAGGATCACATTCTGCGCATAATCGCGCCAGCCGATCTCGCTCAGAAACACATCGACCGATCCGCCCGCATCGGCGACGCGATGCCAGACAGTGGACGGCGACACCTCACCGAAATGCAGATGGGGGCTCAGCCGCGAACTGCCCTCGATCGACGGCAGGTTGCGCGTGCGGTCATAGTCCGCCGCCTTGTCGACAAACGCATCGACCCGCTTGCGCGCGCCCACCTCGCCTGGCTCCCAATCGGCAAAGCCCGTCGCCCAGTCGGGCTTGGTCGGCAACAGCGCCCAATCCTCCAGCCGGTCCGATTTGGGCCAGCTCGACGGCTCGGGAATGTCGCGCGGCCGGTTCGCCGGAGCGGCCGGCGGCATCCGCCCCTGCAATGCGCGCCAAAACGGTGTGAAAATCTTGTACGGCTCGCCCGACCCCGTCGTCACCGACCCAGGCGGGGCGAGGTAGTTGCCGTCATGGCACACCAGATCCAGCTGCTTTGCCACCGCCCGCTCGGCATTGCGCCACCACGGCTCGTAGTGACGCAGGCAATGCACCCGCCGCGTCCCCACTTCGTCGGCCAGCGCCGCCAGCACCGCATCGCACTTGCCCCGCTTCAGGATCAGCCGCGATCCCTTCGCGCGCAGCGCCGCGTCGAGGCTGGCAAGGCTATGGTGCAACCACCAGCGCGATGCCCCGCCCATCGCGCGATGCTTGGGCGTTTCGTCGTCGAGGATATAGACCGGCACCACCGGCCCCTCCCCCGCAGCAGCGATCAACGCCGCCTGATCGGACAGGCGCAGGTCGCGCCGAAACCACAGGATGCTCGTCATTGCGCCGCGCCCTGCTCGGGCGGGATGCGCACGCTGAACCGACCGCGTGCCATCGGGTTGCCAAAGCGCTGGTCGCTGATGACGATGCTGTCATCCGCGCGCAGCTCTGCATAGGGCATGCGCGACCAGAACAGGAATGCCCGCACTTCCGGATCGCGCGCCGCCGCCGCCGCGATGCGCGGATCGTCCATCCCGATCGGCAGCGGCCCGCGCTCCGGCTCGGCGAACAGGCTGGGCAGCAGGCCACCGGTCAGGTTCAGCGACCCGCTCCCGCGCTGCCCCGCGCCGCGCCACAGCGTCTCGCGCTGCCAAAAGGCGATCGGCACCGGATTGGCGACCACCATCTCGGGTGTGATGCCATATTCGGCCCGCACCCGCTCCGCCGTCCGCGCCTCGGCGAGGCCCGTCAGCACGCCATTGCCCAGGATATAGGCGCTGATCGCCGCCACCACGATCCCGCCGCGCCGCCGCCAATCGCCCCCGCGCCGCTCCGCCGCGCGCGACCACAGGAACCCGCCGATCAGCATCGCCCACATCCACACATCGATAATGAAAATGCTGTCGCCATAAAACCAGCGCGACGAAAACGGTTCGAGCAGGCGAACACCATAGCTGTTGAGCCAGTCAAATGCCGGATGGCTGAGCGTGCCGATGAACGCGAGCAGCAACAGGTGCCACGGCCGCACCGGCGCGCGTGCCTCCGGCCGCTTGCCCCGTCGCGCCTGCCACCGGTCGAACCCGATCATGATCGCGGTCAACAGCACGGGCAGCACCAGCATCGCGATCGGCCCATGCGTCAGCCCGCGCCGCATCTCCAGCGACTGGATGCCGTAAACGGTGCACGCCGCGTCCAGATCGGGGATGTTCGCCGCAATGATCAGCGTCGGCATACCCAGGCCCGACAGCTTCTTCAGCCCGGCCTGCCCCAGCGCAGCACCGATCATGCTGTGTGTCAGATTATCCATAGAGCCAGTGCCCTATGCTTCGCGCGGTTCCTTGTCGACCTGCCAGGTCTGGCCCTTGCTGACGAGCTTTTGCAGGTCCGCGACCTTGCCCTCGCTCGCCGCGCGGTTCTGCGCCACCACCGCGCTCTCGAACGTCGGCGCAGGATCGTCGTAGATGACTCCCAAAGCCATCGGAAACGGCCCGAACGGCATCTCGACCAGCATGTGCGCCAGTGCGCGATTGGTCTGGTCGTGCACCACCACGCCCGACACATCGCCATCGACGATGTCGACCACCTTCAGCGTCAGCCGCTCGACATCCAGCGCCAGCCCCTTGGTCCCGCCAGCGAATACGAGCGGCTTACCATGCTCGACCCACAGCTGGTGCCCGGCATTGGCCTTGTCCACGAACGACGCGAACACATCGGCGTTATACACGATGCAGTTCTGGAAAATCTCGACGAACGCCGCGCCCTTGTGCGCATGCGCCGCCTTGAGCACGCTCGGCAGATTCTTGTTCACGTCGATCCCGCGCGCAATAAACCGCGCGCCCGATCCCAGCGCGAACGCGCACGGCTTGGCCGGATGATCGACCGACCCGAACGGGGTGGAGGGCGATCGCGTCCCCTCACGGCTGGTCGGCGAATATTGGCCCTTGGTCAGACCGTAAATCTCGTTGTTGAACAACAGGATCTGGCAATCGAGGTTACGGCGCAACAGGTGCATCGTGTGATTGCCGCCGATGCTCAGCCCGTCGCCATCCCCGGTGATGATCCACACATCCAGGTCCGGATTGGCCAGCTTCACCCCCGTCGCCACCGCCGGCGCGCGGCCATGGATGGTGTGGAAGCCATAGGTTTCCATATAATAGGGGAAGCGCGACGAGCAGCCGATGCCGCTGACGAACACGGTGTTTTCGGGCGTCGCGCCAATCTCCGGCATCGTCCGCTGGACCGCCTTCAGGATCGCATAGTCGCCGCAGCCGGGGCACCAGCGGACCTCCTGATCGGTCTCCCAGTCCTTCGGCGTCGACGGGCGGATGTGAATCCGGAACGGCTGCCCCGACACCTTGTTCAGCGGCCGCGCATCGACCAGAAACTGGTCCCGCAGCACCGTCTTGAGCTGCCCGGTGTTCATCTCGGGCACGAGCACCTTCTCGTAACCCTTCAGCAAATCACCCAAATTCCCCGGCATCGGCCAGATATGACGGATATGGATGTGGCTGACGTCCAGCCCCTTGCGCCGCGCGCGCCGCACCGCTTGGGTAATCGGGCCGTAGGTCGATCCCCATCCGACCACGACCAGCTTGCCGTCCGGCGCGCCCTGCTCGATCACCTGATCCGGCACCGAAATCCCCGCCACCTTGTCGCGGCGGACATTGGTCATCGCCTGATGATTGTCGGCCGAATAATCGAGGTTGCCGGTGCCGACCTGCTTCTCGATCCCGCCGATGCGGTGGAGCAGGCCCGGCGTCCCCGGCTTGACCCATGGCCGCGCCAGCTTTTCGTCGCGGGCATAGGGCATGAACTTCTCACCCTCGCCCGGCGCATCGGTCTTGAACGTCACCGGAAACGGCGCGTAGCCGCTCATGTCCGGCACCTTCCACGGCTCGGCGGCATTGGCGATATAGCCGTCGGTCAGGATCATCACCGGCGTCATATACTGGGTCGCGATCCGCACCGCTTCGATCGCCACGTCGAAGCAATCGGCGGCGGAGCGCGTCGCGATCACCGGCATCGGCGCGTCGCCATTGCGGCCATAGACCGCCTGATACAGGTCAGACTGCTCGGTCTTGGTGGGAAGGCCCGTGGATGGCCCGCCACGCTGCGAATTGACGATGATCAGCGGCAGCTCGGTCATGATCGCGAGGCCCATCGCCTCGCCCTTCAGCGCGATGCCCGGCCCCGACGATGAGGTAACCCCCAACTGCCCGGCATAGGACGCGCCCAGCGCCGACGCGATCGCCGCAATCTCGTCCTCCGCCTGGAAGGTGGTAACTCCGAACTCCTTCAACCGGCTGAGATAATGCAGGATCGCCGACGCCGGCGTAATCGGATAACCGCCAAAGAACATCGGCAACCCGGCCAGCTGCGCCCCCGCGACCAGCCCCATCGAAATCGCCTCGGCCCCCGTCACCGTGCGGTACAACCCCGGCTCGACCGGAGCGGCGGGCACATGCACCTGCGCAATGCCCAGCGCGCCCAGCTCCGCTGTCTCGCCATAGGCGTGCCCTGCATTGAGTGCGGCGATATTCGCCTCGGCCAGCTCGGGCGCCTTGGCGAATTTGGTCTTGAGCCAGTCGATCAGCGGCCCGCGCTCGCGGTCGAACATCCACAGCGCCAGCCCCAGCGTCCACATATTCTTGCAGCGCAGCGCCTCTTTATTGCCCAAGCCAAACGGCTTCACGGCATCCAGCGTCAGCTGCGAGATATTGAGCTTGAGCAGCTGCCATTTGGCGAGGCTGCCGTCCTCCAGCGGGTTTGCCGCGTATTTCGCCTTGTCGAGGTTGCGCTTGTTGAACTCGCCCTCGTCCGCAATGATCAGCCCGCCGGGCTTCAGATCGCCGACATTGGTCTTGAGCGCCGCCGGGTTCATCGCGACCAGCACATCGGGCGCATCGCCCGCGGTCTCGATTGCCGCCGACCCGAAATTGATCTGGAAGGCCGAGACCCCGAACAACGTCCCCTGCGGCGCGCGGATCTCGGCTGGGAAATCGGGGAAGGTGGCGAGATCATTGCCCGCCAGCGCGGTCGACAGGGTGAATTGCCCCCCGGTCAGCTGCATCCCGTCACCGGAGTCGCCGGCAAATCGGACGACGACCGCCTCGGGTGGCGGATTGGCGGAAGCCTCTTCGGGCGTGACCTGATGGGCGGCAGTGGCCATTCAGTCTCTTCCTGCAATGTCCCACCCTCTTAAGCCTCGGGGTGGGTTACATGGAAGGTAGAAGGATGTCGGACGGTTGCAACCGCTTCTTTTAGGGGGTCCCGCCCAGCGTCAGGATCGACGCGACGTGCCGCGCCGACACCTCCATGGCATCGACGCCATAGCCGCCGCCCAATGCGCTCGCGAGCGGCAGGCCGTGCCGCCGCGCCAGCGTCGCGATCCACGAGTCGCGCACGATCAACCCCTCCAGACTCAGCGCCAGCCGGCCCAGCCGGTCGCCCTCCCATGGATCGACTCCGGCCTGATAGAGCAGGATCGTCGGCTCAAACGCATCGACCAGACCCGGCAGGGTCATGGTCAGCGCGTCCATGTACCCGGCATCATCCACCGCATCCGGCAGCGCGACGTCGAGCGTCGATCGCGCCTTGCGCACCGGGAAATTCTTGTCGGCATGGATCGAATAGGTCGCGATGTCGGTGCGCCCCGCGGTCAGCGCGGCGGTCCCGTCGCCCTGATGCACATCGCAATCGATGATCAGCACCCGTTCGCCTTCCTCCGCCAGCCGGTGCGCGGCGATGGCGAGATCGTTGAAGACGCAGAACCCGGCGCCCGTCGCGTGCAGCGCATGATGGCTGCCCCCGGCGGTATTGGCAGCAAAGCCCCGCACCTGTGCGATCTTCGCCGCCGCATAGGTGCCGCCCGGAACCGCCAGCGCCCGCGCCGCCACCGCCGGCGTCACCGGAAAGCCGATCCGCCGCTCCTTCTCGCGCGGCACGCGACTTTCGATCACCTCGGCGACATAATCGGGATCATGCACCGCCTCGATCCACGCGCGCGGCATCGGCTCGGGCTCATGCCACTCCAGCGCATCGCCCAGATCGCGCAACAGGTCGCGGACAAGGCCGTTCTTGTTCCACTGATACTGGCTGCGCGCAGGGGCCGGCGCGACGTAGAGTGGGTGGTGAACGACAGCGATGGCTGCCCGGCCACTCACGCTGCCAGCGTCTCCAGCGCCTCCTGCGCCTCCATCCACGTCACCTCCGCCGCCTCGATCGCCTTCACGACCACGCCGCGCTGCTTCATCAGCTCGGTCATGGTCAGCTTGGTGAACTCCGGCGCAGCGCTCGACGGATCGAACATCGCCCGGTCGATCGCGCTCAGCCTTTCCTGAAGCTTGGCCAGTTCAGCCTCCGCCGCCTTGGCGGCCTTGCGCATCGCATTACCCTTTTCGCGCGCCTCGGCTGCCTCGCGCCGCGCATCCTTGCGGTTGACCCCGCCCTTGGCGCCCTCCGCCTTGGGCTCCTTGGCGAGCACGAAGGCGATGTAATCCTCGATGCTCCCGTCGAACGGCTTGGCGGTCCCGCCATCGACCAGCACCAGCCGGTCGGCGGTCATCTCGATCATGTGCCGGTCATGGCTGACGATCACGACACAGCCCTGATATGCGGTCAGCGCCTGGATCAATGCCTCACGCGAGTCGACATCCAAATGGTTGGTCGGCTCGTCGAGGATCAGCATGTGCGGCGCGTCGCGGGTGATCAGCGCCAGCGCCAGCCGCGCGCGCTCGCCGCCCGACAGCTTGCCGACCTTGGTCATCGCCTTGTCACCGGCAAAGCCGAACCGCCCGAGCTGGCCCCGCACCGCCGACGGCTTTTCGCCATCCATCAGCCGCTGCATATGGTCGAACGGCGTCTCGTCGCTATGCAGTTCCTCGACCTGATACTGGGTGAAATAGCCGACGCGCATCTTCGCCGACGCCGCCTTCTCGCCCTCGATCGGGGTCAGCTGCGCCGCCAGCAGTCGCGCCAGCGTCGTCTTGCCATTACCGTTGCGGCCGAGCAGCGCGATGCGGTCGTCCGGGTCGATCCGCAGGTTCAGCCGCGACAGGATCGGCGTCCCGTCATAGCCGACACTGGCATGGTCGAGCGTGATCAGCGGCGGGCGCAGCTGGTCGGGATCGGGAAAGCCGAACGCAAGCGTCGGATCGTCCATGACCGCCGCAATCGGCTGCATCTTCGCCAGCGCCTTGGCCCGCGACTGCGCCTGTTTGGCGGTCGATGCGCGGGCCGAATTGCGCGCGACGAAATCCTGCAACTTCGCGCGTTCCGCCATCTGTTTTTCGCGCGCAGCCGCCTGCTGCGCCTGTCGCTCGGCACGCTGCCGTTCGAACGCGTCATATCCGCCGGGATAGAGCGTCAACTTGCCGCGCTCGAGATGCAGGATGTGATCGACAACGTTGTTCAGGAAATCCCGCTCATGGCTGACGATCACGATCGTCGCGGGGTAGGAAATCAGGAAATCCTCCAGCCACAGCACCGCTTCGAGGTCGAGATGGTTCGAAGGCTCGTCGAGCAGCAGCAGGTCCGGCTGGCTGAACAGCAATGCCGCCAGCGCCACGCGCATCCGCCACCCGCCCGAAAAACTGTCGAGCGGGCGGTGCTGCGCCTCTTCGTCAAAGCCCAGCCCGACCAGAATCCGCGCCGCCCGCGACGGCGCGGTATAGGCGTCGATCGCCCCCAGCCGCTCGTGAATCTCACCCAGCCGGTGCGGATCCTCAAGACCCTCCGCCTCCGCCATCAGCGCCGCGCGCTCGACATCGGCTTCCAGCACCGTTTCGAACGGCGTCGTCTTGCCCGCCGGTGCCTCCTGCGCGACATAGCCCAGGCGTGCGCCGCGCGGCATATCGGCGCTGCCCTCGTCCGGGTCGATCATCCCGGCAATGACCTTGACCAGCGTCGACTTGCCCGCGCCGTTACGCCCGATCAGGCCGATGCGCCCCTTTGGCGGCAACGCCGCGCTCGCACGGTCGATGATGACGCGGCCACCAAGGCGCACGGTGATTCCGGAGAGATTCAACATGCGCGCCGCCTATCACCGCAGCGCAGCATTCGATAGCCCCCGCTCGATCGCCTGCAAAACGCCGCCGGCAGTTACGACAACCGCCCCTCGAAATCCGAATACCCAAACGACTTCACGATCCGCAGGTCGTCGGTCCGGCTGTCCCACAGCGCGATGCTCGGCAGCGGCACGCCGTTGAAGGTTGTCGTCTTGACCATCGAATAATGCGCCTGATCGAGGAACGCGAAGCGCTGCCCCGGCACCGGCCATTCCGGAAAGCGGAAATCGCCAAGGATATCGCCCGCCAGACAGGACGGCCCGCCCAGCCGCACCAGCACATCGCCCTCCTCGCCCAGCATCGCCGGTCGATAGGGCGCCTCGATCACATCGGGCATGTGACAGGTGGCCGAAATATCGACCACGCCGATCGGCATGCCGTTGGTGAAGACATCGACGAACTCGCCGACCAGGATCCCGGTATCCAGCGCGATCGCCTCGCCCGGCTCCAGGATCACCTTAAGGCCGGTCTCGTCCCGAACCTGCTTGAGGAAATCGACCAGATCGTCGCGCTGATAATCGGCGCGCGTGATATGATGCCCGCCGCCGAAATTGAGCCATTTCAGCTGCCCCAGATACGGCGCGATCCGCGGCTTCAGCGCTTCCCAGGTCCGGCGCAGCGGCGGGAAATCCTGCTCGCACAGCGAATGGACATGAATGCCGTCAACGCCCTCCAGATGCTCCGCCTTCAGCTGGTCGGCGGGAAAGCCAAGCCGCGAGTGCGGCTGGGCGGGGTCGTATTTCTGGACCTCGCCCTCGCTGTGCATCGGGTTGAGGCGCAGCCCGACCTCGAACGTCTCGCTCCGCGCCCGCGCCGCCGCTAGCTCGCCCTTCATCGCGGCATGCTGGAACGGGGTGTTGAAGATCACATGATCTGAAATCGCGCAGATTTCTGCCATGTCGGACTGTTTGTAACCCGAACAATAGGTCGCGATCTCACCATGATAATGGTCCCGCGCGAGCCGCGATTCATACAGGCCCGAGGTCGCGACCCCGTCCAGATAGCGCCCGACCAGATCCCCCAGCGACCACATCGAAAACGCCTTGAGCGCCAGCAGGATCTTCACCCCCGCGCGGTCACGCACATCGGCGATGGTCTTGAGGTTCCGCTCCACCGCCGCCGCATCGACGACGAAGCAGGGCGACGGTACGCGGCTCAGATCGAACCCGGCAAACGCGCCCGGATCCCCGGCCTTGGTGGACATGACAGGCGATGCTGCACGGGTTTCAGTCATCAACAGGCTCCCATTCCTCCCCTGCCCCGCAGGGGAGGTGGCATCGCGCAGCGATGACGGAGGGGCGGCCGCGCAGACGGCCGAAACACCGCCACGAGACACCGCCCTCTACGGGGCGGCCCCTCCACCACTCGCTGCGCGAGCGGTCCCCCTCCCCTGAGCAAGCTCAGGGGAGGAATTTTAGAACTTCAGCGGCTCGGGCAGCTCATGCACCTGCCACGGCAGGCCATGCTGGTTCAGCATGTCCATGAACGGGTCCGGATCGAACTGCTCCATGTTGAACACGCCCTCGCCGCGCCACTGTCCATTCAGCATCAGCGCCGCGCCGATCATCGCCGGAACGCCGGTGGTGTAGCTCACCGCCTGATTGCCGGTCTCCTCGAACGCGTCCTCGTGATCGCAGACATTGTAGACGTAGAAGGTCTTCTCTTCCCCGTCCTTCGTGCCGGTCGCGATGTCGCCGATATTGGTCTTGCCCTTGGTCGTGGTGCCCAGCGTCGAGGGCTCGGGCAGCACGGCCTTCAGGAACTGCAACGGCACGATCTCGCGGCCTTCGTACAGGATCGGCTCGATCGAGGTCAGGCCGACATTCTGCAGCACGCGCAGATGCGTCAGATACTGTTCGCCGAACGTCATCCAGAAGCGCGCGCGTTCCATTTCGGGGATGAACTTGGCCAGGCTCTCCAGCTCCTCATGGTACATGAGGTACATGTTCTTCGCGCCGACCTGATCGAACTCGAACACCTGCCGGGTCGACAGCGCCGGGGTCTCGACCCACTCGCCATTCTCCCAGTGCCGCGCGGGCGCGGTGATCTCGCGGATGTTGATCTCGGGGTTGAAGTTGGTCGCGAAATGCTGGCCGTGATCGCCACCATTGCAGTCGAGAATGTCGAGCGTGCGGATCGTGTCGAGCAGGTGCTTCTTGATGTACATCGCGAACACGCTGGTCACGCCCGGATCAAAGCCCGAACCGAGCAGCGCCATCAGGCCTGCGTTCTTGAAGCGGTCCTGATAATCCCACTGCCAGCCATAATGGAACCGCGCCTCATCGCGCGGCTCATAGTTCGCGGTGTCGAGATAGTCGGTGCCGGTGTTCAGGCACGCGTCCATCAGGTTCAGGTCCTGATAGGGCAGCGCCAGATTGACCAGCAGGTTCGGCTTGACCTGTTCGATCAGCTTCGACGTCGCGGCGACGTCATCGGCATCGACCTGCGCAGTGTCGATCGTCACGCCAAAGCGCTCCTTGACCGATTCGGCGATCGCGTCGCACTTGAACTGACGGCGGCTGGCGAGCGTGATCTTGCCGAACAGCTCGGGATTCTTCGCCATCTTGTGCACCGCGACCGACGAAACGCCGCCTGCGCCGATTACGAGAACGTCCTTCACGCCTTGTCCTTCCTCTAATGTCCCGGGGGAATGCGGCCCCCATATGGGAGGCGCGCCCCGGATGCAAAGGGCGAAGCACGGGCTGGCCCCAAGCCGCTGAATTCCCCTATGACTGCGACATGAGCATGACGATCGGACGCAGGACATTCATCGGCGGCGCGGCCGCATTCGGCGTGAGCGGCACCGCCGCCGCGCAATCGGCACAAAAGCTATTTGCCCCGCTGCCACCCTGGCCGCCGCGCGAAACGCTGATGCTGTGGCCGACCCTGCCGCCCGGCACCCCACCCGGCATCGCGCCGTCGAAGGAGCCGGTGCCCCTCCCCCCCGGTACGCCACAGCGCTGGGAAAAGGGCATCCGCCACCCCTATATCGGCGTGTTCCGCCCACAACGGCCCGACGGGCGCGCAGTGCTGGTCATGCCCGGCGGCGGCTATGTCTTTGTCAGCCTGATCAACGAAGGGGTGAATGTCGCACGCGTCCTCAACCCGCTCGGCATCACCGTGTTCGTCCTCGCCTATCGCCTGCCCGGCGAAGGCTGGTTCAACCGCACCGACGTGCCGCTGCAGGACGCGCAGCGCGCGATGCGCCTGATCCGCGCCAATGCCGCGCATTATCGGATCGATCCGGCCAAGCTCGGCATTCTCGGCTTTTCGGCCGGCGGCCATCTCGGCGGCACGCTCTCCGTCGGCCATGCCGACCCGGTGTACCGCCCGCGCGACACCGCCGACAGCCTGTCCGCAAGGCCCGCCTTTTCCGGCCTGATCTACCCCGTCACCCAGTTTGCGAGCGTCGGTCCCAACAGCCGCTCCGGCCCGAACCTGTTCGGCGGCCCGCCCCCGGCAGGCGCGGCATCGGCGCGGTTCGACGTGCTCACCCGCGCCAGTCCGGCGATGCCGCCGCTGTTCATCGCGCATGCGATGGACGACGGCACCGTCCCGGTCAGCCAGAGCATCGCCCTGATCGAAGCCGCCCGCCGCCACAAGGTACCGGTCGAGGCGCATCTGCTCGAACGCGGCGGCCATGGATTCGGCGCGCTGTCGCTCAAGCCGACCAACCCCGGCCAAAAATGGCTGGAGTGGTTCGCCACCTGGACCGCAACGCATGTGAAGTAATGAGACATTCCCTGCCTTGCGGCCAGGCGGACTTTAATCTAACATATTAATAGATAGGGGAGAGGATCATATGCACAGCGCCATTTTCGGCCCGGTCATCACACTGATCGGCTGGACACTCGTAATGTGGCTATGGATGTACGTCACCCGGGCCCCGGCAATGCGGCGCGCGAACATCGACGTCACCAAGCTCACCGGCGGCATTGGCGCTGACCTGCGCGCGCGGATCGAACCCAAGGCGCAATGGCCCGCCGACAATTACAATCACCTGCTCGAACAGCCGGTAATCTTCTACGCCATCTGCATCGTGTTGGCGCTGATGGATCAGGGCGACAATCTCAACGCGACCGTCGCCTGGGCCTATGTCGCCCTGCGCATCGTCCACAGTCTGGTTCAGGTCACCACCAACCGCGTGATCATCCGCTTTTCGCTGTTCAGCCTCGCAACGATCGCGCTGATCATGCTGACGGTCCACGCGGCGATGGCCTATTGGGGCGTCAGCTTCCGCTAGAGGTAACGCCGCATCTGGCGCGCGGTCGTCAGCGCGGCTGTGGCGTCGGCGTCGGCGTTGCGCTCAAGCGGATGCGCGGTGCCGGTGTGTACGACGGAGTCGGCGTCGCACGCGGCGCGGGTGCCGTTCCCTGCCGGGGCACGACCAATGGCACGCGATTGCGCGACGCGTCGGGCTGCGTCGGGGGAAGCGGTGTACCCGCGCCGGGTGCCTTGATCCCTTGCGGCACTCCGCCCGGGGTCAGGGTGCGTAGCGTTTGGACCCGATCGACCCGCACCGCGCGTGCCTTGGGCACTGCCGCAGCATAGATCGGCGTCGTGACGGCGGCATAGGAGGATTTGGGCTTCGCCTTGCGTGCCTGCCCCGCCGCGATCACCGCATCGTCGGCAATCGCGCGGATCGCGTTGCTGCACGCGGGGGTCGGGCAGCCCTTCCCCCAATATGCGACAAACCCCGCTGACCACGCCTTCGGCCCCTTGTCCCAAAGGGCCGCCTCGACCGCGAGCGCTGCGTTTTCCTCCGCCTTGTCAAAGGCCGGGCGAGTCAGCAGCGCGTAGCTCGGCTGCCCATCGAACAGCTTGGCCTTGGGGGCCTCGGCCTGGGCATTGGCGCGGATCAGCGCAACCGCGGTACGACAATTCGGCGTCGGGCATTTTGCCTGCCAGCGCGCCTCGAAATCCTTGCCCC
>NCEF01000017.1 GCA_002280565.1 Sphingomonas sp. 32-66-10
CTCGGCGAAGCCTTCGGGCAGACCGGCACCATTGTCGGCAACTTCGATTTCGACCAGATGCTCGCCGACGCGGCGTGCCGTGATCGTGATCTGCGGCTCGCGTCCCGCCTGGTCGCACGCTTCGAACGAGTTGCGTAACAGGTTGACCAGCACCTGCTGGATCTGGATGCGATCGACATAGACTGCGGGGGTGTCGCGCGCGATGTCGACGATCATCCGACCGGTCACCCGACGCGATCCGATCCGCACCAGATTGACCGCATCCTGCACCACCGCCTCCAGCGCTTCGCGGCGCAGTTCGATCTCGCGGTTGGCGAGGAACGCGCGCAACCGGCTGATGATGCCCCCGGCACGCAGCAGCTGCGACGTGATCTCGTTCAGAAAATCGCGCACCTTGTGGGTGTCGCCACCTTGGGCCAGCACGTAGTCAGCGGTGGAGGCATAGTTGGTCGCGGCGGTCAGTGGCTGATTGATCTCATGCGCGATGTCGCCGGCCAGCTCGCCCATCGCATTCTGTCGCGACAAGTGCATCAATTGAAAGTGCAGGCCATTGAGCTGGTCTTCCATCTCCATCCGCTCGGTCAAGTCGCGGACAAAGGCGACGCACACGCGCTCGCCTTCCTGCTCCGCAATGCCCAGGCGCAGCTCGGCCGGGAACCGGACGCCGTCGGCGCGCGTGCCGGTGGTGAAATGGGACGTGGTGTCACCCGTTGCGCCGTTTTCCATGTCGGGTAGCGCAATCGGCGCATCGAACAGCGTGGCGAGCGAACGGCCCTGCAGCTCATTGGAATTGAGCCCCCAAAGCAATGGTGCGGATCGGCTGTAGGTACGGATCACCAGATCGTCGCCGGTGACAATCAACGCGTCGGGAGCAGTGCCGAGAATCGAATTGAGTCTGGCCTCGCCTCCCGCGAGCAGGCGGTTTTGCACATTGGCGCGATGCGTCACATAGGCGAGCAACATCGACAACACGGTCAAATTGGCCATCACGATCAGGAAATACAGTTCCGCATCGGACAGGATCGAGCTTTCGCGCAGGCCGATCAGGATCAACGCCGGCATGACGGAGCAGACGATGATCGCTGGCTGCATGCGCTGAAGCGTGCGCCACGGTGAACGGTTGTTTGCCGGTGCTGTCTGTGGCTCGACGACTGATATGAGGATGGCCACGCACAGTAGAAGGACCGGAAAGCCGGCACCCGAGGTGACCCCGACGAACTGGATGCCTTTTTCGATATGGTCTGCGGCTGTAAAGGCGATGAGCAGTAATGTTGCGGCGAAGGCGAGGCTTGCGATCTGACCGGCCCACCAGCGCAGGTTCGACTTGCCCGAACTCAGCAGCAGCAGCGCGCTGAGCAACAGCATCAGCACCAGGACCGGACCAACGGGGGTGATGGGCCGTCGCACCATCGGCGCGAGCGCCATCTTGTCGGCGAACAGCAGCCGTGCGATTCCGCTATCGAAACCGGTTATGTGCTGAAACAGCAGCACCATCAGATATACGGCAGGAAAGACCAACGCGATCCGAGCGGCTCTGGGCTGCCCCGCAAATACGAGTGCCGATGCGATCGCCATCAGCAGGAAGTTCAGCGTCGTCATCGGGTGGATCGCGGCGGTGGGCTCACCCAGACCGCGCATGATCGCATTGTCGAGTGCCCAGCCGATCAACACGATCATGGAAAGAAACGCGGCGCCGACCGCCGTCAAAATCGCGGGGGTCAGTGCTGGAAGTCTAGGCACGTGATGCCTCGTATTGACATGTTCATGCCCATCTTCGCTACGCACCTCGCGCAGGTACGTCGCACGGTGCAAGCCTTGGCTTAGATCGGGTCGCCGCGGCCTGCCAGTTCGGAGCGGGTATTGGGCTCCGTTGCGATCGAAACGATCTAGGGCGAACCATCAAGCAAGTCATCAGCTGTTTCACGGATGTTGTATCGTTCCGGCCTACGATTGTTGACGCCTCGGGGCCGCAATCGTAGGGTCCGCGCCCGGGCGGTTCGCAATTGGGCCGCCCTTTTCTATTGCGAAGGAGGCTGCCCGTGTCGATCACCCCGCTCATGCCCGTTTACCCACGGTGCGGTGTGCGTCCGGTGCGCGGCGAAGGCTGCTACCTGATCGGCGAGCGCGGCGAGCGTTATCTGGATTTTGCGGCGGGCATTGCGGTCAACGCGCTGGGCCACAGCCATCCGGACTTCATCAAGAAGGTGCAGGATCAGGTCGCGACGCTGATGCACGTGTCCAACCTCTACGGCTCGCCGCAGGGCGAGGCGCTGGCAGCACGCATTGTCGAGGCGAGCTTCGCCGACACCTTGTTCTTTACCAATTATCACTATGTCAACGGCAACCCGCAGCGGACCAAGATCATCACCTTCCACAACGCCTTTCACGGGCGCACGATGGGGGCGATCAGCGCGACCAACCAGGCGAAGATGCGCGACGGGTTCGAACCGTTGCTGCCGGGCTTTGCCTATGCGCCGTTCAACGATCTCGACGCGGCGCTGGCGCTGATCGACGATACCACCGCCGGCTTCATGGTCGAGACCGTTCAGGGTGAGGGCGGGATGACCGCGGGTAAGGCCGAGTTCATTCAGGGCCTGCGCAAGGCGTGTGACGAACATGGCCTGCTGCTGATCCTCGATGAAATCCAGTGCGGCTATGGGCGCACCGGCAAGATGTGGGCGTATGAGCATTACGGCATCACCCCCGACATCATGACCGTCGCGAAGGGCATCGGGAACGGCTTCCCGCTGGGCGCATGCCTCGCGACCGAAGAAGCGGCGAAGGGCATGGTGTTCGGCACGCACGGCTCCACCTATGGCGGCAACCCGCTGGCGATGGCGGCCGGCATGGCCGTGCTTGACGTGATGCTGGAGCCCGGCTTCCTTGATCACGTGACCGCGATGGGCGAGCGGCTGCGCGCCGCGTTCGAGCAGATGATTCCGAACCATGATCATCTGTTCGACGAGATCCGCGGCAAGGGCCTGATGCTTGGCATCAAGCTGAAGGAGCCGGCGGTCGCGCGTGACTTCGTGGCGCATCTGCGCGACCATCACGGGCTGCTGACCGTGGCGGCGGGCGAGAATGTATTCCGCGTCCTGCCGCCGCTGATCATCGACGAGAGCCATGTCGCCGAGGCGGTCGAGAAGCTGAGCGCGGGCGCGCGCAGCTATACGATGCCAGAGGCGGCGTAGCCAATTGCTCCCCCGGCGCGCTGGGGGAGGCAACCCTGGCAGTAGGGGAATCTGAAATGACCTACCGCAATTTCCTGTCGCTCAGTGACGCCGGCCCCGATGGCCTCGCGGCAATCCTGGCCGAGGCGATCGACCGCAAGGCGGCGCGCGCGGGCCTGCCTAAGGGCGCGGTCGATCCTGACGCGCCCCTCGCGGGCCACACGCTCGCGATGGTGTTCGAGAAGAACTCGACCCGCACCCGCGTCAGCTTTGAAATGGCGGTCCGCCAGTTGGGCGGGAACTCCGTGATCCTCGACGCTGCGACGACGCAGCTCGGGCGCGGCGAGACCGTGGCCGATACCGCGCGCGTGCTGTCGGGCTATTGCGACGCGATCATGGTGCGCACCGACGACCATACCAAGCTGCTGGAAATGGCCGACTATGCCAGCGTGCCGGTGATCAACGGCCTGACCGACGATAGCCATCCGTGCCAGATCGTCGCCGATCTTCAGACCATCCTCGAAAGCGGCAAGGCGCTGCCCGGGCTCAAGGTCGCATGGCTTGGCGACGGCAACAACGTCCTCGCCTCGATCGTCGAGGCGGCGGGGCTGATGCAGTTCGACGTTGTCGCCGCCTGCCCGCAGAGCTTCTCGCTGCCGGAGACGGCGATGGCGCTGGGCAAGGGGCGCGCAAGCTGCGTCAATGATCCGGCCGAGGCGGTGGCGGGGGCGGACATCATCGTCACCGACACCTGGATCTCGATGGGCCAGCTGCATGCCGAGGCCAAGCTTGCCGCGCTTACCCCCTATCAGGTCGATGCCGCACTGATGGCAAAGGCCAAGCCCGATGCGAAATTCCTCCACTGCCTCCCCGCGCATCGCGGCGAGGAGGTGACGAGCGAGGTGATCGACGGCCCGCAATCGCTGATCTGGCCGGAGGCGGAAAACCGCCTTCACGGACAAAAGGCGGTGCTGCGCTGGTGCTTCGGGCAGATTGGCAGCCCGATCGGGTGAGTTGACGGGGCGCGCGGCGCCCCCCACCTAGCCGTCACCCCAGCGAAAGCGGGGGCCCATCTCCTGCGCTCTTCGCTTCTCCGGCAGCTTGTTGCTCGTGGCGTCCGACACGCGATGGGCCCCCGCTTTCGCGGTGGTGACGAAGGAAAGACTAGATCATGACCGCCCCGACCGACCTCGACCGCACGCTCAACTTCACGATTCCGCAGCGCCATGCGCGCGGACGGATCGCGCGGTTGGGTCCGGTGCTGGGCGAGATCCTTGCCGCGCACGCCTATCCCGCGCCGATCGAACGGCTGCTGGCAGAGGCGCTGACGCTGACCGCGTTGCTCGGCTCGACGCTGAAGGATGCCGGCGGGCAGCTGACGCTGCAGGCACAGGCACAGGGCGGCATCGTCAGTCTGCTGGTGTGCGATTACAAGGGCGGCGAGCTGCGCGGCTATGTCCAGTTTGACCCCGATCGGTTGGCGGAGCTCGGTAGCAATCCGTCGCTCTACGCGCTGTTCAACCAGGGCTATCTGGCGATGACCTTTGACCAGGCGACCACCGGCGAGCGCTATCAGGGCATCGTTCCGCTCGACGGCGGGTCGCTGGCCGAGGCGGCGGAGAATTATTTCGACCAGTCGGAGCAGATCCCGACGCTGGTGCGGCTGGGCGTCGGCCACGACGCGGCGGGCAATTGCATCGGCGGCGGCCTGTTCCTTCAGCATCTGCCCGAAGGCGAGGAGGGCGGCGAGCGGCTGCACGCGCGCGAAGTGCATCCCGAATGGGAGCATGTCGAGGCACTGGGCGGCACGGTGAGCGAGCGCGAGCTGGCTGACTCCGCGACCCCGCTCGAAACCCTGTTGTGGCGCCTGTTCAACGAGGATGAGGTGCGCGTCCAGTCCGGCGGAAATCTGGTGCGCGGCTGCCGCTGCGACCCGGACTATATCGGATCGGTGCTGGCCAAATTTTCCGCCGAGGATCGCGTCGACATGGCCGAAAACGGATTCATCACGGTCGATTGCGCGTTTTGCGCCAAGAAGTTCCCGATTGCCCTCGACAGCTTCGCCTGACCGAAACTGTCAGCGAACTGAAAGGTGAAACGTGGTATAGGAGCGATGAAATGAAGATGCTTCGCCCCCTCGCCCTCGCGGCCGCACTGCTTGCTCCCCTCGCTGCGGGCAATGCCGCTGGTCGTCCTGACCACGGCCTCACCGCGCTGGCGGGGATCGAGCGCGGTGAATGGACGCTGCGCGCGGCTGATGGCACCAGCCGGTCGATCTGCATCTCCGATCCACAGGTGCTGCTCCAGCTTCAGCATCGCGGCGTGACCTGCACGCGGTTCGTCGTCGAGGATGGGTCGTCGGGGGGGCGGGTCACCTATAACTGCCCCGGCATCGGTAATGGCGCGACCCGTGTCGTGGTGGAAACGCCGCGACTGGTTCGGGTGGAAAGCCAGGGGATCAGCCGGGGACTGCCCTTTTCGTTCGAATATGAAGGGCGTCGCACCCGGGCTTGCCGCTGAGCGCGGTACCACGTTTTCTTGCCGCACCGCCGCAAAGGCGGTAGCGCGACCCAGATGACCGAAGCCAGCTATGCCGTCGCCCTCGTGTCGGGCGGACTCGATTCCTATGTTTCCGCCGCCTGCGCACGGGCCGACGGGCATCGCCTGCTGGCGCTGTCGATCGATTATAATCAGCGTCATCACGTCGAGCTGGCAGCCGCGCGCCGGATTGCCGCCGTTCTGGGCGCAGAGCGACATATTGTCCTTCCCCTCGACCTGTCATTGTTTGGCGGGTCGGCGCTGACCGCAGATATCGACGTGCCCAAAGATGGTGTCGGGACCGATATTCCGGTCACCTACGTGCCCGCACGCAACACGATTTTTCTCAGCCTTGCGCTCGGTTGGGCGGAGGCGATGGGTGCGCGCGACCTGTATCTTGGGGTCAATGCGCTGGATTATTCGGGCTATCCCGATTGCCGCCCGGAGTTCATCCAGGGATTTGAAAAGCTCGCCGAGCTGGCCACCAAGGCGGGGGTCGAGGGGCACCCGTTCCGCATCCGCGCACCGCTGGTATCGATGAGCAAGGCGGATATCGTTCGCAAGGGCACCGAACTGGGTCTCGACCTCGGCCTCAGCTGGTCCTGCTACGACCCGGCGCCCGGCGGCGTGCATTGCGGTCGCTGCGACAGCTGTCGCCTGCGCGCCAAGGGGTTCGAGGAAGCCGGCGTCCCCGACCCGACCCGCTATGCGGTCAGGGACTGAGGCGGTCGGCATGAGCTATGCGGTCAAGGAGATGTTCCTGACCCTTCAGGGGGAGGGGGTGAATGCCGGCGCGCGCGCGGTGTTCGTCCGCTTCGCCGGGTGCAACCTCTGGTCCGGCCGCGAACAGGATCGCGCGACTGCGATCTGCAAATTCTGCGATACCCAATTTGTCGGGACCGATGGCCTGGGCGGCGGCAAGTTCGCTGATGCCGATGCGCTGGCGGACGCCGCAGCCGACTTTTGGGGAAAGGAGGGGGCGCATCGGTTCGTCGTGCTGACCGGGGGCGAGCCGATGCTCCAGGTCGATGACGCACTGGTCGACGCGCTGCATGCGCGCGGCTTTCGCATTGCGATCGAGAGCAATGGGACGCTGCCAGTGCATCCCGCGATCGACTGGGTGTGCATTAGCCCCAAGGCGGGGAGCGACGTCGTGCAGCGGCGCGGCGACGAGCTCAAGCTGGTCTGGCCGCAGCCGGGCAGCGATATTGCGGAGATCGAACAATGGGACTTCGCCCATTTCCTGATCCAGCCGATGGACGATGCCGATGCCGCCGCGAATGTCCAGGCGGCGGTCGATTTCGCACTCGCCCGACCCCGCTGGCGCCTAACGCTTCAGGCGCACAAGACGCTGGGATTGCGCTGAACGTTCAGAGTCGGATTCAGCTTCGCTGAATCGCGGCACCGGCCCGCTCCCCCACCCGGCCACCCATATCATGCTATCGCTGGATGGCCGGGTGGGGGAGCGGGCCGGTGCCGCAATCGTTTCAGCTGTGCTGAAACAAACCTACCCCTTTAGCGCCGCTTCCGCTTCTTCGCGTCGGGCGCACAGCGGGAGGGCACGTAGCCGCCCTTGACCCAGCAATCCTCATTCACGAACTCGGGATAGACGACCTGCGCCTCGGGCGGCATCCGCATCGAAAATTGCTGTTCGCCCCAGCGGGACAGGCTGTTGCGGATCATCGGAATCCCTTCGGCGGCCAGCTCGCCAAATTTCCCGCGCGGGGTGAATATCGCTGCGTTCGAAATTCCGTCTGCAGTCTGGCAAAAGGTCAGCTGGGCGTGCACCGCCGAATAGCTCGAATAAACCCGGGTGCCATATTGATCGAGCGCGGTTTGCCCGGCCTTGGGCGCCTTGTGGGTGCGCATGAAATATTTGGCCAGAACCGCGTAGGAATCGTTCAGCTCGACCTTGTGATCGCGCAGGATCGCATTGTAGTTCGGCAGGGTCAGCAAGGTCGGCCCGAACTGGCACTGAAGCGCCGCAACGTTGAGCGCCGCGCGCAAATTCCACACCATTGCCGCACGCAGCTCCGCCGGTGTCGCGCCGGGCAGCGGCTGAGCCAGCATGCCGGGTTCCGTCCCGATGATCCGCGGCGCGCCGACATCGGGAGACTTCAAATAGAATTGCGCGGATGCCGGCGTCGCCGCCAACATTGCCGCACCCAGGCCTGCCGAGAACATCAGACGCGAACCAAACATCAACCAACCCTCTCGAACCCTGCTCTGGCGTTGGGTTACGGAGTTTTACCGCTCTGCCCAAGAGGTTTTTGGCATCGAATCGTTACGTCTGTGCAAGGGGTCGCGCCCCGCCGTGGGACAGTCGGGACGTGCGGCCGTTGCGCCGCGCAAAAAGGGCCGCCCGGTTGCCCGGGCGGCCCCATTCAACCATGCAATTGCCGCGTGCGGCAGATTACATGCCGTTGCCCATGGTGTCGTTGGCGGCCATGGTGTCGCCAGCCATGCCGGTGTCATTGCCGGTCGCGCCATCGACCATCGTCATGTTGTCGGAGGTGGTGCCGTCGAGCACCGGATCGGTCGCGTTCACGTCCATGACCGTCGTGTTGTCGGCGGTGGTTTCAGTGGTGCCACCGCATGCCGAAACGAGCAGCGCGGCGCTGGCGATCATCGAACCGGCGACGGCCTTGGTGAAAACTGCACGCATAAGATTGGGCTCCCTTGATGATGGAGGGGGCGGAACACCGCTTATTCCCCTGACCGAGATAGACATTAAACGCTTCGCGACACACCCTCAAGCCCCGCTATCAGGCACGCGCGCACGCCCCACCCACGGAATTGAGAAAGGCCGGAAACATTAACGCCAGGGCCGCATCGAAAGTTTCAGGAGAAATCGATTTTCCTAGCTGCGCCGCACTCGTCACCGGAAACTCGGGCAGGCCGCACGGTACGATTCCACCGAAATCGGCAAGATCGGGATCGAGATTCACCGCAAAGCCGTGCATCGTCACCCAGCGCCGTACGCGCACGCCGATCGCGCCGATCTTCGCCTCGGCCCCGCCATCGCGGGTCCAGATGCCGATCCGCCCCTCAGCCCGGAAGGCGTTGATGCCAAGCTCGCCCAGCGCCGCGATCACCCAGCCTTCGACTGCGTGGACATAGCAGCGTACATCCTTGTTGCGCCGCGACAGGTCGAGCATCGCATAGCCGATGCGCTGTCCCGGCCCGTGATAGGTGTAGCGCCCGCCACGGCCGGTCGCGAACACGGGGAAGCGCGGATCGATCAGCTCGGCGGGATCGGCACTGGTGCCGGCGGTGTAGACTGGCGGATGCTCCAGCAGCCAGATTTGCTCACGCGCTTTGCCCGCCTGGATCGCGGCGACTCGCGCCTCCATCTCTGCCAGCGCTTGCGGGTAGGGGACGCGCCCTTCGGAAACGCGCCATTCGATGTTGTCGATCAGGTCCATCCTTGCCAGATGCGATGCCGCGCGCCCCGGCGCAAGCATGTGGCATCGCGTGCACGGATCGGCTAACGCTGCGCGTGAGGGGAGCAATGCACATGGTCAGTATGGGTAGCGTCTGGGATCGAACTGCAGAGTTTCTGAGCGACAATCTTGGCACGTTGCTGCCGATTGCGTTGTTGGCGATCTTCGTACCGACCACGATTTCATCCAATCTGAGCGGGCTGCAACCCAGCGTCACTCCGGGAACGGCCATGTTGCTCGGCCTTGGCGTGTTCGTTCTGGCATTGGTCAGCTTTTGGGGACAGCTGGCGGTGACCGCGCTGGCGATCGATCCGGCGCAGGGGCGTCAGGCGAGCCAGCTTGCCACCCGCCGCTTCCCCGCCGCGCTGCTGCTGATGATCGTCATGGTTGTTGTCGGGATCGTGCTGATGATCCCGGTCGGCGTCATACTGGCGGTCGGCGGGATCGACCTTACGACGCTAGAGGGTAGTGCGATGCCGGACATTCCGCCCAGCGTCGCGCCGTGGGTGTTCCTCTACTTCCTGGTGCTGCTGGTCCTTGGATGCTGGGTCATGGCGCGGCTCGCGGTGGTGATCCCGTCGGTCGTCGGCGATCGGCTGGCGATTGGCGCGATCGCGCGCTCGTGGCGCTTGACGCGCGGCATTGCGCTCAAGATCGTCGGGGTGCTGATCCTGTATGTGATTGTCTCAATCGTTGCCAACCTCGCCGCGACCACCGCGTTCGGCGCGGTCATGTATCTGGTCGCCGGTCGGGGGGAGGAAGGGATTTCGCTCGCTTCGGTCCTGACGACGATCGTCGGCGGGGCGGTTTCGACGGGCTTCACGGTGCTCGGCACGGCATTTCTTGCCAAGCTCTACATCGCGCTGCTCGCGCGGCATGAGGCGGCTGCGACGGCATGAAATTCTCATTCCGCGGCGTTCTGGCGGATGCCGTGACGTTATGGCGGACGGATCGCGCGCTGATGTGGCCGATCGCGGGCGCGTTTCTGTTCTTGCCGCTGCTCGGCCTGTGCCTACTCGCCGTGACCAGCGGCATCCAGCTGCCCGAGAGCGGTGATCGCGCGCAGACGCGTGAGGTGATCAACGGCTTTTTGCTGTCAAACCTGGGCTGGATGGCGCTCTTCATCGCGATTACCGAGTTCGGCGGTCTGGCACTGCTCAGCTTGTATCTGCGGAGGGGAGAGACGGTCGGTTCTGTGCTGCTCTCCAGCGTGCAGCGGCTGATCCCGTTCTTTCTGATCGGCATCGTCGTGAACACGTTGGTTCAGCTCGGCACCTATCTTCTGATCGTTCCGGCGATCTATGTGTTCGGCCGCACCTGGATGATGGGCGTCGCTTATGCGGCGGAGCCAACGCGCGGGGCGTGGCAGGCGATGGTGCGCGGGTTCGAGTTGAGCGATAAGAATGGGTGGAAGATCGGCTTTTTCGCCGTCGGCCTTGCGCTGTTCATCGGGGCGAGCGCGATGTCGATCGCCTTCGTCATCTTCGCCGTCGCGGCCCCGCTGGTCGCGGGATCGCAGGCTGCGGCGTCGTTGGTTTTCTTGCCGATCGCGCTGCTCGTGACGCTCAGCTGGGTGTTTTTCACGTTGGTGCGGATCGCGCTCTATCGTCGGCTGGGCGGATCGATCAACGGGATGTGAGGGGCGGCGTCGCGGGGGAGGTGCCCGGTGATGCGCGGATCGGCGAAGGTTTCGATCGCGCGGGTGAAGGGCACAAAGCCCGACGCGCGATAATAGCCCAGCGCCTTGGGGTGATCGAGCGTGCAGGTGTGGACCCACACCCGCGTTACCTCGGGCCGCCATGCTCGCATCAGCGCATGTGCCATCAGCCAGCGGCCATGCCCTGCGCCCGTCAGTTCGGGCACCAGTCCGACGAAGGACAGCTCGCACGTCGCCGCCTCACGGAAGTCGAGCTCGAGCATCCCGACCTCGATCCCCTGGCGATCGACCACCGCAAAAATCTCGATTCGCGGGTCGTGGATGATCGCGCTCAGCCGCACATCGTCCATGATCAGGCGAGAGAACCACAGCCACGGCGACCCGACCCGCGCGAACAATTTCCGATACTTATCCGGACTGGGCGCCTCCCAGCGCACCAGCTGCAGATGCGATTCGGACATCGGGCGCGGCCTGGGCCGCTCGCGCATTTCCAGGCTGGTGACGATGGTCGCCACATCGCCCGGCTTGACGGGGAGAAGCCCCATCTCAGCTCCACGTCGCCAGCGGGGGCAGGCTCATCAGGATCGCGTCGATATTGCCGCCGGTCTTGAGGCCGAACAACGTCCCCCGGTCATAGACCAGATTGAATTCGGCATAGCGCCCGCGCCATTCCAGCTGCCGGGCCTTGTCGGCGTCGGTGAAGGGCGTGGCCATCCGTCGCCGGACGATGGTGGGGAAGATGTCGAGGAAGGCGCGGCCGACATCCTGGGTAAAGGCGAAATTCGCCTCCCATGTCGAATTGTCCCCACTTTCCAGGTGATCGTAGAAGATGCCGCCGACCCCGCGATGGACATTGCGGTGGGGGATGTAGAAATAGTCGTCGGCCCATGCCTTGAACCGGGGATAATGCGCCGGGTCGTGGACATCACATGCCGCCTGCAAACGTGCATGAAAGTCCGCCGTGTCCTCATCATAGGGAATCGGCGGGTTCAGATCCGCGCCGCCGCCGAACCAGCGTTTCGTCGTCACCAGGAAGCGCGTGTTCATGTGCACCGCGGGCACATGCGGGTTGGCCATATGCGCGACCAGGCTGATGCCGGTGGCAAAGAAGCGGGGATCGTCGCCCGCGCCATGGATCGATTTGGCGAAATCGCCCTCGAACGTGCCGCCGACGGTCGAAACATTGACGCCGACCTTTTCGAACACCTTGCCCTTCATCACCCCGCGCACGCCGCCACCGCCCGGTTCGCCCGACGGGTCGGTGCGGTCCCAGGCGATATAGTCGAACGCCGCGTCCGATCCCGCCTCGCGCTCGATCGCCTCGAACTCGGCACAGATCGAATCGCGCAAATCCTCGAACCACGCACGCGCGCGCTGCTGTTGGGGGTCGAGTGCGTTCATTGCGGATAGCCTTTGGTTTGCCGGAGCGCTTCGGACAGCGCGATGCCCGCCGAGACGGAGAGGTTCAAGGAGCGCATCGCGGGTTTCATTGGAATGCGCACGCGCAGGTCGGCGCGATCATGCACATGATCGGGGACGCCCGCATCCTCCGATCCGAACAGCAAGATGTCGTCGGGCCTATATGCGGCCTCGTCGAACCGACCCGCGCCCTTGGTGGTGAACAGCACGATCCGGCTGGTCGCGGTCGCCAGGAACGCATCCCAGTCGCGGTGCCGCGCGATGCGAACATGGTCGATATAGTCCATGCCGGCGCGCGCGACGCGTTTGTCGTCCCACGCGAATCCCATCGGCTCGATCAGGTCGATCGCGGTGTCGAAACACGCACCGATGCGCAGGACCGCGCCGACATTTCCGGCGATACAGGGTTGAAACAGGGCAACACGCATCCCGTCCCGATAGTGCAGGGAGCCCGCCCGTCACAAGGCGCTGTTGTTGGAGTCCGGCGCCGGCCCGCTCCCTATGCCTCCACCCATCGGCACGATCATATGGGTGGCCGGGTGGGGGAGCGCGCCGGCGCCGAAACATTCACATGTCACGCGCCGGTCAAAAAGGCGGTTGGCAAAGCCGCCCCGTGCCGTCTATCAGGCCCGCCAGCCACCGGGGGCAATCCGGGGGTTTGGCGTGGCGTTCGCGCGCTCCGCTATCCGGGACAGGGGCGTGAAAACGCCGGAATTTGAAGTGCAAGGGCTGATGCATGGCAAGTGAGAACGGCGGCACGCCTCCGGGTGGGCCGATTGAGCCTTCCAACGGAGGTCCCGAGGATCCCCGCCGCCGCGATTATCTCGCGATCGGCGCGGTCGCCTTTGCGGGCGTCGGAGCGGGCGTAGTCGCGATTCCGCTCGTGGCCCAGATGAGCCCGTCGGCCGATGTTCTGGCGCTGTCGACCACCGAACTCGACATCTCGGCGATCCAGCCGGGCCAGTCGGTCAAGTCGACCTTCCGCAAGCAGCCCTTGTTCGTGCGCAACCTGACGGCGAAAGAGATCGAAGAGGCGAACGCGACTCCGGTCAGCGAGCTTCGCGATCCGCAGACGCTGGCCGAGCGCACCAAGGAGGGCAAGGCCAACTGGCTCGTCACCCTGGGCGTCTGCACCCATCTCGGCTGCGTGCCGCTGGGCGCGGGCGAGGGTGAGAACAAGGGCCCGTTCGGCGGCTATTTCTGCCCGTGCCACGGCTCGGCCTATGACACCGCCGGTCGCATCCGCACCGGCCCGGCACCGACGAACCTCGTCGTTCCGGAATATGCATTTATTTCCGACACCGTCATTCGGGTCGGCTGAGGGGGCACCTTGAAATGAGCTTTCCCTGGGCAAAGCAGTATGAGCCGAAGAGCCCGCTGATGAAGTGGGTGGACGATCGGCTGCCGCTTCCGCGCTTCGTCTATGGTGCGATCGGTGGCGGTTATCCCGTCCCGCGCAACCTCAACTATTTCTGGAACTTCGGCGTGCTTGCCGGGATGTTCCTGGCGATCCAGATCGTCACCGGCATCGTGCTGGCGATGCATTATGCCGCCAATGCCGGCATCGCGTTCGACAGCGTCGAGCATATCATGCGCGACGTGAACGCAGGCTGGTTCATCCGCTACGCGCACGCCAATGGCGCGTCGCTGTTCCTGATGGTGGTGTATATCCATATCGCCCGCGGCCTGTGGTACGGGTCGTACAAGGCGCCGCGCGAGATGGTGTGGCTGCTCGGCGTGGTCATCTTCCTGCTGATGATGGCGACCGCGTTCATGGGCTATGTCCTTCCCTGGGGGCAGATGAGCTTCTGGGGTGCGCAGGTCATCACCGGCTTCTTCTCGGCGATCCCCGTGGTGGGTGAGCCGATCCGCATCTGGCTGCTCGGCGGCTTCGCGCCGGACAATGCCGCGCTCAACCGCTTCTTCTCGCTCCACTATCTGCTGCCGTTCGTGATCGCCGGCGTGGTCGTGCTCCACATCTGGGCGCTGCATATTCCGGGTTCGAACAACCCGACCGGCGTCGAGGTGAAGGACGAGCAGGATACGATCCCGTTCCACCCCTATTACACCGCCAAGGATGGCGTGGGCGTGGGCGTGGCGCTGCTGGTCTATTGCGCGCTGATCTTCTTCGCCCCGAACCTGCTGGGCCATCCGGACAATTACATTCCGGCCAACCCGCTTTCGACCCCGGCGCACATCGTGCCCGAATGGTATTTCCTGCCCTTCTACGCCATTTTGAAGTCGTTCACGGTCGACTTCATCATGTCGGCGAAGCTGTGGGGCGTGCTGGCGATGTTCGGCTCGATCCTGCTGCTGTTCTTCCTGCCCTGGCTCGACTCGTCGCCGGTGCGTTCGGCCAATTATCGCCCGACCTACAAGTGGTTCCTGCTGGTGCTGCTGGTCGACGTACTGGTGCTGGGCTATGTCGGCGGCGCGGCCCCGACCCCGGGCGTGATCCTGATCGGTCAGTTCGCGACGGCCTATTACTTCCTGCATTTCCTGGTGATCCTGCCGATCGTCTCGGCGATGGAGCGTCCGCGCCCGCTGCCGAACTCGATCACCGAGGCCGTGCTTGCCGGCAAGGGTGGCACCTCGCCGCTCCAGACCGCAGCTGCCGAATAAGAGGGGCATAAGATAATGGTTCGCATCGGCGGATTTTTGGTCGGGCTGGGGTTCGTCTTCGCCCTGTTCCTTGGGATCATCGACACCTTCTCGAACGGGCTGACCACGCCCAAGACGGTCGAGGCGGAATTCCACAAGCACGCGCATGAGCCGGAAGGTGGCTTTACCTTCAACGGTCCGCTGGGCACCTATGACGAGCGGCAGCTGCAGCGCGGTCTGCAGGTGTACAAGGAGGTTTGCGCCGCCTGTCACTCGCTGCGTCTGGTGTCGTTCCGCGACCTCGCCGCGCTCGGCTATAGCGAAGGTCAGATCAAGACCATCGCCAAGGGCTTCCAGGTGCCGTCGCTCAACCCCGAGACGGGCGAGCCGGCGACCCGCGATGGCATCCCCGCCGATCGCTTCCCTTCGCCCTACGCCAACGAGATTGCCGCGCGCGCTGCGAACAACAACGCGATTCCGCCCGATCTGTCGCTGATGGCCAAGGCGCGTGCGGACGGCAGCAACTATATCTACTCGCTGCTGACCGGCTACCAGGCGCAGCCTGCGGAACTGCTGAAGAAGTATCCGGAGGCCAAGACGCCGGAGGGGCTGCACTACAACCCCTATTTCCACACGCTCAACATCGCGATGGCCGCACCGCTGAAGGATGGTCAGGTGACCTATCTCGACGGCACGGCAGGCACGGCGAAGAATTACGCGGCGGACGTCGCCGCGTTCCTGATCTGGACCGCCGAGCCGAAGATGGAAGCGCGCAAGACCGCCGGTCTCGCTGTGCTCGGCTTTCTCGTGATCTTTTGCTTCCTGGCCTATGGTGCGAAGAAGCAGATCTGGCGGAACGTGAAGGACTAAGGTCCGCCTGAACCTTTTCTCCGACGGCCCGGGAAGCGATTCCCGGGCCGTTTTCTTGGGAGCGATGCCGTGACCCCTACCAACGACGATCTTGCCGCGCTGATCCGCACCATTCCCGACTTCCCCAAGCCTGGCATCATGTTCCGCGACATCACCACGCTATTGCTCGACGCCGCCGGTTTTTCGCGCGCGGTCGAGCGGATCATCGAGGCGGTCGACGGCCCGGTCGATCTGGTCGCGGGAATCGAGGCGCGCGGGTTCATCTTTGCCGCACCGGTCGCACTGGCGCTGGGGGCAGGGACCCTGCTGGTGCGCAAGGACGGCAAGCTGCCCGGCGCGACCGTGGCGGAGGATTATGCGCTGGAATATGGCACCGACCGGATCGCGATCCATGCCGATGCGGTTGCGCCGGGCGCGCGGGTGCTGTTGATCGACGATCTGATCGCGACTGGCGGGACCGCGCGGGCGGCAGTCCGCCTGCTGCGCAAGGTCGGTGCGGTGGTGACGCAGGCGGCGTTCGTCATCGACCTGCCAGATCTGGGCGGTGCCGATGCGTTGCGTGCCGAGGGGATCGATGTGACGGCGCTGGTCGCCTACCCCGGTCACTGACGGAACTTCCTGCCTCGCTCCCTTGTTCTCAAATGAACAGGGCGTCCAGGCGACGCCCGGGAGAGGTCACATGTTCAATTCCACGATCCTGAAATTCGGTCTGGTCGGCGCGGCAGCGCTTGGCGTTGCCGCCTGCACGGACGGCTATGGCCGCTCCGGCGTGTCGGTCGGCTATGGCAGCGGCGGCAGCTATGACGGAACCTATGGCGACCCCTATTGGGGTTGGAGTGGGGACTATTATTATCCCGGCACCGGATATTACGTTTACGATCGCGATCGCCGTCCGACGCGCTGGAATGACTCGCAGCGCGCCTATTGGGAGCAGCGTCGCCAGGCGTGGCGTGGCGACCGTCGCCAGATGCGCGATAACTGGCGCGATCACCGCCGTGAAGACCGACGCGACGATCGTCGCGACCGTCGCCGGGATCGCCGCCCCGGCTAACCTTGGCTGAGTGGCCGCCGCGCGACGATTGCATTGGCAATGAAGCTCAGCACCGGCTCGTCATGCTGGTTGAACACCAGCATGCGCGAGCGGGTGCGGCCCATTTCCGGGCGCTTTTCGGACTCGCGTTTTTCGAGCAATTCGGTCTCGCAGCGCAGCGTGTCGCCGGGGAACACCGGCTTGATCCAGCGCAGTTCGTCGATCCCCGCCGCGCCGAGACTGGCAGTCGGGCGGACTTTCATCTGCTCGACCAGCATCGCCATCGTCATCGCGGCGGTGTGCCAGCCGCTCGCCGCGAGCCGCCCGAAATGCGTCTGGGCCGCCGCCTCGTCGGAGATGTGGAAGGGCTGGGGGTCGTATTTGCGCGCGAACTCCAGCACTTCGTCGCGCGTGACCGGATAAGAGCCGAAGCTCGCCTTGTCCCCGACCGTCAGGTCCTCGAAATAGATCATGCAATCAGTTTCGGTCCGAAACTGGTTCTTGGCAAGGGGGATCAGCGCTTCAGCGCTGGCGCCAGCACTGCAGGGTCGCCATCGGCATCCTGCGCCTGCGGCACTCCGGCGAGGCGACGCAGCAGCGGCGCGACATGGATGTTGTCGAACGCGGGCAGCGTGACCCCCGACGCAAAGGCCGGACCATGGGCCAGGAACAGCGCAGCCATCTCCGGCGCGGCAGGGTCATAGCCATGCGCGCCGCCCGGACGCAGCGGCTCGGTCGCCGCGCGGGTGGTGATCGTCCATCCCAGCTTGGCGAGGCACAGGAAGGATGGGGTGCGCGGGTTGCGCCCGTAATGGAGGCGGGCGGGGATGTCCGCGCGGCGCCAGCATTCCATAGCGGCATGCGGCTTCAGCAGCGCGGCCGCCAGCGCGGCTTCGCGGCCCGGCTGCGGCTCGATCGCGGCATAGGGGCCTTCTTCGAGCGTGCGGAAGTCGGTTGCGGCGGCGACGGTATCGAGCTGGATGCGGCGGCTCTCGTCCACCGCCGCCATGCCGTGATCGGCGACGAACACGAGATTGGCCGGCTGGCCGAGCCCGGCAAGCTCGCCGAGCAGCCGTCCGATCAGCGCGTCGACCTGCGCCACGGCCGCATTGGTCTCGGGCGCGTCGGGGCCGTAGCTATGGCCGGCGGTATCGACCGCGTCGAAATAGAGACCGAGCAGCTTCGGGCGGGTCGCCGCGGGGCGGCGCAGCCAGTCGATGATCGCATCGACGCGCTGGCGCCCGTTCACCGCCATCCCGAATGCCTGCCAGTCGTGCGGGCGGGTGCCGCCGATCTCGATGCCTGATCCGGGCCAGAACATGACAGCGGTCTGGACCCCGGCCCTTTCCGCCGCATTCCAGACCGGCTCGCCCTGATCCCACCAATAGGGCTGTTCCGACTGCATCGTGAAGCGCTCGCCGGGGCGCGCCGGATCCTCGAACCGGTTGCCGACGATGCCGTGCCGGTCGGGGCGCTTGCCGGTGACCAACGTGTAGAAATTGGGGAAGGTCTTGGTCGGGAAGGACGCGCGCATCGTCGCGCGCACGCCCTGTGCTGCCAACTGCGACAGTACCGGGGTGACGCCGCGATCGAGATAATCGGGACGGAAGCCGTCGATGCCGATCAGGATCGTCACCGGCGCGCGTTGCTCGACCGGCGGCGCAGGCGGGGCGGGCGCGATCGCGGGCGGGGTGGCGCACGCATAGAGCAGGCTGGCACAAAGGGCCGCCGCCACGGGTCTGATCCAGTGCATCGCGGCGGCCCTAACGCAGTTCGATGACAGGCGCGAGTCAGTCGCCGAGCGTCAGCTTGGCGAAGGCGGTGCCGCTCACCGGGCGTTCCCCATAATAGGGGTCGAGCGCGGCGGGCTTGGCATAGGCCGCAACCGATCCGCCCAGCGCCAGCGTCACCGTGTCCGCCAGCGGAATGCGATAGGCATAGCCGCCCTCGAACCGCGCGACGCGGAACGGCTGGTCGTGCAGCGGGTGACTGTGCTCGGGGAACAGCTCGTCATTGCGGACCAGTTCTGCGCGGCCGAAGATACTGTGCCGCGCGTCGATGTCCCAGTTTGCTTCTGCCACCCAGGCGCTGAGCGTGTCGCCGGGGATGCGGTTCTTGGCCGACCAGGCGAGCGTCGCGGACAGGCCGCCGCGCGCGTAATGCACGCTGGCGGTGGTGCGCGCCTCGTCATTGCCGCCGTGCAGCGCCTCGGGGCTTTCGAGCCGACCGTGGCTGACCTGTGCCGTCCAGTGCGGCGAGGGGGTGAAGGTCGCGCGCAGGCTCCACGAATCGAGCTTGATCGGATCGAAGCCCCAGCGCTCCTCGTCCGGCTCGCGCCCCTTGAACACCGATCCTTCGAGCTGGAAGGCACGCGTGCGCACGCCCGCGGTGACTACGCCATAGGTGATGTGCGTCGAATCGAACCAATGATGCGCAATCGGCGACATCGTCTGATAGCGCGCGGAGCGGCGGTGCATGAAGGCGGGCGGGCCGAGCGCCGGCTCACCGACCGGTCCGCCATAGACGAAGGCGGTGGCGCCGTCCGCGACATCGACCTCGACCCGCGCGGCAAGCTCCATGAACAGATCGTGCGGATGCTGGCGGTCGACCAGCGCGCGGCCATTGGCGGTCTCCCCCGCCGCGAACAGGTTGGGGTAGCCGCGCTTGCCCATCAAGGGATCAAGGCTGAACATCCCGCGCAGCTCGATCCGCGCGGCATTGCCGAGCGGGCGGCTGGCGGTGACCATGCCCATGCTCTGGACAAACGCCATGTCGTCGCCGCGCGGGCCGCCCTGGCTGGTCACCGCGCCCCAGGCATAGCCATGCGCCATCAGCATCCAGTCGCCCGCCATGGCGTGCAGGCCGCCATGCAGACCGCCCTCTGCGGCGGGGAGCAATGCGGTGCCCGAGGCGATCTGGGCGTTGGGCTTGGCCCCCTTGTCCTCCGGCATCGCGGGTTCGCCATGATGCTGGTGGTCGGCTTGCGCAGGCGCAGGCGCAGGCGCGGGCGCGGGCGTCGCGTGCTGGCCATGGTCGTGGTCCTGTGCTGCCGCCGTAACGGGCAGCGCCGTCGCCGCCAGCAGGGCGGCGAGCGTGGTTCGATAGGTCATTGTGATAAACTCCGTGAATGATCGGGAAGCGGGGGTCAGGGCCCGCGATCGATCACCCGCGCGGAGGGGGTGGCTCGGGCGTCAGCAGCGCGCCGACGATACCGCGCGCCGGGGCCGCAGCACCATGGATCGCGACCGGCGCAGGGGGTGGGTTGACCGCGGCCACCTTCAGCGTCGATGGCGCGATGCAGCCGACGCACATGGCATCGCCATACCCTTCGGGCCGCGGAGGCTCCGGCATATCATGCTGCGCCATCGGCATTGGCATCGTCATCCCGGCATGATCGTTCGCCGCCATCGGCGCATCGTGGCACGTCGGCATCGCCACGCTGGCGGGCAGGGTGCCCAGCAACAGCGCAACGGCAAGGATCAGGCGTGCGATCATCCCGCGCCCATAGCGGTTCGATTGGCTGGCAGGAAGAGCGTGCGGATCAGCGCGCCGGACTGATCACGATATCGACCCGCCGGTTGCGCCGTTCCGCCAGCCGGTCGTCGCGCGGTGGCACCAGCGGGCGTTCCTTGCCGAACGCCATCGTGACGATTGCGCCCGGTGGGACGCCCAGGTGTTCGAGCGCGCGTTTGGCCGAGTCCGCCAGTCGGCCGGATAGCCCAATCGCATAGTCCCGCGTTCCGCCCATCTGGTCGACATGCCCGCTGACGGTGATCGTGCCGCCGACCCTGCGCCATGTCGCCGCCGCCCGCTCCAGCGCGGGCATCGCGCTGGAGGTGATGTCGGACCGGTCGATGTCGAAATAGATGGCAAAGCTGCGCGCGTCGTCCGGCCAGGTCGGCGGCGGTGTTTGTGCCGCGGACCAGGCGGTGCCGACCTTTTGCCGGAACACGCTTCTGAATGCACCCGCCGCCTGCACCACATCGCTGCGGCTCTCATCGCCCAGAATACGCTCGATCGCGCCAGTCGCGCCCTGCCGCACCTGCACCCATGCCGACGCGATCTGCGCTTTGCCGTAGAGCCGCGCGAGCAGCGCCCGCGCCTCGATCACATCGGCCGACCCTGCGCCGGGACCCCAGGCCTGCTGATCCAGAATGTTGGCAATATCGTCGAGTCGGGCAACATCGACAGTGCCGCTACGCAGTTCGGCGAACCCGAGCGCCAGCGCCGCAGTCGGATTGTCCGGCGCCAGTGCGACCGCCTCGCGGGCGAGCGCGGTAGCAGCCCGGTCCTCACCGCGATCCAGCAGGATCCGCGCGAGCAGCGCCTTGCGTTCCCCCTCCGCCTGATCAAGCAACCCGCGCTCGCCCTTTGCGATCGCCTCCTTGAGCCGGATGAAGGCGCTGGCCTCCACACCCGCCGCCTCGAACCCGGCTTCGCCGATTGCGGCGACGGCCGCGTCGATTTGTGCAGCCGACAATCGCAGCGAGCCCCGCCGCGCGCGATCCGCAGCCCCGACGCGGATCGCCTGTGTAAGGCTCGCCTTGGCGGCATCGCGCCGACCCAGCTTGCGTTCTGCACGTGCCCGCAGGGTCAATGCACTGGCGCTGAGCTGGCCGATCCCGCGACCGGCACGCGTTTCGGTTGCCAGCACCTCGTCGGCAAGCAGGATTGTTTCGGCGGTGCGGCCGAGGCCGAAAGCGGTACGCGCAATGCCGAGTTTAATCGCCGCAAGCCGCGGATCGGGTGCGGCCAGCCGCGTCCGCAACGTGGCAAAGGCACCGGTTTGCATCGGTTCCGCCGCAGCGAACTCACCCCATTTGCTCCGACCGGCGCCGATATTGAACAGTGCGACGGCCGTGCGCGCGCGCGCGATCGGCGTTGCCGTCGGCGCGACCGGCTGGGATGACTCCACCATCGCCTCATCATCCTGTGGGGAGGCCGCAGACTCGCCCGAAATGGCCTGCCGATCGGACTCGAGCACATCTGCCATGCCCGCAGCGGTGCAGCGCGCATCGCAGGTCAGCGGAACGAAGGCATCGGCGTTCCAATAGCCCGCCGCATAGAGCGCCCGCGCGAATGCAAGGAACGGCAGGGTCCGCGCATCGGCAGGCGCCGCGACCACGGTTTCGAGCACGGGTGCGGGGTCGGCCGGATCCGGCAGCAGGTCCGCAACCATGCCGATATCGTCAGGCCGAACCTGCGCCTGAACGGCGAGTGGCGTGAGGATCAGGCACAAGCCGATGAACGGGCGCAAGTTCATCCATCCATCATGCGGCGGAGCCGGGGCTGCGGGAAGCGACAATTTCGGTCGGCCCTTCACGCAGCGGCATATCCACCCTAGCGTGATGCCCGATGCCTTCCGCCCCTTTCACCTTCGGACTGCGCAAGCGCCTGATCGGCGTGGTTCGCGCCACGTTCAACGACCAGCAAAAGGGCGAGACTCCGGTCGTGCGCAGCGACACGGCGCTGTTCCCGCGCGACAGCGTCACCTGGCGCGTCCATGGCGATGTGACGTCGATGATGGTCGGCGGGGTCGCCTCGCTGCTGCTGCAGATGCTCCACCCGGCGGTGTTGGCGGGCGTGTGGGACCATAGTGCCTTCCGCAAGGACATGCTCGGCCGCCTGCGCCGCACTGCGCGCTTCATCGCCGAAACGACCTATGCCGATCGCGCCATTGCCGAGGCATCGATCGCGAAAGTGCGTGAAGTGCATGAGCGGATCGGCGGCACGCTGCCGGATGGCACCCCCTATCGCGCCGACGACCCGCAACTGCTGGCCTGGGTGCATGTGACCGAGATGTGGAGCTTTCTCGCGGCGTGGCAGCGCTACGGCGTCCCGGTCAGCCGGGCCGAGGAGGATGCCTATTATGCCGAGACTGCGCGCGTCGCCGAGGCGCTGGGCGCGGACCCGGTGCCGCGCAGCCGGTTCACGGCGGAGGAGCTGATTGCAACGATGCGACCGCAATTACTGGCCGATGAGCGCACCCGCGAGGTCGCGCGCTTCCTGCTGAACCATCCCGCGCCGAATCTGGCGATGGCACCGGCGCAGACGGCGATCTTTGCCGCGGCGGTGGACCTGCTGCCCGATTGGGCCCGCGCGATGCACGGGCTTCAGCGACCGTTGGTCGCATTGCCGCTGGTGCGCGGATCGACGTTGGCGATTGCGAAGACGTTTCGCTGGGCGTTTCACTAGCGGAACCGTTTCAGGGCGGTTAGGTTGTCGGACGATGACCCAGACCGCTTCCGCCCCGAACAGCCATGTGCGTGCCATCGCCGCGGTGGTGTTCACGCTCGCCCAGATCCTCGCCCCGCTGCTGCCGTCGATCGGCATCGGCAATCCGGTCGGCGAGCAGTCGGCGGATACGCAGACGTTGATCACCCCGGCGGGTTGGGCGTTCGCGATCTGGGGTCCGCTCTATTTCGGTACGTTGGTTTATGCGGTCTATCAGCTGCTGCCGAGCTATCGCGACAGCGAACTGGTGCGCCGGATCGGCTGGCATTTTGCGTTCGCGGTGCTCGGGAACGCGCTGTGGGTGACCTATACCCAGCTGTGGAGCCTGGGCTTCCCGTCGGTGCTGATCATCGTGTTTACGCTGGTCAATCTGCTGGCAATCCTGCGCATCTTTGTTGCCACACCGGCGTTCAGCCTGGCCGAACGGCTGGCGGTCGTGCTGCCGCTCAGCGCACTGGCGGGCTGGCTGACCGCCGCGACGATCGTCAACATCGCCGCCGCGCTCAATTTCCACGGCATCGTGCTGCCCGCATCGGCGCCGCTGATCTCGGCGGCGATCCTGATCGTCGGCGGCGTGATCGTGGCGGCGGCGCTGGTCGGGACTTGCGGCAATCCCTGGTATCCGCTGCCGTTCCTGTGGGCGCTGTTCGCGATCCACGAAAAGGCCGGGCGGACGGATCCCGACATTGCCACCGCGACGATCGTCGCGGGGCTGCTGGTCATCGCGACATTGAGCGTGACACTGGCCAGTGCCGAACGGCGGAAGCGGTACCTCGGCTGACGCGTTCGCTCAGAGTCGTTTTTGGCGAAGCTGCATCGGCGCCGATCGAAAACGACTCTTAGACGTTGAAGCGGAACAGCATCACGTCGCCGTCCTGGACGACATAGTCCTTGCCTTCCGAGCGCAGCTTGCCGTTGTCGCGCGCGCCGGTTTCGCCGTTGAACTTGACGTAATCGTCGAATGCGATCGTTTCGGCGCGGATGAAGCCGCGTTCGAAATCGGTGTGGATCTCGCCCGCCGCCTGCGGCGCCTTTGCCCCGACATGGGTGGTCCAGGCGCGCGCTTCCTTCGGCCCCACGGTGAAGAAGGTCAGCAGGTGCAGCAGCGAGTAACCCGCGCGGATCACGCGGGTCAGGCCGGTTTCCTCAAGGCCCAGCTCGGCCAGAAACTCGCCGCGTTCCTCGGCGGGCATGGTCGCGATCTCGGCTTCGATCGCGGCGGAGACGACGACGGCCTGCGCGCCCTCAGCCTTCGCCTTTTCGAACACGCGTGCGGAATAGGCGTTGCCCTCAGCGGCGTGCTCTTCATTGACGTTGCAGACATAGAGCACCGGCTTGGCGGTGATCAGCTGTGCCTGCTTGAGCACGCGCTCCTCTTCGACGTCATTGGGTTCGACCAGCCGGGCGGGCTTGCCCTCGCGCAGCAGGTCGAGCGCCCTGCCCAGCACGGCGGCGGCGATCTTGGCTTCCTTGTCGCCCTGTGCCGCCTTTTTCTGAAGGTTCGGCACGCGCTTTTCGAGGCTTTCGAGGTCGGACAGCATCAGCTCGGTCTCGACCGTCTCGGCGTCGGCGATCGGGTCCACCTTGTTGTCGACATGCTGGATGTCGTCATTCTCGAAACAGCGCAGGACATGGACGATCGCGTCCACCTCACGGATGTTGCCGAGAAACTGGTTGCCCAGCCCTTCGCCCTTGCTCGCGCCGCGCACCAGGCCGGCGATGTCGACGAAACCGAGCTGGGTTTCGATGATCTTGGCCGACCCGGCGATCTTGGCGAGCGCGTCCAGCCGGTCGTCCGGTACCGCGACATTGCCGACATTCGGCTCGATCGTGCAGAAGGGATAATTGGCCGCCTGCGCCGCCGCAGTCTGCGTCAGCGCGTTGAACAGCGTCGATTTGCCGACATTGGGAAGGCCGACAATGCCGCAGCGAAAGCCCATGGGTCTCTTGGTCCTGTGATCCGGGAAAGGCGCGCAGATACGCCGGAGACAGGGAAAAGACCAGCCCATGAAAAGGCCCGCCGGTTCCGCGACCGGCGGGCCCTGTTCATGCCGTCATGCGATCAACGGCAGCGCACGTTGCCGCGCTCGATTTCCCGCCCGAGCACTGCGCCGCCAGCACCGCCCAGGATCACGCCCAGCACGTCGCCATTGCCGATCGCGCCGCCCAGAATGCCGCCGAGTGCCGCACCGACAACCAGGCCGGTGGTGCCATCGCTGCGGCGGCAATAATAGCGATTGTCACGGCCGCGATAGATGCGGTCCTGACGGCTCAGGCGGCGTTCGCTGTAGCGACCCGGACGATAGGCGCGTGACGGCTCCCAGTTGCGGTCACGGCGGTCGCCCTGCCAGCGATAATCAGCACGCCGATCGCGGCGCTCACCGTAACGGCGGTCGCGCCGTTCGTTATATTCGCGGTCCCGTTCGCGCTCGCGCTCCTGCCAGCTCTGCGCCGACGCCGTCGTGGTCATCAGGGCGGTGCTCGGCACGGCGAGCGAAAGCGCCAGCAGTGCGAAAAGGCTCTTACGCATGGTCATTCTCCAGAAGGGCAGGCAGCCCAATCGATTCAGGAGCGAAATGGTTCCGCCTGCACGCAGCTTCCGACGCGCTCAGCGATAGTTGAAGCTGACGCTGATCCGCTCGCCCTTGCCGGCATGCGGGGTCACTTCGTGCCGTAGCCAGCTTTCCCACAGGAAGATGCTGCCGGGGGCGGGCTGGGCATAGACGAAGGTCTGAAGGTCCTCCGGCGCGTCGGGACGGCGGGGCGGGGCGGCCATCAGCATCGGAAGGCGCGGGTCCTCCAGCTTGAGCGCGCCTGCCCCCGGCGGCACCTCGACATAAACGGTGCCAGAGACGACGCTGTGCGGGTGGATATGCCCCGAATGGGTGCCGCCGGGCTTGAGGACGTTCACCCACAGGCTGTCGAGCTTCAGCTTGCGCGGCAGGTCGAACGCGCAGGCGTCGGCAAAGCGCGCGACATGGCGGTTGAGATGGCGGACGAGGTCGGCAAAGCGCGGGTCGCGGTCGGGCAGGTCGTTGAGCGAGGCGTAGCTGGTATAGCCACGATAGCCATGCTCCTTTGACCAGCGCTGTCCGGCGCGGTCGTGCTCCGCAAGGTCGCGGCAGGCATCGGCCAGTTCGGCGAGCAGTGCGGCGTCGCCGAGCTCAGTTTGCGAAAAGCGGGTTGCGAACAGCGTCTTGATCGTCATCCCGCCCGCACAGCATGGACGCGGGGTCGGCGCAAGCGCCTGCGGTCGACCCCGCACGGTTGACAGGGCGCCGCGCGGCGTCAAAGTCGCGCCATCGACGAACAGGGTAGGACATCAAGCCCATGAAGACATTCGCAATCCTGGCGCCGCTGGCGATGTTCGCGCTGGCCGGATGCGGCGACAATGGCGCCCAGGAAAAGGCGGCGGCCGAAGCCAAGGCAAAGGCCGAGGAACAGCGCAAGGCCCGCGACCTTCAGGACAAGCTGGCGCTCAATGTGCGTTGCTATGCGGCGGTGAAATGGCAGCAGCGGCTGCTCGACAGCCCGTTGCCAAAGAGCATGGCGGGCGGCGCGGAGCCGTTCCTCACCTATTATCGCGGCATGATCGAAAAGACGCTGGGCGATCAGGTGATCCCGGCCGATCCGCCCAAGCCGGAATTGTCCAAGGCCAATCTCGACGCCTATCTCGACTGGGCGGTGAAGGATCAGGTCGACACCAACTTCACCAAGGGCGACCGCGCTCAGGCGCACGCACAGGTGACGACGTGCCTGCAAAGCGGGGCGGAGTTCGGCGGGGTCGGGCCGATGGCGAAGCTGAACCCGGCGGAGCGGTTCGGCAAGGTGCAGCAGCTGCGCGGCCTGCTCAGCCAGCTGGGCAACTGACGCGGTTATCGGCCGATGCGGCGAATCCCGTATCGGCGGTCTTCCGTTTCGCGGCCAGCCACGCTACCGCAGCACATTGAGTGGTCGTGGCAACGCGGCCCGTTCATCCCGGGTAAAGGCGCGAAACGCCTTCCAGACGGCCACGTTACAGGAGTCGCAGTATGATTCGCCGTTCCATCCTGATTGCCAGCACCGCAGTTGTTCTGGTCGTAGCCGGCTGCAGTGGCGGCGATGACGGCGCTACGCCGACCCCGACGCCGACGTCCACCGCTTCTCCGTCGCCGTCACCGACCGCGGCGCCGACCTACTCGGCGCTTCCGCTGGCCACGGCGGCCGAGTTCTTCACCGTCAGCGCGGCGATGAGCTATACCGGCGATGCCACCGCCGGTCCGGTGACGCTCGGCGCGGCGGGTACCGACGGCTTCTCGAACCGCGTCCGCCTGGCGCTGCAGAGCACGGCGACGACCGCTGCGACCACCGAAACCGTGGTGCGTGAGGCATCCGAAGAATCGCGCTTCACCGGTGCCGACCTGCTGACCGTGCCTGCGGCCGGGGTCACCGAATATGTCTATCGTGAGAGCACTGCGCCGACCACGGCCGGGGCATTCACTCAGCTCGAACTGTACAACAACACGATCCGCAATCCTGCGACCCCGGATACGGCTCCGGCAGGGTTTCTGACGACCTTCACGCGGTCGAGCTACGCCGCCTGGTGGCGCGGTGACAGCACCGCCGGGGCGAAGCGGATCACCTATGGCACCTTCGGCTATCCGACGGTTTCGACCGACCTGCCCACCACCGGCACCGCGACCTACACGACGAACGTTGCGGGTCGTGCGGTGATTTCGCCTGCGGCTGGTGCCAGCTCGGTCGACAAGCTGACCGGGACGGTGACCGTTTCGGTCAACTATGCGACCGGCCTGGTGACCGTGACGATGGACCTCAGCCGCGTCACTGCAGGCGGCAACGTCGCTTATGGCACCTTCACCGGCACCGGCGCGATCCCGGTGGGCAGCACGCAGTTCACCGGCAGCTTCGGCCCGGGCAGCACGGTGGGCGGCACGTTCCAGGGTGTGGCCTATGGCTCGCAGGCGGCCGAGCTCGGCATCAGCTTCGCGCTCAGCGGCACGGTGGCAGCGGGCGACAGCCGCGCGGTCGGCGTGGTCCTCGCCAAGAAGAACTGATGCGCGTGGTGGCTGTGATTCAGCTTTGCTGAATCGCCGCCGAGCCAGCTTGCTGGTTCTAACAAAAAAGGCCGGGGAGACCCGGCCTTTTTTATGTCCGATCAGGATCGCTGTAGCCGCAGCGCGATGTCGTTCATGAACCGCGCATCGTCGCCCTTGGCCAGCCACTCGGCCTCCGCCGCGATTGCGCCAAGCAGATCGCTCAGATCCTCGATCTCCGCCTTGGCGTAATTGCCAAGGACATAGCCAGTGACGCGGTCCTTGTGCCCCGGATGGCCGATGCCGATCCGCACGCGGCGGAAGTCCGCGCCGATATGCGCGATCGCGCTGCGGATGCCATTCTGACCCGCCGCGCCGCCGCCGCGCTTCACCTTGACCTGAAACGGTGCGAGGTCGAGCTCGTCATGGAACACCGTGACCCCTTCCGGCTCCAGCTTGTAGAAGTCGAGCGCCGCGCGGATCGCCCGGCCGCTTTCGTTCATATAGGTCGCGGGCTTGAGCAACAGGATCTTGTCGCCGCCGATCCGCCCTTCCTGCAACCAGCCCTGAAATTTCTTCGCGGGCGCGGTAAAGCCATGAACTTCGGCGATGGCATCGGCCGCCATGAAGCCGACATTGTGCCGGTTCATCGCATAATCGGGGCCGGGATTGCCGAGGCCAACCCAGAGCTGCATCGCATTACCTTTTCACAAACGAAGAGCGCCCCCGCACATGGGGTGCGGGGGCGCTCGTAATCGATCGGCGGATGTCGCGAAAGGCTTACTCGCCTTCTGCGGCCTCTTCTGCGTCCTCAGCCCCTTCGGACTTCAGCGCCGCCGGGGTAGCGATCGTCGCGATGGTGAAGTCGCGGTCGTCGATCGCGCTCGCCACGCCCTTGGGCAGCGTGACGGCCGAGATGTGCAGCGAATCGCCAAGCTCGAGGCCCTTGAGCGAGATCGTGATCTCGCTCGGGATCTCGGCTGCGTCGCACACCAGCTCCAGCTCGTGACGGACGATGTTGAGCACGCCGCCCTTCTTGAGGCCGGGCGATGCGTCTTCATCGGCGAACACGACCGGCACCGCGACGGTGACCGTGGTGTGTTCACCAATGCGCAGGAAATCGACATGGACCGGGCGTTCGGTCACGACGTCGAGCGACACGTCCTTTGCAATCGTACGGATCGCCTTGCCGCCCAGACCTTCGATCATCACGACCGAGTTCATGAAGTGGCCGGTGTGCAGCGCCTTGTACAGCGCGCGCTCATCCAGGTGGATGCTGGTCGGTTCCTGATTGTTGCCGTAGATCACGGCGGGGACGCGGCCTTCACGACGCAGCGCCCGGGAGGCTCCCTTGCCAACCCGGTCGCGCGTCTCGGCCGACAGCGTAAGCGTGTCGCTCATATGTCGTTCCAATGCGCTAGTTGTTTCGTTTCATCGGTCAGGCCTCCAGGGATGACCCTGACCGAAGCGGGCGCCTATAGGCGAGGGGAGGGGTAAAGGCAAGCTGCGGTCAGTACACCACCCGCTCGACCTTGAGGCCCTTCTCGCCAAGCAGCGTCTGCACGCTGCCCTTGCCCGCGAGATGCCCCGCGCCGACCGCGACGAACACCGTCCCCGGCTGGCCCATCCGCGCCGCGACCCAGTCGGCGAAGCGGGCGTTGCGTCGCGCGATCAGCGCCTCGGCTACCTCCGGCGACGCCAGCGCACCGCGGTTCATCTCTGCCCCCACGCTCTCGGCATCGCCCTTGGCCCAGGCGGCGACGAATTTGTCGAGCCGCGCCTTGGTCCCCGGCAGAGCCTTGACCGTTTCCTCGAGCATCGCGCTCTGCGCCGCGCCCGACAGGCCGTCGAACAGCATCAGCTGCCCGCGCGCGGATTCCAGCGCCTTGACTGGCTTGCCCGCATCCTCCGCCGCCTCGGACAAGTTCGCCTCGACCCCATTGCCGCTGTCATAGCCCGCTTTCTTCACCGCCAGCTGCGCCAGCGTCAGCGCCGCCAGCCACGGCTCCTGCTTGTCGATTGCGCCCGCCGGCATCCCCAGCTCGCGCGCCGCCGCATCGACCTCCGGCGCAAAGGGCGGGCCGCCGCGCGTGCCGAGCTGTGCGGTCAGCGCGGCGATCGCCTGCGGATCGGGCTTGGCGATCTCCAGCACCACCTCGTCGCTCGCGTCGAACGCTTCGCGCACGCCTTCATCGAACCAGTGCATGCGGGGCTTGAGCACATGGACGGTGCCGAACAGATAGACGGTCGTGTCGCCATCCTTGACCACCCACAAAGCGGGGTCGGCATCCTCCCCGAACAGCGAACAGCTGGAGAGCAGCAGGGCGGCGAGGGGGGCGATCAGGCGTTTCAACATGATCGCCCCTTCAAAGACGCCCGCGCCGCCCGCGTCAACCGCAGTTGACCGCTCTTCGCCCTTTCGCCAAAGCCCGGCACCATGACCACGCCGCTCAGCTTCCAGGGCATGATCCTGCGCCTCCATGATTATTGGAGCCAGCGCGGCTGCCTGATCCTTCAGCCCTATGACATGCGCATGGGTGCGGGCACGTTCCACACCGCGACGACGTTGCGCGCGCTCGGCCCGGAGCCGTGGAACGCCGCGTTCGTCCAGCCATGCCGCCGCCCGACCGACGGCCGCTATGGCGAGAACCCCAACCGGCTGCAGCATTATTACCAGTATCAGGTGATCCTGAAGCCCAGCCCGCCCGACCTGCAGGAACTGTATCTCGGCAGCCTGACCGCGATCGGCATCGACCCGCTCAAGCACGACATCCGCTTCGTCGAGGATGACTGGGAATCGCCGACGCTCGGCGCCTGGGGCCTTGGCTGGGAAGTGTGGTGCGACGGGATGGAGGTGACGCAGTTCACCTATTTCCAGCAGATGGGCGGCTTCGATTGCAAGCCGGTGGCGGGTGAGCTGACCTACGGCCTCGAACGCCTCGCCATGTATATCCAGAACAAGGACAGCGTGTACGACCTGGCGTTCAACGACGCCGGCGTGACCTATGGCGACGTGTTCCTCGAGAACGAGCGCCAGATGTCGAAGTATAATTTCGAAGTCGCGGACACCGACACGCTGTTCGAAGGCTTCCGCAAGGCGATGGCCGAGTGCGAGAACTGCCTGACCAACAACGTCCCCATCGCCGCCTATGAACAGGCGATCGAGGCGAGCCATTTGTTCAATCTGCTGCAGGCACGCGGCGTCATCTCGGTCGCCGAGCGCCAGGCCTATATCGGCCGCGTCCGCGATCTCGCGAAGGGCAGCTGCGAGGCGTATATCGAGCACATGAAACCCGACTGGAGCGCCAAATATCCGGAGTGGTCGCTGTGACCGACTTCCTCCTCGAACTCCGCTCCGAAGAAATTCCCGCGCGCATGCAGGACAAGGCGCGGGAGGATCTTGCGCGCCTGTTCACCGCCGAGCTGGACAAGGCAGGCCTCAAGGCCAGTGCGCTGGTCACCTATGCCACCCCGCGCCGCCTGACGCTGATCGCCCGCGACCTGCCCGAGCAGACGGCGGCGGTGAGTGAGGAGCTGAAAGGCCCGCCCGCCGATGCGCCCGATGCGGCCATCGACGGTTTCCTGCGCAAGGCCGGGCTGACCCGCGACGCGCTGGAGACCCGCGACGTGAAGGGCCGCGCGACGTTGTTCGCGGTGATCGACAAGCCCGGCCGCGCGACGGCGGATGTGCTGGCCGAAGCGATCCCGGGAATCGTCCGCGCCTTTCCCTGGCCCAAGTCGATGCGCTGGGGCGAAGCGTCGCTGAGCACCGAGAGCCTGCGCTGGGTCCGCCCGTTGCAGGGCATCGTCGCGTTGCTGGGCGAGCGCGTGGTGGCGTGCGAAGTTGCGGGCGTGCAGTCCGGTGCCGTCACCGTCGGCCACCGCTTCCACTATCCCGACGCGATCACGGTTCGGAGCGCCGCGACCTATGTCGAGCAGCTGCGCGACGCCCATGTCATAGTCGACCAGAATGAACGCCGCGCGACCATCGCGGTCGGCGCGAAGCTGGCGGCGAACAAGGCCGGCCTGACTTTGGTCGAGGACGAAGGGCTGTTGATCGAGAATGCGGGCCTCACCGAATGGCCGGTGCCGCTGCTCGGCCGCTTCGATGAAGCGTTTCTCGACGTCCCGCCCGAGGTGATTCAGCTCACCGCGCGCGTGAACCAGAAATATTTTGTCTGCACAAATGCTGGGGGCAAGCTGGCGAATGCCTTTATCTGCACCGCGAACATCGACGCGGCGGATGGCGGCGCGCGGATCGTCGCGGGCAACCAGAAGGTGCTCGCCGCGCGGCTCAGCGATGCGCGCTTCTTCTACGAAACCGATTTGAAGACGCGGCTGGATGACCTGCATCCGAAGCTCGAAAAGATCGTCTTCCACGAAAAGCTCGGCACCGTCGCCGACAAGGTCGACCGCGTCGCCAAGCTCGCGCGGTGGTTGGTGGAAGAGGGGATCGTAAAGCCCTCTCCCCTTCAGGGGAGAGGGTTGGGAGAGGGGGCTGACGTAGCGGCTCCTGCCAATCCCACTGCCCCTCTCCCGCCCTCGCTCCGCTCGGCCACCCTCTCCCCTGAAGGAGAGAGGGAAAAGCTGGCCAACCTCGCCGATCGCGCCGCGTGGCTGTGCAAGGCCGACCTCGTCACCGGCATGGTCGGCGAGTTTCCCGAGCTGCAGGGCCTGATGGGTGGCTATTACGCCGCCGCGCAGGGCGAAGACCCGGCCGTCGCCGCCGCGATCCGCGACCATTACAAGCCGGTCGGGCAGGGCGACCAAGTGCCGACCGCGCCGGTCACGGTGGCGGTGGCGCTGGCGGATAAGCTGGATACGTTGGGGGCGTTCTTCCTTGTGGATGAAGCGCCGACCGGCTCGAAGGATCCGTTTGCGCTGCGTAGAGCTGCACTCGGCGTAATTTCGCTAGTTGCTGCAAACAGGCTGCGAGTTAATCTAGTCGATGCGGTCTTTGCGGTCTGGAATCAACTGGCCAATATTTCGGATGAAGTCTGGAAGCTGCACCCAATAAAGCTCTGGATCGATAGCGAGATTCAAATTGCCAGCTTAACCAAGAGCCGGGTGGCGCAAGCTAGTATGCGCCATCTCACGAGTTGGTCGTTCACCGAAACGGCGCGTGCCGACGCGATCTATCTCCCGGCCGTCCGCTTGCTCCAATTTTTCGCCGACCGCCTCAAGGTCCAGCAGCGCGAAGCCGGTGTCCGCCACGACCTGATCGACGCGGTGTTCGCGCTGGGCGGGGAGGATGATCTCGTCCGCCTGCTCGCGCGCGTCCATGCGCTGCAGGCGTTCATGGCGACCGAGGATGGGGCGAATTTGCTCGCGGGGTACAAGCGTGCCGCGAATATCCTGAAGAAGGAAGGCTACACCCAATCCGTCACCCCAGCGAAAGCTGGGGTCTCGGGAGGCGGAGCGGGGCAGGAGCCGCATGAGGCCCCTGCTTTCGCAGGGGCGACGGCTTCATCTCTATCCTACGCACCCGAACCCGCCGAGGCGGCGCTGATCGCCGCGCTTGATGCGGCGGAGCCCAAGGCGGCGGCTGCGGTCGAGGCGGAGGACTTCGAAGGGGCGATGGCCGCACTCGCCCTGCTGCGCGTGCCGATCGACGCGTTCTTCGCGGATGTGACGGTCAACGACAGCGACCCCGCCAAGCGCGCGGCGCGGCTGGCGCTGCTCGCCCGCATGCGCGACGCCGTCCACCGCGTGGCGGATTTCGGGAAGATCGAGGGGTAGCTGCTCTCAAGCCCCTCCCCTTCAGGGGAGGGGCTTAGATTGCCCCCCCGCGCACGGAATTTCACACGCCTGTAGCATTTCTTCCCCCTGACAACGGGGGACAAGCCCTTCCCCCTTGTTCGCACCTGCGGTAGGCGCGGCCCAAGTCACGGAAGGGGTTCGAATGACTCGTTATGTGTACCGCTTTGGCGGGGATGTTTCCGACGGCGGCCAGGGCGACAAGAATCTGCTCGGCGGCAAGGGCGCGAACCTCGATGGGATGGCGTCGATCGGCCTTCCGGTGCCGCCCGGCTTCACCATTTCGACCCCGGTCTGTGCGCTCTATTACGACAATAATGAAAGCTTCCCCGACAGCCTGAAGGCCGAGGTCGCGACCGGCATCACCCATATCGAGGGTGTGACCGACAAGCGTTTCGGCGACGCGGCGGACCCGCTGCTCGTCTCGGTCCGCTCCGGCGCGCGGGTGTCGATGCCGGGGATGATGGACACCGTCCTCAACCTTGGCCTCAACGACGAAACCGTGGTTGGCCTCGCGACGATCAGCGGCGACGCGCGCTTTGCGTGGGACAGCTATCGCCGCTTCATCCAGATGTATTCCGACGTCGTGCTCGAACTCGATCATGGCCGGTTCGAGGAAGCGCTGGAGATCGCCAAGGAGGATCGCGGCTACAGCCTCGATACCGAGATGACTGCCGCCGACTGGCAGACGCTGGTCGAGGAATATAAGGCGATCGTCGTCGAACTATGGGGCAAGCCGTTCCCGCAGGACGTGCACGACCAGCTATGGGGCGCGATCGGCGCGGTGTTCGGATCGTGGCAGTCGGAGCGCGCGAAGGTCTATCGCCGCCTCAACGACATTCCCGGCGACTGGGGTACCGCGGTCAATGTCCAGGCGATGGTGTTCGGCAATATGGGCGACACCTCGGCCACCGGCGTCGCCTTCACCCGCGACCCCGCGATCGGCGAGAACGCCTATTATGGCGAGTTCCTGATCAATGCGCAGGGCGAGGATGTCGTCGCCGGCATCCGCACGCCGCAATATCTGACGCGGGCGGCGCGTGAGCGGGCCGGGGCCAAGCCGCTGTCGATGGAAGAGGCGATGCCGGAGGCCTATGCCGAGCTGGCGCGCGTGTTCGACCAGCTCGAACGCCATTACCGCGACATGCAGGACATCGAGTTCACGGTCGAACGCGGCAAATTGTGGATGCTCCAGACCCGCTCGGGCAAGCGCACCGCCAAGGCGGCGCTGAAGATCGCGGTCGACATGGCCAATGAAGGGCTGATCACCCGCGACGAGGCGATCCTGCGTGTCGATCCGTCGGCGCTCGACCAGCTGCTACACCCGACGCTCGATCCCAGCGCGCCGCGCGACGTGCTGACCAAGGGGCTTCCCGCTTCGCCCGGCGCGGCATCGGGCATCGCGGTGTTCGACAGCGATACGGCGGAGAAGCGCGCTGCCAATGGCGAAGCGGTGATCCTCGTCCGCGTCGAGACCAGCCCCGAAGACATTCACGGCATGCACGCGGCGAAGGGCATCCTGACCGCGCGCGGTGGGATGACCAGCCACGCGGCGGTGGTGGCGCGCGGCATGGGCCGCCCCTGCGTCTCCGGCGCGGGCACGCTGTCGATCAAGGCGTCGGAAGGCGTGATGCGGATCGGCACGCGTGAGGTGCGCGAGGGTGAGGTGCTGACGATCGACGGCTCGACCGGCGAAGTCATGCTGGGCGCGGTCCCGACGATCCAGCCCGAGTTGGCCGGGGATTTCGGCACGCTGATGGTGTGGGCCGATGAAGTGCGTCGCCTGAAGGTGCGCACCAACGCCGAAACTCCGCTCGACTGCCGCACCGCGCGCGAGTTTGGCGCGGAGGGCATTGGCCTGTGCCGGACGGAGCATATGTTCTTCGACGCCGCGCGCATCACGGCGGTGCGCCAGATGATCCTGGCGAGCGACGAGGCCGGCCGCCGCGCCGCGCTCGACAAATTGCTGCCCGAACAGCGCAGCGATTTCATCGAGATTTTCGAGGTCATGGTCGGGCTGCCCTGCACCATCCGCCTGCTCGATCCGCCGCTCCACGAATTCCTGCCGCACGAGGAATCGGAGTTCGAGGAAGTGGCCAAGGCCGCCGGGCTCGATGTCGAGACGCTGCGCCGCCGCGCGGCAGAGCTGCACGAGTTCAACCCGATGCTCGGCCATCGCGGCTGTCGCCTCGGTGTGACCTATCCCGAAATCTACGAGATGCAGGCGCGCGCGATCTTTGAGGCGGCATGCGCCGTCGCGGAAAAGTCCGGCGCGGCACCGGTGCCGGAGGTGATGATCCCGCTGGTCGGCACGCGGCGCGAGCTGGAGCTGATGATGGATCGCGCGGCACAGGCAGTGTTCGCCGAACAGGGGCGCACGATCGACTATCTGGTCGGCACGATGATCGAACTGCCCCGCGCGGCATTGCGCGCCGGGGACATTGCCGAGGTCGGTGAATTCTTCAGCTTTGGCACCAATGACCTGACGCAAACGACGCTGGGCGTCAGTCGCGACGATGCCGGGCGGTTCCTGACCACTTATGTGGAAAAGGGCATCTACGCCCGCGATCCGTTCGTCAGCCTGGATGTCGAGGGCGTGGGCGAGCTGATCAGCATCGCCGCCGAACGCGGTCGCGCGACCCGGCCGGACATCAAGCTTGGCATCTGCGGCGAGCACGGCGGCGACCCCGCATCGATCGCTTTCTGCGAGGAGACCGGCCTCGATTATGTCTCCGCCTCGCCTTATCGCGTGCCGATCGCGCGACTGGCGGCGGCGCAGGCGGCGTTGCGGGCGCGGTGAGTGCCATGGCGCTGGCCGCGATCCTGATCGAGGCCGTCGCCGCCGCGCAGATGACGCCAGTCGAGCGCCTGAATGCCGAGCTGTTGGCTGCCCGCACTGCCACCAGCGTGCTTGAGGCGCGCTGCGCCGCACTCGGCCTTGCTGATCCGCCGCGCGTGCGGGCCGAGGTGAAACGCGGGCGCGTCGTCGCCAGCGCCTCGCCCGCGCGCACGCGACTGAAGGTCGGCAAGGATGAGATGCTCGGCTATCGCCGCGTGCGGCTGATGTGCGGGACGCATGTCCTGTCGGAAGCGGTCAATTGGTATGTCGCGAGCCGGTTGACGCCCGAGATGAACGCTGCGCTCGATGGCGGTGACGTGCCGTTTGGCCGGGTGATTCTGCCCTTGTCGCCGCGCCGCGAGACCTACGCGACCTGGAAGCTGCGCCCCGGCCGGGTGCCGCCAGGCGGCGTCGTCCTGCGCCATCGCGCCATCGTCCTCGACGGCGAGGGGCGCCCCCTCGCCGCCGTGGTCGAGCAGTATCAGCAGGTGTTGCTGGGCTGAACCTGACCCACCGGTTCAGTCGTGCGGCCGCGGATCGGCCCGGACATGCGGCGGCAGCCAGTCATTGCTCGGCTGCGGGTCGCTCACGCTTCCTGCTGGCTCGCCTTGATCATGCGTTCCCGCCGCAGCTGAATCCGCTCCGCCCGCAGCTGCCGGCGCTGGGCTCTCTGCCGCTGGAAAGGTGGCCACGGGTGAAGCCGGGGCGACCTCCTCCTGCACGGGGGCAGGCGCTGGGGTGGGATCGACCGGCTGCGCTTCGACCGTGCCCATCGGCAGCGGGGGCGGGGGCGGACCTTCGGGGATCCAGCTGGCTTCGGGCTCCGGAGCGGGAGCGGGTTCTGCGGCGGCCTTTTGCTCGGCGGCTTCCTGCGCGCGTTCGATCAGCGTGGGCGCGGCGGCAGCTGTGGCGGCGGCGGCGACGACCGGGGCAGCCGATGGCGCGGGCCGCGAATCGCGCAGTTCGCGCTCAAGGTCGCGGATGCGAATCTGGGCGTTCCACAATTCGCCCTCATCGCGGTCGCGTGCGCTGGCATAGTTCAGCTCGGCTTCCTCAAGCTGGCGTTTCCATTTCTTGCCGCCCGAACTGCTGGCCAGTCCAAAGAGCCAACCGGCGATCAGCGTAAAGCCGAGCGCCGCCCATTCCGTGGGCGTGGTGAACAACATGGTTGCGTCTCCCCATTTCGCGTTCGAAACAGGTTAACCAAAGCGGAAGCTCAATGCCACCCGCCGAATCGGCGGACGTCGGGAAGTTCAACCCGTCAACAACGCGTCGTTGATCGAGCAGGCTGCGGGCCCCAGAATGACGACGAACAGCACCGGCAGAATGAACAGAATCAGCGGCACGGTCATGATCGCGGGCAGGCGCGCGGCCTTTTCTTCGGCGCGCATCATGCGTTCGTTGCGGAACTCCGCCGACAGCACCCGCAGCGCCGAGGCGAGCGGGGTGCCGTATTTCTCGGTCTGGATCATCGTCGTGACGACCCCGCGGACCGAATCGAGGTCGATGCGGGTGGCCAGATTTTCAAAGGCCTGGCGGCGATCGGTGAGGAAGCCGAGTTCGATTGCGGTGAGCGAGAATTCCTCGCCAAGTTCGGGATAGGCTTTGCCCAGTTCGCGCGCGACGCGGCCGAACGCCGCATCGACGGTGAGTCCCGCTTCGGCACAGATCACCAGCAGGTCGAGCGCGTCCGGAATGCCCTTGCGAATCGCGCTGGACCGCTTCTGGATCTTGTTCTTGAGGTAGATATCCGGCGCCTTGTAGCTCAGGATCGCGCTGCCCGCGACCAGGCCATAGGCCTTGAGCGGGGTCCAGTCCGAGAACATTTCGGTGCCGTAGACGAGGAACACCATCGTCCCGCCGATCACGATCGGCAGGACCAGGCGGCCGAAAATGACCGCGACGGCATAATCCTTGGACCGGATGCCGGCCTGCATCAGCTTGATTTGGGCAGTCTTGACCTGCGAATCCTGCAGCATCTTGAGGGAGGACAGGAAGTCGCGGATGCGATCGGTCGTCGCGTTCTTCTGCACCAGCTTGGCGCGGCGCTTGCTGGTCGACGCGGTGATGCCGGCCTTTAGCTGTTCGCGGCGTTCGTTGAGCGCCTTGACGCGCTTGGCCATCGGGTCGCGCACCGATGCCGCCGCATAGATGGCGAGCAGCACGCTGAACGCGGCGATGCCGGCCAGGATCGTCGCGACGTAGAACACGTCGACGCCGAGCAGAGTGGGGCCGGTGGGGGTGGTGATCATGTCATCAGATCTCGAAATTGATCATCTTGGCCATGATGAAGGCCCCGATGCCCATCCAGATGATCCCGCCGCCACCCGCGACCATCAGCCGCGGATCGATGAAGAAGCCCTGCATATAGGTGTCGTTGATCGACCAGATCATCCCGAACACGATGAACGGCAACGCGCCGATGATATAGGCCGACGCCTTCGATTCGGACGACATCGCCTTGATCTTCAGCTTCATCTGGCTGCGCTTGCGTAGCACCTCGGCAAGGTTGGCGAGCGTTTCGGCGAGGTTGCCGCCTGTCTCACGCTGGATCGCGATGGTGATGCAGAAAAACTGGAATTCGGGCGTGCCGAGCCGGTCGGCGGTCTCCTGCAGCGCCTGATCAAGCGTGCGGCCGATCTTCATCTTGTCGCTGATCGAGCGAAATTCTTCGCCGACCGGGCCATCGACTTCGGCACCGACGACGCCGATCGTCTCGGTGATCGGCAGGCCCGAGCGCAGGCCGCGCACCAGCAGTTCGATCGCGTCGGGGAATTTGGCGGTAAATTTGGCGATGCGGCGGCTGATCAGAAAGCCGACCACCATGTGCGGCACGCCGCCGCCGACGACGACGCCGATCAGCAGTGCGAGTGCGACAGGAAGCCCCTGGACCATCAGCGCGCCGGCAATCACGACTGCGATGCCGACCGATGCCATGCCATATTGCCCGACCGACCAGTTCTTGCCGGTCATGGCCAGACGTTTGCCGAGCTGGGCAGGGTTGGGCAGCAGACGCGCCGCCGCATTGTCCATCCGGGTCGCGCGACCGGTGGAGATGCGGCGCAGCTGCGCCTCGACCGCGCCCGCGCCGACGACACCGGCATGGCGGTCGCGCAGCGAGGTCAGCCGGCGCGCGCCGGCGTTCTTTACCGATGGCCCGGAAAAGGCGAGGATGAGCAGCGCCAGCACCGTGAAGGTGCCGCCCGCCAGCATCATCATCGGGAGCAATTCCACCCTTTTACGCCTCCGGAACTAGGCACCGGCCGCAGCCGGCGCCGGTTATGCCTTCGCCTTGCGGGCGAGCTTCATCGAACTGGTCAGCTTGCCGAGCAGCGAGCCGCCCTTGCTGGACTTGCCCTTCGCCTTGTCGCTGCGGCCTTCCTCACCCGCGTCGGTGATCGCGATCACGCGCGCGGCAATTTCGGCGAGCGGGGCGAGCGCCTTGACGTTCTTGCCCGCCTCAGCAAGCGGCTTGCCGAGCTTGGCGGCCTGCACAGCGGTCTTGGTGTCGAGCGGGATCAGATAGTCGATCTTGCGCTCGATCGAGCCTTCAAAATCCTTGCGGCTGATCTCGAGCGCGCCCGTGGGGACGCGGTTGGCGACGATGATCAATTGCGTGTGCGGTGCGTTCGACTTGAACCAGCTGATGATGCGGATCGCGTCGCGCGCGGCGGCGAGGGTCAGTTCGCTCACCAGCACCGCCACCTGTACGTCGGAGATGAGGTGCGGGTAGTTGACCAGCATCGAACGCGGCAGATCGACGACGGTGCATTCAAATGCGCTGCGAATCTCTTCCTGCAACTGGAAGAAGGCCGCGCCATCGGTCATCACCGGCGAGTTGATCGGAGCTTCGGCCGAAAGGACCGACAGCTTGTCCGACGCCTTGACCATTGCGCGTTCGATGAACAGTCCGTCGATGCGGCTTGGGTTTTCGATCGCGTCGGTCAGGCCCCGGCCCGGTTCCAGGTCGAGCGTCAGCGCGCCGGTGCCGAAATGGACGTCGAGGTCGAGCAGCGCGGTCGTGCGGTCGCTCTTCTCGCTCATCAGCCAGGCGAGCGACGTCGCCAGCGTCGATGCACCGACGCCACCGCGCGTGCCGATCACGGCGACGGCGCAATGCGGACGGTCGGACGACGCATCGACATGCTTGGGCGCGCTGAGCATCGCCTGCGCATGCACGAAGGCTTCGCGCATCACATCGGGATTGAGCGGCTTGAGCAGATAATCCTGGATGCCCGACGCCACGAGGTCGCGGTACAGGCGCACGTCATTGACCTGGCCCGACGCGATCACGACGGTGCCCGGCTCGCACACTTCTGCGAGTGCGTTGATGTCGTTGAGCGGATCGCCGCTTTCGGACAGGTCGACGAACAGGATGTTCGGGCTGGCCGAGACCGACAGCGTCTGCACAGCGTTGCGCAGGCCGCCCTTGTTGACCTTGTCGGGGTTCCAGCCCTGTTCGATCGCGATCGGGCGGATCGCCTCGGCGGTGGTCTCGTCGCATACGAACGCAACGAACGGCTCGCGATGGGCGGCGCGCTGGGGGTTGAAGGGCGCGTTCACTGTCCGCCTCCTCCCGTGCCTTCGGATTTGACCGTGGTACCACCGGTGCCCGTCGGGGCAGCCTCGCGCAGTGCCTTGATCGATTTGGTAATCTGGGCCGGATCGGCGGTGGGAGAGCCGGGCTCACCCCGCACCAGATCCTCGGGCCGCGCGACCATTGCGGCGAGGTTGCCGTTGACCGCGCAGCCATAGCCCGAGCTGGTCTTGCCCGCGAAGCTGCCTTCGCCGGTGTCGCGGCGATCGGGGCAACCGGGGACGCTTGCCTTCATGCGGCTGACGATCACGCGGACCATGCCGGGCTGGACCGCACCGGCGGTGACCGGGGCGGGCCCGGACAGCAGCACGCCATAGCGCGCCGCTTCGCTCGCCACCTGCCGCGATGCTCCGGTGTTGCCGGGATCGTCGACATAGACGCGGTCGCCATAGCCAAGCCGCAGCGAAGCGAGCCAGCCGGCGACCCGCGCCTGCTCGCCCGATGCCAGATAGCTGCCATCGGTGGCCGCATCGAACACATAATCGGTGCGGGCGACGACCGGCTGGTTGGCCGATTCGAGACCCGGTGCGCTGCCCGCGCCGCATGCGGACAACAGGCTGGCCGCAGCGGTCAGAAAGAGGATCGTATTACGCTTCGACATGGTCGTTCCTCGCCGCGATCAATTGAATCCGAAACCCGGTGCGGGGGCCGCACCACGCTTGCGCCTATCTTTTGAGCTGTCTTTGCTGTCGCCCTTGGGTGCCGGCTGCTGCGCCGGGGTGGCGATCGGCTGCACCGGTTCCGGACGCGGTTGTGGGCCGGGCTGGACGGGCGTGGTTGCGCCGAGCGCGGGCTCTGCACCAACCGGCGGGGCCATTTGCGGCGTCGGGCGCTTGCCATCGCGGTTCGATCCGCCAAGACGGCCGAGCAGCACGCGTTCGGCATCGTCGGGCGCTTTGTAGCCGTCGGTCGGCAGCGCGATCTGGTTCCCGTCGACCGGCTTGACCAGATAGGGGGTGATCACGATCACCAATTCGGTCTCGTTCCGCTTGAACCCGTTCGAGCGGAACAGCGCGCCGAGCACGGGCACATTGCCCAGCCCCGGGGTCTGGTCGATCGAATTGTCGTGCGAATTCTGGAGCAGGCCGGCGATCATCAGGCTCTGGCCCGACCCCAGCTCTACCGTGGTTTCCGCGCGGCGGGTGGTGAGCGCCGGGATCTGCACCCCGCCGATGGTCACCGATCCGGCGGCCGACAGCTGCGACACTTCCGGGCGGACGCGCAGCGAGATGCGGCCATCGGCCAGCACGGTCGGGGTATAGGCGAGGCTGACGCCATATTGCTTATATTCGACCGAGACCGCGCCGAGCCCCTGGCTCACCGGAATCGGAATCTCGCCACCGGCGAGGAACGATCCGGTCTCGCCCGACAGCGCGGTCAGGTTCGGATTGGCCAGCGTCGACACCTGACCATTGGTTTCGCCAAGGTCGAGCGCGCCGAGGATGTCGAGCCCGAACAGCTTGCCGAGCCCGCCGATCGTGGTGCGTCCCGGTCCCGGCGTGATCGCCGTGCCCGGCGCCTGGACTAGCGTGCCGGTGATCGGGTCGATCGTGTAGCCGGTGACCGTGCCTCCCACACCGAGCGGGAGGCGGGGATCGTTCGTCCAGGTCGTCGCGGGCTGACGCCCGCTGCCGATGCCGAACTTGAACCCGCCCGTCCCGTCGAGCGTGGTGAAGTTGCTGCCGATATTCTTGGCGAAGCTGCGGCTCACTTCCGAAATGCGGACCTGAAGGTTCACCTGCAGCGGGGTTGCGGTCTTGAGGCGCGAGAGCACCTTGGTCTCATCGCCGACAAAGGCCTGAGCCAGCCGTTCGGCTTCGGCGGCGTCCTGCGGCGCGGCGACGGTGCCGGTGAGCAGCACGAAGCCGTTCATCGTCGTCGCGGTGATGTCCGATTCGGGCATTGCCGTTTCGAGCATCCCCTGGACGCTGTCGAAATTGTTGCCGACGCGGATGGTCGACGAATAGATCACCTTGCCCGTCTTGGTCGTGGCGTAGACGGTCGTCTCACCCGCCTTCTTGCCGAACACCCACAGCTGGGTCGGCGAGCGCACCTGAACGTCGGCGACGTTCGAGTCGGCGACGAAGATGTCGGACATGGGCGCGGTGAGCGTGACCAGACGCCCGCGGCCGGTCGCGATCTGAACCGTCTCGCGCGGTGCGGCGTGGACCGACTGCGCCAGCACCGGTGCCGGAAGCGTTGCCGCCGGCATCGCCAGCACGGCAACCGCCGCGAGCGCTCCGCCGAGCTTGTTTCCCCTCACACGCATCTCAATTCTTCCCCCCAACCGGGACGACCGTGACCGAATTGCCCCGTGAAATCTTGACCACCGGCCCCTGACCGGCTGCTGCCGCGCCGGGATAAGTGCCGCCCGCTACAGGCGCGGGTGCGCCTGGCAGCGCATCGTCATCGCGCGCCTTGCCGGGCACCGTGCTGCGCTGGAAGCGCGAGACATCGGCACCGGTCGAGAAGGTCGATCCACCCTCGGCGGGGCGTGACGCGAGCCGCGCGATCATCGCCTTTTCCGCCTTGGGATCATTGCCTTCGGGCATCGTGATCTCGCCCGAGGCGATTGCCTGTTCCAGCTCGCTACTATTGTCCGCGATCGAGCGCAGCGACAGCGACAGCGTGCCAAGCGTCTGCGCGACCGCGATCTTTTCCGCGATGCGCGGCGTCGCCTCGACCGTAACGGTCGAATAGGTGGCGACGACGGTCTTGCCCTGATCGTCCTGCTGCTTGTCGGTGCGCTGGTCGGTGGCGAGCACGCGCAAATTACGCAGCACCGTTTCCGACGCCTTGAGCGGCGGGCCATCGCCGCCGCCTGCAACCGTCTGGGTCAGGATGAGGTCGACCCGGTCGCCCGGGAAAATGAAGCCGGCAACGGCGGCCTGCGCCGACACCGGCACGGTCACCGCGCGCATGCCCGGTGCGAGTGCGGCGGCGAGGAAGCCACGATCGCCCGGCTTGACCACCGCGCCCTGGGTCAGCGGCTGACCGGCGGGAATCGCGAAGCGGACGACGGTGCCCTGAAGCTTGCCGAGGTCGGTGTCTTCCTTCTTGAAATAGGCGCCCTCGACCAGATCCTTGGGCCAGGCGACGAACTTGATCGAATCAGGGCCGAGGATGGTGCCGACGGGCAGTGCCTTGGTCGCGACCAGCACTTCGACGGCGTCGACCGGCGCGGGCTGACCCGGAACGGGCGCCGCACCGGCGATCGGCGCGGGCGATCCCGTCATCAGGCTGCGCGCCATGAACGCGGTGATCGCCGCGACGATCAGCGCGCCGACCAGCAATATGATCTTCCGTCCATCCATGACGTCTCAGGCCTTTTCAATGTCCGACCGGGTTGCACCGGCGTTAAGCATCACCAGAAGGGGTTAAAAATCGGTTCGCGAAGTGTGAGCAAAGCGGCGATGGCGATGGCGACGCCATACGGAATCTCGGGCTGTTCGCTGCGGCGGCGGATCCATTTTTCGATCAGCATCACCAGAGTGAGCGCACCGCCGACCAGCGACATGATCACGATCAGGCTGACCAGCTTGTCGAACGGGAACCACAAGGCGAGCGCGGCGATCATCTTAACGTCGCCGCCGCCCATCATGCCGAACTGGAATGCGGCCGCGAACAGCGCGAACACGCCGAGGGCAACGCCCAGCTGGATCGCCATGTCCGGCCAGGGGTTGAGCCCCATGGCGAACCACCACGGCAATGCCAGCAGCGCGATCGCCGCGTTCTTCCAGTTCGAGATTTCGCGGATGCGTGCATCCTCGATCCCGGCCGAAACCAGGATCAGGACCAGCAGGCCCAGCAAAATTACAGGCGCAAATTCCCCCATCGCAATTACAGTCCTAGACGGGAGGGCTTTCCAAACCGTAACCAGCGCGCATGACCGTTTCCCAGATCGATCGCCGCGCTATTCCCGCCGGCGCCAGCGTCACCAACTGGACCGCCCGCGACGGATGGGTGCTGCGCTGTTTCGCCTGGCCCGCCAGCGGCACGCCGCGCGGGTCGATCCTGTTCCAGGGCGGGCGCGGTGACATCTTCGAGAAATATCTGGAGAGCTTTGCGCACTGGCAGGATCGCGGCTGGACGATCACCGCGTTCGACTGGCGCGGGCAGGGCGGGTCGGGGCGGCTGACCGATGCCGGCAATTGCGGGCATATCGAGGATTTCGCGCAGTATATCGCCGATTTCCGCGACTTCGTGGCCGAATGGATGGCCGCGACGCCAGGGCCGCATATCATCATGGGCCATTCGATGGGCGGGCATCTGGTGCTGCGCGGGCTGGTCGAGGGCGCGGCGCGACCCAATGCCGCCGTGCTGATCGCGCCGATGCTGGGGCTGAAGGGGCCGTTCGGCGCGGCGCTGGGCGAGCGGCTGGCGCGATTGCTGGGTGGCGTCGGCAATTCGGCGCGCCCGGCGTGGAAGTCGAACGAGCGACCGTACACCACCGACACGCGCGAATCGCTGCTGACCCACGACACCGATCGCTATCAGGACGAAATCTGGTGGCAGCAGGCCAATCCCGGCAATGTCACCGGTCCGCCGAGCTGGAAATGGGTGATCGAGGCGTTCCGATCGACGCGCGAGCTGCGCACCAATCCGGCGCTCAAGCGGATGGACGTACCGGTGCTGGCGCTGATCGCCGAGCATGACGGGCTGGTCGATGCCAAGGCGGCGTTGGCGCAGGTTGCCAAGCTGCCCGACGCGCGCATCGTCCGCTTTGGCAAGGAGAGTGCGCACGAAATCCTGCGCGAGGCGGATCGGGTGCGGAACCGCGCGATCGGTGAGATCGACCTGTTCCTGGAAGCACGGGCGCGGCGCGGATGAAGCATTATGATGTGGCGGTGGTCGGCGCAGGCATCGCCGGGGCAGGCCTTGCCGCCGAAATCGCGCCGCATGCCAGCGTCCTGATCCTCGAGGCGGAGGCGCAGCCGGGCTATCACGCCACCGGGCGCTCGGCAGCATTCTGGTCCGAAACCTATGGCGGGCCGAATATCCAGCCGCTGGTGACGGCGTCGGGCGACTTCCTGCACCATCCGCCGGAGCGGATGGGATCGCAAAGCTTCCTGTCTCCGCGCGGCGAGTTGTTCATCGCGCGGCGGGAAGATCGTCACGTCCTCGACGGTTTCGTTGCCGCCTTTGCCGAGGCGGGCGTGGTGCTCGACGACGTTGATCCGGCGCAATATTGCCCTGGCATCCGGCCCGAATGGACCGAGGCGCTGTACGATGTCAGCTGTTGCGACATCGACGTCGCCGCGCTGCATGGCGCGTATCTGGGGGCGGCGCGGCGCGATGGGGCGGAGCTGGTGTGCGATGCTGCGGTCACCGCACTGTCGCGCGACGGGGCCTGGCGCATCGCGACGCGCGCCGGGACGTTCGCCGCCGATGTCGTGGTCAACGCCGCCGGGGCCTGGGCCGAGCCAGTCGGGCGGCTGGCCGGCGCGCCGCCGACGGGAATTGCTCCGCTGCGTCGCACGATGGTGCAGCTGCGTGTCGACCCGCCCGCGCCGATGAGCCTGCCGCTGGTCCGCGACGCGCATGAGCGCTTCTATTTCAAGCCCGAATCCGGCGGGCGCATCTGGCTGTCGCCGCACGACGAAATCCCGACCGACCCGTGCGATGCTGCGCCGGAAGAGATCGATGTCGCGATCGCGATCGACAAACTGGCGAGCGCGGTGGACTGGCATGTTGAGGCGCTGGAGCGGCGCTGGGCGGGCCTGCGCACCTTCGCGCCGGACCGCAAGCCGGTCTATGGCTTTGATCCCGCCGTGCCGGGGCTGTTCTGGTGCGCGGGGCAGGGCGGCTTCGGCATCCAGACTGCGCCTGCGGCGTCGAAGCTCGCGGCGGCGATGCTGCTGGGTAGCGCGCCCGACCCGATGGTCGCGCATCTCGACCCCGAACGCTATTCGATCCGCCGGTTTCGCGGCTGAATCGCTGGACGGGCGGCGCTGCTTTGCTATCGTTCGGACTTCGCAACGAAGGAGCAGACGATGGCCCACAAGTTCGTGATCGAGCAGAACAAGGCCGGCGAGTATGTCGCCAAGTTCAAGTACAACAACGAGATCATCTTCTGGACCGAAGGCTATACCAGCAAGGCGTCGGCGAAGAATGCGATCGAATCGATCCTGAAGAACGGCCCGGGCGCGCCGGTCGAGGAATGACCGTTCGCGCCGAATAATGCTGCGACAGTGATGTAGCGCGTACGATGGCGGGCGCGGCATAAGGGGCGGGGATGTTTTTCGAAAGCCGGATATTTCGCGGCTGGTATGCCGGCATGATGCTGCTGTGGCTGCTATTGTTCGCCACGCTCAGCTCAATCCCGTTCCTGCTCGACCATTGGCATTACCCGGCGATCATGGTGCTCGGCGCCTTTGTCGCTGGTCTGACGCCGGAGGGCGGGGGCGCTGTGGCGTTCCCCGTCCTCAGCGTATTTTTCGAAATCGAGCGCGAGATGGCGCGCGACTTCAGCCTGATGATCCAGTCGGTCGGGATGACCAGCGCGAGCATCTGGATCCTTTCACGCAAGGGCCGTCGGCTGGCGACCTATCGCCCCTTGCTGTGGATGATTCCAGTGAGCTTCCTGGGCTTCGTGCTCGGCATGGCGCTGTTGCAGACGATCCCGGTGTTCATCATCCAGGCCTTGTTCCTCAGCCTGATCATGACCTTCGCGCTTGCCTATGTGTCCAGCACGCATCGCGGCGACCGGCTGGTGCTCCAGGCCAGCGGCGTTGGCGACCATGCGATGCTGGCCGGCGTCCTGATCGCCGGCGGCATGTGCGCCAGCCTGTTCGGGACCGGGGCCGATATCGTGCTGTACACGATGCTGGTCACGCGCTTTCGCATGGACGAGAAGGTGGCGACGCACATGAGCATCATGGTGATGGCCGCGATCAGTGTCCTGGGTTACGGCTATCGCTTCTTCTGGGACGGCGACATCACCGATTATCAGGTCCGCACCTGGCTATGCGCCTATCCGGTGGTGTTGTTCATGGCGCCGTTCGGCAGCTACATCCTGCACAAGCTCAACGTCGAATGGATGCTGCGCGGGATCGTCGCGCTCAACATCTTTCAGCTCGGCTATTTCAACCTGAAGAATCCGAGCTGGGAAAAGTTCGCCTGGTCGGGTGGATTCAGCGTCGTGCTGTTCGCGATCTTCTGGTTGTCGCTGGCCCGCATGACGCGGCAGCGGCGGGCTCCTGGACTCGGTTGACCGGCGCGCCTCAGGCCCGCAGCGCCGCGTCGCTGGCGAGCTGGTCGGCGCGTTCATTGTCGGGGTGGCCGGCATGGCCCTTGACCCATAGCCATTCGATGCGATGCGGCTTGGCGGCGTCGAGCAGTTCGATCCACAGGTCGCTGTTCTTGACCGGCTTCTTGTCGGCGGTCTTCCAGCCATTGCGCTGCCAGCCTTTGATCCATTTGGTCAGGCCGTCCATGACGTAGCGGCTGTCGGTCGACAGCTTGACCCGGCACGGCTTGTTGAGCGCCTTGAGCCCCTGGATCGCCGCCATCAACTCCATGCGGTTGTTGGTGGTGTGAGGCTCACCGCCCGACAATTCCTTCTCGACCGTCCCCGCGCGCAGCAGCACGCCCCAGCCGCCGCGCCCGGGATTGCCCTTGCACGCGCCATCGGTGGCGATTTCGACGAGGGGGAGTTCGGTCATGTGATAGGGCTCATGGCTTGGTAGTGGCGCAGGCGGCGGACATAGGCGAGCGGGTCCTTGCGCGTGACGAGCGCGTCGGCGGGCGTGTTGAGCCAGTCAAAGGCGCGCGAGAGGGCGAAACGGATGCACGCGCCGCTGGCGAGCAGCGGGAAGGCTGCGCGTTCGGCGTCGGACAGCGGGAAGCGCGACTCATAGCCACGCAGCAGCGCGTCACCGACCTCAGCGTGATAGGTCGCGCCGGTCGCGTCGAAACTCCACGCGCTGTGCATCACGGCGAGATCGTAAATGCGGATATCGGTGCTGGCGAAATAGAAGTCGATCAGCCCGGTGACGGTGTCGCCCAGCATCAGCACATTGTCGGGAAACAGATCGGCGTGGATCGCGCAGCGGTCGAACCCCTCGCGCGGCCAGTTCGCCAGCACTTTGTTGAGCGCGGTGCCGAGTTCGGCATGCAGGCCGGGTGCAATCTGGTCGAGGCTGTCGCCGCAGCGGTCGAACAGGGGCTGCCAGCTGTCGACGCCCATCGAATTGGGGCGGTCCGGCCCGAAATCGGCGACGGCGGCGTGCATGTCGGCCATCGCGCGCGCCGCCGCCTCGGCCTGTGCCGGGGTGGGGTGGGAGAGCGACACGCCCGACAGGAACTTGATCAGGCAGGCCGGGCGGCCTTCGAGCGTCTGGATCGCCACGCCGGTGCGATCGGGAATCGCGGGCGGCACCTTTAGTCCCTTCGCGTCGAGATGCGCGAGCAGGTCCATGAAATAGGGCAGATCGCCCGCATCGACGCGCTTTTCGTAGAGCGTCAGGATGAAGCGGCCTTTGGTCGTGTCGACCAGATAGTTGCTGTTCTCCACCCCCTCGGCGATCCCCTTGGCCGAGACCAGTTCGCCGACGTCATAGCGGGCGAGGAACGCGGCGAGCGATTCGGCCGGGACCTGTGTGTAGACTGCCACTGATTCTTCCCCGTCATCCCCGTGAAAGCAGGGACCCATCTTCCGTCATTGCCATATGCGCAACCGCAGCTGTGCTTGGGGTGGGTGAAGGATCGGCCGAAGGTGCGCGGCTCACGCCGCCTCAAGCCCTTTGGGCAGCTTGAAGGTGATCGTTTCCTGCGCCGTTTCGACCATGCGTTCGGTCACGTCATAGCGGGTGGCGATACGGTCGATCACTTCGCGCACCAGCACTTCGGGGGCCGAAGCGCCGGCGGTGATGCCGAGCGTACCGATCCCGGCCAGCCAGTCGAAATCCAGATCGTCGGCGCGCTGGATCAGCTTGGATGTCGTCCCCTCGCGCTCGGCCACTTCGGCCAGGCGCAGCGAGTTGGACGAATTGGGCGCGCCGATCACCAGCACCAGGTCGCACGACCCTGCGATGGCGCGCACTGCCGCCTGCCGGTTCGACGTGGCGTAGCAGATGTCGTCGGCCTTGGGCGCGACGATATCGGGAAAGCGCCGCTGCAGGATCGCCAGGATCGATGCGGTGTCGTCCACCGACAAGGTCGTCTGGGTGAGGAAGGCGAGGTTGCCCGGCTCGGCCGGCGCGATCGTTTCGGCATCCTCCTCGGTCTCGATCAGCGTCATTGCGCCGTCGGGTACCTGACCAAAGGTTCCGATCACCTCGGGGTGGCCGGTATGGCCAATGAACAGGATGTGGCGGCCGGCAGCGACCAGTCGTTCGGCTTGCCGATGCACTTTGGACACCAGCGGGCAGGTGGCGTCGAAATAGGACAGGCCGCGATGCTGCGCGGCGGCGGGGACCGATTTGGGGACACCATGTGCGGAGAAGACGACATGGACGCCGTCCGGCACCTGATCGAGCTCATCGACGAAGATCGCGCCCTTCGCGCGCAGCGTGTCCACGACATATTTATTGTGGACGATTTCGTGGCGGACATAGACCGGCGCGCCGTGCAGTTCGATCGCGCGTTCGACGATCTGGATCGCGCGGTCGACTCCGGCGCAAAAACCGCGCGGCGCGGCGATGAGGAGTTCGAGGACGGGCTTTTGGGTGTCGGTCATCGCAGTCGCCTTACGCGATCCGTGCGCGGCGGGAAAGGCGCGGGATGGCCGTTGCGGGAAGGCAAAGCGCTGCCTATGGTGCCCGCCGCCGCGCCGGGCCTGCCAGAGATGGTGGGGGCGGGCATGTCTTGTTCGGGAAAGGTGCCCCAGTTGAACGTTCGCAAACTCGCGCTTGCCGCATCGATTCCGCTGGCGCTCGCCGCCTGCTCCCGTGAGGGCGACATTGCCGAGGGCGGCATCACCGCGGTTCGCTCCGCCTGCCCGCGTGTCGGCGTACCGGCCGGGACCGGCGACATCACCCTGTTCAATCCCGCCGACAGCACGGCGGCGAGCGCGATCGACGTGACCGCGACGATGACCAACGTCACGTCGAGTCGCGACGATGGCGGCGAGATGATCCGCAGCGACATCGCGTTCGAGGTACAGGCCAGCCGCCGCTCGACCGAGGGCGCACGCGAGGTGACCTTGCCCTATTTCGTGACCGTGGTTCAGGGCGGCACGGCGGTCGTGTCAAAGCGCGTGGCGCAAGTGACGCTGCGATTCGAACCCGGTCAGGCGCGCGCGCAGGCCAGCGGTACTGCCAATGCCTATGTTTCGCGCGCTGCCGCGACGCTGCCCGACGATATCCGCCGCCAGATCCTGGCGAAGCGCAAGGCGGGCGACGAAACCGCTGCACTCGATCCGCTGGCACGGCCCGAAGTACGCCAGGCCGTGTTGCGCGCGACGTTCGAGGCGCTGGTGGGATTCCAGCTCACCGATGCGCAGCTGAAGTATAACGCGACGCGTTAGTTTGTCGGGCGCCGCGTGCGCGGCGCGCGGCACCGGCCCGCTCCCCCACCCGGCCATCCAACGCCAATGTATTCTATGGCTGGCCGGGTGGGGGAGCGGGCCGGTGCCGCAAACAAACAAACGCAAACTTCCCGATTGACTCGGACTGTGCGGCGCAGCATTCCCATGGCGTCGGCATCGGGCAACCGGTGAAGGCGCGCGCGGGAGAGTTTGCGGGTCTCGCGACCCGGAACGCCGAAGGAGCAACCGCCCCGGAATCTCTCAGGCACCAGGGACCGCGCGGGCCACGACACTCTGGAAAGCGCTCGCTCCGTCAGGGGTGAGCCACCGAAGGGGTAAGTCCCGGACAGGCTCCGGGATCAAAGCTCTCAGGTTCCCGTGACAGAGGGGGCGACGGATGAATGGCCGCGCTGTGCGGCATTCCGTCGTCAATTCTGGAGCACGCGCGTGACCGACAGCCCTGATACCGTTACGGGCGAGCCCGATTTCGTCGAAGAATTGATGCTGCTCCCGCTCGATGCGTGGCATCGGGCGCGTGGCGGACGGATGGTGCCGTTCGCGGGCTATGAGATGCCGGTCCAGTATGAAGGCATCATGGCCGAGCACCAATGGGTGCGCGAATCGGCCGGCCTGTTCGACGTGTCGCATATGGGCCAGCTGTTGCTGTCGGGCGAAGGCCTCGACGCCGAGCTGGAAAAGCTGATCCCCGCCGATGTCGCGGGTGTCGCCGTGGGGCAGCAGAAATATTCGCTGCTGCTCGCCGAAAATGGCGGGATCCTCGACGATCTGATGTTCAGCCGCTGGCCGGGTGGCATCTACATGGTCGTCAACGGCGCGTGCAAATGGGACGATATTGCCCATCTGCGCGAGCATCTGCCCGATTCGATCGAGATCAATCACATGGACGAGCATGCGCTGCTGGCGCTGCAGGGGCCGAAGGCGTTCGACGCGCTGAACCGCCATGCGACGGGCGAATACCCGCTCGACGCGCTGGTGTTCATGAAGGGCGGCAAGTTCGAGATCGCCGGGGTTCCCGCCTATATCAGCCGGTCGGGCTATACCGGCGAGGATGGCTTTGAAATCTCGATCCCGGCGGATCAGGCGGCGAAGGTCGCCGACCTGCTGTGCGGCGAGCCCGAGGTGAAGCCGATCGGTCTTGGCGCGCGCGATTCGCTGCGGCTTGAGGCGGACCTGCCACTCTATGGCCATGACCTCGATCCCGAGACGACGCCGATCATGGCGGCGCTCAACTTTGCGGTGGCCAGCAAGCGGCGCCGCGCGGAAGCCAACTTCCCCGGTGCCGAGCGTATCTTGATGGAGCGCGAGAACGGCGCGATCCAGCGCCGGGTCGGCCTGATCGTCGAGGGGCGTCAGCCGGTGCGCGAGGGCGCGTTGGTGCTGGACGATGCCGGCAACGAAGTCGGCCGCGTCACCAGCGGCGGCTTTGCCCCGACCGTGCAGAAGCCGATCGCGATGGCCTATGTCCCGACCGCGATGGCCGAAGTCGGCACGCGCGTGACGCTGAGCCAGCGCGGCAAGATCCATCATGGCGAAGTGGTCGCCATGCCCTTCGTCCCCCACAAATATGTTCGTCAGGGAGCATCGAAATGAGCCGTTACTTCACCGAAGATCATGAATGGATCGAACTCGACGGCGAGATCGCGACCGTCGGCATCACCGAATATGCACAGAGCCAGCTGGGCGATATCGTGTTCGTCGAGGTGCCCGAGGAAGGCAAGGAAGTCGCCAAGGGCGATGACGCCGCGGTGGTCGAGAGCGTCAAGGCGGCAAGCGACGTCTATGCGCCGGTCAGCGGTACGGTGGTCGAGGGCAACCCCGCGCTGGAAGAGAGCCCCGCCCTGGTCAACGAAGACCCCGAGGGCGATGGCTGGTTCTTCAAGATGACTCTGAGCGACACCAGCGAGCTCGACTCGCTGATGAACGAAAGCGCCTATGCGGATTTCGTGAGCAAGCTTTAAGTCCCCCTCCCGCTTGCGGGAGGGGCTAGGGGAGGGCGTGTCCATGGCCTCACGCGCTCCGCTCTAGACGATCTGACAGGCCCTCCCCGACCCCTCCCGCAAGCGGGAGGGGAGAAGGAAGATTGATGCGCTACCTTCCCCTTACCCCGTCCGACCGGCAGGCGATGCTCGCCGCGGTCAATGCCGCGACGATCGATGATCTGTTCGCCGATGTTCCCGAAAGCGCGCGGCTGTCCGGGCCGGTGCCGGGCCTGCCGATGCATGCCAGCAAACCTGTCGGCGGGGAGCGCGCCCTTCTTTTTGGGCTGTGGAGCCTACAAGCATCACGTTCCGGCCAGCGTCGATCACATCATCCAGCGCGGCGAGTTCCTGACCGCCTACACGCCCTATCAGCCGGAAATCGCGCAGGGCACGCTGCAGGTGATGTTCGAGTTCCAGACCCAGGTCGCGCGGCTGCTGGGCACCGATGTCGCCAACGCGTCGATGTATGATGGCTCGACCGCGTGCTGGGAGGCGATCGGCATGGCGCGGCGCATCACCAAGCGCGCCAAGGCGATCCTGTCGGGCGGGCTGCATCCGCATTATGTCTCGGTCGCCAACACCATGGCCAAGTACACCGGCGACACGCTGGTGACCGCGGTGCCCGAACTGACTGCCGAGCCGGATACGGCCAAGCTGATCGACCTGATCAACGACGACACCTCGTGCGTCGTGGTGCAATATCCCGACATTCTCGGCCGCATTGCCGACCTGTCGGAGCTGGCGGCGGCATGTCAGGCGAAGAAGGCGCTGCTGGTCGCGGTCGTGACCGAGCCGGTGGCGCTGGGGGCGATCAAGTCGCCGGGTGAGATGGGCGCGGACATCGTCGTGGGCGAGGGCCAGTCGATCGGCGTCGGGCTGCAGTTCGGTGGACCCTATGTCGGCCTGTTCGGCTGCAAGGAGAAATATGTCCGCCAGATGCCCGGCCGCCTGACCGGCGAGACGATGGATGCGGAGGGCAAGCGCGGCTTCGTGCTGACGCTGTCGACCCGCGAGCAGCATATCCGGCGTGAGAAGGCGACGTCGAACATCTGCACCAGCTCGGTGCTGTGCGCGCTGGCCTGGTCGGTGCACATGACGCTGCTGGGCGAAAAGGGGCTGCGGCAGCTGGCGGCGCTCAACCATGCTGGCGCCAGCGCGGCGGCGGATCGGCTGGCACAGGTTCCGGGGGTCGAGCTGGTGACGCCGACCTTCTTCAACGAATTCACGCTGAAGCTGCCCAAGGAAGCCCGCCCGGTCGTGCGCGAACTCGCTGACAAGGGCATCCTCGCCGGCGTGTCGCTGGGCCGGCTCTATCCGGGCGAGGGGGCGTTGGAGAACGGCCTTGTCGTCGCGGTCACCGAAACCACCACGGCGGAGGATGTCGAAACCCTTGCCGCCGCTCTCCAGGAGGTGCTGGCATGAGCACGATCAACCAGAGCGGCTGGCGTCCGCAGATGAACGCGGTCGAGGGGGAGGCTGCGGCCACCTTTACCGGCAACCGCGCGCTGATGCTGGAAGAGGCGCTGATCTTCGAGATCGGGTCGCTCGACACGACCGGCGTCGATTTTGCCGAAGCGCCCAAGGCAACCTCGCGACTTGGCGGGCTGGAGCGGCATCGCGATATCGGCCTGCCGGGCCTGAGCGAGCCGGAGGCGGTACGCCATTACACGCGCCTGTCGCGCCAGAACTACGGCATCGACCTCGGCTTCTTCCCGCTGGGCAGCTGCACGATGAAGCATAATCCGCGCCTCAACGAGCGGATGGCGCGTCTGCCCGGTTTTGCCGACATCCACCCGCTTCAGCCGGTCGATACGGTGCAGGGCGCGCTGGAGGTGATCGATCAGCTGGCGCACTGGCTGGTCACGCTGACCGGCATGAACGCCGTGGCGATGTCGCCCAAGGCGGGCGCGCATGGCGAGCTGTGCGGCATTCTGGCGATCAAGGCGGCGCTGGAAGCACGGGGCGAGGATCGCCGCGTGGTGCTGGTCCCCGAAAGCGCGCACGGCACCAACCCGGCGACGGCGGCGTTCGCGGGCTTTACGGTCGAGGATATTCCGGCGACCCCGGACGGGCGCGTCGATGTCGCGGCGCTCACTGCGCGGCTGGGGCCGGACGTGGCGGCGGTGATGATCACTAACCCCAATACCTGCGGCCTGTTCGAGCGTGACCTCAAGACGATCAGCGACGCGGTCCACGCCGTGGGCGGTTACGTCTATTGCGACGGGGCAAACTTCAACGCGATCGTCGGCAAGGTGCGCCCCGGCGACCTCGGCGTCGATGCGATGCACATCAACCTGCACAAGACCTTCTCCACCCCGCATGGCGGCGGTGGACCGGGTTCGGGGCCGGTGGTGCTGTCGGAGGCGCTGGCGCCGTTCGCACCGCTGCCGTTCGTCGAGCAGCAGGATGGCCGTTTCGTGCTGGTCGAAGAGGAAACCGCAGGCGAGCATCACGGGTCCAGTTTTGGCCGCATGGTCTCGTTCCACGGCCAGATGGGCATGTTCACCCGTGCGCTGACCTATATCCTGTCGCACGGCGCGGACGGACTGCGCCAAGTGGCCGAGGACAGCGTCCTCAACGCCAACTATGTCCTGCGCAGCCTGGAGGACGTGCTCGACGCGCCCTTCGCGAACAGCGGGCCGTGCATGCATGAGGCGATCTTCAGCGACCGTGGCCTCGCCGAGGGTTTCTCGACGCTCGACATCGCCAAGGGGCTGATCGACGAGGGCTTCC
>NCEF01000018.1 GCA_002280565.1 Sphingomonas sp. 32-66-10
CGCTGCTGGCGCCGAGCGAAAAGCAGATGCTTGAGGATCTCGTCGCCGCCGCGCTCAACGATGCCCGGGCCAAGGCGGATGCGGCGGCGTCGGCGGAAATGTCGAAGCTTTCCAGCGGGATTCCGCTACCGCCGGGCTTCAAGCTGCCGTTCTGAGATCCTTCCCCTACATTTCACAACGGGAACAATGGCTTTTGCCCCGGCGTTGGGCCGCCAATGTTCCTGTTGGGAGATGAGAGATGGCTGAAGAACGGATCGTCGAACGCACCGATGGCGTGACGGCGGAGCGCGTGACCGAGCGCGATGGTGGAGGTACCACCACGGTGATCGAGCGGCGCGGTGGCGGCGGCGGGCTGATCCTGGGGATCATCGCGCTGGTGATCGTGGTCGTCGGCGCCTTCTACTTCCTGAGCAACAACTCCGAGACCCGCAAGGACGCGGCGATCACCGAAGCGGCGCAGGCCGTGGGCGAAACCGCCGAGAAGGCCGGCGACGCGATCGACGAGGCAGTTCCTGCCGAAAAGAAATAAGACCCGCTCGCCCTTCTTCCGTGTAGGAAGGGCGCAGGGAGGGCATGGCGGGTCGACAGACGTTTGCCACTTCGGCGATCCGTCATGCCCTCTCCCTGGAGTCGTTTTGGGCGCGCAGACACGCGCGCCCACGCCCAACTTCTCCCGTTCAGGGAGGGGCGTTCAGCGCACGCAGGCGTCCAGACCGTCGCGCTGGACAACGCCGATACGCGCCGCGATCGAATTGCCATAGCGGCGGGTAAAGCCCTTGGGGGCGGTGGCTGCGCGCTTCTTGGGCAACGGCAGCACGGCGGCGATCCGCGCCGCCTCGGCGCGGGTCAGGTTGCCTGCGCCCTTCTTGAAATAGCGTCGCGCACCCGCTTCGGCGCCATAGGTGCCGATGCCGGTCTCGGCGACGTTGAGGTACACTTCCATGATCCGCCGCTTGCCCCAGATCGTCTCGATCAGGACGGTGAACCACGCCTCCAGCGCTTTGCGGAAATAGCCGCCGCCCTGCCACAGGAACACATTCTTCGCCGTCTGCTGGCTGATCGTCGATCCTCCGCGCAGCACCTTTCCACCCTGGGCGTTGCGCAGCATTGCTGCCGCGATGGAATCATAGTCGAACCCGGAATGGGAGCAGAAGCTGCTGTCCTCCGCTGCGATTGCGGCGCGCGCCATGTCGGCGTCGATGCGCGAGAGCGGCACCCATTTCTTGGTCACGCCATGGCCGGTGAAAATGTCGCCCATCATCGTCAGCGTGAAGGGCGGGGGGACAAAGCGGTAGAGCGTGACCATCCCCACCGACACCAGCACGAACGCCAGCGCACCCTTGAACAGCCAGCCGAGGATGCGGCGGCCGATCGGTTTGCGGGGTTTGGCGGGCTTCACGGGCTGAATGCCGATTCCGTCGAGATGGCCAAGGTCGGGTAGCGGGCGCGGGCCGAGCGGCGGGCCCGGGCGCGGCGCACCCGGCGCCGATCCGCCCGTTCCAGTCGTGTCCTGTGGCACCTGCTCCCCAGTCGACCCGTCAGCCGACGGTCAGCAACCGGCGGTCGCCCGCCAGGCGCATCATCGCCTTTTGCAGCTTTTCGAACGCACGCACCTCGATCTGGCGGACGCGCTCGCGGCTGACGCCATAGACCTGCGAAAGCTCTTCCAGCGTCTTGGGATCGTCGGTCAGCCGGCGTTCGGTCAGGATGTGCTGCTCACGCTCGTTGAGCTCGTCCATCGCCTCGATCAGCATGGAGTGGCGGACGTCCGCCTCCTGCGCTTCGGCGACGACCTCGTCCTGCAGGGCGCTGTCGTCCTGCAGCCAATCCTGCCACTGGCTCTCGCCATCCTCCCGCATCGGCACGTTGAGCGACGTGTCGCCGCCCATCGCCATGCGGCGGTTCATCGACGTGACCTCTTCTTCGGTCACACCGAGATCGGTGGCGATCTTCGCCAGATCCTCGGGCTTGAGGTCGCCATCCTCGAACGCATCGAGCTTGGCCTTCATCCGGCGCAGGTTGAAGAACAGCTTCTTCTGCGCGGCGGTGGTGCCCATCTTCACGAGGCTCCACGAACGCAGGATGAATTCCTGGATCGAGGCGCGGATCCACCACATCGCATAGGTGGCGAGGCGGAAGCCGCGATCGGGCTCGAACTTCTTCACGCCCTGCATCAGGCCGATATTGCCTTCGGAAATGCTCGGGCGCGAGGATCGGAAACTTCTTGATCTCCGCCAGATAGCGGTTGAGGCTAGCCTCACCACCTAGGGCTGGGATCGTCGCCGGGACGTTGCTTCCGCGGGCCATGGTCACTTACTCCCTTTGTCTGGGCTTCCCCCCTTTAGCGGCGGGGATGCCGGTCGACCCTCCGTTTGGACGAGTCAGATGCTTATACGATGAGCTTATCCATCAGTTCCTGCATGTCCGCAGGCATTTCGCTATCGAACGCCAAAGCGTTACTACTGATAGGATGGATGAACCCCAGCCGGGCGGCATGCAAGGCCTGACGGCGGAAACCCATGGTTTCCAATACCTCCCGATGTTCTTTTTTCGTTCTGCCATAAACCGGGTCGCCGATCAACGGGTGACCGAGCGACGCCATGTGCACGCGCACCTGGTGCGTGCGGCCGGTTTCGAGCCGGCATTCGACCAATGCTGCCTCATAAAGCGGCTTCAGCAGCGTCCAGTGGGTGACCGCGCGCTTGCCACCCGGCTGGATGGCAATCTTTTTGCGGTTTTGCGGCGAGCGCGCAAGCGGCGCATCGACGCTTCCGCCTGACGTTTTCGGTCGGCCGGAGACGATCGCCTGGTAGCGGCGGTCGATCGAGTGATCCTTGAACTGGCGGGCCAGGCCGACATGCGCGCGGTCGGTCTTGGCCGCGACCATCAGGCCGGACGTATCCTTGTCGATGCGATGCACGATGCCGGGGCGCGCGACTCCGCCGATGCCCGACAGGCTGCCCTGGCAATGGTGGAGCAGCGCGTTGACGAGCGTGCCGTCGAAATTGCCCGCGGCGGGGTGGACGACGAGGCCCGCCTGCTTGTCGATGACGATCAGATGTTCATCCTCGAACACCACGTTGAGCGCGATCTCCTGCGCTTCGTTATGCGCGGGTTCGGGTTCGGGGACGATCAGCGTAAACGTCGCGCCGCCGGGCGCCTTTTTCTTGGGATCGCGGATCAGGCCATCGGGGCCGGTGACATTGCCGGTGGAGATCAGCGCCTTGATCCGCTCACGCGACAGCGTGGGGAGCGCATCCGCCAAAGCCCGGTCGAGCCGCCAGCCAGCTGCTGCATCCGCGATCCGCGCTTCGAGTGTGGCTACCCCCCGGTTCATTGCTGTAGAGAAATGGGAATGGCTTTAAGGATTTCAAGCTGTGTTATCGCACTAATCCACCACGCGGCGGCGGATGCCGCGCCACTGGAGGCGTGCGGGCTGCTGTTCGGCGATGGTGCGGTCGAGCGGGCGAGCGTCATCGCCAACGTGTCAGACGATCCGGCGCGGCGGTTCGAGATCGATCCGGGCGCGCTGATCGCGGCGTTGCGGGCGGAGCGTGCGGGCGGGGACAGGGTCATCGGCTATTGGCACTCGCACCCGTCGGGCGATGCGACGCCCTCCGTGACCGATGCGGCGATGGCGGCGGCGGATGGGAAGCTGTGGCTGATCGTCGCGGGCGAGACCGTGACCGCGTGGCGCGCGGGGCCGACCGGGCTGCATGGGCGGTTCGAGCGGGTGGAACTCGCCTGACCGGAACGAAGAAGCCGGGCCCCGGCGCAAGGCCGGGGCGACGGGGATCAATGCTGCGCGCCCTTCACCATCGCAGTCAGTTGCGCGAGCGTCGCGTCGAAGCGGCCTTCGGCCTCGGCATTGCGGAGCGGCTTAACACGCTCGACCAGGATTTCCTGTGGCGTCGGTGCCTCGCCGAACAGCGCCATCACCTCGTCGGCGAAGTCGTCGAGCGGCTGATAGGCGGCACGTTCGCGCTGGCCGGGGGTGAGGTCGGTCTGGACGGCGGGCGGGGCGAGTTCGATCACTTCCACCGATCCTGCCAGCGCGTCGCGCAGCGAGAGGGTGTAGCTGTGGATTGCCGCCTTGGTCGCGCTGTAGGTCGCGGCGATGATCAAAGGCACGAAGGCGAGGCCGGAGGTGACGTTGACGATTGCCGCGTCGTCCTGCGCCTTCAGATGATCGACCAGCGCGTTGGTCAGGCGGATCGGGCCGAGCAAATTGGTGGTGATCGTCGCCTCGGCATCGCTCAGGTCGCGGCGCGCGGACAGATCCTCGTAACGCATGACCCCGGCATTGTTGATCACGACATTGAGCGCCGGGTGGGCGGCGATCAGGTCGGCGGCGAAGGTCTCGATCGCTTCGGCGCTGTCGATGTCGAGCGTCATGGCGTGCATGTTCGCGCGACCCGCGATGGCGGCGTCGAGCGCGTCGCGGCGGCGGCCGGCGACGATCACGGTATTGCCCGCGTCGTGCAGGCGATGGGCGAGCGCCTCGCCGATGCCCGACCCGCCGCCGGTGATCAGGATGGTGTTGCCGCTGTGTTTCATCTGCGTCTCCATGGGATGTGGTGACGGGGATTTAGCGGCGCGCTATCGTATCGAAAGAAGGCACCCGAAAGATTTATACTTACCGAAAAGAGAGTGTGGGCGATGGGCAATGGCGAGTGGCATGCGAGCGATCCGCGCGTGGATGCGCTGGTCTATGACCTGATCGGCGCGGTCGCGGACAAGTGGACGATGCTGTTGCTCGAAACGCTCGATGAGGGCGGTGAGATGCGCTTCACCCAGATTTCGCGTGCGATTCCGGGGATCAGCCAGAAGATGCTGACGCAGACGCTGCGGCGGATGGAGCGCGACGGCTTCGTGACGCGCACGGTGCATGCAGTGGTGCCGCCGCGCGTGGACTATCGCCTGACGCCGCTGGGCGACAGCCTGGGTGAGGCGTTTTGTGGGGTGTGGCATTGGGCCGAGGCGAACCTGGACGCGGTCGGCGTTGCGCGCGCCGGGTTCGACGCGCGCGACCGATAGATCAATCCCCCTTCGGTCCCAGATAGTCCGCGCCATACACCGCCTTGCGGATATCGGTGTGGAGCGTGCCGTCGAACGGGAAGGTCTGGACGAAGAACACCACCGCCATATTGTTGGCGGGATCGACCCAGAACAGCGTGCTCGCCGCGCCGTCCCAGAAGAATTCGCCGACCGCGCCGCGGTTGCGGTCTGGGGTCGCGGGGCGGGCGGTGCGGACGGCGAAGTTGACGCCGAAGCCGCCGTCGATCTTGCCCATCAGCCACTCGCGTTCCTTGATCGCGGGGTCGAGGTGATCGGTCGCCATCAGGCGGATCGTCGCGGGCTTGAGCAGGCGCGCACCGTCCAGTTCGCCGCCGTTCAGCAGCATCCGGGCAAAGCGCATATAATCGTCGATCGGCGCGACGATCCCGGCGCCGCCCATCGTCAGCGGCACGCCGGGGAAGTTGCGCTCACGCATCGCCGCATCGGGCTGGCGGGCCATGCCGGTCGGGCCCTTCACATAGGTCGCGGCGAAGCGCGGGAGGCGATCCATCGGCTGGTGCCAGCCGGCCTCGCGCATCTTCAGCGGATCGAAGATGTGCTGCTGGACATAGTCGGTGAACTTCATGCCGCTCAGCCGCTCGACCAGCAGCGCCTGGACATCGACCGACACGCTGTAATGCCATTCGGTGCCGGGTTCGGAGAGCAACGGCACCTTGGCGAGGCGGCGACCGAACTCCGCAAGCGTATTCTGCGGGTTGAGCGGATCGGCGGCGGCGAACGCCTTGTGCGCTGCGGTCGGGCCGTCGCCATAGGCGAAGCCGGCGGTGTGGCGCAGCACGTCGCGGATCGTGATCGGACGGCTCGCGGCGCGCCACAGCGGCTTGCCATCGGGGCCGGTGCCGTCCTGAACCTGCATATTCGCGAAATCGGGGAGATAGCGCGCGAGCGGATCGTCGAGGCGGAACTTGCCCTGCTCCCACAGCTGCATGAGGGCGACGCCCGTCACCGGCTTGGTCATCGAATAAATCTGCACCAGCGTGTCGCGGGCGAAGGGGCGGGCGGCCTCACGATCGGCGACGCCGCGCGCGGCGAAATGCACCTCGCGCCCGTCCTTCCACACCAGCACCGACCCGCCGACCGCGCGACCATCGGCGATCATCTTGGCCAGCATCGCGTCGATCCGCTTGGTGTCGAGCTTCACCGCGTCGGCAGGCGCTGCGCGGGTCTGGGCGAGCGCGGGGGCCGCCGTCGTGGTGAGTGCAAGTGCCGTCAACGCTGTCATCCAATGCCACATCCAGAGTCTCCCAATCGATTTGCCGCGGACGCTAGCGGCGAATGGCCCGCTTGCGAAGAGGGTGCGCTTGCAGCGGCGGCGCGGCTGGGCCAAAGGGGAGCCATGAACATTTCGCCGACCGATTTTGCCAGCCTGCTCTGCTCGCGCCTGTGCCACGACCTGTTGAGCCCGGTGGGCGCGCTCAACAATGGCCTTGAGCTGCTCGCCGACGAGCACGACCCGGAAATGCGCGCGCGCTGCCTCGAACTGCTGGCGGAGAGCGCGAAGGCGAGTGCGAACAAGCTGAAATTCTTCCGCCTCGCGTTCGGCGCGGCGGGCGGGTTCGGCGATACCGTCGACACGCGTGAGGCGCAGGCGGCGATCGACGGCCTGTTCGGCGACAATCACCGCGTGTCGATCGGCTGGATGGTCGAGGACCCGGTGCTGCCCAAGCAGGTGATCAAGGTGCTGCTCAACCTCGCGCTGATCGGCGGCGATGCGCTGGTGCGCGGGGGCCAGCTGGATATCGGTGCCGAAGCGCGCGACGACATGGTCGAGATCGTGGTGCGCGCGCAGGGGCCGCGCATCGTGCTGGACGGCGAACTGCGCGGCGCGCTGAGCGGCGATACCGGTGATTCTCCGGTCACCCCCCGCGCGGCCGCGGCGTATCTGGTGCATCAGCTGGTGACGCAGGGCGGCGGCGAGCTGCAGGTGTCGCCACCCGACGCCGACGTGCTGCTGTTCGGGGCAGCGTTCAAGGTCGCCTGATGCGCGAAGTCCGCGTCGCGGCGCTGTACCAGTTTACCCGGTTCGACGATCCGGCGGCCATCAAGGGTCCGCTGCTCGACCTGTGCGTCGCGCAGGGGGTGAAGGGCACGTTGCTGCTCGCCCGCGAAGGGATCAACGGGACGATTGCAGGGAGCGAAGCGGCAATCGACGCGGTGCTAACGCATATCCGCGCCTTGCCCGGATGCGATGTGATCGACGTCAAATTCTCACACGCCGCCGCGATGCCGTTCCACCGGATGAAGGTGCGACTGAAGCGCGAGATCGTGACGATGGGCCAGCCCGACATCGATCCGCTTGCCGGGGTCGGCCATTATGTCGCCCCGTCCGAGTGGAACGACCTGATCGCCGATCCCGACACGGTGCTGATCGACACGCGCAACGATTATGAGGTGGCGATCGGCACCTTCCGTGGCGCGATCGATCCCAAGACGCGCAGCTTCAGCGAGTTTCCCGACTGGTTCCGCGCCAAGCGCGCGGAGATCGAGGCGGCGGGGCGGACGCCCAAGATCGCGATGTTCTGCACCGGCGGCATCCGCTGCGAGAAATCGACCGCCTTCGCGAAGGCGGAAGGGGTGGAGCAGGTCTATCACCTCAAGGGCGGCATTCTCGCCTATCTCGAACAGGTGCCGCAGGACGCTAGCCTGTGGGACGGCGAATGCTTCGTGTTCGACGAGCGGGTGGCGGTGAAGCATGGCCTTGCGGTCGGCGAGCATGTCCTGTGCCGCGCGTGCCGGATGCCGGTGAGCCCGGAAGCGCGAGAGTCGGCGGACTATGTCGAAGGGGTGAGCTGTCCCGCCTGTATCGGCACCCGCACCGATGAACAGCGCGCCAGCTATGCCGAGCGGCACCGCCAGGCGCTGATGGCGGCGGCGCGGGGAGAGGCGCATGTCGGGGCGGTGTTTCCGGAGCCTGACGCTGACTGACCCGATCCTCTACAGCTTCCGCCGCTGCCCCTATGCGATCCGGGCGCGACTGGCGCTGGCGGTAAGCGGGATTGCAGTCGAGCATCGCGAGGTGAAGCTGCGCGACAAGCCGCCCGAAATGCTGGCCGCCTCGCCCAAGGGGACGGTACCGGTGTTGGTCATGCCCGATGGCCGGGTGATCGACGAGAGCATCGACATCATGCGCTGGGCGCTGGCGCGGAACGATCCCGAAGACTGGCTGGCGGGCGACGACGCGGCGTTGATCGCGACCAATGACGGGCCGTTCAAACACCACCTCGACCGCTACAAATATCCCGAGCGGTTTGCGGCGGATGACGTGGATCATCGCGCGGCGGGGCTTGCGATTTTGGATGGTCTGGAAGCGCGGCTGGGTGAGCGGGCGTTTCTGAGCGGGGAGCGGTTCGGACTGGCCGATGCGGCGATCCTGCCGTTCGTACGGCAATTCGCGGCGGTGGATCGGGCGTGGTTCGCCGCGCAGGATTTGGCGCGGGTGCAGCGGTGGCTGGAGGCGTTTGTCGGGTCAGCGCTGTTTGAGCGGGTGATGGTGGCGCGGGAGGTTTGGCGGGGTGGGGCCCATGCGTGACACTCTCGTCGTCCCGAATTTGATTCGGGACGGGGCTTGTCTTCTCTAACGTCGAAAAAGAAGCCTTGGCCCGGTTCAAGGCTGGGCTGACGATGGGAGGGCGCGCTGAATCACTCGGGTGGCGCGGCACCAGAGCCGCGAAACTGGATCGCCGCTCCCTTCGCTTCGGCCACGCGCTTGAACACCCGACCGCGCGCGTCATAGACGATCGCCAGCTTGCCCGCCGCGGTCCAGACGACGTTCATGAAAATCGATCCGTCCATCCCGGCGGTGGCCTTGCCATGGTCGCTGTCCGCCACGAACACCTCGACGGCATCGGATTGGGGTTCGCTTGCGCGGCCCACCCGAACGATGGTGGCGAAGCCGGTGGCGGCGCCGCAGCTGCGAACCTCGGTCGCCGCATAGCGGTCGCTGCCGATTTCGCGGGCGACTTGCAAAACCTGCGTGTCGCAGGCGGGATCGATGCCGCATGCCGATAACAAGAGAAGCGAAGCGGGCAGCACGAGGCGCATCATGTGACGCTAGCGCCCGTCGCTGGACGTGCAAAGCGCCATGTCACTGCCGGCACGGCGCTTGACCCTGGGTACCATCAATCGACACATTTGTTACGATATCAGAATGAGTACCGCCGTTATTGCTGGCGGTAACCGTTTTCATTAGCCGGCGCTCCAAAGGATCTCCGCAATGTTGACCGCCGAACTCGCTCGTCCCGCACTTCCCATGGACCTGGGTGACATCGCTGTCGCGCCGGGGGCGTCGTGCGGTGCGCTGCTGGCGGCGGCGCGCGTCGAGCGGGGGCTCGAACTGAGCGACATCGCGCGGGTCACGCGCTTTTCGGAAGCGTTCATCGCGGTGATCGAGGCGGAGGACTATGCCGAATTTGCCGCGCCGATTTACCTGATGGGCGCGGTGCGGGCCTATGCGCGGATCGTAGACCTTGATGCAGAGGTGTTGGTCGAGTTGCTGCGCGGCGAGATTGCCGCGCGTGAGATCAGCTGGCGGCGGAGTGGCTGGCTGGCCTGACGCGCGGGTGCCGCTCCCCGCTACCCCGCGTGCGCGAGTTGCGCCACGTCGGGGCTCTGACGCCAGGGGCGAGGGCGGCGAAGGACATGGTCCAGCGCGGTGCAGCCAATTCCGCAGCGGTGCCGCTCGACCCGGGATAACAGGGTCGCGGTGCGTCCTGCGATCAGCTCCAGCGCCTCGACATAGGGGGTGCTGGTCAGGAAATGGTCGGATGCCCGCACACCGTTGCCGCGTCGCTCGAACAGATTGGCTTGCTCCGCATCGGATACGAGCCGGTAGACGGTCGAGCGGGAAATGCCGAGCAGCCGCGCCAACTCGGCCATCGGCACGAATGCGCGTTCGGTAGCGTCCGGCACCGTATCGACCCGCGCGAAGGGGGCCGTGCCCGGGGGCTGTTCGTTGAGATGCGCAACGCTCGCCGAACAGACGAAATGGACCAGCAGCAGTTCGGTAAAACGCAGTTGGAAATGGTTCGACGTGCCGGCCATGATCAGAAACAGGTCGAGCGCGGCGAGCGTGCAGCTATTGTCGCAGGCCGCAAAATCCAGCGATTCTGCGTCGGTCGCGCCCAGCGCCTCCATCGTCGCGGCGGCACGACGCAGCCTCCGGCCCAGATCGACGCACCAGTCGGCCAGCGCGCGGGGCATCGGTTCGGGCAGCGCAACTCCGCCGCTGGGGCCGATGGTGAGCCAGCCCAGATCGGCCATGCGCTGCACATTACGCCGCGCCGTTTCAAAGGGAAGGCCGAGCGACGCGGCGATCGCGTTGATCGACGGGCCACGCGCAACCGCCGGGCCGCGCATCTTGCGATCGATCATGTCGCGCGTGACCGAAATCAGGATGGGGATGCAGACCGTGCGCGCACGGACAAGTTCGGCCGGGAGTCGGTTACCCAGATCGAGGGTTGCGGCAAACACCTCTTCACCAAGCACGCGCGTGACCAGTCGGCAATTGAGACGCATCCGGTCAAGTCGCGTCGACATCGTCATCCCCCATCCGGCAAGAGATGAAGCCTTGCCGACCTCGAGACACTCTTGATCCTATTTTGAGTATAGGCATTTTTGCGGAGTAGGGACTCCGTGCAAATACGGGAGTAACGCGGAAATGCCGCGCGGCGACCGCGTTGGTTGCATTCGTTACTTGGCGCGTCCGGCCCGAGGATATTCGGTCTGCACGGGTTGCGTCCTAACCGCCTGTTAACCGTGCCGGTGCCATGACCGCAGGGAGGTGTGGGGGCGGCTGTGGACGATCTGCTACAAGAATTCATTGCCGAGACGCGCGAAACGCTGGAGGCGCTGTCGGGCGAGATCGTTGCCTGGGAGGCGTCGCCGCAGGACCGCGAGCGCCTCGATGCCATTTTCCGCTTCGTCCATACGGTAAAAGGCAGCTGCGGCTTCCTCGATCTGCCACGGCTCGCGCGCCTCAGCCATGCAGCTGAGGATGTGCTGGCCGATGTGCGGGCGGGTGAACGTGTGCCGGACCGTGGCCTGGTCAATGCCGTGCTGGGCGTGGTCGATCGGATCGGCGAGATCGTTGAAGCGATCGATGCGGGCGCCGCGCTGGACGATACCGAAGAGGATCTGCTGATTGCCGCGCTGGCGGGCGGTTCGGCCGAAGTGGCCCAGCCGACGGCTCCGGTGCCGCAGCGCGCACAGAGCCGCAGCGTGCGGCTCAATGTCGACCTGCTCGACCGCATGATGAGCGGCATGTCCGACATGGTGCTCGCGCGCAACGAGTTGTCGCGCCGGTTGCGCAGCGCCGAAGTCGATCCGCAGGTTGAGGCCGCGCTGGAGCGCATGTCGGCCACCGTTGCCGACCTGCGCGACACGGTGACGCGCACGCGGATGCAAAAGATCGATGCGCTGTTTTCCGCATTGCCGCGCATGGTGCGCGATACGGCGGCGGGCCTGGGCAAATCGGTGCTGCTGCATGTCGAGGGCGCCGAAGTCGAGCTCGACCGCGAGATGATCGAGGTGCTGCGCGATCCGCTGGTTCATATCATCCGTAATTCGATCGACCATGGCATCGAGCATCCGGCCGAGCGGCGCGCGGCGGGCAAGCGGGAAAATGGCCGCCTGACCGTCTCCGCGCGCCAATCGGGCAACCAGATCGTGGTCGAAGTGTCCGATGACGGACGCGGGATCGATGTCGAGCGGGTGATCCGCAAGCTGGCGGACAATGGTCGCGACGAGCGCGAACTGCGTTCGCTGGGCGAGCGTGCCAGGCTGGCGCTGATCTTCGAACCCGGCCTGTCGACCAAGGACGTGGTGACCGAGATTTCGGGACGCGGCGTCGGCATGGACGTGGTGCGCGCGGCGATCGAACAGATTGGCGGGCGCGTCGAGCTGCACAATGATCCCGGTCGCGGCCTGCGCATCCTGATCCATGTTCCGCTGACCTTGTCGATCATTCCGACGATTGTGGTCGGGGCAGGGGGTCAGTCCTTCGCGATCCCGCGTCAGGCGATCGAGGAAATTGTCAGCGAGCGGAGCGACGCGATCCGCGTCGATCGTATCGGTAGCGCCTGGGTGGTCACGTTGCGCGACCGGCGGCTGCCGATGATCGTGCTCGCCGATCAGCTCGGCCTCACCCCGGTGGCCACCGGTGGCTATCCGATGGTTGCGATCGTCAGCATGGGCGAGGGCAGCTATGCGCTGCGCGTCGACGATGTGCTCGACAATGAGGAATTGGTGATCAAGCCTGCCGCGCCCGCGATCATGGCGACGGGCATCTATGCCGGACAGACCTTGCCCGATAGCGGCTGCCCGATGCTGTTGCTCGATTGCGCGGGGCTCGCGCGCGACGCCGGGCTGCACTTTGAACGGGTGCGCGAGGTTGAGGTCGAGGAGGAGAACGCGGCGCTCGACGACGGCGCACTGGCCTTGGTCTTCGCCGATCTGGACGGCGCGCGACGGGCCGTGCCGCTGGAGGTGGTCGACCGGATCGAGAAGGTCGGCGCGGGTGCGATCCATCGCAGCGCGGGCCGCCTCCGCCTGACCATTGATGACCGGATCGTGCCGGTCGCGGCGGTCGATGGCGCCGACGTCAAACGCACCGGATCGATCCTGCGCCTGCGCGACGGGATCAGCGAGATTGCCTATGCCATCGCCGAACCGACCGATATCGTGCCGATGCCGGCGGAGATTGCGCCGGCGACAACGCCCGGCCCCGTGGCGGGCGTGGCGTTGATCGATGGCGAGCCGGTCGAGCTGCTCGATCCGATGTGGCTGTTTGGCGAACATGGTGAGGCCGATGCCGATGGCGCGATCGCGCCGCTCTGCCTGTTGGGTGGTGGCGACACGGGCTGGCTTGGCACCTTCGTCCAGCCGTTGCTGGAGGGTGCGGGCTATCGCGTCGTCAGCACGCTGGCCCCCGGCGAGGCGGCTCAGGTCGTGCTCACGCTGGATGCGGAGCCGGAAATTGGCGCAGCGGCACCGGTCGTGCGGCTGCGCAGCCGCAAGCGGGGCGGCAGTGACGGAACCATCTATCGCTATGATCGCGCGGCGCTGCTCGGCGCGATCGCCGCAGCGGCACAGGGAGGCATGCGATGAGCGAAGACCTGTTCCTGATCGCGCAGATCGCCGGGCAATCGGTGGCGATCGACGCCAATCAGGTCGAATCGGTGGTCGATATCGGCAATATTGTCGCCGTGCCGCGGGCGCAGGGGCATGTCCGCGGGCTTGCGGCGCTGCGCAGCAGGGTGGTCACGGTCATCGATACCCGCGCGGCGCTGGGGCTGGAGCCAGGTGAGGGGGCAGGCGGTCGCGCGGTGATCACGCCGGTCGACGGCCATCATTATGCGATGCTGGTCGATGCGCTCGACGATGTCGCGCCGTTCGTGTCGCAACCGCTGGCAGCGGGCGTGCCGCTGTCGGGCATGTGGCAGCAGGCCGGCCGCGGGCTGATCGAGCGCGACGGCGAACCGATCCTGACCATCGATCTGGCGGCGCTGGTCCCCGGACTCGTTGCGCCGACCACATGATCCGCAATTAACGACCTACTTACGTATTTCTTCCATATTGGCATCAGTTCCGCAGAACCGGGAAGTGTCTCGTATGAAAACCTGCCTCGTCGTCGATGACTCCAAGGTGATCCGAAAGGTCGCCCGGCACATCCTCGAGACGCTCAATTTTGAAGTACGCGAAGCCGGCGATGGACGCGAGGCGCTCGAGGCGTGCCTTGAGGCATCGCCCGACGTGGTGCTGCTCGACTGGAACATGCCCGTGATGAGCGGGATGGATTTCCTGCGCGCGCTCAAGGACAGCGGCATCGCCAGCAAGCCCAAGGTCGTGTTCTGCACCACCGAGAACGGCATGGCCTATATCCGTGCCGCGATCGAGGCGGGTGCCGACGAATATGTGATGAAGCCGTTTGACCGCGAAACGCTGGAGAGCAAGCTCCAGATCGTCGGCGTCGCTTAAGGAACAAGTCCCAATGTCTGGCAGCCCCCTCGCGGCCGGCATCCAGCCGGATCCGCGCGACGATGTCGTTCGCATCCTGATCGTCGATGATTCGGCGGTCGCCCGCGCGGTGCTGGCCCGGATGATCGAAGGGATGCGCGGCTTTGCCGTGGTCGGGGCGGTCAGTAACGTGCCGGGCGCGCTCACCTTTCTGGCGTCGAACCGCGCCGATGTGATTCTGCTCGATCTGGAGATGCCGGGTGTGCACGGTCTGACCGGCCTGCCCGACCTGCTGGTCGCGGGGCAGGGGGCGAAGATCCTTGTCGTCTCCTCCGCCGCCGAACGCGGTGCTGCGGCCGCCGTTCAGGCGCTGGCGCTGGGTGCCGCCGACACGCTGGTCAAGCCGGGCGTAGGCAGCTTTGCCGGAAAATTCGCCGAAACGCTGGAAGAGCGACTGACGCGCCTCACCGATCGCGCGGGCGAACTGGTCGGGCCGAGCGGTGCGCCGCGCGTCGTACCGCAGGAATTCGATATCGTCGCAATCGGTGCCTCGACCGGCGGCATCCACGCGCTGAGCCAGATGCTGCGCGCGATCCCGCCGAGCTTCGAGGTCCCGATTCTGGTGACCCAGCATCTGCCTGCGTCGTTCATGAGCTATTTCGCCGCGCAGCTTGCGGTGCTGGCCGGGCGACCGTGCGAGGTGGCGGAGGATCATATGCGCGTGCGCCCCGGCCGGATGCTGGTCGCGCCCGGCCACGCCCATATGCGTTGCGTCCGCACCAGCGACGGGGTTGCGATCCGCCTGACCGATGAGCGCGCCGTCAGCGGATGCATGCCGTCGGTCGATCCGATGCTGCAATCGGTGGCAGAAGTTTATAGCAAGCGTGGCCTGGGCGTGATGCTGTCGGGCATGGGCCGCGACGGATCGATCGGCGCGCGCAGCCTGATCGACGCGGGCGGCGCGATCCTGGCGCAGGATCGTGCCAGCTCGGTCGTGTGGGGCATGCCCGGCGCGGTCGCAGCGAGTGCCAGCGCGGTGCTGCCCCCCGACGAGATCGGCCGCATGGTCGCCAGCCAGCGGCGGCCGCGCTGATGAGCGCTGCCCAGCCCTTTGCTTCGTCCGGCGCGATCAACATTATCGGCGCACTTCTCGAACAGCGCACCGGCCAACAGATCGCCGCCAACCGCGCGTGGCGGATCGAAACCGCGCTGAAAACCGTGCTGCGCGCACATGAGCTGACCAGCGTAGATCAGCTGATCGCGCGCCTGACGACCACCCCCTCCGGGCCGCTTGCCGATGCGGTGGTCGATGCGCTGCTCAACAACGAAACCTCATTCTTTCGTGACACCGGTGTTCTGGAACTGGTGGTGGAAGCCGCAGCGGCGATCGCGGCCGAGCAGCCGGGGCGTCGGCTGCGCATCTGGTCGGCAGGCTGTTCGACCGGGCAGGAGCCCTATTCGCTCGCGATGCTGTTCGAGGAAGCCTATGTCACGCGCGGCCTGCCCTTTCCCGAAATCGTCGCGACCGACGTATCGGCGGCCACGGTCGACCGCGCCCGCGCGGGGCGCTTCTCGCAGTTCGAAATCCAGCGCGGCCTGCCGATCCGGCGGATGATGACCTGGTTCAATCAGGACGGGACCGAATGGGTCGTGCGTCCCGAACTCGCCCGCCGCGTCCAGTTCCGCCGCCACAATCTGGCGCAGGACGCCGCGCCGCCGGGGAAGTTCGACCTGATCCTGTGTCGCAACGTCCTGTTTTACTTCCCACCGGCGATGCGCAGCCGCGCCTATCAGACGCTGCGCAGCGCGATCCGCGACGGCGGGGCGCTGTTGCTCGGTGCGGGAGAAACCGTGATCGGCCAGACCGATGCGTTTGCGCCATGCGGCCGGATTCGCGGTCTGTATCGCGCCGACAGTGGACAGCGCGTCCCACAGGCGACCGCGTTCGGCTGACACCGGGTTTCAACCGGCTTGCGTTTCGGCGCGCATCGCCGCATCCCTGCGAGCCATGCAGGACCGGGCCGAGCTCAACATCATCGACGCGCCATCGCCCAATTTCGGCGAACGGCTGTTACCGGTCAGCATGATCGTGCTGCACTATACCGGGATGCGCAGCGCGGAGGAGGCGATCGAGCGGCTGCGCGACCCCGAGTTCGGCGTCTCCAGCCATTATCTGGTGGCCGAAGACGGACAGGTCGTGCGCATGGTGCCGGAGGACAAGCGCGCCTGGCACGCCGGCGGATCGCACTGGCGCGGGGTGACCGACGTCAATTCGGCATCGGTGGGGATCGAGATCGTCAATCCCGGCCATGAATATGGCTATCGCCCCTATCCCGACGAACAGATCGATGCGGTCATCCGCCTCGTCGCCGATATCAAGGACCGCTACGGCATCACGCGCGGCAATGTCGTCGGCCATTCGGACATTGCGCCCGCACGCAAGCAGGATCCGGGCGAGCTGTTTCCGTGGGGCAAGCTTGCGCGGCTGCGGCTGGCGCTGCCCCGTCCGACCAAGAATCTGATGGACCCGGGCTGGACCGATGGCGGCTTTCTGCTCGCGCTCGAACGCTTCGGCTATGATGTGCGCGATCCGCTGGCGGCGACGGTGGCGTTTCAGCGGCGCTTCCGGCCCGAGCTGATCGACGGCACGATCGACGCCGAATGCCGGATGTTGCTGCTCGCGCTGCTGTTGCCCAAACCGCAAGGCGACGACTGATGTTCCGCAACGTGCCCGAAGGGGCGCCGGTGCTGACCGCCGCCGCGATGCGCGCGGCGGAGGAGCGGGCGATGGCCGCCGGGTCGAGCGTGACCGAACTGATGGAGCGCGCCGGGACGGGTGTCGCCGAATGGGTCCACCGCTTGGCGGCGGGCAGCGAGGTGCTGATCCTGTGCGGGCCGGGAAACAATGGCGGCGACGGCTATGTCGCGGCGCGGGTGCTGGCCAGCCGGGGCGTGCCGGTGCGCGTGGCGGCGTTGGGCGAGCCGAAGACCGAGGCTGCGGCTGCGGCACGGGCGGCGTGGGGCGGGGGCGTGGAGGCTCTGACCGACGCGACCGAGCCTGCGCCCGTGCTGGTCGATGCGTTGTTCGGAACGGGGCTGGCTCGCGCGCTCGACCCGGAGCTGGCGGACATCGTCAACGCACTGGTGGTGCAGGCGGGGCTGTCGATCGCCGTGGACCTGCCGAGCGGGGCCGAAACCGATGGTGGCGGGAGCTTCGGGGCGGCGCTTGCCGCGTTCGACGTGACGCTGGCGCTGGGCGCGCTGAAGCCTGCGCATCTGTTGCAGCCCGTCGCGCAGCAGTGCGGGGCGGTGCGGCTGGTCGAGATCGGGCTTGGCGAAAGCGAGACGCCGGTGCGCACGCTGGCGCGGCCGCGGCTCGCAATGCCCGGGCCGGATGCGCACAAATATTCGCGCGGCATGGTCGCGGTCGTCTCCGGCCCGATGCACGGCGCGTCGGAGCTTGCGGCGCGGGCGGCTTATCGCGCGGGGGCGGGCTATGTCCTGCTGCTGACCGGCGGCTTGCCGAGCCCGCCGCACGCCATTGTCCGCCAGCGGTGGAGCGCAGAGGCGCTGGACGACAAGCGGATCGGCGCGGTGGTGATCGGGCCGGGGCTGGGTCGCAACGATCGCGCGCGGGAGAAGCTGGATGCCGCGCTGGCGAGTGATCGGCCGCTGGTGATCGATGGCGATGCGCTGCACCTCCTAGACCTCGCCACGCTGAAGGATCGCGCTGCGCCGGTGGTACTGACCCCGCATGCAGGCGAGTTCGATGCGCTGTTCGGCAAGGGACAGGGCAGCAAGATCGAGCGCGCGCTGGATGCTGCTGCGCGCTCGGGCGCGGTGGTGGTTTTCAAGGGTGCGGATACTGTGATCGCGCGACCCGATGGCTGGGCGAACATCGCGCCGCTGGGCAGTCCGTGGCTTTCGGTCGCCGGGACTGGCGATGTGCTGGCGGGGGCAATCGCCGCGATGCTGGCGCAGGAAAGCTGGGACCCGCTTCGCGCCGCGAGCAACGGCGTGTGGCTGCACGGGCAGGCCGCGCGGCTGCTCGACCGCTGTTTCCTCGCCGATGAACTGGCGGATGCGCTCCCGCAGGCCTATGAGCGTGCGCGATGAGTGAAGACGAAACGATCGTGCGGATCGCCGCACGCGGGGATGGGGTGACGGCGGACGGGCGGCATGCCGCGCTGGCAGCGCCGGGGGACCGGCTGCGCGCCGATGGCTCAGTCGCGCGCGGGCCGCGCCATGTCGAGCCGCCGTGCCGCCACTTTCCCGAATGCGGCGGGTGCCAGCTCCAGCATCTCGACGATGCCGCCTATGCCGAGTTTCTGACCGGGCGGATCGCCGGGGCGCTGGCGCAGCACGGCCTGACCGCCGAGATCCGCGCGCCGATCCTCTCACCGCCACGCACGCGCCGCCGCGCAACGCTGCATGCCGAGCGGCGCGGGCGGCAGGTGCATCTGGGCTTTACCGAACAGGCGAGCCATCGGCTGATCGACGTCCAGCAATGCGAAGTGCTCGATCCCTGGCTGTTTTCACTGCTTCAGCCGCTGCGCGGGCTGCTTGCATCGCATTTGCCGCCGAGCCGGCGGGTCAATGTCCACCTCGCGCTGACCGATCAGGGGCCGGATGTCCTGGTCGAGGGGTTGGTGACCGACAGCCTCAAGGCCGTCGAGGCGGTGACCGCCTTCGCGATGCGCCATGCGCTCGGGCGGCTCAGCGTCGATGACGGAATGGGGCCGGAGGCGCGTTGGGAGCCCGATCCGGTGACGGTGACATTCGGCGGCGTCGCGGTGCCATTCCCGGCCGCAAGCTTCCTGCAGGCAACGCCCGAGGGGGAGGCGGCGTTGGTCGCATCGGTGCGTGAGGCTGTCGGTGGGGCGAAGACCATCGCCGACCTGTTCGCCGGGCTCGGCACCTTCACCTTCGCGATGGACGCCAAGGCCAAGGTCTATGCCGGCGAGGGCGCGCGCGACGCGATCCTGTCGCTCAAGGCCGCGGCCGGACGCGGACTGCGTCAGGTGTTCGCCGAGCATCGCGACCTGTTCCGCCGCCCGCTGACCGCGAAGGAGCTCGACCTGTTCGACGCAGTGATCCTCGATCCGCCGCGTGCCGGGGCGAAGGAACAGGCGGTCGAGCTGGCGGCGAGCAAGGCGCCGGTGATCGCCTATGTCTCGTGCAACCCGGCGACCTTTGCGCGCGATGCCGAGGCGCTGGTCAAGGGCGGGTATCGCCTCGATTGGGTGCAGCCGGTGGGGCAATTCCGCTGGTCGACCCACGCCGAACTGGCGGCGCGGTTCAGCCGCTAAGGATAATCCGCGCGCACGAAATACAGCCCGTCCGACGGCGCGTTGAGGCCGAGGCGGGCGCGGTCCTTGGCCTCGAGCGCGGCGCGCAGATCATCGGCGCTCCACTGGCCGCGCCCGACCATCGACAGGCACCCGACCATCGACCGCACCTGATGATGCAGGAACGAGCGCGCCGAGGCGTGGATCGCGATCTCGTCGCCCTCACGCACTACGTCGAGCCGGTCGAGCGACTTGAGCGGGCTGGCCGATTGGCAATGGACCGATCGGAACGTGGTGAAATCATGCGTGCCGACCAGAATTTGCGCGGCATCGTGCATCGCAGCGGCGTCAAGCTCGGCGGGGACGCGCCATTTCAGCCCCGCGTCGAACGTCAGCGGCGCACGGCGGTTGACGATGCGATAGACATAATGGCGCGCGACGCAGGAAAAGCGCGCGTGCCAGTCTTCGGGCACCACCTCGCACGCCAGGATCGCAACTGGCACCTTGCGGAGGTGCGCATTGAGCGCCTCCATCAGCCGGAACGGGGCGATCTCCTTCTCGATCTCGGTATGCGCGCGCATGCCGAGCGCGTGGACCCCGGCATCGGTGCGCCCGGCGGCGTGGACCAGCGCATCCTCCCCGGTAATGCCGTGTAGCGCATCCTCGATCGCCCCCTGAACGCTGGGGCCATGATCCTGATATTGCCAGCCCATGAAGGGGCGGCCGTCATATTCGATGGTCAGCGCGAAACGAGTCACAGCCGGGTCCCGGGAGGAATCGGGAAGCCGTTGAGCAGTTCGCGCGTGGTGACGACGCCGCGACCGGCGCGCTGGACGCGGGTGGGGCGGATGGCGCCGGTGGCGCAAGCGATTGTGAGTTGGTCGTCCACGATCATGCCCCTCTCCCCGCAAGCGGAGAGAGGGAAAAGGTCGGCCGCCAGCACGCGGATCCGCTCGCCGTCATGCTCGAACCACGCGCCCGGCGGGTTGAAGGCGCGGATCTGCCGTTCGACCGCGTCGGCGGGCTGGGTGAAGTCCAGCTGCGTTTCCGCCTTGTCGATCTTCGCCGCGTAGGTGACGCCCTCCTCCGGCTGAGCCGCCGCCGGATGCCCGTCAAAGTCGCCCAGCACCTGCACCATCAACCGCGCGCCCATCGCTGCCAGTTCGGTAGTCAGCTCGCCCGCGGTCTTGCCGTCGATCGGCGTGCGCCCCTCGAGCCGCACCGGGCCGGTGTCGAGCCCCGCCTCCATCTGCATGATCCCGACGCCGGTCTCCGCATCGCCCGCCAGGATCGCGCGCTGCACCGGCGCCGCGCCACGCCAGCGGGGGAGCAGCGAGCCATGGACGTTGAGGCAGCCGAGGCGCGGGGCCTCCAGCACGCTCACGGGCAGGATCAGGCCATAGGCCGCGACCACCGCGACATCGGCGTTCAGCGCGGCAAAGGCGGCGACCGCGTCGGGGTCCTTCTTGAACGACAGCGGCGTGCGCACGTCGATCCCCAGTTCCTCCGCCCGGGCGTGGACGGGGGAGGGGGTCAGCGCCTTGCCGCGCCGCCCGCCGGGACGCGGCGGCTGGCTGTACGCCGCGACGACGTCGTGGCCCGCTTCGACCAGCGCATTGAGGGTCGGCACCGCGAAATCGGGAGTGCCCATGAAGATGATCCGCATGAAGCCCCCTTCGCCGCTTGGCAGGGGGGCAGGCAAGCCCCTATGTCGCATCCATGGCATCGCCCGAGATCGAAACCCTCACCCAAGCCCTGTCGCGGCTCCCCGGCCTTGGCCCGCGATCGGCGCGGCGGGCGGTGCTGCATCTGCTCAAGAAGCGCGAGACCGCGCTCGACCCGCTGCTGCGCGCACTGGAGGCGGTGAGCGAGCGGCTCGCGACTTGCTCGACCTGCGGCAATGTCGATACGACCGATCCGTGCGCGGTGTGCGCCGACCCGCGTCGCGATACGCGGCAATTGTGCGTGGTCGAGGAAGTGGCGGACCTGTGGGCGCTGGAACGCTCGCGCCTGTTCCCCGGCAAATTCCATGTGCTTGGCGGCAAGCTCTCGGCGCTCGACGGGGTGCGGCCCGAGGATCTGGCGATCGACAGCCTCGTCACACGCATCGCGGCGGGCGGGGTGGATGAGGTCGTGCTGGCAATGAACGCGACGCTCGAGGGGCAGACGACCGCGCATTACATCGCCGAGCGGCTGGAGGGCTATCCGGTGCGGCTGACCCAGCTGGCGCACGGCCTGCCGGTCGGCGGTGAGCTGGATTATCTCGATGAGGGCACGCTGGCACAGGCGCTGCGCGCGCGGCGACCGGTGGCGTGAACCAAATCTTGCGACTGGACCGCCAAATCACTAAATTGGTGTGATGGCTATTCTCCCTATCGTCGAAGTTCCCGATCCGCGTCTCAAGACCGTCTCCACCCCCGTTGAGACGGTCGATGACGAGTTGCGCGCGCTGATCGCCGACATGTTCGACACGATGTACGATGCGCCCGGCATCGGCCTCGCCGCGATTCAGGTTGGCGTGCCCAAGCGCGTGATCGTGATGGATTTGCAGGAAGAGGAAGACGAGGAAGGCAAGCCGATCAAGGCGCCGCGCGTCTTCATCAACCCCGAAATCCTCGACCCCGCCGAGGAAATGAACACCTATACCGAGGGCTGCCTGTCGGTCCCTGATCAGTTCGCTGATGTCGATCGCCCGGCGACGTGCCGGGTCAAGTGGTTGGACGAGCACGGCAACGCGCATGACGAGCAGTTCACCGGCCTGCTCGCGACCTGCATCCAGCATGAGATGGACCATCTCGAGGGGATCGTGTTCCTCGACCACCTCTCGCGCCTCAAGCGCCAGATGCTGATGAAGAAGCTGGAAAAAGCGCGCCGTATGGCGGCTTGATCGTTCAGGCGACCATCTAAATAATCGTCACCCCGGCCTTGTGCCGGGGTCCACGCATCATCGCATCCAAAGCTCGAGCCGCTTGCTTCGCGCTTGCCGCCCGGTGGACGCCGGCACAAGGCCGGGGTGACGAGGTTGCTTTAGGTCAAGCGGTCCAACCGCCGTTCGACAGCCCCGCAATCCGCGCCTTTGCCGCGCGATACTCCGCGTCAAGCCGGTCGATGAAGGTCGCCACCGGCTGAACCTCGCGCACCACACCGATACCCTGGCCCGATCCCCAGATGTCGCGCCATGCCTTTGCCTTGGAATTCCCGCCCGAGCCGAAGTTCATCTTGCTCGGATCGCTCTCGGGCAGATTGTCGGGGTCGAGCCCCGCCGCCTCGATCGACTGGCGCAGATAATTGCCGTGCACGCCGGTGAACAGATTTGTATAGACAATATCGGACGCGCCGCCGGCGACGATGCCCTGCTTGTAATCCGCCTCGGCATTCGCCTCTGCCGTCGCGATGAACGGCGATCCGATATAGGCGAGGTCCGCGCCCATCGCCTGTGCGGCGAGGATCGCGCCGCCATTGGCGATCGATCCCGACAGCGCGATTGGGCCGTCGAACCAGGCGCGCGTTTCCTGCACGAAGGCGAATGGGCTGAGCTGCCCGGCATGGCCGCCCGCGCCGGTGCAGACGAGGATCAGGCCGTCCGCGCCCTTCTCGATCGCCTTGTGCGCGAAGCGGTCGTTGATGACGTCGTGCAGCGCGATACCGCCCCAGCTGTGCACCGCCTGATTGAGCTGCTCCTGCGCGCCAAGCGAGGTAATCACGATCGGCACCTGCCATTTGCCGCAGGTGACAAGATCCGCCTCAAGCCGGTCGTTCGAGCGGTGAACGATCTGATTGACCGCATAGGGCGCGGCCGGGCGATCCGGATTGTCGCGGTTCCACGCGGCCAGCTCCTCGGTAATCTGGTGCAGCCATTCGTCGAGCTGGCTCTGCGGCCGCGCGTTGAGCGCGGGGAACGAGCCGACGATGCCGGCCTTGCACTGGGCAATGACCAGTTCGGGACCGGAGACGATGAAGAGCGGGGACCCGATGACGGGGAGCCGCAGGCGATCGAAGAGAGCGGGCAGGGCCATACCCGTTTCATAGACGAACCGAATTGCGTGTCCAGATGCTTTACGTAAACGGCAAGGGGTGCCGTACCGAAAATTCTAAACGACCACCGGTTCTATCCTCCCCCTTGCGGGGGAGGGTTTGAATCAGTCCACCCGGCGCAACCCGGCACGAAACCGCCGCTGCCGCTCGGCATAATTCTGCGCCGAATACAGCAGCCCGGCGCGAGTCGTCGCGTCGACCTCACGGATCGCGCGGGCGGGGCTGCCGACGATCAGGCTGCCGGGCGGAAATTCCTTGCCCTCGGTCACCAACGCACCCGCACCGATCAGGCAATCGTCGCCGATCACCGCGCGGTTGAGGATGATCGCGCCCATGCCGATCAGCACGCGATTGCCGATGGTGCAGCCGTGCAGGATCGCGTGATGCCCGATCGTGCAATCCTCCCCGATCGTCAGCGGCGCGCCCGGGTCGGAATGGAGCATCGCTCCTTCCTGCACATTGCTGCGCGCGCCAAGCAGGATCGGCGTATTGTCTGCGCGGATCACTGCGCCGAACCACAGGCTCGCCCCCGCCGCCAGCCGCGCATCGCCGATCACGTCCGCGCTCGGCGCGACCCAGGCATCGGGATCGATGTCCGGGCACAGGTCTTCGAAAGCATAGATGGGCATGCGGCTCTCCCGGTCGCCAAGCGAATCGGCTTCAGTAAAATCGGACGGGGGCGGAACGTCCGGCGATTTCAACCGTAGTGCATGTAACTCGGCCGTGCCGGGACGGATATGGGAGACATCGGATGATCAACTTAATTGTACTGCTGATCGTGGGCGGTGTGCTTGGCTGGCTGGCCAGCATCGTGATGCGTACGGACGCCCAACAGGGCATTTTCCTCAACATCGTGGTCGGCATCGTGGGCGCGCTGCTCGCTGGTCTGCTGATCACGCCGATGATCGGTGGCGCGTCGATTACCGACGGGTCGTTCAGCCCGATCTCGTTGCTGATCTCGTTCCTGGGCGCAGTTGTGCTGCTCGGGATCGTGAACCTCGTTCGTCGCGGCTCGGTCGGCTAACGGACACTTCATTCTACCCTTCCCAAGCCCTTACGGGGTGGCCATCCGGCCGCCCCGTATTTTTATGCGGCAAAGGCGGGAAGGCCGGGTATCGAAACGCCGAACAGCAGCGCGATGCCCACTGCACCGCACAAGGCGGCCAGCGTCGAGGACATCGAGAACAGGCCCCAGCCGACTGCGGTCACCATCGCCGGGTTGGGCCGCGCGGCGCGGCGATTCTGCTCGGCCGAAATGAGCACGAAGCCCGTCAACAGGCCGTAGATGAACACCGAAAATTCAAGCATGTGAGTCTGATCCCGCCCCCGGAAACCGATCGCATGCTATCGGGCATTGGTTAACGCTTCAACGCCGCCGACCACGTATTTGCCGCAGCGCAGCGTTCATTCGTCGCAATGCAGCGGAACAAAGTTGAAAGTTGGTTCAGGTTCGCTTGACCGCGCCGACCCCCCGCGACTATCGCCCGGCTGACAGGGGCTAGGAGAGACTCGCGGCGATGAACAAGCTGTACCCGACTGCCGAAGCGGCGCTTGAGGGCCTGCTGCACGACGGCATGACGATTTGCGCGGGCGGCTTCGGCCTGTGCGGCATCCCCGAGCGGCTGATCGACGCGATCCGCGACAACGGCGTCACCGGCCTGACCATTGCCAGCAACAATGCCGGCATCGATGGCGAAGGGCTGGGCAAGCTGCTCCGCACGCGCCAGGTCGCCAAGATGATCTCGTCCTATGTCGGAGAGAACAAGGAATTCGAGCGGCAATATCTGGCGGGCGAGCTGGAAGTCGAGTTCTGCCCCCAGGGCACGCTCGCCGAGCGCTGCCGCGCGGGCGGCGCCGGCATCCCCGGTTTCTACACCAAGACCGGCGTCGGCACGAAGGTGGCCGAGGGCAAGGAGGTCAAGGTGTTCGATGGCCAGGAATATATCCTGGAACGCGGCATCCGCGCCGACCTCGCGATCATCAAGGGGTGGAAGGCGGACGAGGCGGGGAACCTGATCTTCCGCAAGACCGCGCGCAATTTCAACCAGCCGATGGCGACCGCCGCCAACATCTGCGTCGCCGAGGTCGAGGAGGTGGTGCCGGTCGGCAGCCTTGACCCCGATGCGATCCATCTGCCCGGCATCTATGTGAAGCGGATGATCATCGGCGCCCCCTATGACAAGAAGATCGAGTTCCGCACGGTCCGTCAGCGGACCAGCGAGGCGGCGTGAGCCGGTTGCGCGCCCTGCTGGCGCTCGGCGTAGCGGGGCTGCTGTGCGGCGGATGCGTCGCGGCGGCGATCCCGATCGTCGCGGGCGGATCGATCGCGGGCAAGCGGCTGCTAAACGGCGATAAGCCGGAGCCCGAACCCGTTGCTACCGCGACGCCGGCCCCGGTCGCGGCCACGCCCGGCGATGCAACCGCAACGCTGGCAACGCCCGAGGCGCGCGCACTGGCGCTGCGGCTTTGGGCATCGGCGGCTGCGTCTTCGCCCGCTGCGCCGGTCTCGGCGGAATCCGCTGCAGCGTCGCTGCAGGCCTATCAGTCGCTCTGGGCCTATGTCGAACGCCAGGTCGCAGCGCGCAAGGCGGGGGAGGCGGTGCGTTCGGTGGTGCTGGCCGAGGGCGCGACGCTCGACGCGCCGCGCTATGTGCCGTGCGAGGCAAAGCCGTTCGCGATCCTGTTCGACCTGGATGAAAGCGCGGCTGGCAGTGACCCCGATGCGCGCTTCCGCCGCTGGATCGGCGATGGCAGCGATCAGGTCAGCGCCGTGCCGGGTGCGGTCGAAGGGATCGACGCGCTGCGCCGCGAAGGCGTGCAGGCGATTTTCACCAGCGCGCGGCGACCCGCCGGCAACAACGCGGCCGCGGCGATGCTCGCCAAGCTCGGCTTTGGTGAGTTCGTGCCGGGCAAGACGCTGATCCTGCGTGGCGGGGAGCCGCCGATCTCGGGCGATCAGGTGCGCCGCACCGTTGCCGCCAGCTATTGCGTCGTCGCGATCGTTGGCGATGCGCTGGGCGACTTCAGCGACAGCTTCGACGCGGCGGACGCCGCGCGCAGCCGTGCCGCCGCGACCGAGACGATGGTCGCTCCGCTCTGGGGCGCGGGCTGGTTCCTGCTGCCCAACCCGGTGCGCAGCACCGCGACGACGACAACCGAATTGCGCAAGGAGTAAGAGGATGCCCTGGACCCGCGACGAAATGGCCGCGCGCGCCGCAATGGAATTGCAGGACGGTTTCTACGTCAATCTCGGCATCGGCATCCCGACCCTGGTCGCCAACCACATCCCCGACGGGGTCGAGGTGACGCTCCAGTCGGAAAACGGCATGCTCGGCATCGGCCCGTTCCCCTATGAGGGCGAGGAAGACCCGGACCTGATCAACGCCGGCAAGCAGACGATCAGCGAGCTGCCGCAATCGGTCTATTTCAGCAGCGCGGACAGCTTTGCGATGATCCGCGGCGGGCATATCGACCTGACCGTGCTGGGCGCGATGGAGATCAGCCAGACCGGCGACATCGCCAACTGGATGATCCCGGGCAAGATGATCAAGGGTATGGGCGGCGCGATGGACCTGGTCGCCGGGGTCAAGAAGATCATCGTGGTGATGGAGCATAATGCCAAGGACGGCAGCCCGAAATTCATCCCCGACTGCACGCTGCCGCTGACCGGCAAAAATGTCGTGGACATGATCATCACTGATCTGGCGGTGTTTCAGCGCGTCGACCATGACTCGCCCTTCCGCCTGATCGAACTGGCCCCCGGCGTGACCGCGGACGAGCTCGCGGCGAAGACGACCGCGCACTACGAGGTCGCGCTGGCGACTGCGTGATGCGCTAGGACAATCCTCCCCCTGGCGGGGGAGGATTGCTCTTAATGCCGCCCCGCCTGTCGGAACAGTGCCGCAGCGACCAGCCACAGCGTCCCGAAAAAAGCTGTGACCCCGATCGGAAATCCCTGACCCGTCGCCCAGATATAGAGCATGACGCCGATCTGGGTCGCCGCTGCCAGCGCCGCAGCCACCGCCATAAAGCGCGCCCGAAACCCACCGATCAGGCTGCCCGCCACTGCAACCAGCGGCACCAGAAAGAACAGCGCGTTGACCGGATTGCCCTCATCACCGACGATCCCCACCGCAAGATTGATCCAGATCGTCAGGAACGACGCTGCCAGCGCGATCCCCATCCCTGCGCGATAGGTCCAGGCGGGATGGGCCCGCACCGTCAGCTCCACCGCCAGCCCAACACTGCCGAACATCAACGCCGCGAACACAAAGTCGCCGACCGTCCAGTTGACCGCATCGGTAAACTGCATCGCCACCGCCGGGGTCAGCATCAGCGCCGCGATGCCGCCCCATCCAATCAACCGCCACGGGTTGCGCCACACGCCGCCACTCTTCGCTTGTTCAACCACGTGCTTGCCTCCATGAATTGCCGATACCCGTCCCTGGCCCGGCCCGTGGGTGAGCGGCATGAGCAAGATCTGAGGCTTCGCTGAAATCGCCATGGAATCGGCCATCTATCGTTTCGCAGGCTTCGAGCTCGACACCGCCGAGCGCCAGCTGCGCCGCGACGGGGCGGACGTGCCGCTCAACGCGCGCTATCTCGACGCGCTGATCCTGCTGGTGCGCGCACGGGGCCAGCTGGTGACCAAGGACCGGTTCATGGACGCGGTGTGGCGCGGCATTCCGGTGACGGACGAGGCGCTGACCCAGTGCATCCGCACGTTGCGCCGGACATTGGGCGATGAGGCGGGCGATCCGCGCTTCATCGCGACGGTGCCGAAATATGGATACCGTTTTGTCGGAACGGTCGAGGGGGAGGGGCCCGAACCGCCGCACCCGCCGGTATCGCCCGCACCGACAGCGCCGCAGCCACTGCCTGCGCAGTCGTTGATATGGCGGATGGGAACGACCGGCGCGGCGGGGGCGGTTGCGGCTGGAGTGATCGGCGGGCTGACCTATGGCGTGCTCGGCGCGACGCTGGCTGTCCCCGCGCAGAGCGGGGCGCTGTCGTTCGTGCTGGTGCTCGCGTGCATCACCATCGCCGTCGCCGCGATCGGCGGTGGGGCGGTCGCGTTTGGCGTCGCGGCAGCGGTGCAGCGCGGCGGTGCGCGGTCGCCGCTGGTGATCGTCGGTGGCGCGCTTGCCGGACTGATCGTGGGCGCGGTGGCAAAGCTGCTCGGCATCGACGCCTTTGCCCTGCTGCTCGGTCGCGCACCCGAAGGGATCACCGGCGCGCCCGAGGGAGTGGCGCTGGGAACTGCGGTCGGGCTGGCATTCTGGATCACGACGCGGCGCGCGGACAGCACCAAGCGCCATGCCGGGCTCGCCGGAATGCTCCTTGGCGCAGCGGCGGGCCTGATCATTGCGCTGCTCGGCGGGCGACTGCTGGCCGGAAGCATCGACGTGCTGACCCAGACGATGGACGGCGCTCGGCTCGACCTCGGCCGGATCGGCGCGCTGTTCGGCGAAACCGGCTTCGGCCTGCGCAGCCGGATCGTAACGAGCGTCGCAGAGGGCGCGCTGTTCGGTGGCTTCACGGCGGCGGGGCTGTGGCGCGGCGTGGCTGCCCCACCGGTTGATCAGCCGGAACTGCACGACTAGGGACAGGCGCATCGCTGCGTCGCAGCACATTCCGACCCCGCTCAACCGAGGAGGCCGTTCTATGGCCGATGTCCATATGTCCTTTGCCTCGAACGTCCGCCGCGACTGGCTGACCAATCCGGGGCGGGAGATTGTGTCGGGCCTCGTCGTCGCGCTGGCGCTGATCCCGGAGGCAATCGGATTTGCCCTAATCGCTGGCGTGGATCCCAGCGTCGGCCTCTATGCCAGCTTCTCGATCGCGGTGATCATCGCGATCACCGGCGGGCGTCCGGGCATGATCTCGGCGGCGACGGCGGCGGTGGCGGTGCTGGTCGGGCCGCTGGTGCGCGATCATGGCGTCGAATATCTGTTCGCCGCGACGATCCTGATGGGTGTGTTTCAGGGCATCGCCGCGCTGCTGCGGCTCGACCTGCTGATGCGGTTCGTGTCGCGCTCGGTCATCACCGGCTTCGTCAACGCGCTCGCGATCCTGATCTTCATGGCCCAGCTGCCGCAACTGATCGGCGTGGGTTGGGAGACCTATGCGATGGTCGCGGCGGGGCTGGCGATCATCTATCTGCTCCCGCGCATCACCAGCGCGGTGCCGTCGCCGCTGGTGGCGATCGTGCTGCTCGCGGCGGTGACGATCGGCACGGGGATCGACGTCAACACGGTGGGCGAGATGGGCAAGTTGCCGGAGGCGCTGCCGATGTTCCACTGGCCGCAAGTGCCGCTGACCTGGGAAACGCTGCGCATCATCGCGCCCTTCTCGCTGGCGATGGCGGCGGTCGGCCTGCTCGAATCCCTGCTGACCGCGCAGATCGTCGACGACATGACCGAAACGCGCTCGGACAAGCAGCGGGAAACGCTGGGGCAGGGGATTGCGAACTTCTTCACCGGCATGATCGGCGGCATGGGCGGTTGCGCGATGATCGGCCAGTCGGTGATCAACGTGAAGTCAGGTGGGCGCCGCCGCCTGTCGACCTTTGCCGCGGGCATCTTGCTGCTGATCCTGATCGTCGTGCTCGGCCCGTGGGTGGCGCAGATCCCGATGCCGGCTTTGGTCGCGGTGATGGTGTTCGTGTCGGTCAGCACCTTCCGCTGGCAGTCCTTTGCCGACCTGCGCGTCCATCCGTGGCAGTCGAGCGTGGTGATGCTGGCGACCGTCATCATCGTCGTGTGGACGCATGACCTGTCGATGGGCGTGCTGGCGGGCGTGTTGCTGTCGGGCATCTTCTTCGCTGGCAAGGTGCGTCAGCTCGTGACGGTCGACACCGCGCTGAGCGCTGACGGACGCACCCGCAGCTACACGATCGGCGGCCAGATCTTCTTTGCTTCGACCGACCGGATCATGGAAACAATCGAGTTCCGCGAAGAAGCGGTCGAGTTGGTGACGATCGACCTGACCCAGGCGCATTTCTGGGACATTTCGGCGACCGGGGTGCTCGACAAGATCGTCCTGCGGCTGCGCGGCGAGGGCAAGCAGGTCGAGGTGATCGGCCTCAACGAAGCCAGCGCGACGCTGGTCGAACGCTATGGCGAGCATGACAAGCCGTTCGCGTCGCTCGGCGTCGTGGGGCACTGACGGCCGCGCGGTTTTGCGCTAAACTCGCACAGAGCGTGCAGGAGAGGGCCGATGCCGAGTGTCGTAAGCAATCCGGGATCGAGCTGGCTGATCGCCGCCGCCGCTTTGTCTGGAGCGGCTGCCCTGCTGCACCTCGGCTGCATCGTCGGCGGGCCGGACTGGTATCGCTTCTTCGGGGCGGGCGAGGGTATGGCGCGGGCGGCGGCACGGGGCGATTTGCGACCGACGCTGATCACGCTTGGTATCGCGACGGTGTTGGCGGTCTGGGCCGCCTATGCCGCGTCGGGGGCGGGGCTGATCTCGCGGCTGCCCTTGCTGCGGACCGCATTGGTGGCGATCACCGCGATCTACCTGCTCCGCGCGCTCGCCTTTGTGCCGCTGCACTTCTGGAAACCGCAACATAGCGACACCTTCGCGATCTGGTCGTCGGCGATCGTGCTGGTTTACGGCGTCGTTCACCTCGTCGGCATGTTGCGCGCATGGCGGCACCTCGCTCCCTGAGCCAAGCCGCGCTTCGCCTCACAAAATGTCGCCTGCGCTTGCCCCTGCGCAACAAAGGCGTATGGGGGCGGCATCATGGCCAGCAAACCACTCACGCTTTACGAGAAGATCTGGGCCGCGCACGTCGTCGAACGGCGTGAGGACGGCACCTGCCTCATCTATATCGACCGCCACCTCGTCCATGAGGTGACCAGCCCGCAGGCGTTTGAGGGGCTGCGCGCCGCCGGTCGCCGCGTGCGCCGCCCCGACCTGACGCTCGCGGTGCCGGACCATAACCTGCCCACCACCGCGCGGGTCGATGCGGCGGGCAACCGGCTCCCCATCGCCGATCACGAGAGCGCGCAGCAGCTCGCCGCGCTCGAACGCAATGTCGCCGAGTTCGGCATCGACTATTTCGGTGCGACCGCCCCCGAACAGGGCATCGTCCATGTCGTCGGCCCCGAACAGGGCTTTACCCTGCCGGGCACGACCCTGGTGTGCGGCGACAGCCATACCTCTGCCCATGGCGCGCTCGGTGCGCTCGCCTTCGGTATCGGGACGAGCGAGGTCGAGCATGTGCTGGCGACCCAGACGCTGCTGCTCAGCCAGTCGAAGACGATGGAGATCCGCGTCGACGGGACGCTCGGCTATGGCGTAAGCGCCAAGGACGTGATCCTCGCGATCATCGGCAAGACCGGCGCTGCGGGCGGTACCGGCTATGTCGTCGAATATACCGGCGACGTGATCCGCGCTCTGTCGGTCGAGGGGCGGCTGACGATCAGCAACATGTCGATCGAGGGCGGTGCGCGTTCCGGCCTGATCGCGCCCGATGAGACGACCTATGCCTATCTCAAAGGGCGTCCGATGGCGCCACAGGGCGCGCAATGGGAACAGGCGCTGGCATGGTGGCGCAGCCTGCCGAGCGACCCGGGCGCGGTGTACGACCGCGTGGTGACGCTGCAGGGCAGCGACATCGCCCCCTCGCTCACCTGGGGCACCAGCCCTGAGGATGTCGTGCCGATTACCGGCGTGGTGCCCGATCCCGACGGCTTCGCCGACCCGTCGAAGCGCGTCGCGGCGCAAAAGTCGCTCGACTATATGGGCCTTACCCCCGGCACACGGATGCAGGACATTGCGGTCGAGAATATCTTCATCGGCAGCTGCACCAACAGCCGGATCGAGGATCTGCGCGCCGCCGCCGCCGTGGTCAACGGGCGCAAGGTTGCCGACGGTGTGCGGCAGGCGCTGATCGTCCCCGGATCGGGGCTGGTCAAGCGTCAGGCCGAGGCGGAGGGGCTGGACCGCATCTTCACCAGCGCGGGCTTTGAATGGCGCGAGCCGGGCTGTTCAATGTGTCTCGCAATGAACCCCGATAAGGTGCCGCCGGGCGAGAGATGTGCTTCCACTTCCAACCGAAATTTCGTAGGACGTCAGGGTCCGGGCGCCCGGACGCATCTCGTTTCGCCGGCGATGGCGGCGGCGGCGGCGGTAACCGGGCGACTGACGGACGTGCGGGACCTGATGGGGGCCCAGGCGGGGGAATGACCGGTGAAGCGCGTATTGGTGGCATTGATCACGGGCACGATCCTCAGCGGCGCTGCGGCGGTCTATTCGACCATCAGCGGCCCGGTCGGCGAGGCGCGGGCGAGCACGCAGGCCGTCGCGCCGGTGCGCTGAGCGCCGCGCACGGCACGTTTCTGAATATCGGGTTGAAGACGGGGCGCCGCAGCAGCGCCGCCCGCGACTTCGCTCGCTTCAACGACATCCGGAGCTGAACATGGACCCCGTCCGCAAGGTCGAAGGGCGCGCCTATCCGTGGGGCGCCAAGAATATCGACACCGACATCATCATTCCCGCCCACTGGCTCAAGACGATCAGCCGTGAGGGCCTTGGCAAGGGCGCGTTCGAAACGGTGCGCGCGCAGCCGGGCAACATCTTCGATGACCCTGCCTATGCCGGATCGCCGATCCTGATCGCGGGCGATAATTTCGGTTGCGGGTCGAGCCGTGAACATGCCGCCTGGGCGCTGAAGGACATGGGCATCACCGCCGTGATCGCGCCGAGCTATTCGGATATCTTCTCCGGCAATGCGTTCAAGAACGGCATCGTCGCGGTAGTGCTCCCGCAGGAGGCGATCGACCGGCTGATCGAGGTCGCGAAGACCGATCCCGTGACCATCGACCTCGAGACGATGACCGTCACCACGCCGTTTCAGGACCGCTTCACCTTTGAGATGGACCCGTTCCGCCGCGATTGCCTGATGCAGGGGCTGGACGAGGTCGGTCTGACACTGGCAAGAGATACCGCAATTTCGAAATATGAGTCGATGGTCGCCGACGCGCGGCCTTGGCTCAAGAGGGAGAGCGGTGATGCGGGCGTTGTTGTCGAAGGAAGTCGGCGGACCTGAAACTCTAATGATGGGTGAGCTGCCGGATCCGGTGGCGAAACCCGGTGAGGTGGTGGTCGCGGTCAAGGCCTGTGCGATCAACTTTCCCGATGTGATCATCATCGAGGACAAATACCAGTTCAAACCCCCGCGCCCGTTCGCGCCGGGCGGCGAAATCGCCGGCGTGGTGGAGTCGGTGGGGGAGGGCGTTACTGACCTCAAGCCCGGCGACCGCGTGCTCGGCTCGACCGGCTGGAACGGCCTCGCCGAAAAGGTCGTGGTCGAGCGCCGCCGCCTCTATCCGCTGCCCGACAGCAAGAGCTTCGAACAGGGCGCGGCGCTGTTGATGACCTATGGCACCAGCATCCATGCGCTGCTCGACCGCGGGCATCTGAAGGCGGGTGACACGCTGCTGATCCTCGGCGCGGCGGGCGGCATCGGCCTGTCGGCAATCGAACTCGGCAAGGCATTCGGCGCGCGCGTCGTCGCCGCGGTGTCGAGCGACGAGAAGGCGGCGGCGGCAAAGGCGGCGGGGGCAGACGAAACCGTCGTCTATGGCCGCGCCCCATTCGACAAGGAGGCGTCCAAGGCGCTGGCGGAACAGTTCAAGGCGGCGGTCGGGCCGGATGGCGCCAACGTCATCTATGACCCCGTCGGCGGCGACTATGCCGAACCGGCGCTCCGCTCGATCGCGTGGGAAGGACGCTATCTCGTCGTCGGCTTCCCGGCGGGGATCCCGAAACTGGCGCTCAACCTGACCCTGCTCAAGAGCTGCGACGTCTGCGGCGTGTTCTGGGGCGCGTTTGCCGCGCGTGATCCCAAGGCCAACGCCGCGCATGTCGACCATCTGTTCCGCCTGTGGGAAGAGGGCAAGATCAACCCGCATGTCAGCGAAGTGTTCGCGTTCGAGGATGGCGGCAAGGCCATCGCCAAGCTTGCCGACCGCGGCGCGATCGGCAAGCTGGTGGTGCGGGTGGCGTCTTGAGTTTGTTTCAGCAGAGCTGAAACGGCGGCGGCACCGGCCCGCTCCCGCTTCAGCGCAGCTGAATCCAACGTTTAATCCCCGCCACGCTCAGGGCAGGTCTGCGCGCTCCACCACATAGCCATTGGCAATCGCCTCGGCCGCACGGCGCCGCACCTTGTCCGGCGCGGGGATCAGGCCGCGCTCGGTCAGCGGGCCGTTCGGTGCCCACATTGTGGCATAGAGCTTCAGGAAGTCCTGCAGCTCGGGCATCGCGTCGAGGTGCTTCTTCTTGACGTAGAGATAGAGGCTGCGCACGCCCGGATATTTCCCGTTGGCGATATCCTGATAGGTCGGCGTGACCCCGTCGATCGGCGCGCCGTGCAGACGCGACCGGTTCTTTTCGAGATAGGAATAGCCGACCACGCCGACTGCCTGACGATTGCCGGCCAGCCCCTCGACGATCAGATTATCGTCCTCGCCCTTTTCGACATAGGCGCCATCGGTGCGGAGCGTCCGACAGGCCGCACTGAACAGCGCGGGATCGGGGTTGGTCTTCAGCTCCTTGGCCGCCGGGTTGGCAGCAATGCATCCGGGTTCGAGGATCAGCTCGACAAAGGCTTCGCGCGTCCCGCTCGTCGATGGCGGGCCGAGCACGGTGATCGGCGTCGCGGGCAGGGCGGGATTGACGTCCTTCCACGTCTTGGCGGTGTTGGGCTTGCCCATCGGGTTCGCCGCAAGCGCCAGATAGACGTCCTTGCGCGTTAGCGTCAGCTTGGGGCCGTCATTGGATTCGGCCATGGCAATGCCGTCGAGCCCGATCGGCACTTCGATGATGTCCTTGACCCCATTGGCCTGGCAGGTGTCGAATTCCTTGGCGTGCATGCGGCGCGATGCGTTGACAATGTCGGGATATTTCCCGCCCACGCCTTCACAGAAGCGGACCATGCCGCCGCCGGTACCGGTGGATTCGACCACCGGCGTACGGCGTCCCTCATCCTGCTCGACAAAGGCCGTCGCCACCGCCTTGGTAAAGGGCAGCACGGTCGAGGAGCCGACCACCGTGACCGCGCGCATCGATGTGCCGTCGCACGAAGCGAGCGTGACAGACGCGAGTGTAAGCAAACCAAGCCGTTTCAGCATCGCCGTTCCTCCCTATCCCAACGCGCACAGGGGGAGCGCCAACCAGCCGCATCCGCCACGCGCCTTGCAAATCCACGCAGCCCGATAATCTCCGGTGTCAGGTCATGTGTCGCGACAGCGCGCCATGCCGCGCCGCC